>CANQWK010000020.1 GCA_947627545.1 uncultured Clostridia bacterium | reverse complement strand
GTTGAGATGAGTGGACTCGAACCACCGACCCCCACCTTATCAGGGTGGTGCTCTAACCTGCTGAGCTACATCTCATTATTATTTTGGCTTGTGGAATTTAATTTTGCATAAATTTTATGCCTAATTTATATAAACGCACTGCAATAATTTATTATAAATTTTTATAATTTCCCTTGCGGGTGGTGGAGAATAGCGGATTCGAACCGCTGACCCCCTGCTTGCAAGGCAGGTGCTCTAGCCAACTGAGCTAATCCCCCATAAATTGACAATACATATATTAGCAAAAAAAATATTAATTGTCAATAACTTTTAAGGAATTTTTAAAAAATCTTAAAAAAATTTTAATGCCATTATTTAAAATTACATATTTTATTCTCAATTTAATATTGCAAAAGTAATTTTAATTACAAATTTTTTATTATTAAAAACTTACTTTAAAACGTTTTTTACGCAAATGAAAAAATGCACAAATATTTTAGTTGTCAATTTCAAACTTTGCAGCATTTTGCAAGTAAAAATGCCCACATAAATGTGAGCAATTTTAGTTATTTTAAATGGTTATTTTGCGTCTTTGCCGCAGCAGTTTTTGTACTTCTTACCACTCCCACACGGACATAAATCGTTACGGCCGATGTGTGAAGAATTTGAGCGAGCAGGTTTTCCGCCTTCTTTTGCGTTGGTTGTGCCTATATTAACTGCTCCTATTGGGCGTTTTGGAACAAGTTGAATTTCAACTTTTATTCTATATAGCATGCATGCAACCTCTTCTCGCATTTCGCTAATCATTTTGTCAAACATTTCAAAGCCCTGATTTTTATATGCTACGATAGGGTCTTTCTGTCCGTATGCCAAAATGCCAATTTCGTTACGCAAAGTGTTCATTTCATCTATATGGTCAGTCCAAAACCTGTCAACCACGCGCAAAAGAACATCTCTTTCCGCCCTAGAAAATTCAAAGCCTACCTTTTTAACTTCTTCAATTTTCTTTTCATAATTATTTAAAACATACTCAAAAACAAGTTGGCTAACGCTTGCAACATCTTGATTTTCAACCAATTCGGCAGTAACAAAATTTGTTCCTCTTTCTAGTAATTTATCTTCCAAAGCCTTATTAAGCGGCTCTAAATCCCACTCATAACTTGGTTTGGTTTCGTCTAAATAGTCGGCACAAAGTTCAAAAATATAATCTTTAAGCATTTCAACAATTTGCGGATGAATATCAATGCCGTCAAGCACTTTATCTCGTTCTGCATAAATGATATGACGTTGTTTATTTAACACATCGTCATATTCTAGCACGTTTTTGCGTATGCTAAAATTCATATTTTCAACTTTCTTTTGAGCCGTTTCAAAGAACCTTGTAAGCAAGCGAGATTGAAGTGGAATATCTTCATTGCCGCGGAACAAAATTGAGAAAATGCTCTTCATTCTATCTTCGCCAAATTGCTGAGGCAAATCGTCTTCAAGCGAAATGAAGAAAATGCTTGAACCAACATCACCTTGACGCCCGGCACGTCCACGCAATTGGTTATCAATACGCCTACTTTCGTGCCTTTCCGTGCCTAAAATGTGCAAACCTCCAAGTTCAATAACACGCTGTTTTTCTTCATCTGTGGTGCGTTTAAAGTCGGCATAATATTTGGTATATTTATCTTTAATGGCTTGTTCTTCTTCATTTAAAACGGTGTTGTAAGATGTTATTTTTTCAATCATTTCTGGCGTAACATTTTCATTTATTAATTTTTGCTTTGCTAAAAATTCTGGGTTACCGCCCAACAAAATATCTGTACCACGGCCTGCCATATTGGTTGCAATTGTAACTGCACCAACTCTGCCAGATTGTGCCACAATTTGACTTTCTAGTTCATGATTTTTTGCATTTAAAAGGTTGTGCGGAATGCCTAATTTTTTTATATCTCTACTAATGCGTTCCGATTTTTCAACCGAGGCTGTACCAACCAAAATAGGCTGACCTTTCTCGTATTTTTCCTTAATTTCTTCAACTATTGCTTTAAATTTCGCTTCTTCGGTATAAAAAACCATGTCTTGCTCGTCAACACGCAAAATTGGTTTGTTTGTTGGAATGGTTACAACATCTAGATTATAAATTTTGTTAAATTCAGTTTCTTCGGTTTTTGCAGTACCGGTCATGCCGCTAAGTTTGTCATACAACTTAAAGTAATTTTGCAAGGTGATTGTTGCAAGAGTTTTGTTTTCGTCTTTAATTTTAACATGCTCTTTTGCCTCAATTGCTTGATGTAAGCCGTTTGAATAACGCCTGCCTGGCATAACGCGGCCGGTAAATTCATCTACAATTAAAATTTCATCATCTTTAACAATGTAATTGATGTCTTTTAACATAATGTAGTTGGCACGCAAAGCGTTGTTGATATGATGGTTTATTTCTAAGTTTTCAATGTCAGACAAATTTTCAACTTTAAAGAAATTTTCTGCCTTTGAAACACCGGCTTCGGTTAATCTAATTTGCTTATGTTTTTTGTCTATTTCATAATCATCAGGTTTAAGCCTTTTCGCAAAGCCGTCTGCAACATTATATAGTTCGCTAATTTTTCCGCCTGCACCAGAAATAATTAATGGTGTACGAGCCTCATCAATTAAAATTGAGTCCACTTCATCTACAATGCAAAAATGATGCCCACGTTGAACTTTATATTGCTTATCTACCTGCATGTTATCACGCAAATAATCAAAGCCAAATTCACTGTTTGTGCCGTAAGTGATGTCGCACTCATAGGCCTTTTTCTTTTCTTCTGGCGTTTGACCAGCCAATGTGCAACCAATTGTAAGGCCTAAAAATTTATAAAGTTTGCCCATCATTTCCGCTTGATAAGTTGCTAAATATTCATTAACTGTTATGACATGCACATTGTTGCCAGATAAAGCATTTAAATAAACAGCCGCAGTTGCAGTTAAAGTTTTACCTTCACCTGTTTTCATTTCGGCAATTCGCCCTTGATGTAAAACAACGGCGCCAATTAACTGAACATGGAAATGCCTTTGACCTAAAACACGAGTAGATGCCTCACGCACTAAAGCGAACGCATCTGGTAAAATATCGTTAAGAGTTTCGCCTGCTTTTAACCTTTCTTTTAAAATTGGAGTTTGAGCCTGCAAATCGTCATCACTCATAGCAGCATATTTATCAGCTAAATCTTCAATTTTTTTAACAATTTTTTCAATTTTAATTAAACTTCTTTTATTATCTGAAGCAAACAAGTAAGAAAATAATCCCATAAAAATCTCCTAAATAAACTTAAGGTTAATTTTAGCGTAACAATAATTTAAATTTAAAAATTGCCAGCCGATGTAAAAAAAACCATAAATAAAATATTCAAGACATATTTTAGCACATAAAAAAAAATTTGTCTAGCAAATTAAACCAGACAAGCCGTTTTAATAAAAAACGACAAAATAAGATAAACAAAAGATATCACTTTTAGGTGTGTTATAAATTGAAATTGCTATAGAAATTTAATTAACTCTTTGCCAATCCTTAATTAAATTATACACTTTGTCAACTTCATATTTCTCACCCTCAATTGCAACTACAAACATATCTTTAGGTTGAAAATAATGGTCAAGTTCAAACTTTACACCTTGTTTTTCATATGTTTTTCTAAATCTTTTTATAGTATTGTCCTTTTTGTAATTTAAAAATTCCAATATTGATTGAACTGCAGATTCGTCTTTATACACTAAAGCTAAAGATTCTCGCCTTTCAATTAAATCGTTTTCACTTAATTTATCATCTTTAAAATCTAGTTTTTTTACTACATTACCGTTTAATTCATTAAGAGTGAGTCTAGCAATTGTTTTATTTTCATTTCTATAAATAACTCTTGTTTGGCAAGATTCTTCTATCAATTTATAATTATTATTTTCGCAATAATCTATAAAAGGTTGCAAATTCATTACTTCAAAACTATATTCATATTCTATCATTTTCTTCCTCTAATTTAGGATTAGATACTTGTTCCTTAGTTTACATTTCGGTGCGAGAAGATAGTGCTTTGCTTAAGGTTATTGCATCGGTATATTCAAGTTCGCTACCCATTGATATGCCTTGCGCAATGCGGCTAACTTTAACTCCAAGCGGTTTTAAAAGGTTTGCAATATATTGTGCCGTTGCTTCGCCTTCTACATCAGGGTTGGTTGCTACAATAACTTCTTCAATATGTTCCTCGTTAATTCTTGTTAAAAGTGAGCGAATATTTATATCATTAGGGCCTTTATTTTCAAGAGGATTAATAACCCCATGTAACACATGATAACTGCCTGAAAAATCTCGCACTTTTTCAAGTGCGGTAACATCTTTTGGCTCTTTAACGACACAAATTATTGGTGCTTTGTTAGGCTTTGCACAAATTGAACAAATATCTCTATCGGTAAAATTTCCGCAAACTTTGCAATAGTGAATTTGTTGCTTTGCTTGTACTATTGCATCGGCAAAATCTTTAACATCATTTTCTGGCATGGTTAACAAAAAATAGGCGTACCGCTGCGCCGTTTTTTTGCCCACGCCTGGCAAACATGAAAATTGATTAACCAACCTTTCCATAGCGTCTATTTGATTCATTAAAACAAACCACCCATTCCGCCCATGTTGCCCATTTTGCTGTTAGAAAGTTCATCTGCTTTTGCAGACGCATCTTTAATTGCAACAATAATAAGGTCTTCTAACATTTCAATATCGTCAGGGTCAACTGCTGCCTTGTTAAGTTTTATAGATTTAATTTCCTTTTTGCCATTCATTGTAACAGTAACCATTTCGCC
>CANQWK010000019.1 GCA_947627545.1 uncultured Clostridia bacterium | reverse complement strand
TTAACCTCCGTTCGACTTGCATGTTTAAAGCACGCCGCCAGCGTTAGTCCTGAGCCAGGATCAAACTCTACAAAAAAAATTTTGTATTTATAACCTTGCTCAATTCGCTTGGCTAATTTCGTTGTTCAAAAAACTTGGAATTGATAAGAACTATTCTACATTCCGTTCATATTTCTTACCTTGTACTTATTTAGATATAATTGTTCTCGAACAATAATGTTCGGCATTCGTTTGCGTTCTTTACGCTGAATGCATGTTTATATTAACACATAAAAAAAACTTTGTCAACAGTTTTTCAAAAATTTTTTAAAAAATTTTAAAATTTTTTTTAATATTTTTTGCAAATTTAACAAAAATAGACAAAAATACGCTTTTTGTACGAGATTTTTCCATAAAACTGCCTAAATACGCCAAAATTAATGATAAAAAAACCTAAATTTTTGTACCTAATATGTACCAAAAAAATTTAATTTAATTAAAAAAGACCAATGAAATAAAATATTAAATAAAAAAAGAGTGCAAAACGCACCCTTTATTTTTACTTTAAAATTCTTTATTATTATAACATTTATTTAATCATCATCAGTATTATTTACTAATTATCAAACAGAATGCCATCTAATGCAGAATTATTTAAAATTTTGTCTAAGAAGTCTGTAAATGTCATTTCGCTTAAAGTATCTGATGTTCCTTTTATTTTTTTTGTAGTTATAGTTTCTCTATAAGTTGATGGAATTACGCCAGCTTCAAGTAATTTGCCTAATGTAGCATTTGTAACTGCGTTTGATAATTTTTCAGGAATTTCAGGTAAAGTGGTAGTTTCTAGAATTAAACCTAGCACACCTTTATCTTCACCTTCTTTAAATTTATCTGCAAAAATATCTTTAACTGTAAATGAATTGATTACTGTTTGATTAAAGCCCTCAACTGTTGTGGTGGCAATTTTAGCCATGATACCTTCAATAACGGTTTCGCCCTGTTTTACTATATATGTTCCTTCTTGTTGACCATCTTCAATTGTATAGCCTAAAATTAAACCAATTTTTATTTTTTTAATTGCCTCTGCAATGCCGTTAACATGCACATCATCGCTTAAATAATCTGGCAAACTAATGCCATAAGTTTCTCTTAATTCGCCAACGGTTATATCTGTTGAAATACTATCGGTAATATTATTAAATGCAACGCTAATTGGCAAATATCTTAATTGAACTTTAACTTCGTTGGTTTCGGTGTTAATTGTAAATGGTTCAAAGTTTTTGATTATTAGTTTATTATTTGTTTGGTCGATTGTATATTCAAACTCTACTTCATTTGAATAATCTACTTCTTTAAACAACCTGCCGTTGTTTACATAGTAAGTTTTTTCATTTGACAATATATCTTCAAAAGATGAAGGCAAAGTTACAACAGTTCTTAGTTCATACATGCTTATGTTTTTAAACTTTTTGCTTATTGCATCAGTTAAACTGCCAAAGCCTACATCTTTTAAGTCAGTAATATCTATGCCATAAATGTTATCGCCTATATCGTAACCAAAATCATTGTTAAGGTCATTTAAAGTGTAACTTTCTACATTGCCTATTAATCCTGAAACTTTTTTAACTGCTTGATATAATGTTAAATTTTCATCAATAGGTAATTCTAACCCTGCGTGAAAATGGCGGTTAATCCATGCAGGCGAAACTTTAAAGAACACAAAGCAACCTGCCCCACCTAACAAGCCGATTGTTAAAAGCAAGCCAACAAGTAACCCTAAAAAGAATACACCAACACGCCCACCTTTGCGTTTTTCTTTTGGTTGACCAATTTGTTTATCCTTAGACATATAAATCTCCTTTAAAAATATATTTTAATATATAATAGTATTATTGCACATTTTAAAATAAAAATAAAATAAATTTGCACTAAATTTTAAATTTTTTTGTTAAATTTTGCTTAATTGTAAAATTTATGAATTTGGCAAATTTACATAATTACAATTGAACAGCCGGGATTTAAATTGTAAAGTTCTCTATCGGCTAATAAATCAGCACAATAATTAATAGCAATTTTGCGCACTACGTTTTGAGGTGTCCATTTGTCGCAGCAAGTGAAATCTTCAATTTGTTTGCGGTTTTTAAGTTCTTTGCACTTTTTTAAAAATGCTGTGCGGATTGCTCCGCCTACTCCATGACTGCCATAGCCATGAATAACTTTCATAACCTTATAACCACCCTTTTTGTAACTTTCCAATTCAACCAAAAATTGAGCAAGTGCTTCTGTCACTGTTTGATTGTTACTTTTTATATCTATTGTTATTAATTGCATATTTTTATTATAACATAAAATTATTAAAAACAAAATTTTTTAATGCTTTTATAATGAATTTGTTTTTATTGACTTTATTTATTATAAGATTGAGATATGCTCGACTCGTTATACTCGCTCGGTATGACATGATAGGTTGAGATTTTTCTATTGCGGTCGGTATGATATTTATGTTCACTCTTAGAATGACATAAATACTGCTCTTTATGACAGCATCACAATCATCTTTAAATCAAAAACAAAAAACTCACGAATTGTGAGTTCTTTGTTAAAATGTTTTTATAGGCTTTATAATTAAACACCCTTTTTATCTTCATCTTCGTGTGCAGAAATAAAGTCTTCCTTATTTTTGTCAATTTCATTAAACTTAGCATCAAATTCTTTTTTTGTTAATTTTTTGATTGTAAATGTGGCAGTTGAGGTTAGTTTATCGCCATCTTCATAAAAATCTTCTTTCATTTCGATTATCTTGCCTTGTTCATCTAATATATACACAATGTCCTCTGCCCATGACTCTGTAGCTCCTTTAGATATTACACGATATGAGTTTTCATTTTCGTTATAATCTATAGTGCTTTTATATTCGACATATAAGGTTCTTATCAAATCATTTCCAAGATTTTTTGGAGTATTACTATTTAAGGTTTCTCGCTCGTTTTTTATTAATTCACCATTTTCTTCATATACTGTAGTTAACTGATTATTTTCATAAACACTATAATAATCACTATCATCATAATATTCAGCTGACATTGCCGATTTATCTTTAGAACTAATTATTGTTTGATTTTTAACAAATGATGAGTATTCATAATCTAGTGCAGATTTGTCCTTCATATCAACTTCAGTATCTACTTGAATAAATTTTTCATCAAAAGTATCTTGGATTGCAGTTTTCAATGTATTAAAGTTATCATATATTTGCATTGAAGATTTAACAGATTCAAAATTAAAATCAAATTCTGCTTTTGATGTTTCACGAATATTCCAACCTGCAGACTCTTTGCCATCTTTTGATACATTTGCAATAGATGTAACATAACCATGATTTATTGTAATAACAGTATTTGAATAAGCATTATCACTAATTGAATATACATTATCTCCATTACCATTAGGATTGATTACTGATGTTACTTCATATTCATCCCAGCCGGCAATTGCACTGTAATACATGCCAAATAAACTGTATCTAGAGTTTGCTTCTTCAATATATTCTTCACCATTTAATTTTCTAAATGCCACACTATCTTCTACAATATAACTTGGACCATTCTTGTTCTTTGAATGGCCAACTTCAATTCCTTTTGGAGAAGTTAATGTATAATCATAAACAGTTTCTGTTCCAAAATCTCCATAAGTATGAACTGAATTATATCTTGTGTCAAAAGTAGCATGCAAACTTTGCAAAACACACAATCTGTTTGCTTCACTTTCAAATTTTGCTAGGCGGTCTTGAATTTGTTGTAATGATTGTTGGTCGATTGTTAAACCTGTTGATGATTGTTGCAAGGTTGCTAAATTTTGTTGAATTGTTGATATTGTTGTTTGCAAGGTTGTAATTTTGTTTGTAACATCTTGGCTATTTGCTTTATTGCTAACTTGCTCTGAAAGTGCGTCAATTGAACCTTGAACAGTTTCCATACTAGTGTTAATTATACCCAACAATGTTTCATCATAAGTTTCCAAGTCGGCAACTCTTTTTTCTAAGTCTTCATAATTTTTAAGCAATTCATCAATTTGCTTTTGTTGAGCATCATTAAGCTGTTGTTGTTGAGTTTGATTGTTTGTGTTGGCTTCAAAATTGTCATTTCTTGTTTTGCAACCTGCAAGACCAAATATTGAACCTGCAAAAACGCCAGCTGCGGCAATTGTTGCAATTGCCTTTTTGCCGGCTTTGCCTGCTTTGGCTTTAATTTTGCTCGATTTTGCTTTACGTTCTGTTGATTTTGTTAATAATTTTTTCATTAAAATATTCCTCCTAAATTTGATGTAAAAAATTTTATAATTATTAGACTAATGAGAAGATAAACAGTTAAATATTAAACTCCTGTTTCAGTTTCTGTTTCGCTTGAATTTAAATAATTTTCACGTTCTTGTTCAAGTTCTTGTTTAATTTGGTTAAATTTATTTAAAAATTCTTCTTCCGACATAATTATGCTTAATGTAGTGTTTTCGTATAAATTGCTGCCTTCATTAATTGTCATAACTTCTATAGAATTTTCGTTTAACTTAACTTTTATTGTTTTTACATTAAGAATTTGACCAAACTTGCTAGTGGTGTTAAGAGTAAGTGTGTAAGTGCCTTCTTCTTGATTGTAAGTTGCACTATGCAATCCGCTGCTTACAAATAATTTAAGTTGAGTAAGGAATTCTTGTTTTGTCATGTTAGGCGGAGTGGTTTCTTCAATTTTTCCATTGTTAATTTCAAGTGCTTTACTTTCGCCATTTTCGGTTATATAGTAACATTGTCCGTTAAAATTATTCTTTTCAGCATAAGAAGTATCTGAGAAAACCGCATTTAAGTTTGATAATACTGTATCTTGCCCTTCAGTGTTTATTTCATTAGCGGTATTTGTAACTTCAAAAAATTTGTTGTTAGAAAGGCTATCAATAGCATTTATAACTTTTGAATAATTTACAAAATTTTGCATTGTTGCACCAATGCTTGCAGACATTGTTTCAAAATTAAAATCGTTTTCATAATTAAATGTATGATATGTGCTAATATCTGAACTGCCTTCATAATGTTCATGTTCAGTTGCGGAAGAAACATAAATGTCGTCAGCGGTATAAATTTCACACAAAATTTGTTCACCATTATATACTGTATAACAAGTGCTGTTGTTTTCTGTTGTTCTTTCTGTTATTGTGGTAGCAGTTTCAATATTTGATAAAACCTGAGATAAAATGTTTGTTTTGTTGCTATCAAAATTTTCAATATGTTCGCTGCCATCGGCTTCTTTGCTAAATTTTAAGCCATTTTTTGTAACAACTGGAATGTCTGCCCCATCATCATCTGTAAAAGCATAATTTCCGCCATTGTCTGGTGAATAATACATGGTATAACTCTTATCATAACCTGAAATATCATTTCCTTTTGTTTCGCCAGAAAATTGAACAGACAATGTATTTTTTGCCATTTGAGTGTTTTTAGCTTTTAAAGCGGTGGTTAACACAGCTTGTGCCTGTTGTTTCAATTCTGGGCTAATATTGCCTAAACTTTCCACTAATGAATTTAGTGAATCTATTATAGAGTTTAGTCTTGACATAGATTCGTTTACAAAATCTTGATTAGCTTTGCCTGAAATTTCATTTTTAAGGTCTAAAAGTTGATTTTGCAAGTCTATTAATTTTGAGTTTGCTAATTCATTATATTTATCTCTTAAATCTGATAAACCTGAAACTGTTGTTTCTAATTCCTCAACTCTTTCTAACAATTTGTTAACTGTATCTTGTAAATCAGATGATTGTTGAGTTGTGGAATTATTCTCATTGTTAGCAGCATTTTCTACAACCTCTTGAAAAGATTTACAGCCTACTGCTGAAAATGCCAAACCAATTGACAAAGAACTAGCTGCCACTAATTTTGCAAATTTTTTAAAACTTTTTATCATAATTGCCCCTCCAAATATATTTATATTTTAACATATATAGCGAAATTTGTCAATAGGTTAATAATAATTTAATGTTTGCTTATAAAAAATAATTCACTCTTAATTTATAAATAAACATGAATTGTTAAAAATTAAGCATAAATAGTTAAAAAAACTGCCAAACGGCAGTTCAATTTAGGCTTTTATAAAATTTTGTAATTGGCTTAAATTTTGCTTAAAATTTACTTGAATTTTGCTTAAAAATTGCATAAAAATGGCTTTTATGCGGTTTTTTTAGATTTTTTCTTTTCCTGCACCTTAACAATTTTTGCATTGCCTGTTTTGTTTATAAAGTCGGCTGTTATTGTTATTTTTTGAATATCTTGTTCAAAATGGCAACTATACATTATGTCTAGCATGCGCTCTTCCAAAATTGTTCGCAATCCCCTTGCTCCGGTTTTAAGTTCAATTGCTTTTTTTGCAACTGCGGTTATTGCGGCTGGCTCAAAGGTTAAATCTATTCCGTCCATTTTAAAAATTTCTACATATTGTTTTGTTATTGCATTTTTTGGCTCAACTAAAATGCGTTCCAATGCCTGTTGATTTAAGCTATCTAGTGTTGCAACAATTGGAAGTCTGCCTACAAATTCCGGTATCATGCCAAATTTTATTAGGTCTTGTGGTTGAATGTTTTCAAATCTGTTTGTTGGCTCGGCTTCGGTTTGTTTTTTAACGTTTGCACCAAAACCTAAACTTGATGCTCCGCTACGTTCGCTTATTATTTTGTCTAGTCCAACAAATGCTCCGCCGCAAATAAACAAAATGTTTGTTGTGTCAATTTTAATATTTTCTTGCTGCGGATGCTTTCTGCCACCTTGTGGCGGAACAGACGCGATTGTACCTTCTAATATTTTTAATAATGCCTGTTGTACACCTTCGCCGCTAACATCTCTTGTTATTGAAACATTTTGTGTTTTGCGTGCAATTTTATCAATTTCATCAATATAAATTATGCCACGCTGTGCCTTTTCAATGTCGTAATCGGCGTTTTGAATAAGTTTTAACAAAATGTTTTCAACATCATCTCCAACATAACCTGCCTCGGTTAATGCGGTGGCATCGCTTGACGCAAACGGAACTTTAAGTGTTTTTGCAAGCGTTTTTGCAAGCAAAGTTTTGCCTGAGCCTGTTGGTCCAATTAATAGCACATTGGATTTTTCCAATTCAACTTCGTCTTGTGCATTTTCTTTTTTTATTAAGTTATAATTAATGCGTTTGTAATGATTATAAACTGAAACTGCTAGAATTTTTTTGACCTCGTCTTGTCCAATAACAAAATCATCTAACTTGGCTTTAATTTCTTGCGGTTTTGGAAGGTCTATAAACTCGTTTTTTTCGCTTTTTTTGCTTCGAGTGTTAAAATCCATTAAATCTTTGCAAATGTTTAAACAATCTTTACAAATAAAGCAATCTCCCTCTGGATTGCTAATTATGTCGGTTAATTCCCTAGCCGGTCTGCCACAAAAAGAACAAATGGTTTCAATTTCTCTCAAATTCCACCCCTTTAAATTAATTCTTTAAATTAATTTTTATTAGTTAATTATTATATTATCTATTATTTATCTTTATTATGTTTTAATACTTAAATTTAAACAAATGTTTTTATCTTTAACATTTTTAGAGATTGATTGCGTAATCATACACAAGTGAGCCTTTTTTAGTTTTTCTTGGTTGAACAAGTTTAAAACCCAATTTTTGTGCAAGTTTTTGCGAAGGAATGTTGTTTTCGTTGCAACAATACTCCACCTCTTTAACGCCAATTGATTTTAAATATTCCAACATTGTTTGCATAACTTGTGTGCCATAACCTTTATGTTTAAAGTTCTCGGCTAAATAAATGCCTACTCCTTCACATTTGGTTTGAGATTCCAAATCGATATTTACATAGCCAATTATAATGTTGCTGCCTTTTTGGTAAATAAACCAAGTGTAGTCGTCTGGGTTATTTTCAATATAATCTTTAAAATATTTCTCAAATTCGTCAGCAGATGAAAATTCTCCCCAATCGGAAAATTCCAAGTTTTTGCGTTTTGATATATAATTTTCGTAAAACTTGTTTGCATCTTCAACTTTGGCTTGTTTTAAGCATAAATCTTTTGTTTCAATGGTTTGTTTTAACTCAATTTTGGTTGTTAACGGTTCAAGATAATTAACTTTTTTATTGGTTTTGATTGCATATTCAATTTCGGATTTTGTGCTTTGTCCAATGTGTCCATTTTTATTTATAACAAAAATTTCATCGGACATATCAATCTTTCTTTTGTGCATATCGTCAAGCATTTGTTTTGTATCGGCAGTTAAAACTCCAAAGTCTAAAAAATTTGGAGTTAAAACAATATTTCCTTCAAGTGTCAATTCCTTTTGCAAAGACAAGAAATCATCTTTAAACCTGGCACTGCCACACAATGTTATAACCTTATATTTACCTAACATAAAATTTCCTTTTTCATCTAATTTTATCTAAATGATAATATCGATGTACAAAAAATTCAAATCAATCCTTAAAATTTTATTTGCGTTTTTCAAAAATTTTGTCAACTAGGCCATATTTTAATGCGGCTTTTGCGTCTAAGAAATTATCTCGGTCGGTATCTTTGGTTATGGTTGAAATATCTTTACCAGTGTTATCTGCCAAAATTTTGTTAAGTGTTTCTCTGGTTTTTTGAATGTGTTTTGCATGAATTTCAATGTCGCTTGCCTGACCCTGCGCTCCGCCAAGAGGTTGATGTATCATAACTTCGCTATGAGGAAGGCAAACTCGTTTACCTTTTGTTCCGCTAGACAAAATTACAGCTGCCATGCTGGCTGCCATGCCTATGCAAATTGTAGAAACATCGCATTTGATGTATTGCATAGTGTCATAAATTGCAAGTCCGGCTGAAACGCTTCCGCCTGGGCTGTTAATGTACATAAAAATGTCTTTATCTGGGTTTTTGCCCTCTAAATAAATTAATTGAGCAACAACTGTATTTGCAACATTGTCATCAATTTCGCCAGATAGAAAAACAATTCTATCTTCTAACAAGCGGGAATAGATATCATAACTACGTTCTACATTTCCAACTTGGTCAATAACCATAGGTATCATAAAATTTCTCCTTTTAGTTGCTTTGCAACTTTTAAAAAATTTTTAATTTTTGTTATGCTTATTTTAGTTTAATGCTTTTTATTTTTTAATTAATTTTATTTTGTTTTTAGTTTATTAGTTTTTATTTAATCTGTTTTTTATGCCTTAGTTTAATTTGTATAACATTTTTAACTTTTTTTGCTAAATAAATTGCCTAATTTAATTTTCTTATTTAATTGTGTTGTTTGCACGCAAGAAGTCGGTTATCTTTTTCATTAACATTTCGTTAGCAATTCGGTTTACCATATTATTATTGTCTTCTCGCTTAATTTCTTCCAAGGTTTTGCCGGTGTTTTTTGCCATTTCAATAAGTTTCTTGTCGATTTCTTGGTCGGTTATATCTAAATTTTCTGTTCTAATTAATTTTTCTAGCACCAACCTTGCTTTAACATTGCGTTCACAATTTTTGCGAATTTCAGCTTTAAAATCGTCCATTGTTTTGCCAATATATTTTACATAATCTTCAAGTGTTATACCTTGATATTTCATTTGTGCTTCCAACCCCGAAATTTGACGATTAAATTCTTCATCAATTAACACCTCTGGCGGAGTTAGAACTGTATCGTCAATTATTTTATCTAGCATGTCATTTTCAAGTTCAATTTCTGCATTCTTTTCTGCTTCTTTATTTAATCTTTCTTTAATGCTGTTTTTATATTCTTCAACAGTGTTAAATTCGGTTGAGTTTGATACAAATTCTTCATTTAATTCTGGTGTAATGCGTTCACGAACATTTTTAATTTCAACTTTAAATGTTGCAGGTTTGTTTGCCAAACTTTTTTCGTGATAATCGGCTGGGAATGTTACAATAACATCCTTTTTATCGCCAATGTTAAGGCCAATTAATTGTTCTTCAAAATTATCTATAAATGTGTGGCTGCCAATTTTTAATTGATAATTTTCTGCCTTACCACCATCAAATTGTTTGCCATCAATATATCCATCAAAATCAAGGTTTACTAAATCGTCATTTTTAACCGGTTTTTTTGTTTCAACCAAGCGAGAGCCTCGCAATAAATCTCGGTTAATTGCGTCTTGAATATCTTTATCTGTTACTTCAATTTTTTGTTTTGTGAAAGTTAAACCTTTGTAAGTTGCCAATTCAAAAACCGGCACGCAAGGAATAGATAAAACAATATTAACACCATCTTCATCTAAGCTTTTAAGTTCAAGTTTAGGTGCGTCAACCGGTTTAATATCTTCATTTTCACGCAAAATTTGAGTGTATGCTTTATAATATGTTTCATCTAAAGCGCCTTCTAAAAAAGCACCTGTTCCATACGCTTTTTCAATCATATTACGTGGAGCATGCCCCTTTCTAAAACCTGGAAGGTTAAATTTATCCTTATTTTTTTCGTAAGAAGCGTCTAGTGCTTGCTCCCATTCTTCTTTGCTAACAGTTATGTTAGCAACAATTGTTGAACCTTTTTGTTTATCTAATTTATATTCCATAATTTCTCCTTAAAACCATATTATTCTAGCATAGATAAATAAAAAAAGCAATAGAATAAAGCCAAAAAATGTAAAATTCTTGTTATTTTACAATAAGTGTGTTAATTCAATAAAAAAGCATTATTGCTTAACACTCTTTTCATTTTATTATCGTGC
>CANQWK010000018.1 GCA_947627545.1 uncultured Clostridia bacterium | reverse complement strand
TTTTAAATTCTCAATAACGAAATTTTTTATTTGTCTAATAAAAAACTACAAAATCTAAAACAATATTAGACAATTTTAAAAGAAAAAGACAACACAATACAACACCAAGTTTATCTATAAAATAGTGCATTTTAAGGGATAAGATAACACTAAAAGTGTCTAATAAAAATATGCTATTTTTTTCTCTTAATCAGTGGGTCCAGGGTTCGAGTCCCTGATGGTCCACCATTGATAACTTAACTCGAATACCTAAAAAGTTTGAGTTTTTTTATAGTTTTTGGTTTGATTAAGCGGTTTATGCCGTGAAAGGTTCTTGACATGAGTAGAAATGGTATAGGCTTGTTGCCAAGGGCAAGGAAGATAATTGCTTGCAATTTCTGTCCCTTGACCCCATGCCCTTGAAATACCATTTCGACGAGGCTCGTGTCAAGAACACCATGGAATAAATAGCAATTAAATGTACATTTCTATTAATATATTATTTTTTCGTATTTTTAAAAAAGAATAGTCCCGATTGTTATCAGGACTATTTCTTAATGGTGTATTGAGATATATCTCTATTTTGTCATTATATAGCAAAATTCTATTAATTATTTGGTTCACGAGCAATTGTGGAGATTGTTTTAAGGCAATGTTATAAAAATCTTCAATTTCTTTTTTTGTAATTTTTACATCTAGTTTATTCCTTTCAATAATTATTCGTCTTTCAAGTTCTCCAATCTTATTTTCTAAATCGTGTAATCTATTATTTGTTGATTGGCTAAAAATTCCTTGTTCAATAGCTTTGATTAAGTTTTCTAATGATTGTTTATATTGTTTTTGTTCTTTTTCTAGTGCAATTAATACTACATTATTTTTTAATGCTTCATTTTGTATTAACAATAGTTTATTTATAATTTGTTCTTTTATTTCTGTTTTATTTAATTCTTTTATAATTAAGTCAACAACTAAATTTTCTAAATAATCTTGTCTTATAGGTCTTTTTATGCAATCAGTATGATAATTTTTAATTCCTAAACATTTATAGTAATTTATTCGTTTGCCATTCTTGGCTGTTCCGCATTCGCCATTAATTGATTTGCCACAATAACCGCATATCAATTTTTTTCTTAATAGATAATTGGTGTTATTGCTTTTTCTTCCATATCTATTATGTTTAAACTTTGATTGAACGTTTTTAAATTGCTCTATATCTATTATTTTAGGGTACATATTAGTTATAACTTCATCTTTATATTTATAAATTCCTGTGTATTTTTCATTTCGTAGTATTTTATAAATCGTAGTTTTTATAAATTTTTTTCCTTTAATTTTTACACCTTTTTCATTTAATGTCTTTACAATATCACTTGCATACATTCCTAAATCATATTGCTCAAATATATATTTTACAATATTTGCACTTTCGTTATCAATAACTATTTTTCTTCCTTCAAGTTTGTATCCGTATGCTAATGCACCGCCTTGAAAAAATCCTTTTAATCTTGTTTCATGCATTCCACGTTTAATCTTTTGTGCTAATTCTGCTGAATAGTATTGGTTCATTCCTTCAAGCAAGGATTCAAGTATAATGCCTTCTGGCGAATCTGGTATGTTTTCCATTGCGGAAATTAATTTAACTCCATTTTCTTTTAGTGTTCTTTTGTGAATAACGCTCTCATACTTATTCCGTGAAAATCTATCGAGTTTATAAACTAGAACAAAGTCCCATTGTTTTTTATAACTATCTTTTAACATTTGTTGAAACTCTGGACGTTTATCGTTCGTACCTGTCATGGCTCGGTCAATATATGTTTGTACTATGATTATATTATTGTTTTTTGCGTACTCTTCGCACACTCTTAATTGACCTTCAATAGATTGTTCAGTTTGGCTATCACTTGAATACCTTGCATATACAACAGCTGTTTTCATATTTCACTCCTTTTATTTAATTAAATTTGTCTTTCGACGGAGCGAAAATAAACGAATTGGCCGATGAGTTGTCAAGGCTGTCGTTTATATTAATAAATTTTTATTGTTTAAGACACTTGCTTTGGCCTTGACAACGGGGCTAATTCGTTTAAGCTCCACAAGGCGAAAGATAAATTAATTTGTTTTTGGCATTTTATCTATAATGTCTTTACTTACTTTTCCAATAAACACACCTTGTTCCCAGCAATTAAAATCGTCAAAAAGCAAGAGTTTTTTATTTTCATTTCCAATAGTACAAATTATGTCATCGTCCATAATATCTGAACAAAAATATGTTGATATTCCTTTTGAATAAACTATTTTCTCGCCAGATTTTTGCAAGTATTTTGTTAAATAATTAACAGCTTCCGACAACTCTCGTTCATCTATTGGTTTAAAATCATTTCTTCCAAATTTTTTTAAAAAGTGGGTATTTTGATAGGTTGTTTGCATCTTATGATTTTTAGTGCTAAAATCTCTTTTTTCTTCAAGGTTTCCAATTAGTGTTGGTGCATAAACAAGGGCATGAAAATGTAATCGTTTATTTTTAGGGCTACGTTCCCACACACCTACATATTTCCAACCTTTGCGACTTGATAAATGTTTTAGGGTATTGCATAATTTTTCTCTAAAACTTTGTTCGGTATGCTTATTTCCGTCATAAGTAAATGTACAAAAGTATGACCATCTGTTCAAATTTATCTTTCTATACAATCTTTTTTTCCGTTCAATTAAATTCCGTTGTTTTCTTTGCAAATTCTTTTCAATAAAATCATTTATTATCTGTTCGTTTTCAATATATGGCTTCAATTCATTTAATAATAATTCATGTAAATTCTGTTGCTTTTTGTTATCTTTTTCTTTATACAGCTTTTCAAAAAGCTCATTAACGTCAATAGCTGTTGTTATGTTAACCTTATCATTTTTGTTTTGCATAACTTGTTTTTTAGATTGACGTTTTAATTTAGGTTTTCGGCTTGTTTGCAATTCTTTTGGTATTGCAATATAATGACTTCCGTCAAAATATATTTTTGCATTTCCAAATGACATTTAATTTTGTCCTTTGCCACCTTTTTTAATTTCAATGATATTTTCTAAAATTGTTTTAAAGAAAATATCACTAAACACGCTAACGTCAATCTTATTGATTATAATTCCTTTTATTTCATTTTTTTGTAACATAATTTTTTTTTAATAAAAAATGGAAAAGAAGAATAACAATCGAGAACTTTATAAAAGGACTTACTATGCAATCAACAGATTGCAAAATTATTATATTGCATAAGAAATTAAATTGTATTACTGCTGACAATATTTGTCAATTTATTACAAATTATATTAAAATTGATTTATTAACTATCGAAAACGGATAAAAAATGGAGTTTCGCAAAAAGCTTGCGTGCGAACTCCATTTTCCGTTTTCGATTTTATTTTGCAATGGTTATTTTAGGCGTGTACTTGTTGGCGGAGCGTAGCGACGCCACTTGTATTAACAAGTACACGCCGAAGTGCCATTTTAATTATTCAAACAAATTTATTATTTGTTTTTTCTTTTGCTTTGCATATTTATATACCTTATATGCACCAGAGTTTTCACGTTCTTCAACATAAAAGACAACAATATCACTTTTGTCAATCATGGCACAATTGCGGTAATAAATTCGTTTATACCACCAATCAAATTGCAAATCTAAATATACAAATTCTTCATAATCTTCGTTTTTTAACCATTTTGGGCGTTTGTTTATTCTTAAATGTCTTGGGTCAGACAAGCAAAATGTCCTTTTTATATTTGGATAGGTTAGTTTCAACTCGCTAATAACTTTATGGCATAAATCATCAAACATACCAAATCCGCCAAATAAAAATTCTTCGCAACCTTCATTTATTAATTGTGTAAATGTTGCGTTTAATTTTTCTTCTAATTCTTTTGTTATGGTAATTTCACTATGTCCAAAGATTGAACAAACTTTCGAATTTAACGATGTATTCACAACTTTATTTTATATAATTTAAAATAAATTGTCAACACATTCACAAGTTGTGTATACATTCACAACCTTATTTTTTCAAATTTGATAACCTTTTTGTGAATAAATTGAAAAGCAAAAGGAATTATTTGGTTATGAAATTACATGAAGCGGTTGGCAAAAGAATTTTAGAATATTGTAACGAAAGAGATATTAGTCCAAATAAATTATGTACTATGAGTGGGGTTATTCAGTCAACAGTTAATAGTATCTTTTCGGGACGGAGTAAAAATCCTAAACTTGCAACAATTCAATATTTATGTTTTGGTCTAGGCATATCTTTCAAAGAATTTTTTGATAGTCCTTTGTTTGACAATCTTGACGATTAAAAGAAATTCGAGTTAAGTTCCTTTTGTTCCACCACTTAAATCATTTTCAAGTTTGTTTATAATTTACTTTTATTTATAGATTTTTTTATATCTATGCTGAGCTTGTATTTAAGTTTTGATGCTCAACAGGGGTAATTAATAAGAACATTTAGGAGGAAATATGGTACAAGAAAATATTAGGGGGGGGGGTCAGCAAAACTGTATTAAAGAAAATTTCTTTGTAAAACGAATTTTTTTAATTTCTTTAATTTCAACCTTTATTATTGGCTTAATTGCTCACGGTTTTGCATTTTCGAATCTTCTTCTTTCACATGATTCACTTGTTGAATTTGACTTAAATGTAGAATGGGCACATAAAATCGCTCTTGGCAGATTTATGTCTGCCATTTTGCGTGTTGTTATGGGTGAAATTGTTAGTTTGCCTTGGCTTTCAGGTATTTTATCATTAGGTGTTTTGAGTTTGGCTTGCTATTTTATATGTCAAATTTTTAACTTTAAAAAAACTTGGCAAATAATTTTAGTTTCTAGCATAATAGTTGTAAATTTATCTGTTATTCCAACAATTGCAACATATGGCCATGATTTATTAGGAGATACAATAGCGTTGCTATGTGCGGTTTTTGCTGTTTATATGTTTAAACGTAATTTGTATAAAATAGGTTATCATTATCTATTTGCAATAATGTCGTTGATAATTGCCATGGGTTTTTACCAAGCATACATTTCAGTTGCCGCAACTTTAATAATATTTGTATTTGTACTTGAATTAATTAATAATAAAAATAAAAAATTTAGTGAAATAATTTTATCAATTTTAAAAATAGGAATGTCTTTTATAATTTCATGTTTTCTTTATTATTTAAGTTCTTATTTAATTAGTAAAATTTTGCATATTGCTTTGTATAAAGATAATTATAACGCAATTAATTTTGATAATTTTACAATTTCTAAAATATTTTTTAATGCAATAGATTGTTATCCTATAACATTTTCTGCTTTTTTCAAGTTAGGCGAAGGGTCTTTGGCAATTGCAACTATAAAAAAAGTTGAATATTTAACAATTGGCATACATACAATATTTTTTATTTTTGTTGCTGTAATTTTTATAACAAAAATAATCAAAGAAAAATTACATTGGACAAAAACCTTAGTTATATGTTTATTAGTTTTTGTTTTGCCAATTGCAATGAATTTTACATATTTATTGTCAGGAGTTGACCATTCTTTAACTAGATACGCCCTTAATTTAGTTTATTTGCTAGTAATTGTGGCTTTTAATTTCTTAGGAATAAACAAAGATGTTGAGTTTGTTAGCAAAAAAATAAAATTTGCAGCATGTTTTGTGTTTTTGTTGACTTTTGCTATTCTTACTAAAAATATACAGTTAGCAAATGCAGTTTATGTAAAGAAACAATTAGTTCAAGAAACAACACAGTTTAATTATACTCGGCTTATTTCACGAATAGAGCAAGAAGAGAGCTATAAATATGGAGAAACAACCGTAGTTATTGTAGGCTCGCTCGCAGATATAAACAATAATTTATTAGATTTTGGTGAAGTTAATAAAGTTTTAGGCTCTAACTTTAATTCGCAAGCGACATATATTGGAGCCTATCAAAGTTATTTTAGAATTTATTTAGAATATGATATTAATTTAATTGAATATTCCAACATAAAAAATGAAAAATATGATTCTGCACTTGAAAATATAGAAAAATTCCCAAACAAGAACTGTGTATTAGCAATGGATGGAATGATTTTTATTAAAATTTAATTTATAAACAGAATTGAAAAATAAATAATTTAAAATTTAATTAAGAAATTTTTTTAATTGTTTGACATTTAATTTATAATATGATAAGATCACATTAAGATTAGGAGGATAATATGGCTAAAATAATAGATAGAGAAGATATAGAATTAACAGATGAAGAAATTGAGGCAATCCGCAACGTAGATATAAACGAATTATGGAATTATATAAAAAAATACCCAACTGAAGGCCGGGTGTATTTGGCATACGCATTATTTAATGATATGGGAATAATTAAGGTCGATGGGCAGCAGGATTTGAAATTAACTGGCGACTATTATCACTTTGATTCACCAGTTTCGAAACTTATAGAAGATATTAAATTAAAATTAGAGTCATTCCGCACAGAAGCTGTAAAAAGATGTGCTCCAGCAATTACTCAATTAGATGAAATTATAACTAAAATGTATAAGTTTTATCCTAGTATTGTTTCATACCGCTTAGGTATTGGAAAACATGATTTTTCAAAACGTGATTATAGGGCCTATTCGGACAGTAGTTGGAATATAATTGAGGATGCTTTATCTAAAGAAGAATTCGTTGAAAATATAGTGTCTAGTAAATTAAATATCACACCTGATTTAATAATATATGGATTGTTTTTAAAACATGCTAAAGAAGCAGAGCAGGCAGTGAAAAATATGGATGAAAAGGCAATTCAACAGGTGGCAGAAAAAATTTCCGTTTTATATGATGTTCTTGATTTATTCCATGCAAAAAAGAGTAAGAAAGATTATATCATAGATTTTAGCAATAAACGAGATTCGGTTTTACAACCGGTTATAAAATTTCATCCTGGCGTAGGGGACCTTGTAAAATTTAAAGCAATAATAGAGCAGTTAGAACAAGAATTTGATGAATGCTATAAAGCTGATATAGAAAAAGTAACACAAGAACATTTGGAAGCTAAAAAGGCAAAAAAAGCTGAAGTAAAAAATGCTAAACAAACTGCTAAAAAAGAGAAACAAGATTTAAAGGAAACTAAGAAATCAGAAAAATTGGCAGAAAAGGAAGACACTAAAAAGCGCAAAAAGCGTTTAGAAGAGAAATTTGACTTATAAAATTTAAAACAAAAAATCAAGATGTTAAAATCTTGATTTTTTTATTTGATGTTTTAAAACAATTTATTTTTAATTAAAAATTCTATTTAGAAATATAAATATTTATGTTTTAATTATTGTCAATAAGTTGTATTTAAACTAAATGAAAATAATTTATTGATGTTTTTTATTTTTATGATGATAATGATTTTGAATTAATTTAACAACTTCCACAATAGGAATAATTAATAACGAGAAAGCTATTACAATTATCCATTGAACAAAATTTAAAGTTGCCAAATGGAACACAGCCGCAATTGGCGGAATAAATGAAATTAAACCAATTAAAATTAAACCAACGGCAAGAGAAATGTTCATCATTTGATTTTTTAATGGATTAGTTTTAAAAATTGAATGATTTGTTCTTACATTAAACATTTGAACAAGTTGAATTAAATTTAAAGTTAAAAAGCCCATTGTGGCGGCAACCTCATTGTTATAAATAAATTTGCCTAAAACAAACACTGCAATTACAATTAATGCTTGAACAATGCCCTGATAAATAATGTTAAAACCAATTCTTCCGCCAATTATGTTTTCATTCATTCTTCTTGGTTTGTGGCTCATAACATCACGTTCTACTTTTTCCATGCCAAGCGCAATTGCTGGTAGGCTATCGGTAACCAAATTTATAAACAAAATTTGCACGGCAACCAGGAATGTTATATTAGGGAAAATTAGGGTAAGGGCAAATATTGCAATAACTTCTGCAATGTTGCAACCAATTAAAAATTGAATTGTTTTTTGTATATTAGAATAAATTTTTCTGCCTTCTTCAACCGCTACAACTATGGTTGCAAAGTTATCGTCTGTTAAAATCATATCGGCAACTTCTTTTGTGACTTCTGTTCCTGTTTTGCCCATGCCTATGCCTATGTTCGCCGACTTAATACTAGGGGCGTCATTTACGCCATCGCCTGTCATGGCTACAACTTTGCCATTTGCTCTAAATGCCTTAACTATTCTAACTTTGTGTTCTGGGCTAACACGAGTAAATACTCTATATTTCCAAATTTCAGTTTTTAGTTGTTCGTCGGTAAAATTATCTAAATAATTTCCGTCAACAACTTGGCTTATATCTGTTACAATTTCAAGTTCCTTTGCTATTGCGTAAGCTGTGTTTTTGTGGTCGCCTGTTATCATAACAGGTAACATTCCTGCCGTTTTGCATTTTTTTATTGCATCAAAAACTTCTTCGCGTGGTGGGTCTATCATTCCAACTAAACCTACAAATGTTAAATTTTGCTCAACAATATCATCTTTATTGGTTGCCTTTCTATAAGCAAATGCAAGCACCCGCATTGCCTTTGCACAAAATTGTTCATTTGCCTTTTTTATAAGTTGCTTATCTTTTTCTAATAATGGTTGTTCTTTGCCATTAATGTTAATGTTTGAACATTTTAAAAGCAATTCATCAATTGCACCCTTTGTAAACTGCCAATAAATTCCATTAGATAAGTTAAGCGTGGACATAAGTTTGCGTTGGCTATCAAAAGGGATTTCATTAACACGCTTCATTTCGGCTTCTAAACTTAATTTTTTCATGCCTAATTTATTAGTGAATGCAATAAGTGCCGTTTCGGTTGGGTCGCCTAAAAATTGGTCATCTTGCATTTTTGCATCGTTGCATAAGGTCATGTTTTGCAATAATATGTTGGTAGTGCTGTCTATTTCTAATTTATTTAAATCTAAAATTGTATTGTTGGCAAATAATGTTTTTACGGTCATCTTGTTTTGAGTTATTGTGCCGGTTTTATCCGAACAAATAATTTCACAACAGCCAAGCGTTTCCACTGCGTGCAAGCGGCGAATAATAACATTTTTCTTTGCTAATTTTGTTACGCCTATTGATAAAATTATTGTTACAACCACCATTAAACTTTCAGGAATTGCCGCAACTGCAATTGCAACCGCAGTCATTAGCGATTCTGTCCAATGAAGTTTTGTAATAAAAATATCAACCATAAATATTACAAACGCAATGCACAAAACAACAATTGTTAAAATTTTTCCTAACTTATTTAAACTTGCTTGAAGAGTGGTTGTTTCTTTTTCTTCTTGACTTAGCATGTTTGCAATTTTGCCAATTTCTGCGTTTTGACCAGTTGCTACAATAACTCCAAGCCCTCTACCATAAACAATAACACTAGAAGAAAAACACATGTTTTTTCTATCTCCAAGTGCAGTTTTTAAAGGCAAAATTAAATTTGCATCTTTTTCAACTGCGTTGCTTTCGCCTGTTAGGGCAGATTCATCGCACTTTAAACTAGCGCATTCAATTAATCTTAAATCGGCAGGAACAACATCTCCCGCTTCAAGAATTACAATATCTCCAACAACAAGCTCATTTGTTTTAATTAAAACTTCTTTGCCATCTCTAATAACTTTGGAGTAAGGCTGCGACATTTTCTTTAAACTTTCCATTGCGTTTTCTGCTTTGGTTTCCTGAATAGTGCCAAGAGTTGCATTTAAAATTACTATAACAAAAATAATTATAGCGTCTACAAGTTCACTAGACCCATCAGAAAAAATTGAAAATAAAAGCGAAATAACCGCGGAAACAAGCAGAAGAATAATCATAACATCTTTAAATTGAGCAAAAAACCTAGAAATAATAGATTTTTTCTTAGCCTCTTTTAATTTGTTTTCGCCAAATTGTTTAAGCCGTTCCTCGGCAAGAGAAGAGGATAAACCATTTTTGTTTGTGTTTAAATTAGAACAAACATCTTCCGCACTTTCATCATAAAAATTTTTCATAATTCTCCTTAGTAAAAAATACATATGTAAATAAAAAAATATTACAACGACATAATTATAAAAAAAAGAAATAAAAAAGTCAAATGAGTTTGTTGAGATAAAATTTTAACATTAATGGAAAAACTAAAATTTAATAATTTAATAATTAACTTATATTTCAACAAATTTCAACATAAAATAACATTATGAAAAAGACTATTGTTTTTACAGGTGGCGGTACACTTGGTCATGTAATGCCAAATTTATATTTAATTGAAGAATTAAAAACGGATTATGATATTTTTTATATCGGCAGCAACGGAATAGAAATGGAAACTGCTTCTAAGGTGGCGGATTATTATTCAATTCCTGCCATAAAATTAGAGCGAGGCAAGATAATAAAAAATTTAAAAATTCCGTTTGTTTTGGTTGACTCAATATTTAAAGCAAAAAGAGCATTAAAGAACATTAAGCCTGATGTGATATTTTCAAAAGGTGGATATGTTGCCTTGCCAGTTTGTGTTGCGGCAAGGATGTTACAAATTCCCATAATAGCGCATGAAAGTGATTATTCTTTTGGACTTGCAAATAAAATAATTTTAAAATTATGCAACAAAATGTGCGTCAATTTTAAAAATTTGCAATCTACAAACAAAAAAATAGTATATACAGGTCCAATTTTTAGCAACGAATTTTCAAATCAAACTAAAAATAAAACAGGACTAACATTACACGCAAACAAACCTACGATATTAGTGGTTGGTGGTTCATTAGGTTCACAAAAAATAAACGAAGCCTTTTTGCCAAACGTTAAAGAATTAATAAAACTTTTCAATGTAATTCACATAACAGGCAAAGGAAATTTAAAACTAAAATCTTTTGAAAACTACAATGCTTTTGAAATGCGAACAGATATGTCTAATTTATACAATATAGCCGATTTTGTTTTAGGTAGAAGCGGAGCAGGCGTTACAGCTGAATGCTTTTATAAAAAATTACCAATGTTGCTTGTGCCATTAGAAAATAAATCAAGCCGCGGCGACCAATTTTTAAATGCAAAATATTACAAATCGCTGGGTGTTGCAAGCATAATTCACGAAGCAAATTTATCTTCAACATTTTTATATGATAAGATAATAGAATTTAGCAAAAATTTAGCAGAATTTAAAAATGCTTATAACAATTTGGAACTAATAAATGGAAAAGAAAAAGTAATAAAATTAATTAATCAATATGCTAGCAGTAAAAAATAAATAAAAATATGAATTAAATTTAAAAGTAAAAAAACTAAAAACAATAAAATTTTAAATAAAAACAAACATAAAATTTAAAAAATTTTTTAAAAAATATTAAAAAATAGCAAAAAAATCAATTTTTTTATAAAATTTTTGCTTATTTTTTTATTTTTTAAAATTTTTTTATATGTTTTTAATAAAATTATGGACTTTTTAAATTTTCTTTAAATATTTATTGCTAATACTTATAACAAATAAACTTAAGATATATTAAAAAACATTTGTTTTTTTGTCTATAATTGTTTATAATATAAACAAGAGATAGGAGCTGTTTATGAAATCAAAAACCAGCAAAAAGGCAAAAATTGTAACGTTATTTAGCATAATAGTATTGTTATGCTTTACAATAGTTCTTTCGGCTATTGGTATATTTTTTTCTAAAAAACAAACCACCCCAAAACCAAAAGAAGAAATTGGTTTATTAGATTGGAACACAGATAAATGGAACGGCGACAGCAGTGAAGATAATTTTTTAAGCGGAGAGCAATTTGCAAATCGTGGAGACAAAGCCTTTACAATAAATTCAGCCGACTCATATATATGGTTTGTAAACCTAACGCAAAATGAAACAGAAGCCGCAAAATATAATTATTTTAAAGACTACACAATTTACTTAAACACAAACATAGATTTACAAAACAAACCAACCGAGCAGATAGGTAAAGAGATGTCAAACGGCGAATCGACCTTCCAAGGCACGTTTGATGGTGCATATTACACAATAATAAATGCCAAAATGTCAGGCGGACTATTTAAATATACAACAAACGCAACAATAAAGAACATAGGCCTATACAACGCCGAGATACAATCAAGCAATGAATATACAGGCGGAATAGTAGATGAGGCCATAGACACAGAAATAAGCGATGTATATGTAAGGGCAGGTAACATAAAAGGTAACAATGTAGGCGGAATAGTAGGTAAATTAACACTAACCCAAAACAATAGCATAACTAATTCATTTGCAGATACCACTTTAAACGGCACAAACAACGCTGGATTAATTTATGAAATAAATGGCAAAATTAATACAAATACACAAACTGCAATAAATAACCAAAACGATATTAATGAAGATAACAACACAAACAATCAATCAGCCCAAACATTTGGTTACATAATAGATTATTGTTATTCAAACAATGCAGAAACAAATTATGCAGAGTTAAAAAATGTAAATATTATAAAACCTCATTTATTTTTAAATCCGGTTGTAAATAATTTCAATGCTTGGAATTATAAAGCAGAATATTCATTAAAAACAACATGGTGCAATTATTCAGGAGATAAAAGCTTTATATTCAATTTGCCAATTTTAAGCAAGTTTAACAAAACCTTTTTAACAGGCTGCTTTTATGAAAATGTGCTAGTAAAAGAAAATGGTGAAGTAGAGAACTTAGAGAGCTTATCTACCGCATTTAACACAATGAAAGATGGCGACACAGCCGAACTAAATTTAATAGTAGAAAAAATAACAGTAGAAAAGCCGGCAGTTTTAACATCAGATGCAACATTAAACCTAAATGCAGCCGTAAACACAACACTAACACGAGGTGAAAATAACACTCAAACATTAATAGCAAGCGGAAACAACTCCAAACTCTACATAGGAACAGAAAATGCTAGGGGGGGGGGTTGCCTAATAACCCTAGAGGGTAACCGAGAATACATAGAAGCAAACAACTTAAAAAGTGATGCAGCAATAATAGCCAATGGCTATGATTTTTCAATGAACAATGTAAAAGTGCAGAATAACATAAACAACAGCACCGGTTATGGCGGCGGAGTGCTAGTTTACGATGTAACTGCTGGTCAAATTTATGACGAAGAATTAGGCGAAAATGCCCAACTTAACATAGGCGGCGAAATAACCAACTGTGAATCTACAAATGGTGGCGGTGGCTTGGCAGTTGTTGGCTCACATTATAATTTGTCTGGCAACATAAGTTATTGCAAAACCGCAGGCAATGGCGGTGGTGCATATTTGGTAGACCAAGTAGAAAACATTCAAGTTGTGTTAAACTCATTTTCATCACTAGGCCTTAAACCTAAAATTCATTTAATGGCATCAAATTGGAGCAGTGGTGGTTCGATGCATGGAAGTTATGAAAATAATACAGGAACAAATGGAGGAGGAATATATGCCATCTCAACATCTTCAACGCAAACAACATTCCAACTTGATAATAATTCTAGTACAGTAGTAGCAAATGTATCTAAAAACACAGCAACAGCAAATGGCGGTGGTGTGTATATTTCAGGCAATTACTTATTTTATCCGCTATGTGCAACAATTGATAGCAATCGTGTAAATTGCGGAGAATCTAGTGGCGCAGGTGGCGGAATATATGTAAAATGCAATTCTATTAAACGGTATTCAGCAAAAATTGCATTCACAGTATCTAATAATATTTTAACTAACACTTATGGCGGTTGTGAATATCTTTTAGGCGGTGGCTTTTATTATGACCTATATTCAGGCACTGCTTTAAATATTGAAGAAAGTTGGGGACCGGGTTATTATAGAAATTTCTACATTAAAAATAATGTAATAAAATGTTTAGGGTCTACACCAAAAGGTTATGGTGGTGGTTTTTGCTTTGGTGTACCAACTGCTAGCACCTCTTATACTTCAGGTTATGTTAAAGTTGGAGGAATATATATTGATGGAAATTACATTTGTGATGCCAACAATACCAAAACAATTATAGGCAGTGGTGGCGGGATTTATTATTCCCAAAATTTTAAGGTTGATTTAAGTCTGTATGGTTCAGAAATTTCTAACAACAAAGCCCAAGAAGGTGGTGGAATATATTGGTATGGTGGAGATCCTAATGAAAAAAATTTTAAATATGTTAATGGTGATAATTATAAAACCCCATCAAGTACTTATGACTCTTGGTGGACTTTTCTTTATAATAGCAAAATTTACAACAACACTGCAACAAGATATGGAGGCGGAATTTATGCTTGGATAGATTCATGTAAAACCTTGGCAACTTATAACACTTCATCTATTTATGGCAACACCGCTGGTATAGATGGAGGTGGAATTTACATTTATGGCCCCGGTAGTCAATTTTATATTTGGGGTTGGACTCTTGAAATATATGAAAACACTGCACATGGCAACGGAGGCGGAATTTGTATTGGAGAACCATGTAAAGCAATTATTGACCTTGGTTATGTTAGACCAGGAAGCAATAACAATTATATGGATACTCTAAATATATATAAAAACACAGCTGAAATTGGGTTTGGCGGCGGAATTTATGGTTCAATAAATTTAGGAGATTATACCAAAGTAACAATTTCGGAAAACAAAGCCAGTAATGGTGGCGGTTTATATATAAATGATTGGTTAGAATGCAGACCTAATGAGTATTTAGATCAAAATATAAGATATGCAAACATAGAGAACAACACAGCAACTAACGCTGGTGGAGGAGTTTGTTTTTCTGGTGAAAATTTGTGGATAAATTTACAAACTGGATGTTATTTTGGTCTTGAAGATGATCCAGACTTTATCTCTCAATATAGATTAATTGTAACTGCCAATAAAGCTAATTATGGGGCTGGCATGTGTTTTATTGATGTAACTTTTGCTTCCAAAAGCCAAGGTTATGATTTTGATATGCATTTTGCAAATAATGTTGCGACACAGGATGGAGGAGCATTATATTTCAAAAATTCAAATTTTGCGCGAATGAATTATGTTAGCGCTAATTTCTTTAATAATACTGCCGAAAGTGGCAACGGCGGTGCAGTGTATTTGGAAAATATAGTACCTTATGCTTTATCTGGCATATTCTTTAACAATAGAGCAGAGAATGGCAATGGCGGTGGAATATTTTTATCTGTAAATGATAACAATTATAGTAATGGGGAAGACATGTATTTGGGACCTCTTGTTTTTGATGAAAATTATGCTAAATTAAATGGTGGTGCTTGGTACATTGAAAAATCTGGTTCTGAAAATTTTTATTTAACATTGGTAGGAGCAAATGGTCAATTGGTATACCAAAACAACACAGCAGGACAATGCGGTGGCGCCTTATATATTAATGCAAAACGGCCTTGCATGTTTGGTGGGGGATGTACTTTTAAAAATAATCATGCAGACTTAGATGGCGGAGCGGTTTATGTTGATGTTACTGCTTCCACCACTAATTCTTACAAATTCAATTTTGGTAGTGCTACATTAAATAATAGTTATATAGGTCCAGATGGAGTTTCAAGAAAAATTGATGGAGATGGAACATTCCAACAAAACAGTGCAGGGCGAGATGGGGGTGCATTCTATTTCAATGTTCCAAAAGGCATAGCAGCATCAAGTCAGCCAGCAGATAACTTAAGTTTTAGCATGGGAGGTATGCTTGCCAATAACACTGCAGTTGGCAATGGTGGTGCGGTATATATCAACAACAATGGTTACAAAGTTACACTAGATATAACTAGTCCAGTGCAAGATAACACAGCGGGCAGTTATGGTGGAGGAATATGCAACATATCTAAAAGCCCAGCAAATTACACATTCACAACAGCCATAACAGATTGGGACATATCAGGCAACACGGCAGGAGTGGAAGGTAACAATACCTATGGTTTCTATTGGGACAATTTCACTTTAAATTATGCAACCAATGCGTCAGGCAGCACAACAACCAAAACAGTTGGCGTGCATATTCATGATGAGTATAACATAGCAAATCCGGTGTCAGCAACCGCAATTTCTCCTTATGTATTTATAAATTGGTCAACAAACAAAGATACACCGTCTTATGGGTATTATGGCTTAACCGGAGTAAAGAAAACCGCGTCAACTTCAACAAAGGGCAATTTGTATGCGTTCTATTCGCAGTCTGGAACAGTAACTGAGAATTTAAATGTTGTGGTTGCAAGGTTCTACAAGACATCATCAAGCAGTGGAGGTTATGAAGATGTTAAAGCCACAGGCACATGTGTAAAAGAAGGAGTGGAGCAGATATATAAATATAACTTGACTTTAAGTTCATCAACCACACCAACCAAAACAACATATACATTAAACAACATAACGGCACCAAATGCAACACTAACAGACTATAACTTAGAAGGTTGGGCAGACAGTGGCACAGCCACATCAACAACACATACAAAAGGGTTTACCTTTACACCGGTGTACAACGCAACTTCAGGAGCAGTTACAGTTAAGAATTTCTATGCAGTATGGAGTGATACAAAAGGCACGCGAAATGTAACCACTACACCAACAGTTGCAAGGTTCTACAAAACCTCAGCAACAGATTACCAAGATGTTACAAGTACAAAAACAACCCCATATACAGGAGTAAAGAAGTATTACTCATACGACTTAAATAAATCAGTTACAGAAACCACAGGTGGAACGGCAGGTACAGCAACTTATACACAAATAACCGCACCTACTGCAACACTTGCAAATTATACATTAGAGGGTTGGGCAGACAGTGGCACAGCAACCGCCAAAACACATGACACAGGTTTTAAAGTTACACCGACATCAGATACTCGTAAAGATTACTATGCAGTGTGGAGTGATACATCAGGCACAAGAAATGTAACAAGTACACCAACGGTTGCTAGGTTTTATAAAACTTCATCAACAGACTATCAAGACATTACAAGTACAAAAACAGTCCCATACACAGGAGTAAAGAAAACATATAACTATACTCGCACATCTTCAGCCACAGAAACCACAGGTGGAACAGCAGGAACAGCAACTTATACACAAATAACTGCACCAACAGCCACTTTGGCAAATTACAAATTAGAAGGCTGGGCAGATACTGGTACATCAACAGTAAAAACTCATGATGTTGGCTTTAAAGTAACACCAACTTCGGATACCCGCAAAGATTATTATGCAATTTGGAGCGATACAAAAGGCACACGAAGTGCCGAAACAGCACAAAACTTTAATTTTAAATATTTAGAAACAGAAACGGTTGTAAAAGGAACAAAGGTTACAAATTATACAGGAGTTACTAAATATTACTCATACGATTTGAAAACCGAAAAAACATCAACAGACGGAACGGAGCAAAGCAGTTCATATAAAGCAACAACTTCGGCAGCAGCACCAACTAACAGTGGCTATACATTTAAAGGTTGGGTAACAGACAGCACAAAGAATAGTAGTA
>CANQWK010000017.1 GCA_947627545.1 uncultured Clostridia bacterium | reverse complement strand
CTCAACCAGACAAAGTAGGGTAACCTACTTTTTTAGACCCACACCTTAAACGGAACGAAAGTGAAGTATAATGGGGGTCGGTGGTTCGAGTCCACTCATCTCAACCAACAAAAACCCCTATTTTATAGGGGTTTTTTAATGCTTGCTATGAAGTTCTTGCTAAATGAAAAGTTAGAAAAGGTTGTACTTTTTTAAAAAAGGTTGTACAAATTTTTTATCAAAACTTGCTTTTTGAAGTTTGAATTGCAAAAATCAAACTTACTAACTAAAACTGACTAAAACTAACCAATTACTAGCAAAAAGGTTGTAAAAGGTTGTACAAAAAAAGAGCCAGATTTGGCTCTTAATTTTTAATAAAATTTATAAAATTTTGCATAAAATTGAATGATTGTTAAAACGCTAGTTTATAGTTTTGGTCATGTCCATGAATCGCATGTGATAGTCATTTCTTCCATAAAATTCAATGGCATGGGTGTTATATCCAAACACGCCAAGAGTTATATTTTTGCAACCTTGTGTTTCAAAATATTTTTCCATTGAGTTTATTAACATTTTGCCATAGCCTTTTGCTCTGCAATTTTTTGAAACAATAAGTTCGGTTATCTCACCGCGTTTTGGTGCGTGAAAATCATATTCAAAAATTTCTTCCCTTATCAAACCAACAATTAATCCAATTATTTTGCCGTTTTCTTCATACAAAAACATTTTTCCATTGGAAGTTTTTATTTCTTCCATGGTCTTATTGAAATATTTTTCTCTATAATCTGGTGTTAAAATGTTAAACCCATCTTTGTCAAGTTTAACAATATATTCTTGTAACTCAACAAACAAGTCTTTAATCTCTTCATCATAACAACTATTGTAATCGATTATCATTTTTACCTCTAATTAAATTATATCAAAAAATACCAAAATGTCATGCAAATTTTAAGGAAATATAATAATAAATTGCATGTTAAAAGTTTAAATAGTTGCAAATAAGATAAAAAACTTTTAAATTAGTACTATTTTTATATTAAAAAAGCTTTTAAATTTGGAGATAAAGTTTTTAATCTTATTAAAAATTAATAAATTTAAAACTAAAAACGAAAATATTTTGCAAATAACAAAAAATAATAAAAAATTTTTTCAAAAAAATTTTAAATTTGGTTGACTATTAAAATTTTAGGTTGTAGAATAGTGTTGAAATTTTAGGAGGAATTATGAAAGAATTTTGGAACAAAATTGTAAATTTCTTTGAAAATGGAACGATAAAAAAAATAGTGCTTTTCTTTGCTATTCTAGTAATTGGCATTATTGCTATTAAAGTTTTAATGAAAGTCATACGCAAAATTTTAGGTGGAACAAAAATGGAAAAAATTGCTCAACAATTTTTATGTACCATTTTAAAATTTGTTATGTGGCTTGCTTTAATTTTAATTTTGTTAAGCACATTAGGCTTTAACATTACAGGCTTATTAACCGCTTTAAGTGCAGTTATCTTAGCAGTAGGCATGGCATTGCAAAATGCAATTGCAAACGTGGCAAATGGTATTATAATAATTTCTAGCCACATGTTTAAAAAAGGCGACTACATAATTGTAAATGGTGTTGAAGGTAACATTACCGACATCAACTTTATGTTTACCACTCTTATTACAGTTGATAACCGCAAAGTTACAATGCCAAACACAAGCATAATTAACAACAACGTAACAAATTTAGGCGCATATCCTAAACGCAGAGTAGATTTTACGTTCTCAGTTGCTTACGAAAGTGATGTTGAACAAGTTAAAAAAATTATCACCGATGTTATGAAAAGTGATGGCAGAGTTTATTTAGACCCTAAACCATTTTGCCGTTTAAAAACATTAAATGCAAGCAGTTTGGATTTCTTTTCTAACTGCTGGTGCGATAATGCGGATTATTGGGATGTTTACTATTATATAGTGGAAAATGTGTATAACGAATTTAAACGCAACAATATTTCAGTTCCATTCAATCAAATTGAAATGCGTGAGCGTAAAGATGAAGTTAAAATGCCTATCATTGAAAGGGCTTTACCAGCACGAGTTGAAAAAGAAAGAAAAGAAGATGAACATCATGACCATTCTTTAAAAGATGCATTTAAAATTACAATTCATAGGCCAAACAAGGAAAAAGAAATTGTTGAAATGAACAAACAACATGAAAAAGAATTAAAAGAAGAAGCTAAAAAAGAAAAAGAATTGGCAAAAAAGAATTCAAAACAAAATAAAGATAAATAAAATTTATAAAAAGCAGAGACCTCTGCTTTTTTGTTTGCGAATAGATAAATTTTATTTATAGTTAAAATGTAAAAATTTTAATTTAATAAATTTAGTAAAAAAGATAATAAAAAACTTTGATTTAATAAATTTTGTAAAAGACTAAATTTAATATATAATAAATTTTTTGTAAAAAGGTTTTTAAAAATTTTAATTTTTTAATAAAATATGTATAATTATATTAGAGGGGAAAATGGAAGACAAATTTTTTTCACAAGATTATCTTGAAAATTTAAATAAATATTGGCGAGCAGCAAATTATTTATCAGCCGCACAACTCTATTTAAAAGATAATCCGCTTTTACGCAAGCACGAGTTAAATAAAAATGATATAAAATCAAAAATTGTGGGGCATTGGGGAACTGTGCCTGGGCAAAATTTCATTTATGCACATTGCAACCGAATAATTCAAAAATATAATTTGAATTTAATTTTGCTTTCAGGCCCCGGACATGGTGGAAATTTTTTAACTGCTAACAGTTATTTGGAAGGAGTTTATAGTCAATATTATCCTCAAATTTCGCAAGATGAAAAAGGTATGCAAAGGCTATGCAAACAATTTTCGTTTCCAGGTGGAATTGGCTCTCACGCTGTGCCAGAAACACCTGGCTCTATCCACGAAGGCGGTGAACTTGGATATGTGCTTGCCCATGCTTATGGTGCAGTTTTAGATAATCCTAATTTAATTGCTGTTGCAATTGTGGGCGATGGCGAAGCCGAAACAGGGGCATTGGCTACGTCTTGGCATTGTAACAAATTTATTAATCCAAAACAAGATGGTTTTGTCCTTCCAATTTTGCATTTAAATGGTTATAAAATAAATAATCCTACAATCCTTTCAAGAATAAGCAAACAAGACCTAAAAAATTTGTTGAGCGGTTATGGTTATTGCCCTGTGTTTGTTGAAGGTTCGCAACCTAAAATAATGCACAAAAAAATGGCACAAGCAATGGACAAATGTGTTGAACAAATTAACAAAATAAAAGGCGGAGAAAAATTACCTTTTCCAATGATTGTTTTGCGAACGCCAAAAGGGTGGACAGGACCTAAAATTGTTGACGGCAAACAAATAGAAGGAAGTTTTAGAGCACATCAAGTTCCGCTTGACATGGAAAAAGACAATCATATTCCTTTACTAAAGCAATGGCTTTTAAGTTATAAACCAGATGAATTATTTGATAAAAATTATAAATTAAAAAAAGAAATTCAGGCAGTTATTCCCAAAGGAGATAAACGTATAACTGCTAGCCCTTATGCAAACGGTGGAAAACTTTTAAAAGATTTAGTTTTGCCTAATATTGATGACTATGCAGTTAAATTTAACAAGCCAGGCGAAGTTCGCAAACAAGATATGCTTGAATTAAGTGCGTATATTAGAGATATTTTTAAGCTTAACAAAAAAAATAAAAATTATCGCATTTTTAGCCCAGACGAAGCTATGAGTAACCGCCTTTATCATGTGTTTGAGGGAGAAAATCGCACATTTAATTCTTCAATTTTGCCAACCGATGAAAACCTATCGCCAAACGGCAGGGTTATGGATAGTTTTTTAAGCGAACATGTTTGCGAAGGCATGTTGGAGGGTTACTTGCTAACAGGCAGGCACGGAATGTTTAATAGTTATGAGGCCTTTGTTAGAGTGGTTGATAGCATGATTTCGCAACATGCAAAATGGCTAAAAACTTGCAATGAAATTAGTTGGCGAGAACCAATTTCTTCATTAAACCTTATTTTAACAAGTAATGTTTGGCAGCAGGACCACAATGGCTTTACTCATCAAGACCCAGGCTTTTTAGACCATATTGTAAACAAAAAAGCAGATGTTGTTAGAATTTATTTGCCAGCCGACACAAACTGCTTGTTATCTTGCTACGAACATTGCTCTAACACTAAAAATTATGTAAATGTTATTGTTGCATCAAAACATCCGTCTTTTCAATGGTTGAATATGGAACAAGCAAAAGAACATTGTGCGTTAGGTGTAGGTGAATGGAAATGGGCAGGAGTTAATAACTCTTCTAAGCCAGATTTAGTAATGGCATGTTGCGGAGATACTCCAACCTTAGAAGCACTTGCAACAATTACTCTTATAAAGAAATATTTGCCTAAATTAAATGTAAAGTTTATAAATGTTGTAGATTTAATGAAACTTGTTTCAAGTAATGCTCACCCTCATGGCTTAACAGATGCGGAATATGACAAATTGTTTACAACCGATAAACCAATAATATTTAACTTTCATGGCTACCCACAATTAATTCATCAATTAACATATAATAGACATAACCAAAACATACATGTTTCTGGCTATACCGAGGAGGGCACAATAACCACTGCATTTGATATGCGAGTTAAAAACAAAATTGACCGCTTTAATTTAATGCTTAAAATATTAAAATATATTGATATAGACCAAACAACAAAAAAACAAATAGAAAAAGAAATGAAACAAAAATTAAAATTCCACACAGAATATATTTGTGAAAATGGAATTGATATGCCAGAAATTTTAAATTGGAAATGGGAGTGTTAAAACACTTCCTTTTTTATAAAATAAAAATTTAATTTTAATGTTTTTTAGTTTAATTTTATGTTGTAATTAAAATTTAATTTTTTGTTTAAAAAATAATTTATTAAATAAAACATCGAATTAAAAAATAAATAAAATTTTTTTTAAATTAATAAAAAACGCGTTAAAAATACAAATTTTTTGCATTTTTGCCCATTATTTTTTAAAATTTTAAAAATTTTTTGTGTTTTATTTTAAAAACGAGCAAATGCTAGTTAAATATTAATTTAAAATTTTTGTTTAATATTTTTATTCTTGTCAATTATTTTTTTGGAGGGGAATATGGATTTTCAAAAATCAATAACCAAAGAAAATTTAGCACGAGCGTTTGCTGCGGAATGTCAGGAAGGGGCAAGATATCAATTTTTAGCAAAAAAAGCACAGCAAGAGGATTATCAATATTTAAGCACATTTGTTAGAGGTTTAGCTAAGAATGAAATGAGCCATGCTCAATTGTTTTTTAATGCAATTACTGAACATGGTGGAGATAATGTACAGAACATAGAAATAAAAGCAGGTTATCCGTTTAGAACAGGGGAGTTAGCAGATATTTTTAAAATGGAAGCGGAAAATGAGCGCATGAGTGGCGAAAGTATTTATCCTAAATTTGCTGATATTGCTAGGGATGAAGGTTTTAACGATGTTGCAGATTTATTTGATAAGGTTTCAAAAGTTGAAATTACACATAAAAATATTTTAACCAATTTTTATAATGGGTTTAAAAAGAATAGTTTGTATAAATGCAAGGCAGGAGTTCATTCTTTTAAATGCGATGAATGTGGAACAATTGTCGAAGCAAAATCTGCACCAAAAACTTGTCCGCTTTGCAATATGGGACAAGGATATTTCCGCATAGATTTTAGCATAATATAACCTAATTGTTGTTAAAAATTTTTAGCAAATAAAATTTAGTTAAAATAAAATATGGTTCAAAAATAAAACTAAATAAAAAATAAAAAATTTTTTAAAATCGACAAAATTTTAGCAAAATTTTTTAATTTTCATGCGATTTTTTTAAAAAATAAAAAAATTTTTATTGTTTTTTAAAATAAAATAAAAAAAACAGGCAACTGCCTGTTAATTTTTTTTGCTTGTTGGAGTTATGCGGAAAATTGTTCCTCGTTGCTCGTGGTGAGCAATATCTAATTTTACATTTACATTAGGAATTATATTTTTACTTTCTAAATAACTTGCAATTGTGCTTACTGCTAAGTTTTCTGTGTTAGAGTGTTCGCTTATATGTGAAAGCACAACTAGTCTAGTTCCGCTATGCACAAGTTTTTCAATTGCTTTTGCACAACTTAAATTAGATAAATGCCCATGGTCGCTATTAATTCTCTTTTTTAAAAATGGTGGGTAATTTGGGTAACTCATTAACATTTCTGGGTCATAATTTGCTTCTAAATATACTACTGCACTAGATTTAATTGTTTCATACACAGAGTCGGTAAAACAACCTATATCTGTAACCACAGATACTACTGCGTCTTCTTCATTTATTCGGTAACCAACACAATATTTGCTATCGTGCTGAACAGGAAAAGGCTGAATGTGTAAATCTCCAATGTCAAAATCACTATCAAAAAAGTTAAACATATTTTTATCTACTTGCAATTGGTGAATTAAAATTTCGCTTATGTATGTATGTGCATATATCGGTATGTTGAAAGCACGAGATAATTTTGAAATGCCCTTTATGTGGTCGCTATGTTCATGAGTAATTAAAATTGCATTTATGCTGTCCGGCGCAACTTTAAGTTCGTTTAACGCGTTTAAAACATAATCAAGGGGTTTGCCATCGTCAATTAACACCCTTGTTTTTTCACTTTCAATATAAGTGCAGTTGCCACTACTTCCGCTTGCTAAATTGCAAATTCGCATAGCGTTATGTTAGCAAATTTTAAAATTTTTTGCAACAAATTTTTTATAAGTTTTAACTTTTATTTAGAACAAAAATATAAAATTTAAATGTTTGGATGTATGAGTTAAAAATTAATGAATACCTTATTTTTTTTAATATTGAGTTTAGTTTTTTTGACACAATTAAAAGAAAATAAAATCTATCTTTATAAAATACTTTTTTACAAATAAATATATTTTTTTAAAAAGTGAATTTGTTTTATAAAATTTTATTTGCATTTTATATCGAATTATGATAGAATATTTTTATGAAAAACACCATAAAAAATGAAGATATAAAAGAAAAAGCGTATTTGGTTTGCCCATATGTTGATATGGATGGAGCAGAATATCGCAGTAAAGAGTTGGAGTTGTTGGCAAGTTCAGCACTTTTAGATGTGGTTAAGTGCAATGTTTTTTTGGTTAAAGAAACAAATGCTCGCACCTATTTTGGCATTGGCAAAGCCGAACAAATTAAAGATGAAGTGGCAGAACTTAATGCAGATGTTGTTATTTTTGATTGTCCGTTAACCGGCAGTCAGTTAAGAAATTTGAATGAAATTGTTGGCGTTAAAACCATAGACCGCACAATGCTTATTCTTGACATTTTTGCAGGAAGGGCAAAATCAGGTGAAGGAAAACTTCAAGTTCAACTTGCACAACTTAAATACAGCTTGCCAAGGTTGAACATGATGAATGCTAACAATAACCGCAGTTCAACCGGTGTTGGAATGCGTGGTGCAAGCGAAACAAAACTAGAATTAGACAAGCGCAAAATTCAAGAAGATATTGCAAAATTAGAAAAGGAAATAAAGGAAATTAATCGCCACCGCCAAACAACTAGAAAACAGCGTTTATCACACACAAAAAGCGTTGCTTTGGTGGGCTATACAAACGCAGGTAAATCAACTTTAATGAACGCAATTGCTAAAACCGATACCTATGCTGATGACCGGTTGTTTGCCACTCTTGATGTGCTTTCAAAAAAGGTGTGGGATGCAGGCGTAGAATATGTGCTTATAGATACAGTGGGCTTTGTTAGAAACCTTCCGCATGAGTTAATGTATGCGTTTTCTGCCACCTTGGAAGAAACACTAGATGCTAACGTTTTGCTTTTGGTTGTGGATGCGAATGACCCACATAAATATGAGCAAATTCAAGTTGTTGAAAACGAATTTAAGCGAATGAATATAGACCCTAATAAAGTTATTTTGGTGTATAATAAAATTGACAAACTAAGTGAAGAAGAAATTAAAAATTTAAAAGCGTACCCATATTACACTTGCTATATAGGAGCAAAAACAAATAGAAATATTGTTCAATTAAAGCAAATGATTTTGGACAAACTAAACCAATTTTCATAAGATAAAATTTCAAAAAAACAAAGTATAAAATGAATTTTTAAACAAATTTATTTAAAGTGTGCCGTTTGGTAACACTTTTTTGTTTTTTGAGTAGTATGTAGTATACAAAAGAAAATTTTAACGGTACCAATGAAAAAACTTTTGTAATACATACAAAAAATTTACATAGGAGGAATTATGTTTAACAAATTCTTTGGAAACGATTGCGGTTGCAATGGCGAATGCAATAATAATTGTGGCGGCGGTTGTGGTTGCAACAATGGTTGTGATTTATGCACTTTAATAATTTTAATTTTATTATTGTGCAATTGTGGCTGTAAAGACCCATGCTTTTTAATAATTATCTTATTATTACTTTGTGGTTGCGGCTGCGGAAATAAAAACAATAATAACTGTGGTTGCTAGAAAGCAGACACAACCTAAAAGCATTGCGAACGGAAGTTAGCAATGCAAACCCACAAGCACTTGTTGCGAAGTGGGTAAGAGGAGAGTTTGCCAAAAGAAGAAATTGCCGAGTAAACGAGGCAATGAAGAAAGGGGCAAAACTCGACGAGCGGCTGCAGAAATAATAAAAACGGGAATTTGTCCCGTTTTTTGTTTTTTATAAATGTCTGCCATAATTTTATAATTTTTATTTTTAATTAAAGCCTAATTTTTTATCAACACAAAAACTTAAAAAATATTATAAAAAATGCTAAATTTTTTTTAAATTCTGCAAAAACTAATTTAAATTGCTTGACAAAAGCTTTTTTGAGTTTTATATTATAAATAATATAATTTATAAAAGGGGTGGGCGATGAGTTCCAAAAATAAAATTACATTATCAATAATTTCAATTTTTGCCATTATAATGTGTTCAGTTTCGGCTGTTGTTGCTATTTTTGCGGCAAAAACTAGAAGTTTTAGTTCACCTGGCATTTCTGTTACATATCATTGTGCGGAAATTGATGGTAAGGTTTCTGCAAAATATTATTTAGGTGAAACTGATACAGCTGGTACACAATTGCGTCAAGATGGCAAAAGCACCGGTTTAACAGAATTAGTTTTTGAATCGGGGATGGACAGTGTTAGTGCCGAATTAAGCCCTGTTGAAAAAAATATTGGTTTAACTGTAGAAAAAACTTTTGTTGTTTTTGAATACTATTTTACCAACACAAGCCAGCAAAACAATTTTGAAGCCACTTTAAATTTTAGTGGAGATGCTGAAAATGTTGAAGTTTCAATAACAAAAAGTGAAAATAAAATAACTAATTTTGATTCAATTAAAAGTACGGTAAGCAATCCTAAAAGCTTTTCAATAAAAACGGAAATTAACACAGGGGGCGGAATTGGCTACGTATATGTAATTGCAAGGGCAATCAATTTTGCGGACAATTCTTTATTTTCAGGTAACTTTGAATGGAATTTAGCCATTCCAGAGCCTGCCACAACTGAAAAATTAACATTTGTAAATAAAAGTAACCATTATTCAGTAAAACAAAAAAACAGTTCAGTAAGTGGAGAAATTATAATTCCTGACGAGTATGAAAACCTACCTGTTACTGAAATTGAGCCTACCGCTTTTGCCGATAACGCTAAAATAACATCTATAACAATGCCTAGTTCAATAACAACCATTGGCAGCGAGGCATTCCGCCGTTGCACCGGCATAACAGAAATAACAGTTCCAGAAAATGTAACAAATTTGAGCAATCATGTTTTTAGTGATTGCTCAAGTTTAATTAAAGTAAACTATAACGCTACAGCAAATGAAAGTTCTTGTATTGGAAGCCAAACCTTTTATGGAATAAGTTCTAATGCAGAAATAATTGTAGGCGACAATGTAACAAAAATTCCTGCCGGCTTGTTTGAAGAAACAACTTGCAAAACAATAACATTAGGCAGTTCGGTTACATCTATTGGCAATTCTGCTTTTAACGAATGCAACGCAACAGAAATAACAATTTCTAAAAATGTGCTAAATATAGGCAGTAAAGCATTTACAAACAGTTCAATAACAACACTTAATTATAACGCAACCGCAGCGGAAGATTTATCTGCAGCAGGTTGCTTTTCAGGTGTGTCTTTAAACCTAAAAGTTGGAGATAATGTTGTACGCATCCCTTCTTATTTATTTTCTGGTGCAACTCTATTAAGCATGGATTTAGGCGCAGGCTTAACCAGCATTGGAGAAGGTGCATTTAAAAGTTGTTCATCAATTTTGGAAATTAATCTTCCTAATAACTTAACAGAAATTGAAAATGACGCCTTTAATGGCTGCGGAATAACCATATTAACCTTGCCTGAAAGTTTAAAAAATTTAGGTGAACGCGCTTTTGCAGGCAACAATATATCTCGTGTAAATTTTAACGCAATTGAAATGAATGATATGGCGGAAAACCATCAATGCTTTAACAAATTGAATGGCGCGGTGTACATAGGCAATTCAGTTAAAAGAATTCCTGCAAATATTTTTGCTAGCGCAGGCGTGTCTAGCGTAAATTTAGGCACAAATGTGCAAATAATTGGCGCAAATGCGTTTAGTTCTTGCCCATTTAGCGCAATAGAATTTCCAAGCAGCCTAGAAGAAATTGAAGATGAGGCTTTTGCTAGTTCTAATTTAACTAAATTAACAATTCCTGCAACTTTAAATGTTTTAGGTAGCAGAGTATTTGCTAATTCAAGCAAATTGCAAACAGTTAATTTTAATGCAACCGCAATGAAAGATTTAAAATCAAATAGCGCATGTTTTGCAAATGTGCCAATGTCGGTTGTTTTAAGCAATGATGTAACAAGAATTCCTGCTTATATTTTTAGTGAATCTGGGCTAAAGTCAATAAACCTTGCCAATGTGGAAATTGTAGGAGACGGTGCATGCAAAAATTGCAGCAACTTAGCCGAAGTTTTGCCTTCAAACAATTTAAGAATAATAGGTGCGGAAGCTTTTTATAACAACAAAATTTCAAGCATTGTTATTCCAGAAGGTGTAAAGGAAATTGGCGACCGTGCGTTTGCAAATTGCAGTTATTTAAGCCAAATTAATTATAATGCAATTGCAGTTAAAGATTCCGTTATTGGCGGATGCTTTGAAAATGCCGGCACAGAAACAGCAACAAGCGGAAATAAAATAATATTTTCTGCAAATGTTATAAGAGTGCCAGCCTATATGTTTAGCAATTATAAATTATTATCAAATGTAGAGTTTGGCAGTTCACTAAACGAAATAGGTGCAGGTGCGTTTAAAGATTGTGGCGGAGCAACTGCTGATTTTACTTTGCCAAATAGTGTAACAATAATAGGAGATGAAGCCTTTAGCGGTTGGAACTTTACATCGGTAAAAATTCAAAGGAATGTAAGTTATTTAGGTAATCAAGCATTTGCAAATTGCCCTAATTTACAAAATATAGAATATTCTGCCATTCATGTTGAAGATTTAATAGAAGATAGCAGCGTATTTTTAAATTCCGGCTCAGATGCATCTTCTTTAAGCCTTGTTATTAATGGCATAACAGAATATATTCCAGCAAATTTATTTAGTTACTCTAACATAACAGATATAAAAATTGACGCAGCCTTTTTGTCAAGCTTTGGCAACTCCGCATTTGCAAATTGTGCAAAATTAAGCAAAGTTGAATTTATAAAATCGGCAGAGTTAGAAGATTCTACCGAAAATGACAAATTATTTTATAATTCAGGTATAGATGCCGAAGCTTTTGAAGTGGAATTTGTTCATGAAATTACAAATGTTCCAGCATATATGTTTTATAACTCTTATATAACAAGCGTGTTAATTGCAACTCCTTATGATTATATAACATTAGGCAATTACGCCTTTGCAAACTGCTCAAAATTAAAAACTGTAACATTAAAAGATTCTACTATTTTTGATTTATATCCTGATAGCAACTGCTTTTATAATTCCGGAGCAGATAATAAAATAGAAGCAAATGTCGGCTTAAGAGAAGTGCCTGCTTACCTTTTCTATAACACTAACCTTTATAAATTAAACATTTCAGATGTAAGTATTTTAGGCGAGTATTGTTTTGCTAATTGCTCAATTTTAAATTCGGTTGAATTCGGTTGCAATGCTGATTTTGTTTACGATAACGGAAATCCTATTCGGATGGATGACATTGTTGGTCAAATGTACGGTGGTGTTACATTTTCATATTTCTATAAGTCGGGGATAGAAGGTTTTGATTTAACAACTGTTAGCATGCCGTTTATCCCTGCAGGATTTTTTGATGGTACAAACATTAAACAAATAACCATTTCTGGAGATGTGCCAAATGGGCTTTTCTCAGACAGTTTATTCTGTTTCTGTTACAAATTAAGACATGTCATTTATGCAGCAAATGGATATAACACAGAATCTGATTACGCTTATAATTTCAACTGTAGCGGAATAGAATTTGTTGATGGTAATGTTGAATCTCTGCCAATAGATATAACAATTGAAGAAAATGTATTAACAGAACCATGCGGAATATTTTATCCATTTTTTCTAGGTAGTTTTACTATAAATGCCGACATATATATAGAAGGTGAGATGTTTTGTTGGGAGCTATACCCTATAGTATATGGTAAAGAAACAACTTTAACAGTTGGTGAAAATGTAAACTCTCAATTAGATGGAATTTTATATTATCCTTTTTCTAATATAGTTGTTAATCCTAACAACCAGACTTATACAAGTAGAGATAAAACAGGTAAAGAATGTAATGTGTTAATAGATAAAACAACAAAAACACTAATAAAGGGTGCAGGAAATGCAATAATTAATGAAAATTTAGATATAACTACAATATCAACGAATGCTTGCAATTATACTAATAGTGATATTGATGAATTTAATAATATAAAAGAAATCAGGATTGGAGCATCGGTAACATCTATTGGTAAAAATGCATTTTATAATCTTGGTAAGTTAAATAGCATTTATGTTAATCCGTCAAACTCTGCTTACACAAGTAGAGATAAATCTAACAAAGAATGTAATGTGTTAATAGAGCGTGCCACATACACAATAATACAAGGTTGTAATAGTTCTATTTTGCCACAAGATGATAGTGTTAAAATAATTGGTTCTAATTCTTTTCAATATTGCGAAAATTTTACAAGTGTAACTATTACAAGTTATATAACATTAATTGAAAGTAATGCTTTTTATGGTTGTATCAATATATTTGAAGTTGTAAATAAATCTCAATTAGATATAGTTGCAGGTCAAACAACACATGGTTATGTAGCTTATTACACAACAATTGTTGTAACTAGTGATTCACAAAAAGGCACCGTAGAAACAACTGATGGCATTAAATATTATAGAAAAGGCAGTGATTTAATTGCTATTGGCTTTGTAGATGCTCCTTTATCAGTTGTAAAATTAAAACAAGGCACAACATCAATAAATAAAAATGCTTTTTCACATTATTCTGAAATTGTAGAAGTAAACATTCCTAGTTCATTAAAAGAAATTGGAGAACAAGCTTTTTATTATTGTTCAAATTTAAAGACAATATCAGGAGAAGGCTTAAAAAATGTAAGAACTATAGGAACTGATGCTTTTTCTAATTGTTTAAATTTAACAGGTGAATTAGTGTTTAATGCAGTTGAAACTATAGGTAATAGTGCTTTCTCAAGTTGTTCTAAAATTTCAAAAATAACTATGGCAAACAATACTATAAATTCAATTGGAACTTATGCTTTCTATAGTTGCTCTAGTTTGAATACTGCAATTCTGCAATGGCCATCAACAATTTCAGTAGGAAATAAAGCTTTTGCTTATTGTAGATATTTAATAGAAGTGGCGGATTTAAGCAATATAGGTCTAAAACCAGGTTCGGGAGATTATGGCGGAAGTGATTATTATTATGGTGGAGGCGGAATTGCATATTATGCTAAAAATGTATGCACATCTTTATCTGGTTTAGGTACATTTGAAGTTGTAGATGGCGTGCGTTATTATAGATTTTCACAAGGGTTAATTGCAATGAATTTGGTTAATAAAAACTTAACCACACTTAAATTACAGCAAGGTACAACTGAAATTTTGCCAAATACATTCCAAGATTGTAGTCAGTTAACAGGTAATTTAGTTATACCTAGTTCAATGTCAAAAATTGGAGAATACGCATTCAGTGGTTGCACAGGAATTACCGGTAATTTAGTTATTCCTAGTTCAGAACAAGTAGGTAGAGAAGCGTTCCATTCTTGTGGAATAACAAACTTAGAGATAGATTCTAAATCAATTGGGCAAGAAGCCTTCGGTTATTGTCCAAATTTAACAACAATTGTTTTAGGTGATAGTGTTCAATCGATTTCTGCGTATGCATTCTGGGATAATTATAAATTAACAACTGTTACATTGGGTGCAAATGTTAAAACAATTAGCACACAAGCCTTTGCATTTTGTTATAATTTGTTGGAAATTGTGAATAAATCAAGTTTAACCCTTACTCTAGGTTCAGATAAATACGGTTATGTGGCTTACTATGCAAAATACATAACTGATGCGAAATCAGGTTCTACAGAAGTTATAAATGGAGTTAGATATTTTAGAAAAGGCAGTGATTTATGGGCTATAGGTCTAGAAAATAAGAGCATTACAAAACTAGAATTTCAAAATGGTACAATAGGTATGGCAAGCAGGGCTTTTTATAATGAAACCAACATTACTGAAGTGGTATTTTTAGATAGTATTCAAAAAATTGAATATAGTGCATTTGACGGATGCACCAATTTAAAAAACATTACATTTGGTACGGGTGTTTTAACTATTGGAAATTACGCATTTAGTGGATGTAATGGTTTGACTACAATTACAATAGATCAAAATGTTCAAACAATTGGAAATAATGCATTTAGTTCATGTAAAAATTTAGTAGAAGTAATAATAGGTTCGAATGTTCAAACTATTGGTGATAATGCATTTGCACAATGTTCCAATTTAAAAGAAATTAATATTCCAAATAACGTTACATCGTTAGGATCAAAAGCATTTTCAGAATGTAGCTCATTAACAAATGTTATTTTAGGTTCTGGGTTAACTAATATTTATTCTGGTACATTCTCTAAATGTTCTTCATTACTTACCATAACAATAGGATCAAAACTTACAATTTCATCAGGGGCATTTGAATATTGCTATAACTTAACTGAAATTTATAATAAATCTACAATGACTATTAGTGGAGATTTATCAACTTATAGTTATAGAACTATTAAAAGTGAATCAGATAAAGGCAGATTTGAAATATATGAAAACCAAATCTATTATTTATATAGTACCAATGTTGTGTTAGTTGGTGAAGTGTCAGGTTCAGCTAATTCTAGTTTAAATTTAAGGAATGATATAACAGAAATTAAACAATATGCTTTTTATGGAAGTTCAATTCGAGGTCAATTAAAAATATTGGATAGTGTTACAAAAATTGGGGTAAACGCATTTTCAAATTGCACAATGATTGAAAAAATTTATATAGGCAAAGGTCTGACATCAATGGGGTCAGATGCGTTTAGCGGCATGCTAAAAGTAAAAGAATTAAACTTTAATGCGGTAAATTGTCCAAATTTTACATCAAGCTTTAGTTTTGGGTCTTTAATGGGAGGCTATTCCGAAACTACTAAATTAAAAATTATTATTGGAGACGATGTTCAAAAAATACCATCTTACTTTATGGCTAATAATCAAATGTATGCTAGCATTAATTTAACAATAGGTAAAAGCATTACTTCTATTGGTACCTTAGCATTTAAAGGTAAGCCTATATCCAGCATTACATTTAATGCGGTTAACTGCGCAAACTCAACTTCTACTGTTCAAGCATTTAACAGTTGCACATTGTACGGCATAAAAGTGGTTATAGGTGATGAAGTTAAAACCATTCCAGCATATTTATTCTATGCTGCTACTGCACCAAAAATAACATCAATTACCATAGGTGCAGGAGTAACAACTATTGGTACTTATGCATTCTACAACTTATCATCTTTAAGTGAAATAAAGTATAATGCTGTGTCTTGCACAAACCTAACATCTTCTACAAAAGCATTTTACTATACCTCTACAAGCACAAGTACAACGCCTATTAAAGTTGTTTTTGGCGAAGGTGTTCAAACCATTCCAGCATATTTATTTAATAATGGCAGCGCGTCTTATAGGCCAAATATTACAAGTGTAACAATAAGTTCTACGGTAACAAGCATTGGAGACTACGCATTTAGATATTGCGACACTATAACGGAAATTATAATTGACAGCCAGTCGGTATACAATAATATTTCAAGCACAACTTCCAGCAATGGCTATTTGATTTACTATTTAAAATCAACAGGCCAAGTTAAAGTTAATTCTTCTATTACCGGCACAAATTCTTATTTATCTAGCACTTCGTTTACGGCAGCTGGAGATGAAGTAATAAATGGTACAACTTATAATGTATATACTAAAAAATAGAATATTTTAATATATTATGTTATATAAAGAACGGCGTAAGCTGTTCTTTTTATCTATGTTGTTTATTTTTGTTCCATCAATTTTTTAAGATTATGTTTAAACGCTTTTGGCAACTTTTTAAAAATTACTAAAAATTGCTTGTTTTTTCAAAAATCTTTTAAAAATCTATTGACATTAGTTGAAATTTGTGCTATGATTAATCAGCATGAAAAATTGTCTAAATTTGCATATATACAATAAATTGTATATATAACGTTTAGCCACAACTGAATAAGGAGTTAATGAATGAATTCTAACACACTCAACATTAAAAAAGTAAAACACGGTAGAACCGAAAGAAAAAGTTTTGCTAAAATTGAAGTGCCTTACACCATGCCTGACCTTTTAAACATTCAAAAGGAATCTTACAAAAGGTTTTTAGATGAAGGCATTGGGGAGATATTTAGTGAATTCAATCCTATTATAGACTACTCAAACAAGGCTGAGTTGTCTTTTTTGAGTTATACAGTAGGAGATACACCTAAGTATTCTTGGCAAGAATGCAAAGTTAAACAAACAAGTTACACTGTTCCGCTTAAAGTTATGGTGCGTTTGCTTGTTAAGGAAACTGGGCAGGTTATTGACCAAGAAGTGTTTATGGGCGACATTCCTTATATGAGCAAGGACGGTGGCTTTATTTGTAACGGCGTTGAAAGGGTTGTGCTTAATCAAATGATTAAAGCCCCTGGCGTTATTTTTGAAGGCGAAATGAACAAGTATGGCAGAATGGATTATACTTCTTCAATTCAGCCTAGCTACGGCATGTGGGTGCAAACCGAACAAGTTTCTGGCGACTGCTTACGCATGAATGTGGACCGCAAATTTAAAATGAGTTTAGGCATTTTGCCTAAATGTTTTGGATACACTAACGAAGATATGTATCAAATTTTTGGTAGGCATCCTTTCTTGGTTAACACTCTTGAAAAAGAGCCTCAAAACACTCAGGAAGACGCTTTAATTGAATTTGGCAGAAAAACTCGTCCAGGCGAAATTCCTAATCCGGACAACACTCTTTCTTATATTAATGACCGTTTCTTTAACCCTCAACACTATAATTTTGAAAAAGTGGGCAGGTTTAAAGTAAACAAAAAACTTTCTGTTGCAAACCGAATTATGGACCAAATTGCAGCAACCGACATTAAGCAAGGCAGAAAAACATTAGTTAAAAAAGGCGATGTTATTAACTTTGAAAAAGCATGGGACATTCAAAATGCAGGCATAAACGAAGTTGACATTTTGCTAGATGATAAAGTTGTGCGAGTTGTGGGCAACAAACGAGTAAATTTAAAAGCATACACCGGCATTGACGGTGAAGAATATGGAATAACAGAATTAGTTTATCTTCCTTTATTGGAACAATTAATGGCTGAAAGCAAGGACGAAAAAGCTTTAAAAGCTGCCATAAAAGCCAATGCTAGAAAATTGGAAGATTTCCAAGTTACATTAGATGATATTATGGCTACAATAAGCTATCACTTAAACTTAATTGATGGCTTAGGCACAACTGATGAAATTGATAACCTTTCTATGCGTAGAGTTGCTACAAGTGGCGAATTGTTGCGTGATGAATTTAGGCGTGGCATGAACAAACTTCAAGCTCAGGTTAGAGAAACTTTGCAAAGTAGAGATTTAACCGATGTTACTCCTAGCCAAATTGTAAACGCAAGGCAAATTAACAAGGCATTTAAAGAATTTATGGCAACTAGCCAATTAAGTGCGTTAATGGACCAAATTAACCCAGCAGCAAGTTTAAGGCATAAACGTAGGCTATCTTCTGCCGGCCCAGGCGGCGTAAGGCGTGAAAGAGCAACGGTTGAAGTGCGTGATATTAACCCTTCACACTATGGCAGAATTTGTCTAGTTGAAACCCCAGAAGGTCAACAAATCGGTTTGATGACTTCGGTTGCCGCTTACGCTAGAATTAATAAATATGGCTTTATTGAAACTCCTTATAGGAAAGTTGACCCTAAAACTCACAAGATATTAGACGATATTGTATTCTTAATGGCAGATGAAGAAAAAGGTCATTACATTGCCCAAGCAACCATTCCGCAAGATGAAAACAAAGTTATTCTAAAAGGCTATGTAGATTGCAGATATAATGGTCAAACAAATCACGTGGATTCTTCTATGATTGATTTGGTAGATTTAAGTCCAAGGCAATTGTTGTCGGTTGGTGCAGGTTTAATTCCTTTTGTGGAACACTGCTCAGCTAACCGTGCCTTGATGGGCGCTAACATGCAATGTCAATCTGTTCCATTAATTAAAACTGAAAGTCCAATTGTTGGTACAGGCATTGAAAACAAAATTGCAGTTGACTCTGGTGCATTAATTTTGGCTGAACAAGATGGCGTGTGCGATTATGTTTCTGCTGATAACATCACAATGAAATATAATGATGGTAGCGTGGTTAATTATAAACTTCGCAAATTTGAACGAACAAACGAAAAAGCCTGCTTTAACCAAAAACCTATTGTTAAAAAAGGCGAAAAGGTTAAAAAAGGCACAGTTTTGGCTGATGGCGGCTCAACCGATAACGGCGAACTTGCTCTTGGCAAAAACATGACAGTTGCCTTCATGAACTGGGAAGGTTATAACTTTGAAGATGCTATTTTGGTTAATGAAAGAATTGTGCGTGATGACGCCTTTACTTCAATAAGCATTCAACAGGTTAAAACCGAAGCTCGAACCACTAAGTTAGGCGATGAAGAAATTACTCGAGATATTGCCGGCGTTAGCGAAGAAAGTTTAAAGAACCTTGACGAAAATGGAATTGTTCGCATTGGAACAGAAGTTAAGGTTGGAGATATTTTAGTTGGAAAGGTTACTCCAAAAGGAGAAACAGACCTTACTCCAGAAGAAAGATTATTAAAAGCAATATTTGGCGAAAAAACCAAAGAAGTTAAAAACACTTCACTTAAAGTTCAACATGGTCAAGAAGGTGTGGTTGTTGGCATAGAAATTTTATCAAGAAAAAATAAAGACGAGCTAGATGCAGGCGTTAACATAATGGTTAAAGTTTACATTGCTCAAAAACGTGTTTTGCAAGTGGGCGATAAACTTGCCGGCCGCTATGGTAACAAAGGCGTTATATCGGTAGTTTTGCCAGAAAGTGATATGCCATATATGCCAAATGGCGAAACTGTTGATATTGTGCTTAATCCATTAGGTATTCCTTCTCGTATGAACTTAGGTCAGTTAATGGAAATGCACTTAGGTTGGGCAGCTAAAAACCTAGATTGGAAAGTTGAAACTCCAGCATTTGATGGCGCAACTGAAGAAGAAATTAAAGAACTTTTAAAAGCAAATAATTTGCCAGAAGACGGCAAAATGCAACTATTTGACGGCCGCACAGGCTTGCCATTTGAAAACAAAACAACAGTTGGTGTAATGTATATGCTAAAACTAGACCACATGGTTGATGATAAAATTCACGCTCGTGGCATAGGAACTTATGCACTTATTACTCAACAACCGCTTGGCGGACGTAGCCAACTAGGCGGACAGCGTTTTGGTGAAATGGAAGTGTGGGCATTGGAAGCGTATGGTGCGTCTAGGTTGTTGCAAGAAATGCTAACAATTAAATCGGACGATGTGGAAGGCAGAATTAAAACATACGAAGCAATTGTTAAAGGCGAGCCTATTCCAGAACCAGGCATGCCAGAATCATTTAAAGTTTTGGTTAAAGAAATGCAAGGTTTGTGCCTAGATGTTAAGATTTTAACAGCAGATAATCATGAACTTTCTATTAGTGAAGTTGGCGAAGAAGGAGAGGAAATTCATCCAGTTGAATCGGTTAATAAACCAGTTCTTGAAGATGTTACTCTTGAATTTGACGATTTACAATCTGCTTACGAAAATGATGTTAATCAAACTGCATTTGACGAAAGCAATTTATTTGACGATTTAGACGAATAAAAATAAGGCTTAAACAGGGTTAAATATCTAATTTAACCTTGTTAAAAGCACAATATAAAAGCAAAATTTTAGGAGAAATTAAATGTTTGAATTAAACAATTTTGACTCTATTCGTGTTGGAATAGCCAGCCCTGAGATGATTAGGTCTTGGAGCCGTGGCGAAGTTACTAAACCAGAAACAATTAACTACCGCACACAAAAACCAGAAAAAGATGGTTTGTTTTGCGAACGCATTTTTGGACCTAAAAAGGACTGGGAATGCCACTGCGGAAAATATAAACGTGTTAGATATAAAGGCGTTGTGTGCGATAAGTGCGGCGTTGAAGTAACCCGAAGCAAAGTTAGGCGTGAACGTATGGGGCATATTGAACTTGCTTGCCCAGTAAGCCATATTTGGTTCTTTAAAGGTGTGCCAAGCCGTATTGGTATTGCACTAGATATGAGTCCAAAACTTTTGGATGAAGTTCTTTACTATGTAAGTTACGTTGTGCTAGACCCTAAAAACACCGAATTTGCTTATAAACAAGTTATAAGAGATAGAGAATATCGTGAAGCACTTGAAAAATATGGTCCTAACGGATTTAGAGTAGGCATGGGTGCCGAAGCGGTTAAAGAATTGTTAAATGACATTGACCTTGAAAAAGAGCGTGAAGAATTAACAAAAATTATGCACAATTCAAAAGGTCAACGCAAACTTAAAGCAACTAAAAAACTAGAAGTTATAGAAGCCTTTATAAAATCTGGTAACAAACCTAGTTGGATGATTTTGGATGTTATTCCGGTTATTCCACCAGATTTGCGTCCGCTTGTTCAAATAGACGGTGGCAAATTTGCAGCCAGCGATTTGAACGATTTATATAGACGTGTTATTAACCGAAACAACAGGCTTAAAAAACTTATTGAATTAGGTGCACCAGAAATTATTATTCGTAACGAAAAGCGTATGTTACAAGAAAGTGTTGACGCTTTGTTCGATAACGGAAAGCGTGGCAGAGCCGTTCAAGGCAGCAGGCAAAGAGATTTAAAATCTTTAACCGCTTCCTTAAAAGGTAAACATGGACGTTTCCGTCAAAACTTGTTAGGTAAACGTGTTGACTATTCTGGCCGTAGCGTTATTGTCGTTGGCCCAGAACTTAAAATTTATCAATGCGGCTTGCCTAAAATGATGGCTCTTGAATTGTTCCGTCCATTTATCATTAAACGCTTAATGGAAATGAACGCAACAAATAACATCAAAAAAGCAACAAGAATGATAGAGCAAGAACGCCCTATTGTGTACGATATTTTGCAAGAAGTTGTACAAGGTCACCCAGTTTTACTAAACCGTGCACCAACTCTTCACAAATTGAGCGTGCAAGCCTTTGAACCAATTTTGGTAGAAGGTAAAGCAATTCGTTTACCACCTTTGGCGTGCGGCGGCTTTAACGCCGACTTCGATGGTGACCAAATGAGTATGCACGTTCCATTGTCAATTGAAGCACGCACAGAAGCCAGAATGTTATTGTTGGCATCTAACAACGTGCTAAAACCAAGTGACGGTAGCCCTAACATGGTGCCAAGCCAAGATATGATTTTAGGTAACTATTACCTAACCGCTGACCGAGAAGGTGCAAAAGGCGAAGGCATGGTGTTTGGCTCAATGGACGAAGCGGTGCTTGCTTATGAAAATGGCGATTTAAGTTTACAAGCAAAAATTAGCGTAAGAAGAGAAGCCGATTTTGAAGGCGAAAAAGTTGTTGGCAGAATTTCAACCACACTTGGAAAATTAATCTTTAACAGCATCATTCCGCAAGATTTAGGCTTTGTTGATAGGTCAGTTAAAGAAAATGCCTTAAAATTAGAAATCGATAAAGAAGTTAAAAAAGGTGAATATTCTAAACTTATTGAACGTTGTTATCGTGTTCATGGCACAAACACAACAGTTACTATGATTGATAACATTAAGAACATGGGTTATAAATATTCAACTCTTGCAAGCGTATCATTCTCTATTTACGATATTAAAGAATATAAAGATATAAACAAAGTTGTAGAAGAAACTTCTCAATTGGCAAGGCAAAATGACGATTTATATTTGCAAGGTTTCTTAAGTTATGCAGATAAACGCAGCAAAAACATTGCAATTTGGGAAAAAACTTCTAACGATTTAGTTAAATTAACCGCAGATGAAATGCCTAAATTTAATCCGCTAAACATCATTTTGTCATCTGGTGCACGTGGTAACGTTGGTCAATATAAAACATTAAGCGGTATAATTGGCCGAATGGACGCAGCAAGCGGCGAAATTTCAGATGTTCCTGTTAAATCTAACTATAGAAGAGGTTTAACCTCGCTTGAATATTATTCCGCTGCACGTGGTAGCCGTAAACAACTAATGGATACCGCATTAAAAACAGCCGATTCAGGTTATTTAACTCGTAGGCTTGTTGATATTGCACAAGATGTTACCGTTACGGAAGAGGACTGCTTTGCAAATCTTGGCGAAAGCGTAAAAGGTATTGAAGTAACCGAAATTAAACAAAACAATACCGTTGTTGAAAGCCTAGAAAACCGCATTGTTGGTAGATTTACTGCCGAAGCAGTTATCAACCCTAAAACTAAACAAGAAATTATTGGTGAAGACCAATTTATAACCGAAAGCATAGCACAAGAAATTGTTGATGCTGGCATAACAAAAGTAAACATTCGTTCTAACTTAACTTGTAAAGCAAAAACAGGCGTTTGTGCTAAATGTTATGGTAGAGATATGTCAACTAACGATATCGTTCATGTTGGCGAAGCAGTTGGCGTTATTGCCGCTCAATCTATTGGTGAACCAGGTACACAATTGGTGCTTCGTACCTTCCACAGCGGTGGTGCAGCATCACTAGATATTACTTCAGGTTTGCCTCGTGTTGAAGAAATCTTTGAAGCACGTAATCCTAAGGGTGCAGCCGTAATTTGCGATATTGGCGGTAAAGTAAGCATAAATCAAATTGATAAACGTTATGAAGTTGTCATTAAAGGCGCAACCGAAGAAAGTTACATTCTTCCATTTGGCTCAGTGCTAAAAGTTAAAAATGGCGATGTTGTAACTCCAGGCACA
>CANQWK010000016.1 GCA_947627545.1 uncultured Clostridia bacterium | reverse complement strand
AAAACTGGTGACTGGGGTGAAGTCGTAACAAGGTAGCCGTATCAGAAGGTGCGGCTGGATCACCTCCTTTTAAAGAGTAATCTTTAAAGTCGATTTCAAGAATTTATTAAATTTTTGAAAAGTTACATTCAAAATTAACAAATTTTGAAAAATTAGTGTATAGAGTGAAAGAAACACTCAAAAATAAAACTGAAAAAACTTAGTACTTATTTGATATAAACATTAAAAAACTTGGTCTAACCCACCAAGTTTTTTTATTTTTATTTATTGAAAAAGGCATTTTTAAGCCTTTTTTTTTGTTAAAGAATTTTTTTATATATTGACAAACTTAATTTTACATGTTATAATTATAATAGAAAAATTGGAGAAATAAATGACTGATTATTTACAAATTATAAATTTTGTATTAAACAAAAATAATGAATTAAACAAAAAATATAAAGATATAGAGGCAATCTTTCCACATGAAACATTAGACAAAGTATTTGATGCTGTGAACAATGATGTTGATGTTAAAATTTTAGATGATTTTTCTATAATAAAATTTTTGTACAAGGAAGAATCTGATTTTGTATGCTTATTTGGAAGAGACAAAAAACTAGATAATGAATTTGAATTTCATATAACAACTAAACCTTTACAACAAATTAAAGATGAATTAAAGGATAAATCAATTGCAAATTTAGGCTATTTTATAATAGTTAATGAAGATGAAGTTTATGATTATGACGTTCGCTTAATAGATAATGGAGAAGCATCTGGCTTAATAACCAAACGCGCAGTTAGAAGCCGAGAAAATCACTCTTTAAAGTATGAACCAGATAGCGAATTTGAAACATATATTTCTTTGGAAGAAATTAACGATTTATTTGCAAATGAATTAACAAATGAAAAAAAATAATAAAAATTGAATAAATAATAATATATATTTATTCAAATAAAGGATTTTATAACAGGGCAAAATTACCCTGTTTAATTCTTTTTAAGGAGAACTGGTGTTTAATCAAAATTACAAAGAAAATTTAAAAGTTGCATTGTTTTTAGATGAAGAATATAAATTAAAGTTTGACGAATTAACATTTTTATTGCCTAAAAGTGTAATTAAAAATTCGCAAGATTACGATGAATTTTCTTTTGAAAATTCTTACGTTTTTGCCAATCAAGAAACAAATGAAAATTTTGTAAAATTATTTGTTGATATAAAAAATTCACAAACTTTTAGCATTTCAATTAAGAATACAAATTTTAATAATTTTCTTAATTCAAAATATAAATTAGTGTTAGATTTTGCAACCCTTGTATATAAAGAAAATAATACAATAGTAAAACAAACAATTTCGTTGTTAAATAAAGGCGATGAATTAGAAATTATAAAAGAAAAAGATACATTTGATATAGAAACAAAACAACAAATTTCAGCGCAAAAATATAAGCGACACAATGTGCCTAAGGAAGATGTAAATAATTTTATAAAAGAGCAATTTAATAGGTTAATTTAAGTTTTTAGCATTTACATATTTTTATACATTTCTCGTTTAAGTTTATGCAAAATTTTCTTTTCAAGGCGCGATATGTAACTTTGGCTTATATTCATGCTGTCGGCAACTTCTTTTTGAGTTAGTTCGTCATAGCCATTTAAACCGTATCGCATGCACATAATTGTTTTTTCACGTTCATTTAAATTATTTATTGATTGCATTAAATAACTTTTTTGGTCTTTAAATTCTATTTCGTCATAGGCCTTTTTTTCATCTGGAATAATTTCTCCAAGTGTAAGATTATTTCCTTCGTCATCGTTTACAAGAGTATCGTCTAAACTTATATCATTTATTGTCTTGTTTACTTTTCTTAAATACATTAAAATTTCATTTTCTATGCAACGGCTGGCATAGGTTGCCAATTTAATGTTCTTATCTAACTTATAACTGTCAACTGCTTTTATAAGACCAATAGAACCAACCGAAACCAAATCTTGCAAATCTAATTTGTAATTTTCAAATTTTTTTGCAATGTACATAACCAAACGCAAATTGTGTTCAATCAATTCACTTTTTGCTGATGAATCATTATTATTTTGAAAGCGATTAACTAAATCTGCTTCGCGTTCAATAGAAAGAGGTTCTGGTAAACTTTCGGCTGTAAAAATGTAATTAATTATATTTTCAACTTCATTTTTTTCAATTTTTAATAATTTTTTAAATATTTTAATAATTTTTTTAAATAAATTCATAAAAAACCTCCAATAAAAATTTTTTTACAATTAAATCATTTGCGGAGTTATTAATGCTTGGTAATTTGTATTTTTAAATCCGCCTAAATTGTTAATTGCTATGTATTGATTTTCTAAAATTTTTGTTTTGTTGTTTATTTTAATTTCAATTTTGTCAATTTCTATAATTTTTAATGAATTATTGCCTGCAACAGTTGAAAGTTTTATATTTTTATCTGTTTTATTTGTTAAATAAAAATTTACAATATCTTGTTTTGTTAGTTTTAAATAACTTTCTAAATCAACAACCACCACCGGCTTTTGATTGTAACTTAATAAATTTCCACTATCTAAAAAAGCGTTAATTGTAAGTTTATTTTGTTTAAAGTAAAGTGTTATAGGGTAAACTAAATTTCCATTTTTAATTTTAAATTTAATTTTATTAACCACGTTTTCAAATAAATAGGTGGAAATGATTGCAATTATGGTAAAGGTTTCTAAACTTATAGTGCTTGCTCCTGTTAATCCAAATTTTAAAAAATTTAATTTTCCACTTATTAAAATTGTTGCTCCAATAAAAGCAAAATTGTAAATTTCTAACAACAAAAAACTAAATATATGTTGTTTAAAAGTTTGTTTAAATGCAATAAATAAACTAACGCATAATAATACAATTTTTAAAATGTTTGCTAATAAATAATTTAAATTAATTAAGGCTAAAATTGTACTTGTTATTGTATAAATAAAAACCGCTAAAAGCATTTTAAAAAATTTTGTTTTAGGTTTAATTGTAAGTTGCACCAACCTAAACAAACAAAAATTAATTAATAAATTTTGAATAATAAAACTTTCTATGTATATTGTCATATTTAAATTATACTTTTAAAAATTTTTTTATCTTAGCAATAAATTTGTAATTTATAATTAAATTTGTCGATTTTTTGCAATTTTTAACTAATTTAATTTTTTTGGAATAAAAACAAAACTGTGAGAGAGAATATTTACGAGGTAAATATGGCAAGAAGAGTTTATATTTGTGGAATTGATACTAGCACTCTTCCTAAATTAACTCACACAGAGAGTGCTGAACTTTTAAATAAAATAAAAGCAGGTGATGAAGCAGCAAAGGACTATTATATCTATTGCAATATGCGATTAGTTTTGTCGGTTGCACAACGCTTTATGACAAGCAAAGAAAATATGGACGATATTTTTCAAGTTGGTTGCGTAGGGTTAATAAAAGCAATAGACAATTTTGATGTTAATTTAAATGTTCAATTTTCAACCTATGCAGTGCCTATGATTTTAGGTGAAATTAAACGATTTCTGCGAGATTCTTCTGCTTTACGCGTAAGTAGAAGTTTAAGAGATACTGCTTATATGGTTTTAAAAAGTAAAGAAAAACTAGGCAAAGATAGGGCAGATGATGTGGCAATAGAAGAAGTTGCTAACGATTTAAATTTAACAATAAAAGAAGTTTATGAGGCAATTGATGCAATAGCGACACCTTTGTCATTAGATGATGCAATTACCGGCGAAGGAGATGACGATTTGCGTTTAGGCGACCACATAGCCGATACAGAACATTCAATAGAAAAATGGATAGACCATACCGACCTTTTAGACGCAATAAAACTTTTAGATGAAAGAGAAAAACAAATTTTAAATCTTCGTTATTTTATTGGCAAAACACAAATGGAAGTTAGTGATGCAGTTGGCATATCGCAAGCGCAAGTAAGCCGATTGGAAAAAAATGCACTAGAACACATTAAAAGAAGTTTATAAGCAAGCAACAGGCTTGCTTTTTTTGTTAAATGCTTTTTGTATTTTTAATTAGTTTTTAAAATAACTTATAATTTTTAAAATGAATATATATTTAAAAATAAACTTATAAATAAAAAACTTGCTTAAATTCATAAATAATTAATAAAAATAAGGTTTTCGACAAAAAGATGTCAATTTTAATAAATTTCATCAATTTATTAGCAAAAAATGTGTAATAATTATAAAAAAATCTTCATTTTATATGTTAAGATGGAGCGGTAGATATCTATGAAAGTGCTAGTAATAAAAAGAACAACGCTTGTAATTGCAATAGGAGTGTTGTTATTTATCTCGGCCTTTACTCTTAATGTTGGCGGAATTGAAGTTGGTGCAACTTTTTTTAACACTGCCAACAAACGCCACCCAATTTATGCAGTTGAAACAACTGAAAATAAAGTGGCAATTTCATTTGACGCCGCTTGGGGAGCGGACAAAACAAGTGAAATTATTTCAATTTGCAATCAATATAACGTAAAAGCCACATTTTTTTTGGTTAGTTTTTGGGTAGAAAAATATCCAGAAATGGTGCGTGAAATTTACAACAATGGCTTTGAAATAGGTTTGCATTCAAACACTCATCCAGATATGACAAAATTAAGTAAAGCGGAAATGGTTAAAGAAATAGAAGCCAACATAAAACAAATTCAAGATATAACAGGCGTTAGGCCAACCATATTTCGCCCGCCTTACGGATATTACAACAACGAACTTTTAGATGTGTGTGATAGTTTGGGTTTAAAGTGCGTTAAATGGAGTGTAGATAGCCTAGATTGGAAAGGTTTATCGGCAAGTGAGTTGTCGGGCAGAGTTATAAAAGGTTCGCAAAATGGAAGCATTGTTTTATTCCATAACAATTCGGATAATATTTTAGATGGATTAAAAATGGTGCTAAACTATTACGCTAGCAAAAAAACAGAAGTTGTGCCTGTTGGCGAACTTATTTATCACGATAATTATATTATCAATAATCAAGGTATTCAAATTAAAAGGGGAAACTAATGAATTTTGAAAATGAAAACAACTATGTATTTTTACAAGGAATTGTAGAAACTGAACCTGTATTAGACCATACAGTAAAATTAGGTCAAACAAAAACAAATAATTTAATGAAAGAAGATTTTTACACCTTTAACATGTCTGTAAACAGATTAAGTAACGAGAAAGATGTTATTCCTGTAACAATTTCGGAAAAATTTTTGCCAGAAATTAAAGTTGGTGCTCAAATTGCAATGCGAGGACAATTTAGAAGTTGCAATAAATTGGAAGATGACAAAAGAAGGCTTATTCTTTCAATGTTTTGCAAAGAAATTTGTGAACTTAGTGAAGATGTTAATCCAAACTATATTGAATTGAAAGGTTTTGTTTGTAAACCTCCAATATATAGAACAACTCCGCTAAACAGAGAAATTTGTGATATACTTATTGCAGTTAATAGGAATTACAATAAAAGTGATTATATTCCGTGCATAGCATGGGGCAAAAATGCAAAATTTTCTAGCAGTTTAAAAGTAGGTGATTTTTTAAGGCTTGAAGGCAGAATTCAAAGCAGAGCCTACACAAAACATATTGGAGAACAAGATGTGGAAAGAAATGCTTACGAAGTTTCAATCTCTGATTTATCAATAATTCAAAAAGAAATAAAAGGAAACGCTATATAGGCGTTTTTTTATTATTATTTTTTTAATTTTTATTGTATAATAAAATTATAAATATAATTTTATTCAAAAAACAATTTTGTACAAAATAAAACATTTGTTCTATAAAACATAATTAAATTTAGCAAAAATATGCAAATATTTAAATAATTTTGTAAAAAAGTGGCAGTTTTGCTTGACTTTTCGACATTTTATATTTATAATTTTTTTGATTGTTAAATATCATACAATTTTTATCTATAATTAGTTGACAAAAAATTTTGTTTATTAAATTGTTTTTTAAAACAATCGTTAAGTACTGCTTTTGGCATTACTTGTTTTTTAAATCTTTTTTTAGGAGGTAATGAAATGTTAGATGTGTTTGATAGTGAAACAATTGTTAAAGTGTATAGGATGTTAAAAAAGAAATGTTCTGCCATAGACCAATTTATTGAAAATCACGCACTATATTATGGGCCAGATAGTGCAGAATTTAATACTTTTGATGTTATAAATAATATTTTAGATTTAATGGCAAGAAAAAATCAATTAATTAATTTAAAAATAATTGTAGATAATGCAGTAAATTCTTTAGATGTAAATGTTAAAAAAGTGTTATATATTAAAATGAATTATAGCGTTTCTATGGCTGAGTTATGCGGAATTTTAGATATGAAAGAACGTACTGCGTTTAGGTGGGTTGAACGAGCCTTTGCCGACTTAACTGAAGCACTTAACAATTCAAAATATTTAGATAAAATTGAAGCAATAATTAAACAAGAAAGTTGGATAAAAGATGTTTATGAAGAAGTAAGGCAAAGAAGAATTTCATTAAAAATGAAAACTCCTTCAAACTTAGTTAGTAATCTTTAATTTCGGATTTGCGAATTTTATTTGCTTTGTCAAATTTGGCCGTTTTTAAAATCATAATTAAAAAGATAATTGCAGGAACGGACAATACCATAACAACAATCCATGTCGTTTTGCTTTCAACAGGCAAACTTGTAATTTCTTCCGCTTCGCTAACATGAAAATCTGGGCTTGTTGTATATGTAACTTCTTCCGTGTTTAATGGTAAACTTATTGGTAAACCATAGCCATCATCACAATAGTCGCTGTAAACATAGCCATAGTAGTCTTTGTCGGCAGTATATTTGCAATAATACCAAATGTTTGTTCGGTAACTGTTTAAACTTTCTCCTGTTATTTCACCATAATATGTTAAGTTTTGAGAGTTTAATTGAATAAAGGCTACATGGTTTTCAGTTCCGCCAGAAGAAGACGGCTGTTTACGCATATCGCGGCTTATTTCGTTGTAAACTCTAAAACTTATATTATTCAAATATGGCATTTTTGGCGTTTCAACAATTGACTGCACATCGTCTTTTTTTACATAGCCTGTTATATCTAAATATTGTGCCAAATAAAATTGACTATTATAACTATCTGTAAGTTTTATAAAATAACTTTTTGGCAATTTAAAATATATGTTGGAAAAATCCTCCATATTGGTTTCAATGGGTTTTATATATAAATAAGCATTGTCAGTCATAATTCTAGCAAAATAAGTTGCAGTTGTTTCTGCACAAGCAAAACCAAAATTAAAACTTTGGCAAATAACTAAAAATAACATTAAAATAACCATGTAAAAATTTTAACACAAAAAAAATATATAAAAATGACAGGTTTAAGCTAAATTTAAAAAGTTATGTAGTATATTCAAAGTAGAATGAATGTTATAAATGAAATTTTAAAAATTGAAAAAATATTAAAATCCAGAAAAGAGAAAAATAAATTGCAAACTTATAACACCGGCGATAAAATTCATAAAAAACAAATAGAGTTCCATAAATGTAATAAAAAAAATCGTTGGGTGTTTGGCGGCAACCGAACAGGGAAAACCGAGTGCGGAGCAGTAGAAGTAGTGTATCTAGCACGAGGTTGCCATCCTTATAAAAAAATTACGCATGCAACAACCGGTTGGGTAGTGAGTTTGTCAACTCAAGTTCAACGAGATGTTGCTCAAAGCAAAATTTTACAATATTTAAACCCAGATTGGATTGAAGAAATTGTAATGTTATCAGGAAGAAAAGATAGTTGTCAAAACGGAGTTATAGATTATATTCTTGTAAAAAATCAATTTGGAACAACAAGCAAAATAGGTTTTAAAAGTTGCGACCAAGGCAGAGAAAAATTTCAAGGTACAAGCTTAGACTATGTTTGGTTTGATGAAGAACCGCCGTACGATATTTATGCCGAATGTAGAATGAGAGTGCTAGATAAAAACGGCGAAATTTTTGCCACAATGACTCCGCTAAAAGGAATGACTTATGTTTATGATGAAATATATTTAAATAAATATAATGACCCTAACATTTGGTGCGAATTCATGACTTGGCAAGATAATCCATTTATTAGCGAAGAAGCAAAAAATGCAATGAGAGCATCAATGTCGGAAGACGAACTGCGTTCAAGAGAGCGTGGAGAGTTTCTAGATTTAGGCGGATTGGTTTATCCGGAATTTGACCAAAATGTAAATGTAATAGAACCTTTTAACATTCCTTATGAGTGGCAAGATAAATTGTCAATAGACCCTGGTTTAAAAAATCCTTTATCCTGCCATTGGTATGCTATTGATTATGACGGCAATGTTTATGTTGTTGCAGAACACTATGAAAAGGAAAAAGATATTGTGTATCATGCAAATGAGATACACAAAATAAGCAACAAATTGAATTGGCATAGAAATTCAAATGGAATGATTGAAGCGCTAATAGATAGTGCGGCAAACCAAACAACATTGGCATCTAGCAAAAGCGTAAGCGATTTATTTTATGAAAATGGAATTTTGGTAAATAGCAATGTAAATAAAGATGTGTTTAGCGGCATTCAAAAAGTAAAATCATATTTAAAAAACAGTTTAGGACAATCTAAATTGTTTATTTTTAACACTTGTAAAAATTTAATTAGAGAAATTAAAGCATATAGGTGGGGTAAGGGCGAAAATCCAATTAAAGTAGATGACCATAGTATGGATGAATTGCGTTACTACATTATGTCGCGACCAGAAAACAAAAAACCTGCAAAGCCAAAAAGTATTTTAGAATTAGAAAAGGAAAAATTAATTAAAAATTTAAGGCAAAAAAGATTTTAATTTATAAACACGCAAATTTTATTTTTTGTGTTAAAAGGAGAAATGTATGATTCATGAAACCAATTGATATAGATGAAAAAATTTTAAAAATATTAAAACAATGTATAACCGGAACAACGGCAAAAGAAACATCGTATGAATATGCGTTAGATGAAGAAACAGGCAAGATGAAACTTGTAAAACAAAAAGTTAATGAAAAATTTATGCCACCAAACGGAGATATAATAAAATTATTTTATCAACATTGTTTTGGCAACGAAAAAGATTACGAAAACTTAACAGATGAAGAATTAATTTTAGAAAAACATCGTTTATTAGAAATTTTAAAGGAGGAAGAAAATGCTAGTGGAAAAAACAAAAAATAAAATAAAATGTGATTCAAACGGTTGCAATAAAATTGCAGATTATAGCATTGTAAACAAAAAATTTGTATTTGATGGAAGCATTTATTTATGCAGTTCATGCTTAAATGAACTTTTTAGTGAAATAAGCAAATTTGTAGTTCCTAAAAATGTAAAACCAATTTATAAAAGAGGAGGAAAAAGTGAATAAAAATTCAAAAATAATTGCAGAGGTGCGTGCAGAATACGAGACTAGGCGACAAGCAAGGCGAAGTTTGGAAATGCAATGGCAATTAAACATCAATTTCATGATGGGTAATCAATATAGTTACATTGCAAATAATGGTGCTATAAGGGAAGATGAAAAACAATATTTTTGGCAAGAAAAAGAAGTTTTTAATCATATTGCACCAATTATTGAAACAAGAATTTCAAAAGTTTCTTCTAGCACACCAAACATAATGGTTGTTCCAGCCAGCACTAACGAGGCAGATGTTGAAAGTGCAAAACTTAGCAAAGAAATTATAAATTCTGTATCAAACCGAGTTAATCTTCAAGATATAGTAAAAAATGCGCTAACTTGGAGTGAAATCTGTGGAACATCTTTTTATAAAATTGTTTGGAATACCAATAGCGGCAAAATGGTGGCGTCAGATGAATTAGGCAATCAAATTCATGAAGGCGATGTGCAAATTGAAGTGGTTTCGCCTTTTGAAATTTTCCCAGACAATTTAGCGTGCGAAAGATTGGAAAATGTAAAAAGTTTAATTCATGCTAGGGCGGTTGAAATAAGCGAAATAAAAATGCAATGGGGAGTTGATGTTCAACCAGAAAGCGTATATTCTTTTAGTTTAGATAGTAATGTTGGAAACCTTGGCGGCTTAGGTTATGATGCCCACATTAATAAGGTGTCTAATGTTCAATTAACTAATCATTGCGTTGTTATTGAGCGCTATGTTCGACCAACAAAAAATAGGCCAAATGGCAGGCTTACAATTGTAGCAGGCGATAAACTTTTGTTTGACGGCGACCTTCCTTATATCAATGATGAACTTGGCGGACGAACATTCCCTTTTGTTAAACAAGTTTCCAATTATATTCCTGGTAGTTTTTTCGGTGTTAGCGTTATTGAACGCCTTATTCCGTTGCAACGTGCTTATAATGCGGTTAGAAATAGAAAACATGAATATTTTAATCGTTCAGTTATGAATGTTTTAGCAGTTGAAGACGGCAGCATTGATACCGATTCACTTGAAATTGATGGGCTATCGCCAGGCAAAGTTTTAGTTTACAGACAAGGCAGTAAAATTCCGGAAATTATGCAAGAACCAAATTGCAATTTGAATTTTGAAGAAGAGGAAGAACGCTTACTTGGAGAGTTTAAAACTGTATCAGGCGTAAGCGATATTATGAGCGATAGTTATTCACAATACACAAATATGTCTGGTGTTGCATTACAATTGTTGGCAGAACAAGATAATGCTCGTTTATCAACGGCAATAGATTCATCAAAATTAGCAATAAAAACCGTTGCAAAATTTATTTTAAGGTTATATAAACAATTTGCAGTTTTGCCAAGATTATTAAAAATTTGTGGCGAAAGCGGAGATGTACAAATGTATTATTGGGACCAAAATGAAATTTGTAGTGATGATGTAGTTTTCGATGCTTCCGCCGATATTAACGAAACATTAGCTCAACGCCGCACAATGCTTTTAGACCTTATTAATCAAGGCTTAATGTTTGACCAAGATGGGCATTTTAGCCAAAGTATGCGAAAAAAATGTTTAGATTTATTAGGCTTTGGTATGTGGGATAATAACACCGATTTAAACACTTTACACATTAATAGAGCCAAAGAAGAAAATATAAATGCAGATAAAAATCAAGAATTAAATATTCTTCCAATTGACAATCATCAAATCCATATTGACGAACATATTGCATATATTTTGGGCGGCGAAATAAAGAAAAAAATTAATTCAAAACAAATAATTAATAAATTATTAAAACATATAGAAGAACATAAAAAATTTTTAAAAAATGAAGAAAACACAACAAATTTGCAAAAATAATTAAAAAAACATAGCAAAATTTAAATTTTTAAATTTTTTTAATATAACTCTATAAGATTTTAATTATTTTTAATTTAAACTTAAAACTTTTATTGTTAAATTTAAAAACTTTTAATTATAAAGGAGAAATATTATGGAAGAAAATTTGGAACAACCTAACGGCTCCAAAGAAATTTTTGGTAAATTTAAAGATGCTGAAAGTTTGTTTAAAGCATACACAAACTTAGAAAGCGAGTTTACTAAAAAAAGTCAAAAGCTTGCAATGTTGGAAAGCGAAAAAGATTTAATTGAAAAAGAAAAAACAAAGCAAGCGGACATCGAGAGAAAAGTTGAAAATTTTGTAAACAAATTTGAAATTGCCAAACCTTTTGCAAGTGCACTAAAAGAAAATTTGGCGTTAGATGAAAACACCAATGTGGAAACAGAGGCATTTAAAATTATTTCAACTAATTACAAAAGTGCAACCGATTTTATTAACGATGAAGAATTTTTGAATAACTACATTTATTCTAACAAACAAATTCAAGATAAAATTGTAAAAGATTATTTAAAAAATGTAACTCAAAATTCTCCAATTAAAATATCATCAAGTGCAAACAACATTTCTCTAACTCCACCAAGCGTGCCAAACACAATTAGAGAGGCAGGCAACGTGGCAAAATCAATTATTAAACAAAAATAAGGAGAAAAAATGATAGACTTAGAAACCGCAGAAAGTGCGTTAAAAGACGCATATTTGGTTGCAATTTGCAATCAATTAAACACAAAAACAAATCCACTATTTGCAAAAATTAAACAATCGTCAGCCGATATTTATGGTAAACAAATTATAAAAGTTGCTCCTGTGGGGCTAAATGGAGGCGTTGGTGCAGGCAGTGAAACAGGGGAACTTCCTCGTGCAAATGGAAACAATTATTTTCAATTTAAAACAACATTAAAAAATCTTTATGGAACAATAGAAATTAGTGATAAAGCAGTTAGGGCAAGTGCTAACAATAATGGTGCTTTCATTGATTTGCTTAATGCGGAAATGGAAGGGCTTTTATCTGCTTCAAAATTCAACTTAGGTCGTATGCTTTATGGTGATGGAAGTGGCAAACTTGCAACCGTAAAAAAATTTGCTGGAAACGTTGCAACATTAGATAGTGTTAAAAATTTAATGGAAGGCATGGTTGTTGATATTTACAATAGCGGCAATTCTCCAACATCTAATATGGGCATTAGAATTGCAAGTGTAGATAGAAATTCAAATGAAATTACATTTGTAACCACTCCAAGCACAATTACAGAAGATGATGTTTTATATGTTCAAGGCAGTAAAGATAACGAAATTACAGGTTTAGGTGCAATTTTTGGAAGCGAAAATTTATACGGCCTAGATAAATCAACATACAAATGGTTAAAACCTTATACTAATGATGATGAACAAGAAATTAGTGATAACATTTTACAAGTTGCTATAGACTTTTTGGAAGAAAATTCTGGTTCTAACATTGATTTCATTAGTTGTGGTGCAGCAGTAAAGCGTGCTTATCAAGAATATTTAGGTTGCTACCGCAGAAATATTGATGTAGTTACTTTGGAAGGTGGTTATAAAGCGTTAACATTTAATGGTATTCCGGTTGTATCAGATAGGTTTGTAGATGAAAAAACTTTATACATGTTAGATACTTCAAAATTCACTCTTCATCAATTGTGTGATTGGGAATGGATTGAAGGCGAAGGTAATAAAATTTTACGTCAAAAAGCAGGTTACCCAGCATACAGTGCAACCTTGGTAAAATATGCCGATTTAATTTGTGACCAACCAAATGGTCAAGCTAAATTTTCAAATTTCAAATCAACAGTAACAAATCCTTTTGCAGCAAAAGCTTAATAAAAAAATAAGAAATTTATAAAAATAGCAAAAAAATAAACAAAAATATTAAATTTAATGCGTAAAAATTAAAAAATTAAAAAATTTTTAACAAAATTTATTAAAAAGGAGTAAAAGTGAACATAAAAATTTTTTCAGATGTGTATAACATCTCAAATAGAATAAAAAGTATAGATAAAAATTATTACATAATGTTTAACACATCTAAAAATAAATTTGAAGTTCACAATTCAAATCAACTAGGTGGGAGTTATTGCTTAACTTTGCCTTATAACTTTTTAGATGAACGAACATTAAATTTTGTAAACAACACTAAAAGCGAAAACATAAATAGGATTTTAAATAAAATTGAAAATGAAAACAAAATGATTGAGAGTGCTGCTAAATCCAGCACTCTTAACCTTTTTGAAGAAGAGTTAGAAAGAAACATGAACAAGGAGTGATTATGAAAATTATAGATATAGTGAAACATGGTGCGGAAATTTTAAATTTAGATAATGAAGTAAATTTAATTGAAACTGCCACTAAAGAAAAAGAAAGTGAATTGTTACAAAATGCGGAAATTAAAAAATTGTTTAATTTGTTAAAATTTGCTGTTCAAGAATTATGTTCAAATTATTTGCCTGTAATTACTGAAGAAGAATTTTCCACCGAAGATAAAACCTATTTAGTTGCAAATCTTCCAAATTTTATTAGAATGCAATCGGTTTATAAAAAAGATAAAAAAATTAAGTTCAAACAAATAAATAGAAAGCTAGTTTTTGATGTTGACGGAACTTATTTAGCCAGATATTATACATACCCCGAAATTAATTCAATGTTTGATGATTTAAGTTTTATAACTAATTTAAACCCAGATGTTTTAGTGTTTGGCTTAATTTCGTATTACTGTTTGTCAAAGGGTTTGTTTGATGATTTTAAAATTTATAACAACACATATATTGAAAAAGCAGAAAGTATAAAAGCACTTAAAACCATTGAATTGCCACAAAGGAGATGGCAATGAAAAAACAAATAAAAATTAATAAATTTAACAATTTTGATGATGAAAATGAAATAAAAACTAAAAATTGCTATAATTTTTTGCCTTCTAAAAAATTAAATCAAAGTTTTTCAGTAAAAACTGCAGCCTTCCCAAATTCAGCAGATAATTCAAATTGTTATGAAATAGACATTTCTTCAACCGAAATTGGCTCAATAAAAGGTTTGGCAAGTTTTAAACAGTATTTTCCTACTGAACATCAATCGGTTTATAGGTTGATGATATATGGTCAAGATAAAACCGAATATTTTAATCAATTGCTTTTTAACGATACAAGCATTCAACCGGCATACTACATGACTTTTACTTCATCTCCCATTGCATTAACTTTTAAAAAAGATGATTTAGACGCAATAATTTTGGCAGATAAAGAAAAAATGATGGTTTGGAAAACTTACAAAGGTCCTTACGAGGTTAAAGATGCGCCTGTAATTACTAGCATGTGTATGAACGATGGTGTTTTGTTTTGTACCTTGCAAGAGCCTGCTTTTAAAATTTGGTATGCAACCGATTCTGACCTTGAAAATGTAGGTAGCGTTTCAGGAAATTCTGGTTATTTATCTTTGGAAGATGACCTTGGAGATGCTAAAAAAATTATAACATTTAATGAAGATGTATATATTTTTAGAGAGTATGGCATTTCTAAAATAAATTATTTACAAAAAAACATAACTGTTAGCCAAGTTTATGCTTCTAATAGTCAAATATTGGCTAATACTGTTTCGGTTTGCGGAAATTTAATTGTGTTTATGGCTTTTGATGGAATTTATACATTTAATGGTACAAAAGTTGAAAAAACAAATATTGACATTCAAAAAATGCTAGATGGCATAAATATGTCAGCAACAGCATCTAGTTTAAGTCATTTTTATTTTCTTGCTTTAAGGTTGAAATATGAAGATGAAATTAAAACAAATCTTGATAGTAATTACGTAAACAACACAATTTTGGTTATTGATACAAACGATTTATCTTATCAGCTTATGCGAGGCTACGACGTTTTGCAATTTCATGCTTTAAAAACTAATATTTTTGAAAAAATGTTGTTTTGTTCAAATAGCATTGAAACAGATAAAATTAAAGAGATTGTTTTAAACACAAACGAAAACGATAATAATATGCCAAAATTGTGGGAAAGTGAAGATTTAACAAACGATAACACTGTTAAGCAATTTGTAAGTTTAAGTTGTTATTCGCCAAAAAATGTAAATTTTATTTTAACAACAAATAATGGTAAATCTTTTAGTTTTACTACTACAAATGACGGACTAAACAAATTTAATTTTAAAATAATTTGTAACAAAATAAATTTAACAATTTCAACAAAACAAACTCCTGTAAATATTGAAGATGTGTGTTTGGAATATTATGATTATTGACCTTGATATGATAAAAAAGTTTAACTCCTATTATATGTTTTTAAACGCTTTTAAAGGCTTGGTTTATTTTAATAAATTACAGCTAAAAAGGAGCAAAAATGAATTGGAAAAACAGACTAACAAATTATAATTTTTGGGTGTCAATTGTTAGTGCAATAATTTTAGTTTTGCAAGCGTTAAAAGTAAAATTTGATGTTGCATATATTAATGAAATTGTTACGGCAGTTTTAGGTTTGTTGGTTGTTATTGGTATAATTAACGACCCCACAAAAACATACACAAAAACAAACCAAACAAAAACTGAAGATAATTTAAAAGAAAAAACAAATGAAGAATTAATAACGGAAAATGAACAAAAAATTTTTGAAAATTTGAAAAATAACACAAAATTTGACAAAAATTTTGAAAAAACAAGCCAAAATTTAGAAAATTTAGAAAAAAATTTGCAAATTGAAAATAATAATCTTGCAGAAGAAACAAAAAATTTGCAACTAGAAAATTTAAAAATGAACATGGAAAATTTAAATGACAATTTCAATAAGTTAGAAAATGGCTTGACAAATTTAAATGACAAACCAGAACTTATAAAAACAAATTTAACTGAAAATTTAATTCCCAATAACGCGGAAAATGAAATTGTTATTGACCCTGTTCAAAATAATTTACAGGCTAATGAAATAGAAAACTTAAATGCCGAATTTAGTGAAGATAAAATTGACAACTAAATTAAAAATTTGAAATTTTTAAGCAACACAATATACAAAAATAATAACTAAAATTTATTGTAAATTAACACCCAAACAAAAAGACTGACAATTTTGCCAGCCTTTTTTGTTTATTTTTTTATTTTAAATTAATTAAGTTTTTTATAGTCTGGGTCATATTTCATACCTGCACCTACATCTCCATAAGGTCTTGCTATAAAACCAAATTGTTCATAAAATTTTTCTCTATTTTTAGATGCTCCTAAATATAAATATGTATCATCATCTTCAAAAGATTTGTACCATGAAATTATTTCGTTTAAAAGAATAGCTCCAATTCCATTGTTTTGATATTCTGTCCGTACAACTACATCATAAACTGTAAAATAACAACCATCGCCAACAACTCTTGCCATTCCAACAATTTTGTTTTTTAAATACACGCATACAGTAAAAATAGAGTTTTCTCTAATTGCATTTATTTTATCATCGGTTCTAAAGTCCCAACCCACAGATTTAAAAAGTCTGTTGTATTCTAAATTGGTTGGAAATTTGTATTTTATTTGATATTTATTATTCATTATATCTCCTAAAATTAAAACTGGCTGGGGTAGTTGGATTCGAACCAACGCATGGTGGATTCAGAGACCACTGCCTTACCGCTTGGCGATACCCCAATATAACAATCAAATTTAACTTTTTTATTATATCACATTTTTTATTCATTTTCAACGATTTTTTAAATTTTTTTAAAAAGTGCATAAATTTAGCAGCTTTCAAAAGTTTTTATTGTAGAATTTTAATCGGTTTAAAGACTTTTATTAAATTATAAAAATTTTTAATTTTTGCTTAACGTTTAATTTTTGTAACGTGTTTTTAAAATGCATGAAACATTAAAACACTTGACAAAATATTAAATATATTTTAGAATAAACAAAATTCTAGGTGGGCTAATGAAAAAAAATATTTTAGTTAATATCAATAAGGGTTATATTAGGCATTTTTTAACAATGCTTAATTCGCTTGCAACAAACAATATGCAAAGTGAATTTGATGTATATGTTATGCATACCGATTTAGACGAAGCCGATAAAACTCATATATTGGAAATGGTTAAGCCTAATATAAATTTAATTTATATTTTCATGGATAAAGAATTGTTTAAAGGAGCGCCAAAAGTAAAGCGATATCCTTATGAAATTTATTATCGCATTTTCGCACCAATGATGTTGCCAGAAAGTGTAGAACGAATTTTATATTTAGATAGCGACCTTATTGTTCATAATAATATAGACGAACTTTACAACATGAGTTTTGAGGGAAATCTATTTATTGCCTGCACGCAAATTCGCGGCTTTGTAACATGGATTAATCGCATTAGAATGACGGTTGGAAAAAATCATTATTACATGAACACAGGCGTTATGGTAATGAATGTTAAAGAATTGCGGAATATAATAGATACAGATAAAATTTTTAAATTTATAAAACGCAACGGCTGGCGAATGTATTTGTATGACCAAGATGTGTTATTCAAATTTTATGGAGACAAAATAAAATTAATAGACCCTAAATTGTATAATTTATCGGATAGATACATCACATTTTACAATTTGCGCACGCGAAAATTTAAAATTGACGCCGATTGGGTAGCAAATAATAACGTAATAATACATTATTTAGGCAGAAACAAGCCATGGAAAGACAATTATAAGGGAATTTTAAAAGGTTATTATTACAAATATGCCTTAAAATAACTAAAATAAAATGAATTTGAATTTATTTTAGCAACAATGCAAAAAATTATTAAATGGTTTAGTTTTATACAAGATATAGCAATGAAAAAGTTTTTTAAAATAATTTTTAGTAGAATGACATTAGTTATAATTGCAATAATTTTGCAACTTGCTGTTTCAGTGTTATTGCCATACATAATAAGTTATTTTTATCCGCTAAATTTTAAAAATATTTTTGTTCCTATTGATTTTATTTTTACAATTTTAGGCATAATTTTAATGATACGCATAATCAACTCGGATATGAACACAGAAGGTCAACTTAGTTGGGCAGTTTTGTTACTAGGTTTTCCAATTTTAGGTATTTTTGTGTACTTTTTGTTTGTGCGTAGGCGCCCACCACACAGGCACAAAAAATTATATAAACAGGTGGCGGATGAAATAAGGCAGTATCAAACCAAAAGTGCGGAAGAAAACAACTTTTTGCAACAACAATTAGGTAAATATTATGGCCAGTTTGAATACATCTACTCGGCATCTGGCAACAAAACCTACACTAACACAAAGGTTAAATATTTGCGTTCAGGCGAAATTTTTTGTGCCGAACTTTTAGAAGAATTAAAACGTGCTGAAAAATACATTTTTATGGAATATTTTATTATAGAAAAAGGCAAATTGTGGAACACTATTTTGCATGTTTTAAAGCAAAAAGTTAACGAGGGCGTAGAAGTCCGCGTTATGTATGACGATTTAGGCACAATTAACAAATTGCCTTCTAATTTCAGCACAAAATTGAACAAAATAGGTATAAAATGTGTAAGGTTTAATTCGTTTATTCCAATTATGTCGGCCGTTCATAATAACAGAGACCACCGCAAAATGACAATAATTGATGGTAAAGTTGGTTTTGTAAGTGGTTTAAATTTGGCAGATGAATATGTCAATTTAAAGCAGCCTTTTGGACATTGGAAAGATACTGCTTTAAAACTAACCGGTAATGCGGTTAAAAGCATGCTTTTAATGTTTTTGCAATTGTATCAAGTGCAAAGCCAAAAATTTGAAAGCTTTTCAAAATATATATATCAAGGCGAAGCGGAAGAAACACCAGGTTTCGTTTGTCCGTATGGCGATGGTCCAAAATATTTTTATAAAGAATATGTTGCCGAAAATGTGTTTTTAAACATAATAAATCAATCTCAAAAATATTTATGGATAACAACTCCTTATTTAATTATCGATAATAAACTAACAACCGCACTAACAAACGCGGCAATGCGTGGTGTAGATGTTAGAATTGTAACCCCACATAAGCCTGATAAAAAAACAATTTTTCAAATAACGCGTTCAAGTTACAGACAACTTCAAAAAGCAGGCGTAAAAATTTTTGAATACGAAAAAGGTTTTATTCATGCAAAACAGATACTTTGCGATGATGAAATTGCCATTTTAGGCACAACAAATTTTGATTATCGAAGCCTTCTTCATCACTATGAATGCGGCGTGCTTATGTGTAAAACACCGTGTTTAGCCGACATGAAAACGGATTTTGAAAAATTGTTTAATGAAACAATAGATATGAAAGATTTTAAACAAAATTCAATTGTCCGCTTGTTTTGTGCAGTGGTTAAGATATTTACACCAATGCTTTAATTGTAAAAGTAGCATTTTAAAATGCTATTTTTTTATGTTTTTGCTTGGTTTTTATGCAGCTAAAAACAATTAAAATTTCTAAAAATGCCAAAATTTTGAAAAATCATTTTTTATTATAACATAAACTATATATTTTTTTAAAAAATAATGCATTTTTATTTGTTTTTTTGTTAAATATTGTTTATAATATAAACAAGAGATAGGAGTTAGATGTGAAAGCAAAAACCAGCAAAAAGGCAAAAATTGTAACATTATCTAGCATAGTAATATTGTTATGTTTCACAATAGCACTTTCGGCTATTGGAATTTTCTTTTCCAAAAGGAAACAAAATCCAACGCCGGTTGAAAATGTAAATCCATCTGAATGGAACACAGAACAGTGGAACACAGATAAATGGAACGGCGACAGCAGTGAAGATAATTTTTTAAGCGGAGAGCAATTTGCAAATCGTGGAGACAAAGCTTTTACAATAAATTCAGCAGATTCATATGTGTGGTTTGTAAACCTAACACAAAATGAAACAGAAGCCGCAAAATATAACTTTTTTAAAGACTACACAATTTACTTAAACACAAACATAGATTTACAAAACAAACCAACTGAGCAGATAGGTAAAAAGATGCCAAACGGCGAATCAACCTTCCAAGGCACGTTTGATGGTGCATATTACACAATAATAAATGCCAAATTGTTAGGAGGACTATTTGCCTATACAACAAACGCAACAATAAAGAACATAGGCCTATACAACGCCGAAATACAATCAAACAATGAATATACCGGCGGAATAGTAGATGAAGCAATAGATACCACAATAAGCGATGTATATGTAAGAGCAGGCAAAATAAAAGGTAACAATGTAGGCGGAATAGTAGGTAAATTAACACTAACCCAAAACAATAGCATAACCAATTCATTTGCCGATACAACTTTAAACGGCACAAACAATGCAGGGCTAATTTATGAAATAAATGGTACTAACATAACAGAAGAAAACGCAAATAACCAAATAATCAATTGCACAATAGATTATTGTTATTTTACAAATGCTGAGAAACAAATTGCATTGTTAAAAAATGCAAATCTTCAAACTTTACACATATTAGCTAATCCTGTACTAAGCAATTTTAATGCTTGGAATTATAAAGCAGAATATTCATTAAAAACAACCTGGTGCAATTATTCAGGAAATAAAAATTTTTCATTTAATTTACCAATACTAAGCAAATTCAACAAAACCTTTATATATGGCTGTTATTATGAAAATGTGCTAGTAAAAGAGAATGGCGAAGTAGAGAACTTAGAGAGCCTATCTACTGCATTTAACACAATGAAAGATGGAGACACAGCTGAACTAAATTTAATAGTAGAAAAAATAACAGTAGCCGAGCCAGCTATATTAACAGCAAATGCCACATTGCATTTAGAAAGTGCCGTAAACACAACATTAACACGAGGTGAAAATAACACTCAAACATTAATAGCAAGCGGAAATAACTCTAAACTAGAAATAGGCGGAAAATCTAATACAACGATAACCCTAGACGGCAACCGAGAATATGTAGAAGCAAACAACTTAAAAAGTGATGCCGCAATAATAGCAAGCGGTGAAGACTTTACAATGAATAATGTAAAAGTGCAAAACAACATAAACAACACAACCAATTATGGTGGTGGAGTTTTTGTATATAATGTAACCGCAGGGCAAATTATAGATGAAGAAACAAATGAACCACAAAAATTGAATTTATCTGGCGAAATAACAAACTGCGAATCAGCAAATTGCGGTGGAGGTTTAGCTGTTGTAGGTTGTGCAAGCAACATGGGTGTAGAAATATCTAATTGCAAAGCAAACAATGGCGGAGGTTTGGCAATAGTTGACACAATTGAGAATCCATCTCAAGTTAACAACGTGTTCTTTAACTATGGATTTGATAAAAAAATTAATTTAATAGCAACAGGAATTACTATTACCGATTCAACTACTATAAGTTCTGATATAAGTGGTAATCAAGCTGATGGAAATGGTGGAGGTGTTTTTGCAAATGCTACAACAAAAGAAATTAAAGTTACTCTAAATGGAAAAGTGTATGAAAATACAGCCTCACAAGGTGGAGGCATTTGTGCAAAATCTACCGCATCTGCAACAACCCGTGATTGCGAACTTTTTTTAGGCCGTTATTCAGCAATATATTCAAATACTGCTGAGAGGTATGGTGGAGGAATATATGCTGGTAAAGCTGAAATTACTTTTAGTATTGATTCTACTAGTAGATATCGTCCTATAATAGGTGGAGATACTGACGATAAAGGTAATACTTCACATGGCAATGGCGGTGGAATATATCTTACAGACTCTGCATTTAACCCTAATAAATATGGGAACTATAAAATCTATTCTTTAATTAGCCATAACCATTCCGATTCCGCTGGCGGAGGAATTTCTGCTGTTGACAATAGTACTATATCCGTTAGTGATGAATTAACTTACAACAGTGCAGGTACTGGAGGCGGTGGCATTCATATTAATAATTCTGATGCTAAAATTCAAGCAAAGATTAGCAACAATACTGCAAATAATGACGGCGGAGGATTAGCTATAGGAACTGATTCTACAGTAAATATTTCTGGAACTATTACAAATAACAAAGCTGGTCTAGATGGTGGAGGAATTAGTATTATGAGAGATAGTAAATTGACTCTGCAATATGGTAGCAGAGTAACTTACAATACAGCATCAATAGGTGGAGGACTAAGTATAGATAGCAATAGTATAATAACATTTATTCCAAAATCATCTTATGATCCCGTATTGCCTTATCAACAAATTTATTCTAATTATTCTACAAGTGGGAGATGTTTTAATACATCAGGTTTTAATTATGATGATACTTATACACTATATTATGCTACAAATACAAGCGGTGGGACATCAACTAAGACTGTTGCAGTTAGTTATTTAGATAGCCCTAGTTTATATGCTGAATTTAAGTTGCCAAGTGTTGGTAGTTACGAATATTATGGTTGGTCAACTTCAAGTTCTTCAGCTGAAACTATTGATTTATCTGATGAAAACTCTGGCACTAAAAATGCTACTTATACACGGTATGCTCTTTATAGTCTAAACACAGGTACAAGAACGTCTACATTTACTGCATTTACAGTAAAATTTTATTATGGTAATGGGGAAAAAGATTATGTTAGTAAAGCTGCTACTCAAACAAATAAATATATAAATGTTCCAAAAATTCATAATTATCAGCTATCATTTATAAAAGATGCAACAACAGGTGGAACATTGGAAAGTTCAAAAATGAACTATTTGTCACCTCCTAGTTATAATACCGTACCTCATCCTTCAAATTTGGATTCTTCATTTGCATTATATGGTTGGAATAAATCTAAAACTGCTAAACCATCATCTAATGTTAGTGCTTATAGTGATTATTCTTTTACTCCAGATAGTACTGAATATTATGCGGTATGGAAAGCTGAGAATTATTCTATTGAAGGTGGTTATAGGTCAATATATTTCCACGAAAGTTTAACCAAACAAACAGAGATTAAACAAACAACAGGTACAAGCTATCCTGTTTTATATGCAAATTATTTAGGAGATATTGATTTTCCTTTATCAAGTTCAGGCTCAGCAGAATTTTTAATAGAAGTGCCTGAAGTTAGTGCAGATGAAGACTATCAATTTTGCGGTTGGGTTTCGGATAGCACAAAAAACAGTTGGAATTTTGAAGGAACAATTTATCAACCTGGTGAAATGATAAATCCTTCTGCAACCGATTATTATTCAACGTGGCTTTTAGAAACCGAAGCAAGCGACACCGATTGGCAAGATTATGACACAGTAAACATTAATTATAATTGGAACGGTGGCACAGGTTATGTAGAATCTGATTCAATGCAAATTCAAAGGCGAATTGTAACAACAAGAAAAATTGAATATTTAAATTATGCAAAAACATCAAACTATTCAACAATATTTGGTGGCAGCGAAACAACCACTTATACAGGCTCAATAGTTTTACCTAATGCTGCAAGTGGAGATTTAGAAGGTTATAATTTATTGCAATGGCACTTAAATTCAGTTGTAGGTAAAGTTTATGCGTTAGGAGCAACTTATAAAATTACGTCAGATTTAGTTGAAGAAATAACATTTTATGCCGAATGGGAAGCTAAAACTTATACTATTACTAAATCGGCAGATAATGGAATTTTTAATGTTAACAGCACGGCACTTTATAATGAAGATTTAGATATTTCTTGGGCGGACAGTGGCCAATCAGGCTGGATTTATAGTTTTGTAAGCTTAAAAATTTATGGTCAAGGTAGCAGTGATGTGTTAATTACATCGTATGAAGGTGAAAATTATTCAAAAGATGGATTAGTAAGTTTTAATATGTCGCAATTTGGAACATATTATGACACCATAAAAATAGAATTAAAATTAACTAAACAGCCAGAAACCTATATTATAGTTGTTAAGTTTTATGCTAATGGAGTGCCAGCTAGTTCATCACAAAATTTAAACGAAAACTTAAATAAAAATTTGGCAAGTTTAAGCGAAAATGGTTCAGCAGTTTTGTGTAATATAAATGATATTGGCAAATCACAAGTTAATGAAAAAGAGTCGCAGATTAACCGTATATTTATAAAATGCAGCCAAATTAATTACGAAGATATTTTGCAAAAAAGAAAGAAAGTAGTTTCAAACTTTGAACATCGCTAAATTTATATGAACAATTAAAAAAATTGCAAGTTTAAATAATTTGCAATTTTTTTTAATTTAAGTTATTATATTTATATGAGAGTTATAGCAGGTAAATATCGAGGTAAAAAGCTTGTGGAGTTTAATTTGCCAAGCACTCGCCCCACTTTAGATAGAGTTAAAGAATCTATTTTTAACCTTATTCAATTTGACATTGATGGAGCGGTGGTGCTAGACCTTTTTTCTGGCACAGGAGCATTTGGTATAGAAACAATTTCTCGCGGAGCAGAAAAGGTTGTGTTTGTAGATAACAATCCTAATGCAATAAAAATTATAAACCAAAATTTAAAAACAATAACAGGTAATTTCGAAATTAAAAATTTAAATGCAATTGATTATTTAAAAAATTGCAAAACTAAATTTGATGTAATTTTATTAGACCCACCTTACAAAACAAATTTAGGTACAGACGCTATAAATTTGATTTTAAAAAATGACCTTTTAAAAGAAAATGGAATTATAATTTTTGAAACAGATAAAGAGCATGAGTTTAAATTTAATAATCCATATTTTGAAATAACAAAAAAAATTTATGGCACAGTTGCAGTTTATAAACTTGTAAAAATAAATAATTAAAAATATTTTAAAAATTTAAAAAATAGTATTAAAAATAATAAAAAATTTAAAAAATAGTATTAAAAATAATAAAAAATTAATAAAATAACACTTAAAATTAAAAAAATTTTATAAAAAATTAAAAATAAAGAAAGAAAAAATATGAAAATAGAAACTTTAAATAACAAAATTATTATAACTAATCCGCAAAATTTTGACATAATTCAAACTCTAAATTGCGGACAAATTTTTAGGTTTGTTATTGATGGCAATAATGCTGTAGTTTTTTCAAAAGACAAAAGGGCGGATATATCTTTTAGTAAAAACAAAATTGAAATTATTACAAAAGATACAAGTTATTTTTATAATTTTTTTGACCTTAAAACTGACTATGGAAAAATTAAGCAAAAATTAATAAAAGACAAATTTTTAGCACCAGCAATTGAATATGGTGGCGGAATTAGAATTATAAATAACGATGTTTATGAAATGATTGTTAGTTTTATAATTTCAGCAAACAATAACATTGGGCGAATTAAAAAATCTATTGAATTTTTATGCTCGCATTTTGGTTCAGATATGGGAGACTATTTTGCCTTTCCAACCCTTAACCAATTAAAAACTGCAACAATTAAAGATTTTTCAAATGCAGGCTTAGGTTATAGGGCAGAGCAAATGTTTGAAACTATTCAAAAAATAACAGTACAAGACATTGAAAAATTAAAAACCTTGCCGTTAGATGAACAATATAAATTTTTGTTATCTTTAAAAGGCGTTGGCGAAAAAGTGGCAAACTGCATATTGTTGTTTGGGCTAGGAGTTAAGAATGTTTTTCCTGTTGATACTTGGATTAATAAAGTTTATAATAATTTAACTCAAACTGAAGAAACCGACCGCAAAAAAATAACAAAGGAACTTACTGCTCGTTATGGAAATTTAAGCGGCTACGCTCAACAATACTTTTTTTATTACTATCGCGACAACAAATTAAAATAAATTTATTTTAAACTATTGACATATTTTTTGTTATTTGCTAGAATATGTTAGTAATTTATGGACCATTAGCTCAGTTGGTAGAGCAACTGACTCTTAATCGAAGGGCAAAAACACAACTTAATAACAAATTTGGACTGCTAGCTCAGTTGGTAGAGCAACTGACTCTTAATCAGTGGGTCCGGGGTTCGAGTCCCCGGCAGTCCACCAAATAAACCCCTATTTTATAGGGGTTTTTGTTTTTTATCTTTCAAATTTTGTCTAATAAAATTTTAAAAATTGTCTAATAAATTTTATAAAATGTGCTTTTTTGAACACTTAAATTTTGTCTTTCAAAATCTTAAAAATTTAGCAAAATTTGGCTTTGTCTAATAAATTGTCTAATAAAAATTTCAAAAAACCACACTTTTTAATAAGAAAAAGGTTGAGAATTTAATCTCAACCTTTTTACATTTCATAATCTTTTTGTTTTTTCTTTTCTAAAAGTTTTTGCAATTCTTGTATCTCTTTTTCAATTTCAGCGGTGCTCAACTCGTTTTCTTCTTGCTTTGGCTTGTCAATGTTAAAATCAAAAACATTTGAGATTGTGTTTGCGGAGTTTATCTTTGTTTTATAATCCAAATGAGAGTAAATATTTGCTGTGGTGCTAAAATCCGCGTGACCCAACCATTCTTGTATTTGTTTCATTGGTACATTGTTAGCAAGCATAATACTCGCACACGAATGTCGCAAATCGTGAAAACGAATATGCCTTAATCCGTTCTTGGCTAATATTTTATTAAATGCTTTTGTTAGGCGGTTTGGTAAAATTAACCTGCCAATGTTATCAACACAAACATATTCTAAATTTTGTTCATTATAACATTTGCCAAGTTTGTTTTTGTTAATTTCAATTTGCTCTTTTTGTTTTAACAACAATTCTTCCGCTTGCGGAAGGAGTGGTAAAATACGGTTGCTAGTTTCATTTTTAAGTTTGTTTGATTTATAAATACACCTTTTTCCATCAATTTTTGTTTCCAACACTTTATGTTGTACTTTTATTATTTTATTTTCAAAATCAATCGCTTCCCATTTTAAACCTAGCACTTCACTTCTTCTAAAACCATACATTGCGGTAAGCATTATGGGTAAATGTAGTTCGTGTTCTTTAATGGCTTCAAATAATTTTTGAATTTCTTCCACAGAATAAAAACTTGCTTTAAATTTTGTAACTTTTGGTCTTGTAACTTTGTCGGCAACATTTGTTAGAACAAAATCATTTCTTACTCCGTATTGCAAACACTCTCTAATTAAAACGTGATATTTTAAAACACTATTACCAGAAAGGCCTTTATCGTATTGGGATTTATAAAACCCCTCAATGTGATATGGCTTTAAATCTTTAAGTTTTAATCGCATATTTTTAAAATAGTTACAAATTGTTTCGGCTGTTTTAACATAAGCATTATAGGTTACAGGTTCAACTTGTTGTTTTTTTATTGGTAGATAACTTTGTAGGAAGTCCACAAACAAAATATCTTCCGTTTTATCCACTTCTTTAACCGCAACATTGTTAAAATCAAAATTTTTCAAAATCTTTCGCATTTCTTCTTTTGCTTTTGTTTTGTTGCCTTGCTCTTTAAGGTTTGTGCTTATCCATTTTTGCTTTGGCTTGCCATATTCATCTTTGTAATTAACAACAACATAATAATTTCCGTGTTTTACTTGCAAACTACCTTTCATTGTTCTCGCCTCCGTTTAGGAAGTCAATAACATTTTGCTTTGGTATTAAAATTATGTTCCCAGATTTTATGCTTTTAATTTTATTTGTGGATATAAGCTCATATGCCAAATTCCTGCCAATACCCAACATTTTTTGTAAATCTTTAACTTTGACTATGTCTTTGTAATTTGTAAAAATGTTTAGTGTGTTTAGTTTTGTGTAATTCATATTTAATCTCCATTTTTTAAATTTCTCACTTTCTATACTAATGTGACATAGTCCTTTTACGCATCGAGCGAAAGGCTTTCGGCACTAATCAAACCTAACAAATTAATAAGATTTTGTTAAGTTAACATAGCGATTTTAATCGCAAAAACGGAAACGGGTATCCCGTTTGCCAAGAAAAAGAGGAGTGACTCAAAATTGTGCCACCACCCATACCCGCCTGACGCACCTTAAAACCCCTATAAAATAGGGCATTTTCGTGGTGGTACAAGGCATTTTGTGTCTACTCCTTATCCTGCTTACTAAAAATTTCTATACTTTCGGCTTTATTTTACACTCTTTTTTGCATACTCATCTCTTTGTTAATGTAAAACACATATTTACTCGTAAACCTCCTTTTAATTTTTAATTTAACAAGGGAATTGTTGTTTAATAAACCTAGAACTAACAAAAAATAAAAGACCCCTCTATATCTATGAGGACATAAAATTGCAAATCGTTAAGTCATTTTTAAGAAAAAAGTTTTAAATTTTCTAAAATTAGACAAAATTCGTACTTTCGGTTGCCCAAAACTAACAATCCCCTCTATATCTATGAGGACATAAAATCACAAATCGTTAGGGTATTTTTAATAAAATTT
>CANQWK010000015.1 GCA_947627545.1 uncultured Clostridia bacterium | reverse complement strand
TTAATAACTTCTTCCATAGATTTTGCACCCATGTTACGCACTTTCATCATTTCGCCTTTGGTTTTCTTTGCCAAATCGCCAATGGTGTCTATTCCTGCACGTTTCAAGCAGTTGTAAGAACGTACGCTTAATTCCATTTCTTCAATAGGTTTTTCAAACAATTTTGTGCGTTCGTCTTCTTTTCTTGCAACCAAAATGTTAACTCCGTCCATGCCTTCTACAAGTTCAACGAACATTGTTGCATAGTCATTTAAAAGTTTTGCACTTAATGCAACAACTTCTTTTGCACTAACTGTACCGCGAGTTTGAACATCTAAAACAAGTTTGTCATAGTCCAAACTTCTGCCAACACGGCTAGATTGAACTTCAAAATTTACACGTTTAACTGGGGTAAATAACGAGTCAATTGCAATAAAGTCAACTTCATCGGAAAAATCTTTATTTCCGCTTGCAGGAACATAGCCACGCCCTCTGCCTACATACATTGTTATGTTAAGGTCGGCGTCGCTATCTGTTGTGCAGATGTATTGTTCAGGGTTCATAACAGTTATGCCATCGCCACAGTCAATATCTTTTGCATAAAGCACGCCTGCACCTTTCTTTTTAAGTGTCATTGTGCCTTTAAAATCTTCATCTGTGCTTTCGGTTTTAACTGCAATGGATTTTAAATTTAAAACAATATCAGGAACATCTTCGCTAACGCCCTTGATTGTTGAAAATTCATGCAAGACATTTTTAATTTTCACGCCAACAATGGCAGCACCAGGAAGTGAACTTAGCAATGTGCGGCGTAGCATATTGCCTATTGTTATGCCAAAACCTTTTTCAAGTGGCTCAACGGTGATAATTGCGTGCGAGCCGTTTTCAAGTTCATCTAAAAGTATTTTTGGTTTTTCAATTTCCATCATAATTAAATCTCCTATTATCTTGAATAATATTCTACAATCAAGTGTTCTTTAATGTCTAGGTCAATATCATCTCTTTCAGGTAAAGCTAAAACCTTGCCGGTAAGAGCATTAGAATCAAACTCTAACCATTTTGGAGTGTTAACTTTTGCTCCTTTAATGCTAGAAAACATTTCTAAACCTTGTTTTTCTGGTTTAACGGCAATAACATCGCCAACTTTAACTTGATAAGAAGGTATGTTAACTTTTTTGCCATTAACTGTGATGTGGCCATGGTTTACAATTTGCCTAGCTTCTGTTCTTGAAGAGCCAATGTTTAAGCGATAAACAACATTATCTAGCCTTAATTCTAACATTTTTAGCAAAGCCCAACCGGTGCTTTCTTTGCTTTTTGTTGCTTTTTCGTAGTAATTTCTAAATTGTTTTTCAAGAATGTTATATGTTCTGCGACATTTATTTTTTTCTCTTAACTGAATGCCATATTCGCTAACTTTCTTTCTACCTGTTGCGTGCACACCAGGAATTGTAGGGCGTTTATCGAATGCGCATTTAGTTAAACATCTTTCGCCTTTTAAGAAAAGTTTGCAACCTTCTCTACGGCATTGTTTGCAATCTGGATCTAAATTTTTTGCCATATTTCCTCCTATAATCTTCTCTTTTTAGGTGGTCGGCAACCGTTGTGAGGTATTGGAGATACATCTCTAATCATAGTTACTTGTAAACCAGCCGAGCCAACTGCACGAATTGCTGCTTCCCTTGCAGGGTTTGAGCCTTTAACATAAATTGCAAGTTTAGAAATGCCAAAGTTTGCAGCATTTTTTAAGCAAGTTTCAACAGCATCTTGACCAGCAAATGGTGTAGTTTTTTTAGCACCTTTGTTGCCTCTAGCACCAGCACTGCATTGGCAAAGTGCGTTGCCTTGTTCATCTGTTAAAGTTACTAAAGTGTTATTTTGATTAAAAAACATGTGAATAGCACCTTCGCCATTTTTAACTAATGTTTTTTTCTTTTTTGTTTCTTTTTTAACAGCCATTATTATTTACTCCTTACTTCTTTTTGTTTGCTATGGTTTTTTTAGGGCCTTTGCATGTGCGAGCGTTTTGCTTGCTGCTTTGACCTCTACAAGGCAAATTTGCAATGTGCCTTAAACCACGGTAGCATCTAATTTCTTTTAAGCGCTTAATGTCCATTGCAACATCTTTGCGCTTTTCGCCTTCAACAACGAAGTTTGCTTCAATATATTTTCTTATTGCTGCAATTTCGTTTTCTGTTAGGTCTTTAACTCTTGTATCAGGGTTAATGCCTGTTGCTTGCAAAATTTTGTTTGCAGAAACACGGCCTATACCATAGATATAGGTTAACCCAATTTCAACTCTTTTTTCATTTGGTAAATCCACACCGGATATACGTGCCATTTTTTCCTCCAAAATAATAAATTTATTTTCTCACAACGCCAAATTGCCGCGAGGCATTGTGCTTATTTTCAAATTTAATTGCCATTGTGCGTTTTTAACATTTTAACACAATAATTTAAAAATTGTTTTAAAATTTAGCAAATTTTTGCCATGTTTAAACTGCGGAGTTTAAACAAAACAAGCCCTAACCTTGCCTTTGCTTGTGTTTAGGGTTTACGCATATAACCATAACTCGTCCGTTGCGTTTAATAACTTTGCATTTATCGCACATTGGTTTAACTGATGGTCTAACTTTCATCTCTAACTTCTCCTTAATTTAATTTTAAATTAATTCTTATCACGCCACACAATTCTGCCTTTGGTTAAATCGTATGGGCTCATCTCAACCTTAACTTTATCTCCTACCAAAATTTTAATGTAATTGGTACGCAATTTGCCCGAGATGTATGCTGTTATGAGATGATTGTTCATAATTTTAACTTTAAAATTGGTGTTACCTAAAACTTCAACAACTTCACCTTCGGCCTCAATAACATCTTTTTTAGACATTGTTACTCCTTTCTATATTTTTTTAATAGATTATACATTTCGCCATCTGTTGTTAATGGGGAATTAAATTTTTTAATTAATTCTTCGTCATGAGCAACAAACTGCAAATGTTTTGGATTTTTTAGCTTAGGATTAGCCCTTTTGCGTGCCTTACCATCTATTATAGCAAGAAATTGGCATTTGTCAATAGAAACAACTAAAAATGTTTTGTTTTTGTCGTGTCCTGATGTGGAAATTACCACATCGCCAACCGCAAAATTGTTCTCCATAATTCTCCTAAATTGTTAATATTTCAACACCATCGTTTGTAATTAAAATGGTGTTTTCGTAATGTGCGCTAGGTTTGTGGTCGATTGTGGTAACTGTCCACTCGTTATCTTCCAAATACACATTGCGCTTGCCTAATGTTGACATTGGTTCAACTGCAATGGTCATGCCTGCTTGCAGAACAATGCCCGAATTAAAGTTGCCGTAATTAGGAACAATGGGGTCTTCGTGCAAATCTGTTCCAACCCCGTGGCCTGTTAATTCACGCACCACACCATAGCCTCTGCTTTCAAGGTAAACTTGAACTCGGTGGCTAATATGTCCAAGCCGTGAGCCAGCCTTTATGCCTTCAATACCTGCAAAGAAACTTTCTTTGGTGGCATCAATTAAGTTGGACTTTTCAATGGAAATGTTGCCAACTGGAAATGTACGAGCTGCGTCGCTATGATAGCCTTCCCAGATAACGCCACAATCAATGCTGATTATGTCGCCCTCTTTTAAAGGCTGATTGTTGCAAAACCCATGCACAACTTGGTCATTTACGCTTGCACAGATAGTGTAAGGGAAACCCTCGTAATGCAAGAAGGAAGGTTTTGCTCCTTTTGAAATAATAAATTGATAGGCCAAATCATTAAGACGCATACTGGTTTGGCCAGCAAAGATGTGTTCTTCAAGCATTTTTAAGGTTTCGCTTAAAATTTTGCCCGCTTTACGCATCTTTTCAATTTCTTGTTCGTTTTTAATTGTTATGTTCATTTATAGCCCTCATAACTTGCTCCGCCACTTCGTTTGGCGGTAGGCTTGCATCAACCTCAACTAAGAGGTTTTGCTTTTTATAATAGTCTATTAGCGGATAGGTTTCGCTAAAATATTGTTCAAAGCGTTTGTTTATTGCCTCAACTGTATCGTCCGAGCGTTTAACTAATTTTGCACCACAAGCAGGGCAAATGTAATTTTTGGCTGTTTCCACGCTGGTGGTAAGTCCGCATTTTGGACAATTAAGCCTATTTAAAATGCGGTTGATTGCATCTTCTTTTTTCAAATTTAAAAAGATAATTAAATCTAATTCGCACAATTTTTCCAATTCTTTGGCTTGAGCTAAATTTCTAGGAAAGCCGTCAAACACAACATTTGGTTTTTGATTGTTCCTTATTCTTTTAAAAATAAGTTCCATAATAATGCGAGTGTCAACCAATTCTCCCCTATTAATAATATCTTTAACTTGCAAGCCAAGTTTGGAATTCGAGGCAATTTCTTCTCTAAGCAAAAGGCCTGTTGAAATATATTCAAAGTTTAGTTTATTTGAAATGTTTTCTTTAACAGTGCCTTTGCCTGAGCCTTGAATGCCTAAAAGAACAATATTCATAACACCCCTATTTTAAAAATCCTCTATAATTACGCATCATCATTTGCGCTTCTAGTTGTTTGTCGAACTCCAAAGCAACCGAAACTATAATTAACATACCTGTTGCACTAAACGCAGAGTTTAATCCGCCTGTGCCAATTGCAGTGAAAAGCAAGGTTGGAATTAATGCCATAAACGCAAGGAAGATTGCACCAAACAAAGTTATGCGTTTATTAATGCTGTTTAGGTATTGAGCGGTTGGTTTGCCTGGGCGAATACCTGGTATAAAACCGCCATTTTGTTGAATGTTGCGTGCTATATCTTCGGTGTCGAAGTTAATCATGGTGTAGAAATAAGCAAAAGCCAAAATTAAAAGTGACATAACTATAGCGTACACCCAAGTGCCAGCGCCTAACCAATTATTCCACCAACGGATGAAGCCGTTGTTAGAGTTAGGAGCAAAAATGCTCATTAACATTTGAGGGAAAGTTAACAAAGCACTTGCAAAAATGATAGGCATAACGCCGTTAGCGTTTACTCTAACCGGAATGTAGGTTGATTGACCGCCATACATTTTTCTACCTTTAACTTGTTTTGCATATTGAACGCCAACACGCCTTTCGCCGCCATCTACAAAAACAACAAGTGCGAAAATTGCAATTAATGCAACAACAAATAAAACTAATTGCCAAATAGCGGTTTGAGTGGTTTTGCCACCAACAAACAAGTTTTGGAAGTTACCTAAAATTGCTGTTGCCGCACTAGATAGAATACCAACAAAAATTAACAAACTCATTCCGTTGCCAATGCCAATTTCGGTTATTTTTTCGCCCAACCAAACGGTGAACATAGAGCCAGAAACCAACATAAGCACAATGAATGAATAACATAAAAATTCTTTGCCAGCAAATAAACTTAAATTAACGCTATCTGCTGTGCCAAAGCCAACTGCAATGCCAATTGCTTGTGCAAGTGCAATAATTAATGCTGCAATTTTTGTGTATAAACTAATTTTTTTTCTGCCATCAGCACCTTCTTTTGCCAACCTTTGCCAACTAGGAATAACTGCTGCCAAAAGTTGAATTATAATTGAAGATGTAATGTAAGGGGAAACGCCAAGCGCAAGGAATGACCCCTGAGACAATGCACCACCGCTTACCGAACTTAAAAGAGATAAAAAGGTGTTGCCTTCAACATTTGTGCCTAAGGCTTCGCTGTCAATGCCCGGAATAGGCAACCAGCAGCCAAGGCGATAAATGAAAAGTAGAACCAAAGTTAAAATTAACTTGTTTCTAACTTCCTTTATTTTAAAAGCATCTCTTAATGTTTTAAACATTATGCCTCCTCAACAGTTCCACCGATTGCGGTAATTTTCTCCTTTGCCGAATTAGTAAATTTGTTTGCTTTAATTTTTAGTGCAACTTTAAGTTCGCCGTTGCCTAAAATTTTAACGCCGTCCTTTTCTATTTTAGAAAGAAGGCCTTTTTCTAGCAAACTAATAGCGTCAACTTCCGAGTTGGCATCGAACACATTTAATGCTCCAACATTAACTGTTGAATAAACTTTTTTAAATTTAGCATTGCTAAAACCTTTTGAAGGAATACGCCTATATAGTGGATTTTGACCGCCTTCAAAACCAGGGCGAACGCCACCGCCTGAACGAGCGTTTTGACCTTTGTGGCCTTTACCAGAGGTTTTGCCAATGCCACTACCAATGCCTCTGCCTAATCTTTTTTTAGATTGTTTTTCGCCTTCAGCATTTCTTAAATCGTGAATATACATTTAAACCTCCTACGCCTCTTCCACTTTTAATAAGTGTTTAATTTTAAAAATGCTACCTCTAACACTTGCGTTGTCTGGCAAAGTGCGAGTTTGATTTAGTTTTTTAAAGCCCAAAGCCTCAACAATTTTGGCTTGTTCTTTGTTAAAACCAATAGGACTTTTAATTAAAGTAACTTTTATTGTTTTTTCTTGTTTCTTTGACATAAGTCCCCCTTAATTTCTTCAACCGATTTGCCACGAAGCATTGCAACTTGTTCAACAGTTCTTAAAGATTTTAAGCCATTTAAAGTTGCTCTAACAACGTTAATTTTGTCGGTTGAGCCATAAATTTTTGCAGTTATATCAGTGTAACCTGCTAAATCGAAAACTGTACGAGCAGCACCACCAGCAATTAAACCTGCACCCTTTTTAGAAGGAAGCATTTTAACGTTAGTTTTGCTAAACTTACCAATAGTTTCGTGTGGGATTGTTCCGTTTAAAACAGGAACAGTTATAACAGCTTTTTTAGCTGCTTTGGTTGCTTTTTCAATAGCAGCTGGAACTTCGGCAGCTTTTGCAATGCCCATTCCTACTCTGCCTTTTTTGTCGCCCACAACCACAAGAGCAGAGAAACGCATGGTACGACCACCCTTAACGACCTTGGTAACCCTGCGGACGTCAAGCATTTTTTTGTCAAATTCGTCTTTTTCTTCAACTCTTGGTTTTCTAAATTCACGTTTTTGTTGTTGTGCCATACTATCTCCTTAAAATTTTAAGCCAGCGGCTCTTGCACCGTCTGCCAATTCTTTAATTCTACCTGTGTATAAGTATCCGCCTCTGTCAAAAACAACAGTGCTTATTTTTTTGCTTAAAGCAAGTTTGCCAATTTGTTCGCCCACAAATTTGGCCTGTTCTTTATTTGTCATGTCCTTAACTTTTGCCTTTATGTCAGGTTGTTTTGTAGAGCATGCAACCAAAGTTTTTTGGTTAACATCGTCTATAATTTGCGCTTCAATATGTTTTAAGCTTCTGTAAACATTAAGGCGAGGACGCTCAGGAGTGCCTATTAAGTCATGACGCAATCTAACATGACGCTTTGTGCGTTCGCTATTTTTATTAATTTTATTTATCATAACTCAACTCCTACTTTTTCTTTTTGCCGGTAGATTTACCAGCTTTCATAATAACGGTTTCATTGGTGTAGTGAATGCCATAGCCGTGATATGGTTCAACTGGGCGAATTGCTTTAAGTTTAGCGGCAACTGCACCAACTAATTCTTTATCTGCCCCATTAACAATAATGGTGTTGTTATCTGGAATTTCAAAACTAATTCCTTCAACTTCTTCAAATTCAACAGGGTGGCTAAAACCTAAGTTCATAACAAGTTTTTTGCCTTGTTTGTTAAGTTTGTAACCAACGCCTTTAACTGTTAAGCTCTTTTTAAAGCCATCTTTAACGCCAACAACCATGTTGTGAATTAATTGACGATAAAGGCCTTGTTTTGCGTTGCTATCGGTTGTGTCATCCTTGCGAATAACATGAACTTGATTATCTTTAACTTCAACAGCGATGTTGCCAAAGAACTCTCTAGTTAAGGTAGCCTTTGGACCTTTAACGGTAACAACATTGTTGTTAACTTCAACGCTAACACCGGCAGGGATTTCAATAGATAATTTTCCAATTCTTGACATTATTCCCTCCTACCATACATAGGCGATAACTTCGCCACCTAAATTAAGTTTGCGAGCTGCTTTATCGGTAACAATGCCTTTGCTTGTAGAAACTATGGCAATGCCTAGGCCGTTAAGAACTTGTGGAAGTTCGCTAGCGTTAGAGTAAACTCTTAAACCAGGTTTGCTAATTCTTTTTAAGCCTTGAATAACTTTTTCGCCGTTAGGGCCATATTTTAAAGTAATTTCAAGCATGTTAACGCCATCTTGTTTAACAGTTTTAAAGTCCACAATAAAGCCTTCTTCTTTTAAAATTTGGGCAATAGCGGTTTTAGTTTTGCTTTCTGGCATAGCAACAGATTCATGTTTTTGCATGTTAGCGTTGCGAATGCGAGTTAGCATATCTGAAATTGGGTCTGTAAACATTTTGTTCCTCCTTTACCAACTAGCCTTTTTAACACCAGGAATTTCTCCCTTAGAGGCCATATTTCTAAAACAAATTCTGCAAATGCCGTATTTTTTAAGCACTGCATGTGGACGACCACAAATAGAACATCTCGTATATTCACGAGTTTTAAACTTTTGAGGTTTTTGTTGTTTATTAATCATTGATTTTTTTGCCATAATTACTCCTATTTAACCTTTTTAAATGGAACGCCCATTAGCCTTAAAAGTTCAAAAGCTTCTTCGTTAGTTTTTGCGGTTGTAATCATCATGATGTCAAACCCATGAACTGAAACAATTTTATCGTAAACAATTTCTGGGAAAATCATTTGTTCTTTAACGCCAAAGCTGTAATTTCCTCTTCCGTCAAAAGCGGTTGTGCTTAAACCTTGGAAGTCCCTAACTCTTGGAAGGGCAACCGAAATTAATCTATCAAAAAATTCATACATTTTTTCGCCACGAAGGGTAACTTTTGCACCAATTTTTTGGCCTTGCCTTAATTTGAAGTTAGCCACCGATTTTTTAGCAGTTGTTATAACAGCCTTTTGACCAGCAATTAAAGATAATTCGTCAATAGCTGCGTTAAAACTTTTTGCGTTGTCTTTTTCTTTACCTAAACGAATGCTTAAAACAATTTTTTCGAGTTTTGGAATTTCCATAACGTTTTTATAGCCAAATTTCTCTACCAAACTTTTTTTAACAACATCGTTGTAGTATTTATGACGCCTATTAATTTCTTTTTCCATAAACACTCCTTATGCCTTTTTCTCGCCTTTACCAGAGGTTTTAGCGGTTGTTTCTTTTTTTGCTGTGGTTTTGGTGGTTGACTTTGTTGTTTTTGCTGCAGGTTTTTCACTAGATTTTACTGCTGTTTTTTTAGCTGGTTTTGGTTGTTCTGCCTCTACCTTTTCAACTTTTGCAGGTTTTTCTGCTTTTGCTTTTGCAGCGGTTTTTGTTGATTTGCTAGATTTTTTAACAGCTACATCTAACACTGCACCACATTTTTTGCAAATTCTAACATTTTTATCGTTTTCAAGTTTGTGAGCAACTCTTGTTGCCTTTTTGCAGGTTGGGCAAACAACTTGAACATTGCTAACATCAATGGCACCTTCGGTTTTTAAAATGCCACCTTTGTCGTCTTTATTTCTTGGCTTTTTGTGTTTTGTTTGAATGTTAACGCCTGCAACTAACACGCGGTTAGTTTCTTTGTTAACCTCTAAAACTTCGCCTTGTTTACCTTTGTCTTTACCAGACAAAACAAGCACGTTATCGCCTTTTTTAACACTTAATTTCATTTTGCCCTCCTATAATACTTCTGGTGCTAGGGATAAAATTTGAGTAAATCCCTTTGCACGAAGTTCTCTTGCAATAGGTCCAAAAACACGAGTTCCTCTTGGTGCGTTTTGTTTATCAATAATAACAGCGGCATTATCGTCAAACTTAATTGTGCTGCCATCTTGACGTTGAACACCCTTTTTAGAGCGAACGATTACTGCTATAACCACATCGCCTTTTTTAACTTTTCCATCTGGGTCTGCTTTTTTAACAGAGGCAATTATGATGTCGCCAATGTTAGCAAACTTTTTGCTGCCTTTGCAACGGATGCACATAATTTTTTTAGCACCAGTGTTGTCGGCAACGTTTAATGTTGATAATGGTTGAATCATATTTTCCTCCTACTTAGCCCTTTCAACGATAGTAAGAAGCCTGAAATATTTATCTTTGCTAAGTGGGCGAGTTTCAATAATTTTAACAGTATCGCCAACTTTGGCCTCGTTCTTTTCGTCGTGAGCTTTATATTTTTTTGTAAAAGTTACATATTTTTTATAAAGTGGGTCTCTTTTTTTGCCTGTAACCAAAACAGTAATAGTTTTGTCCATTTTATCTGACACAACCACACCTTGAATTGTTTTGCGATTAACCTTTTTTTCTTCCATACTATTACTCCTTTGCTCCAGCACTTTGTTTTATTTTTAAAGCGGTTTTAACCCTAGCAATGTTTCTTTTAACAATTCTAATTCTAGAAGTATCTTGCAATTGACCAACTTTGTTTTGGAAGGTTAAATTGAAAAGTTCGCTTCTCAATTTGGTTTCTTCTGCAACAAGTTCTTTAACAGTCATATCGTTATAGTTATTCTTCATTGTTTTCACCGCCTTTTTCTTTGCGAACTATCCTTGTTTTGCAAGGAAGTTTGTGAGATGCAAGCCTTAAAGATTCTAAGCAAGCCTCTTCGGTTGGGCCGCTAACTTCAATAATGATAGCATCTCTTTTAACAACAGCAACGTGGCCAACTTGTGCACCTTTACCGCTACCCATACGAGTATCGGCTGGTTTTTTGGTTATAGGTTTATGAGGGAAAACTTTTATCCAAAGTTTGCCGCCACGTTTCATATATCTGTTAATAGCAACACGAGCTGCTTCTAGCTGATTTGGTGTTATCCAACAAGGTTCGGTAGCTTGCAAGCCAAAATCGCCATAAGAAACTTTGTTGTTACGCAATGCACGGCCAGTCATACGGCCACGGAATTGTTTTCTTCTTTTTTCTCTTTTTGGTAGTAGCATATTAGTTTTCTCCTTTCTTGTGATTTACCGAACTTTGAGAAACTTTGCCCAAAATTTCGCCTTTATAAATCCACACTTTAACGCCTAAAACGCCATAAGTTGTGTGAGCTTCTAGGCTAGCGTAATCTATGTTAGCACGGATAGTTTGAAGTGGCAAATTGCCTTCGTGATAGTGTTCACTTCTAGCAATTTCGGCACCATCAAGCCTGCCTGAAACCATAGTTTTTACACCTAAAGCGCCTGCACGCATAACACGTTGCATAGCACTTTTCATAACACGCCTAAATTGTGCTCTTTTTTCTAGTTGGCTAGCAATACTTTCAGCAACTAGTTTTGCGTCTAAATCTGGGTTTTTAATTTCAACAATGTTTACATTAACCTTTTTAGCGTTAGAAAGCTTTTCAAGGTTTTTCTTTAAAGTTTCAACTCCTGCACCCTTTTGGCCAATTAAAACGCCAGGTTTTGCAGTTGAAATTGTTATTGTAACGCTATCGCTAGTGCGTTCAATTAGCACGTTGCTAATAGCACAGTTTTTATATTCTTTAAGGATATATTTGCGTAGAACATCATCTTCCTTAATGTTTTTAGCAATATTTTTCTTATCGGCATACCAAAAAGAATTCCATGTCTTATTTATGCCAAGCCTTAAACCATTTGGATTAACTTTTTGTCCCATACTCTTACTCCTTACTGTCTAGCACAACTTTGATGTGGCTAGTTTTTGTAACAATTCTATCTGCTCCGTGCGCTCTGCCTCTAAAATAAACTTTATTAACACGGCTAGGGCCTTCGCCTAGAATTATTTGTGCTAAATATAAATCATGAACATTCATGCCCTTGTTGTTTTCGGCATTAGCACCAGCCGATTTAACAACTTTTAGAAGAATAGCGGCAGCGTCATGTGGCATATTGCTTAAAATAGCAACAGCGTCATCGTAACTTTTGCCTCTAACTTGGTCTATAACAATTTTGGCTTTTGTAGGGCTTAACCTTACATAGCGCACGCTTGCATAAGGGCGAGTGTCTTTATTTGCAATGATTTTTGCTGATTTTTCTCTAATTCTTGTTGCCATATTTCACTCCTATTTCTTTCCGCCAGCAGTTGCAGGTTTTTGAGCCTCTTTTTGCTTATGACCTTTAAAGGTTCTTGTAGGAGCAAATTCGCCCAATTTATGACCAACCATATCAACTGTGCAATAAACCGGCACATGTTTTTTACCATTGTGGACAGCAATAGTGTGTCCAACAAATTCTGGGTAGATTGTGCTGCTTCGTGACCAGGTTTTAACGGCTTTTTTTTCGCCTTTTTCGTTCATAGCCTGAACACGAGATAGCAATTTTTCATCTACAAAAGGTTTTTTCTTTAAACTTCTACTCATATTCTCTCCTACTTAGCCCTCTTAACAATAAGTTTGTCAGAAGCTTTTTTATGTTTTCTAGTTTTGTAACCCAAAGCAGGTTTGCCCCAAGGTGTCATTGGACCAGCATGTCCAACTGGTGATTTACCTTCACCACCGCCGTGTGGGTGGTCAACTGGGTTCATTGCTGAACCACGAACAGAAGGACGAATACCCATGTGGCGTTTGCGTCCAGCCTTACCCAAAGATACAATTTCGTTTTCTTCGTTGCCAATTTCGCCAATTGTTGCACGGCAAATTGCCATAACTTTTCTCATTTCGCCACTTGGTAAACGAATGGTTGCATAAGCGCCCTCTTTTGCCATTAATTGAGCAGAAAGGCCAGCACTTCTAACCATTTGTCCGCCTCTGCCTGGTTGCAATTCAATGTTATGAATTTTAGAGCCAAGCGGAATATCTTCTAATGGAAGGGCGTTGCCTGGTTTAATTTCACTGCCCTTGCCTGACATAACTTTGTCGCCGACATTTAAGCCTTTTGGTGCAATAATAAAGCGTTTTTCGCCATCTGCATAAACCAAAAGTGCAATGTCTGCTGTGCGGTTAGGGTCATATTGAATGCTATCAACTTTTGCAGGAATGCCATCTTTGTTGCGTTTAAAGTCAATAACTCTATATTTACGCCTGTTAGCACCGCCTATATTTCTAACGGTTATTTTACCTTGATTGTTTCTGCCGCCCGATTTTTTAACATCGCCGTCCAAAGATTTTGGAACGTTGGTTTTGTTGGTTGTTTTAACCTTATAAGATTTAAATCTGTTAGCAGGTGAAGTAGGTTTTAAATTTCTTATTGCCATAATTTACTCCTTTTAGTTCAAGCTTTCGAAGAAGGCAATAGCTTTGCTATCTGGCTTTAAGAAAACAACTGCTTTCTTATAGTCGCTAGTTCTACCTGTAACTTCGCCGCTTTTAGTTCTTCTTGACTTAAATGTACCTTTAACAATCATAGTGTTAACCCTAGCAACTTTAACTTCAAAAAGTTCTTCAACCGCCTTTTTAATTTCAATTTTGTTGGCGTTTTTGTTTACTTTAAAAGTGTAAATTTTGTTAGGAATGCCAGCGTATGATTTTTCTGTCATAATAGGTTCTAATATAATTTCTTGTGCTGTCATTATACGTATGCCTCCTCAATTTTTTTAATTGCATTTTTGGTGAACACAATAAATTTGTTTTCTACAACTTGGGCAACGTTTAAAAGCATTGCATCTGCACAACTAACATTTTCTAAGTTGTTTGTTGCACGCAACACGTTTTCATCTTTGCCGTCAGTTACAATAATTGTGCGTCTGTTTAAACCAAAAGTTTTTAAAAATTCACTTGCACTTTTTGTTTTGGCATTTTCAAAATTGATGTTGTCTAAAACAAATAGTTCGTCTTGTTTAATTTTTTGAGAAATTGCACTAGCAAAGGCAATATCACGCATTTTTTTGTTAATTTTAACCCTAAAATCTCTTGGCTTTGGTGCAAACACTACGCCACCGCCGTCAAATTGAGGGGCACTAATTTCGTCATGACGAGCCATGCCGTTGCCCTTTTGCCTACGAATTTTCTTTTTGCTTGCATTAACTTCACTTCTTGTTAAAGCAGATTTTGTGCCTTGACGTGCATTGTTGTGCAATGCAACAACAACTTGGTGAATTAATGGCTCATTATATTCCGCATTGAACACCATATCATTTAATTCAACGTTGCCCACTGCTTCTTTTTTCATATTATAAACTTTAACTTTTGCCATAGTATGCTCCTTTACGCTTTGGCGGCGGACTTAATTGCAACAATGCTCTTTTTAGCGCCAGGAATTGCACCTTTAACTAAAATTAAGTTTCTATCCGCATCAACACGCACTATTTTTAAATTTTGAATTGTAACAATGTCGTTACCATATTGTCCTGGCATTTTTTTGCCTTTGAACACTCTGCTTGGAGTTGAGTTTGCACCCATTGAACCAACTTCTCTGTGAACAGGGCCAACGCCGTGTGTCATTTTAAGCCTTTGTTGGTTCCAGCGTTTAATTACGCCTGTAAAGCCATGACCTTTGCTTGTGCCTTGAACATCAACAACATCGCCAGCAGCAAACATGTCGGCTTTAATTTCTTGCCCTACGGCAAATTTAGAAATATCGTTATATTTAAATTCCTTTAAAACACGCTTAGGCTCAACATTTGCTTTTTTAAATGCGCCAGCTTGTGTTTTGTTTACATTTTTTGCTTTAATTTCGCCAAAAGCAATTTGCACAGAATTATAACCATCTTTTTCAGCGGTTTTAATTTGTGTTACATAGCAAGGACCTGCTTCAATAACAGTTACAGGTTCAACTTTGCCATCTTCGGTGAAAACTTGTGTCATTCCCACCTTTCTACCTATAATAGCTTTTTCCACAATGCCCTCCTTATAATTCCACCTTGATATCAACGCCTGCTGGAACGTTCATTTTAAGAACGGCATCAACAGCCTTTTGATTTGGTGCGAAAATGTCAATTAATCTAAAATGTGTGCGAGATTCAAATTGTTCTCGGCTATCCTTGTTAACGTGAGTTGAACGAAGGACGGTAACAACTTCCTTTTTAGTAGGAAGTGGAATAGGGCCAGAAACTTTGCAGCCCGATTTTGTTGCGGTATCTAAAATTTTAGAAACCACATTTTCAAGTAAACCTGTATCGTAAGATGCAAGTTTAATTCTCAATTTTTTTGTTGCCATTTTTTATTCTCCTTTTTAAAGCAATCAACCAGCCAACCTTAACCTAGTGCAATTTTTTTCATTTAAATAACTTCATTTAAACAAAGTTTTGTTAATTTCATTTAAATAAACCTTTTTGAACAAAGTTTTTGTTTTTACAAACCAAATGCAAAATTGTTTATTTAAATAAACCCTTTAAACTGATTTGCGGTTTAATGCCAACTATTCAACTTGTGCTAACAAGCGTAGCATAGTTTTGAATTTGCCAACACGCAGCCGAGTGTTAAGTGTTAATCTCTAAAATAAATTGGGCTTTAAGCCCCAACCCATTCCGCTGGCAGCCAATAGGCTTATGGTCGGCACAAATTCCCACCCATTACTTGCTAATGGTTGCAACCTTGTGCGTCTTTCCACACGGATTAACGAATTCATCTTACCATAAAAAAAAGAGTTTGTCAACCCTTTTTAAGAACTTTTTTAGTTTTTTAGTAAAATTTTTTAAACCTTATATTTGCAGTGCAATGCTGTTTAATTTTTATGTTTTTAATTTTAACCATTTTTTAAATTTTTAATTTTAACAACTCTTTTTTATTTTTAACTTTAACAACTCTTTTTTATTTTTAACTTATTAATTTTAGCAAAACATTTTAAGTTTTAAATTTCTATTAATTAATTTTGTCTTTACAAATCTAATTTTTTAATATATAATAAGGAATATGAAAAACTTTGTTAAAAATGATAGCGGATTTATATGTGCAGTATGCGGCAAGGCGGTTGAAAAATTAAATTCAACGTCTAGGGACCATTGTAATTTTTGTTTGTGTTCGTTGCATGTAGATGTAAACCCTGGCGATAGGCAAAATGATTGTAAAGGAGTGTTAGTTCCAATTGAAGTAACACAAAACGCAAAAAAAGGATATATAATTACATATAAATGTTCAAAATGCGGGCAAACACACAACAACAAGGCGGCGGAAGACGATAATTTTTCCACCATTCTTAAAGTTATGAACAAGACATATAACATAGATGATTATCGCAACAAAAATGAAATCCATGCAAAATAAATAAGTTGCGTTTAAATATAATTTTTTCAAAAAATTTTTTAAAAAAACTATTTACAAATAAAAAAAAGTGTGCTACAATGCTAGCAACTAAGGTTTGAAAGGAGCGTTTTATGACACCAAAAAAAGAAAAAACATCTGCTGAAATTAAACAGGAATTAAAAAATTTAGGCAGAGATGGCATAAAATCTAGATATTTATTGCCTGCTGGCGATTACCACCCAAACGATAAAGAGTTTATGGACGAAGTTATAGATATTTTAAACTCCAGAGATAAAAATAATTATTTTATTTACTATAACATAATACCATTCTTTAAAGACAAATTTAAATGTGATGAGGATTTTTCTTACACTTTATATTCATTAGTTTTAACAAATACATTAAGATATGGCTATAAATTGAATTTAAAACAATATTTAGCCGATTTAGATAAGCTTTTAAGTTGCAATGATAATACTGACTGGATTGCAGAATTTTGTGCAGGCGACGAAAAACATTGCGAACAATTTAATGAGTTATGCGAATTTATTGGGTGCAAATTAATTGTACAAAGTTTAGCCAATAGAAAATCAAACACAACTCACCCTAATGCAAACTTGTAAAAAATAAAAAACGAACTTAAAGTTCGTTTTTTTTGTTTATATTAAATACCCATATCTCTTGAATTAACTTGCACGCCTTCTCGACTTTCTACATTAACTCCTCTATTTCTCTCTCTCATACTCCTTAAAATCTGCTCAAATTCTTGTTGTTTTCTATCTGCCGCAGTATTTCTGCCTTGCCTATTGTTAATATTTCTGCTTTGCCCGTTGTTTGCCCTGCCGTAAGGGGTATATCTATCGTTAGTTGCATTTGATTGGGCTTGATTGGAATTTCTATTTGTATTTGTGCTGCTTCCACTACTGCTACTAGAATAATTTGGATTTGTTCGATTTTGTTGTTGTTTGTTTTTATCTTGTTTTGGACCTTGTTGGGCAGCTGGTTTTTTTCTTGGGCTTATAGTATTATTTGTTGAATTATTTCTTCCTCTTCCTGTTGAATTGTTTGCCGTTGTGCCGTTAGATTGTGTTGTGCTGGGTGCTAAATTAGGTTGAGTTTGATTGTTTGCATTTTTTTCTCCAATTTTTCTACCAATTAAACCGTTAGGAGCATAGTCTCCATTTACTTTTTGAATAAGCCTTGTAACCGCACTAGCCACACCGCTCACAACGCCGCTAACCGCACCAACAACAACTCCTGCCGCTGCACCAAAAATCACACCAGCAATACCTACTGCCCTATCTGCTAAATCGTCGGTAACTTTTCTTTCTTTTTCTGCAAATTCTTGTTCAAGTTCTGGTATAGATTTGCCATTTTCTTGCCCATTAGTGTTTAATGTAATTTTGTTAAAAGTTCGGTCGGCAGCAAATTCTTCGTCTAGCTCGGTTTGGTTAGATTCTTCTTCCAAAGCAGGTTGAGTTTTTATGTCTAGTTTTTCTTGCATTTTAATGTTTCTTGCCTGCAAAACTGCTTTACTCTCTTGGTTAAATGCCGATAATTCTTCTTCACTTAACACATTTAAATTGCCTTCTATGGCTTGGTCTAGCACTTCATTAAAGGTTTTTGCAAAATTAGGTTTGTCTATGCGAATAAATTCTTTTTTATCTTTTAAATCGGTTTTAATTTCCGCATCTACAAGTGCTTTTAATTTAGGATAATGATTTAACACTTCTAGCATGCCTAAACTATATTCCGCTTCAATCTCTTCTAATTCACTTTCCTTCTCTAGCATTAATTGATTTGCATATAAAAGATATTTATATCTATTTACAATGCCAAAATATAGTGCAAGCGTTTCTTCATCCATTTTTGAGATATCTAAAATATCGCCACCCATTGGATTAATGTTCCACATTTTATAAATTTTATTGCGGTCAACTTCGCCTGCCGTTTCAACTTCGTCTAAAATAAATTCGTTAACATTGCTGTACGTTCCGCTGTCAATTTCCAAATTGGCCTCAAAACTTAACCTTTCCACCAAACTTAACGTTGCCCTATCTGCCTCGAAAGTAACCATAAAAGTTATGGGTTTGTTAAGCATAATTTCGCCACGGCAAATTTCAATGTTGTCTATTGTTTTAACCAAAAATTTTTTCATAGACAACAATTCTTTTTGAATTTCTGCCGACACAACATAAAAGCCCTGCTCGTCAAAATCTCCAAGCATACAGCCTAATATGGTGTGCCTTAAATTGTTAAGTTTTAAATATTCAATTTTTGCACTATCTTCTATATAGCCTAAATCGCTATCTCGTTTTAGGTACTTAGCCATAGTTTTCTCCTATTTATATAATAGCACAAAACAATATTTTAAAGCAAACATTTTACACAAAGTTAAATAAAATTTTAAACAAAATTTTACATTAAAAAATTTTGCAACTATAAAATTGAATAACAATTATATAAACAAGAAAACTATAAACAATTTCAAATGAATAATACATAAATGAAAATATTGAACAATTACTTAAAGAAAACATTATTTGTTTTCATCGTCAGCCGCGCTTAATTTAGCCTGCTGGTCGGCAAGAGTTAAAGCCTCAATCATTTCGTCTAGGTTGCCGTTCATAAAGCCGTCAATATTATAAATGCTTAGGCCTATGCGGTGGTCGGTTACTCTGCCTTGCGGAAAATTGTAGGTGCGAATACGCTCGCTTCTATCTCCTGTACCAACTTGATTTTTTCGGTTTTGGCTATATTCCGCCTCTTTTTGTTGTTGATAATAATCATAAAGTTTAGCACGCAACATTGCAAACGCTTTTTCTTTGTTTTGCGTTTGGCTGCGTTCGTCCTGACAAGACACAACTATGCCGGTTGGAAAGTGTGTTATTCTTATTGCACTTTCGGTTTTGTTAACTTTTTGACCGCCTGCACCACTACTTCTAAATAGGTCTATTCTAATGTCCTTTTCGTTTATTTCAACTTCGGCATCTTCACGCTCTGGAAGAATTGCAACTGTTGCAGTTGATGTATGCACTCTGCCCTGGCTTTCGGTTTCTGGCACACGTTGAACACGATGCACGCCTGATTCAAACTTGAACTTTGCATAAGCATTTTTGCCCTTTATCATGGCTTCTACGACTTTAATGCCGCCAAGTTCAGTTTCTTCTATGTTTAAAATTTCCATTTTAAATTTGTGACCATCGCAATACATTTTATACATTCTTAAAAGGTCAGCAGCAAAAAGACTACTTTCTTCTCCACCTGCTCCGCCACGAATTTCAAGAATAACATTTTTTTCATCGTCTTCATCTTTTGGCAAAAGAAGGATTTTTAATTTCTCTTCACTATCTGCCATGTTTTGCTTGTTTTTTAAAATTTCTTCTTTTAACATTTCGCGCATATCAGGGTCAGTTTCACTATTCAACATTGTGTTGGCATCGTTATAGTCCTTTTCAAATTTTAAATAGTTTGAATATTCATCCATAAGCGGAGTTAAATTTGAATGTTCTTTAACTTTTGCTTGCCAAACTTTTGTGTCTGCCAACACTTCAGGATTAGCAATTTCAGCAGTTAAGTTATCAAATTTTTCTTTAATTAATTTTAATTTTTCAATCATAAAATTTTCCTTTTTATTAAAAAATTTTTTAAATTTTTAAATTTTTGCACTATTTTTAATGTTTTTTATTGTTTTTTTTATTTATTTTTTTAATTTTTATTTTTAATTCTAACTTTAATTTTCATTTTTTATTTCTAATTTTTGATTTTTAATTTTCTAATTTTTTGCATTGTAATTTATTAAAGTGATTTTTTTATTAAAAGTTATGTTTCCGTTTTGTTTAATTTAAAAACTAGCACTCGGTTAAGCCCTCCATAATCAGGCACACATTCTACAAATTTAAAATTGCTAAACATATTAATTACATCGTCTTTTTGTTCATTGCCAATTTCCAAAATTAACATTCCGTCTGGTGTTAAATTTTTTATTGCGGTGTCATTTATAATTTTGTAAAAATCTAGTCCTGTTTTTCCGCCGTCTAGGGCAAGAATAGGGTCAAATTTTTTAACTTCATCTTCCAACAAATTTATTTCGTGTGTTGGAATGTATGGCGGATTGCTTACAATTAAATTGAATTTGTTTTTTATTTTAGTTAGCATGTTAGATTTTACAAATTTAATTTCTACATCATTTAGTTTTGCATTTGTTTTTGCTAACCTTAACGCTGCTTGAGATATGTCAGCAGCCTGCAACATTACATCGGCATTTTTTTTTATTGCAATTGCCAAGCAGCCTGAGCCTGTGCATAAATCTAGAACCGATTTTATTTTGTTTTGCTTAATGTATTTTAAAGCGGTTTCAATTAAAATTTCACTATCCTGCCTTGGCGATAAAACTTTGTTATTAATTTTAAATTTTAAGCCGTAAAAATATGCCCTTTTAAAAATTTTGCTAACTGGTTTTTTGTTTTTTCGTTCGTTTATATGTTTTAAAATTTGTTTTGTTTGTTTTGGTGTTAGTTCGTTAATTAAAGGCAGTTCAGTGCGAGGAACATTTAATGTTTCTGCAATAATAAAATCCGCATCTTCCGTGTCAATGCCTAATTCTTTAAACTGTTGCTTGGCTTGTTTTCTTAAATTTAACAAATTCATATTTAACCTTTTATAAATTAAAATTTAAATAAAAAAAGCGCCCAATTTGGATAGCCAAAAAAGGACGCATTTAATTTGCTATTTTAATTTATGTTTTTTGTTGAATTTATCTACTCTACCTTCGGTATCAACTAACTTTTGTTGACCTGTAAAGAATGGATGACATTTATCACAAACTTCAAGTTTAATAATATCCCCTTCCTTTGTGTTAGGTTTTGCGGTTTTACCTTTAAACTCTGTCCCACAAGCACAAACAAAGGTAACATCTACATATTTAGGTTGAATATCTTTTTTCATATTTGCTCCTTGTAAAAATTTGATTGTAAATTTCGCTTACATTAGTTAATTATAACCTAAACGCTTGCATTTGTCAACACTTTTTAAAAAAATGTTTTATTTTTTAATTTGAGCAAAATTTTATTGTACAAAGACATTTTTATTAAACAAAAAATTAAAATTTTTCAATTAATTTTTTTGCAACAAGGTTTATATCGCCTGCTCCAACAAAGGCAAGGTTAGTTTGAACATTTAAATTTTTAGCAAGGCATTTTGGTGTGGCACAATATTTTACATTAGGATTAATTTGTTTTATTTGCACAAATAAATCATGAGCGGTAAGCCCTTCGCTACGTTTTTCGCGAGCAGAATATTCTTTATAAATTATAAGATTAGGAATATTTTTAAACACGGCTAAAAACTGATTTAAAAGCAGTTTGGTGCGTGAATAAGTATGTGGTTGAAATATTATTATTCCATTTTTATTTTCAATTAAAAACTGACGGCTAAATGCTTGCAATTCGGTTGGGTGATGAGCATAATCTATAAAGACTTTTTTGCCGTTCCATAATGCTAAAAATTCATTGCGCCTTGGCAAACCTGCAAACGAGTTTATGGCTTTTATTATTACATTTTGTTCTATGCCTAAAAATTTGCAAACTTCTATTGCTAAACTTATATTTTTTAAATTATATTCGCCTTTTAACAGCGTGTTTAATTTTAGGTCTGTTTGTTTTACAAAATTTAAGTTGTTAGATTTTTTTAAAAATTTTGTGCTAGCCTCGTCAAAAACAAATCGCGTTTTTGCACGATTTAAAAAGGTTTTAAATGCAGCACGCAAATTAAACATTGTTTTGTAACAATCTAAATGCTCTGGCTCAACGTTTGTTACAACCGAAATGCTTGGGTAAAAATTTAAAAAACTTTTATTATATTCGCACGCCTCTAACACCAAAAATTCGTCAGTTAAATTAAAGTTAGGCTCAAAAACCTCTGCTCCAATATGGCAAGAAACCTTTTTGCCTGCCTGCCTTAAAATTTCATAAATTAATGCACAAGTGGTGCTTTTTCCATGCGTGCCAGCAACCGCAATAACACATTTAAAGTTTTTTATAAGTTGTTCAAGTGCAAACGCTCTATCTAAAACAGGAACGCCTAATTTTTTAACCGCCTTTATGTAGCGATTGCTATCTTTTATTGCTGCCGTTTTAACGCAAAAATCCACATTTAAAAAATCTTTATCGAACTTATTTGTAAATTGCATGCCTGCATCAACTGCAATTTTAACAAAATTACTAAATTTTGCATCGTAACCTAAAACTGAATAGCCTAAGCCAATATAAGCGAGTGCAAGTTGGTGCATGCTAACCCCACCAACGCCTAGCAATAAAACCGATTTATTTTTCATACTTTTTTATATGAATTTAGTTTTAATTTTGCAAGTTGTTTTTGCAAGAATTAAAAAATTTTGCTATATTTTTATAAAAGTTGAAAAACATGTGTAAATCATTTGCAAAAATTTTAAAAATAGGCTAGAATATAATTGACTACAAGGTAGTTAATCTAAAAGGAAAGGTGGATAAATGTTAGAAATTTCTGATGTAAGAATTAGATTGCTTAACAACGAAAACAGCAAAGTTAGAGCTATTGCAAGTTTCACTATTGATGATGCCTTTATTGTGCATGAAGTGAGAATCGTTGAAGGAACTAATGGCCTATTCATTGATATGCCATCAACAAAGCGTCCTAATGGCGAGTATAGAGATATTGCTCACCCTAAGAACACAGAAACACGCCAATTAATAAGCACTGCAATTTTGGCTGCATACGAAAAAGAAAAAAATGCACCAAAAGAATAATAAATGACTTTTAATTTTGGCTAAAACACTAATCGAAAGGTTGGTGTTTTTTGTTGCCATTGGGTAGGTTTGACATAATGAGGGTCGGTGTGAAAAAAGAGCGATTTAATCGCTCTTTTTCGTTTTTACAATTATTTTTTTGTTAATTGCTATTTATTAACGTAATAATGTTTAATAATTTTGTTAAGCCGAGATAATTACGCTGCGGTGTAACCACCATTTAAGAAACTTAAAGTTGTGCCATTTACAGTGTTCCAAACATTACTATCAAATGTCCAATCATGTTTATAGTCAGGAGTTCTCCAACCCCTTACCCAATCATTTTCGCCATCAATTTTTGCATTTGTTCCGTCAGCTGTCATTACAGATTGAGTAGGTAAAGAACTATTAAAGGTATCGTCATTTCCGTAATTAAAGAAATTTGAATGTTCTTTATCATCGTCTTGTTTATCGTAATCATTACCAAACATTGTCCACTTAAAGTATGATTGTTTAACAATTAATCCGTCAGCAGTTATGTGAGCAGTGTTAATAACAACACTTCTAAATGTGCCAGAAGTTCCAGGAACGCTTAATAGGTTAAAGCTTGCAGTTGGTAAGTCTTCATCTTTATGAGAATCCTCATAATCTGTCCATGTTTCTTTATACAAAGTTCCAAAGCCAGATGCAGCATTGTCTATCATAGCATTTTCAATTTTTGTTCCATTAGGGAAGATTAAAGCAACCAACGATGAAATTGTGCCTGTTTCTGCTTTTGTAGGGTCAGAAGCACTTGTTTTGCCAATTAATGAGCTGTGAGTTTGAATGTTAGTGATTGATGATGTATTTCTCATTTCATAAACAACACCAACAACAAATTTATCGCCTTCAATTGTGTTGCGTGCAGCAGCGTTGCCATTAAAGCCAATTAAAACTTGGTCTATTATAGAAGCACCGCTTGTGCGAACAGCCACACCTGCAACAGTGTTACCTGCTAAATTAGAAGTAGAAACAACTTTTGATATACGAGAATTGCTTGCATTTTCATTTACTGCATTTTCAACAACAATACCAGCAACTTCGATGTTCTTTCCTGCAATTGTTGAAGTTTCGCCAATATTATAGTTACCAACTTGTGCCATTGTGTTATAAGCGTCGTCAATAGTACCATCGTTATATACAACAATACCTGCAACTTGTAAATTTGTAATATTTGTTACATTGCTAAATTTAATGCCTTCGCCTGCAACTTTATTGTTTGTAGCTCCACCATGGTTTGTTACAATTAAACCTGCAATTTTTGCATTATCTGCGGTTGATTCGGTTACATTAACAGATAAATTATTTATACTGTTGTTTGAAACGTTAGCATTTGCATTGTTTACTTCAACCAAACCTGCTACAGAGTTTTTAACGTTAGCAACTGCAAAGTTTTCTACTGTACAATCAGAAACTGTACCATTATTCATTTTAACTAAGCCAGCAGCATATTCGCCACCGTTTATTGTAGCGTTAACTGTGCAGCCTTTTACCTCGCCACTTATTAATCTATCAACTATACCAGCTGAATTTCCGTTAGCGGTAAATGTTGCTGAGCAATTTAAAATTTTAGAGCCGTTTTCTAGGCTAGAAGCAATACCTGAGAAACCATCACTAGCAATTTCACCAGCATAAGTAACTTTAATTCCGTTTATTTCAGAACCAGCTATTGTGCTTGATTTAACTGAACCAAATAATCCTTTTGGATTTTTATTTGTAAATGTTAAATTTTCAAAAGTGATGTTGCTAATTGTACAACTATCTACTGATGAGAATAAGTATAATCCATCGCCTTTTACTGTTAAGTTTTTAATTGTTGCATTATTACCTTTAATTGTAATATTTTTAATTTCGCCAATACTGAAACTACCTTGGTTTGCCATATCGTAAACTTCGTTTTCTCTTAGTGAGAAACCTTCAGTAATTGTTCCTTTAGATAATAATTCGGTTAAAGCATTTCTATTAGCGTCTGTGTCGCCGTTACCAACAATGTTATTGTCAACATTATCAGTATTCAAATATTCAGCGGTTATGCTTGGAACTTCAAAGCCTTTCATTGTTAAAGTAGGCAAATAACCTGCTCTTAAAATCCAAGCGTTCTCGCTCCAAGGAGTTGTTACACCTTTAATTGCATAGAATATAAAGTTACCAACGCCAGCTAATTCAGCTTCGGTTGTTTTGTTTGTAATGAAATATTTAGATGTATCAGGGTCGCTTAAAGAAGTGTTACTTGGATTGTTTGGTTTTTTAGCATACATGCCTGTTGTGTTGTTAGCAATTTCTCTGTTAGCAGCACCAACAGAATAGTTACCAATTAAGTATTGCAATTCTTTTTCATCAGCAAAGCCAGGAACTGCACTTAATGTACCAATAAATGAACCAAATTTAGCATAATCACTTGTTGAATCTGCATAAGATTGTTGAATTGAACCAGCAGATGTAGAAACAACAAATTCACCAATTAAACCGCCAAGTTTTGTAGAATTTTCATCTTCAACTGTCTTTTTAGCGATTGTTGCTTTTGCATAAGTTGCTTGCAAAGTGCAGCCGTTTAATTTACCAATTAAGCCACCAACAGTGTAGTCGCCTGTTAAAGTTACGTCTTCTACAGAAAGGCTAGTTGCCCTGTTAGATGTAACCATTTCGCCAACTAAACCACCGATAATGCTGTTTTCAGCAGATGAAGTTATTTTGCCGCCTTTAACAGCCACGCAAGAAATTGTGCTGCCACTTGATTTTGCTGCAAGTGCACCTGCATATTGATAATTACCATCAATGTTAACTTCTGCCAAGTTTAAGTTAGTTATTGTTGCACCATTAAGGTTGCCAAACAAACCTGCATAAGAGTTGTCAGTTTCAACATTTATGTTAGAAATTGTGTGTCCGTTTCCCATAAATGTGCCTGAAAAATTACTAATTGTTTTAAAGTTTTCAGTTAAACGAATATCATTTCTTAATGTAAATTTGCGGCTAGAATCATATTTGGTGCCAATGTTTTGTAAATCTTTTTCACCAGAAATATAATAAGGATTAGCTAATCCATCTCCAATATGTAAAACAATTTCAAACTTAGGGAATTTTTTGTTTGTTGTTGTAATTACAATTGAATAATCTCCGCCTTCATTTTCGTTTACAATATAGTATTCATGCTCTTCATCGAAACTAACAATTCTGCTAATTTCTTCATTAGCATTATAATTGAATTTGGTTTTCTTACTACCCTTTTTAATGGTTAAACCAAGTTCGTCCTTTGTAATAATGTCGCCTATATTGCAATAAATCTCTTTTGTTGTAAAGTTTATAACTTCGTCATTACGCACAAAATAGAATATAGTTAAGCCGAAGCAAACTACAACTACAATTGCAACTAGAAAGATTAAAAATTTCTTCATATTCTCTCCTTTTCGGATAGATGACTAATGTCACCTTACCCCTAATTTAAAGTGTGAGCTGACCGCAAACGCACTTCAATACACATTATTATAATCGAAATTCCAATTTTGTCAATACCCATTTTAAAAATTTTTTGTAAAAGTTTTGCATTTTGACGGCAAAGTAACATATAAGTTATATATTTGGTGTAAACTCAATATACCACCACCATATATTGATATTTTACATAAAATAAGCAAATAAATTTTAATAAAGAATAGCAAATAAATAACTTAAATGAGCAAGAAAATAGGCAAACTTTAAAAAATTGCCAACTTTTAATTGATAAGAATATCAAAAATTGACATTTTAATAAGCAATTTTTAATAAAGAATAGCAAACAAATAATTAAAAATAGGTTAAGCTGAATAATAAAATAATGCTAATTTTTACTTGTATTATATGCAAATGCCCATATTAAATATGTAAAAAAGCAAAAAAGTGTACAAAAACCTGCCACACACTGACAATATCTTATTGCAAACTTAGCGTATTCGAGCGTATCTCACGCCTTACACCTAACAACACACACATGAAACTCATCGTTTTAATTGTCCTTTAAAAAGGTTGACAAAAAATTTTTATTTGTTTTACAATATCAAAATGAAAATTGTTGGAAATGTGGAAAACACTGTGTTTAGAAATCCCGACAACGGCTATTCCGTTGTTAATTTGTCATATAACAACAAAAAAATAACGGTTGTAGGTGCAATTCCGGAAGTTTACGAAGGTCAAATGTTGGAGTTGGTTGGAGATTTTGTGGTTAACAAAAAGTTTGGCGAGCAGTTTAAGGTTGACGAAGCTAAAATTGTTGAGCCAACCACCCTTCCTGCAATTGAAAAATATTTATCTAGCGGACTAATAAGCGGCATAGGTCCGGTAACTGCAAAAAAAATTGTAGAAGAGTTTGGAGCAGATACTCTTGAAATTCTTGCATTTAATCCGGTAAAACTAAGCAAAGTGCGTGGCATTAGCAAGCAAAAAGCGTTAGAAATTTCAAACGCTTACAACGAAATGAAAGGTATGCAATCCACAATAATGTTTTTGCAAAGCCATTATATAACCACAAACATGGCTATAAAGATATATAATATATATAAGGAAAACACAATAGAAATTGTTAAAAATAATCCATATCAATTAATAGAAGATGTTGACGGCATAGGTTTTGCCACGGCGGACAAAATTGCGTTAAAGGTTGGGCTAGATTTATACGGAGAAAATCGCATAAAAGCAGGGCTAGTTTACACCTTAAAAACGGCAAGTGAACGCGAAGGCCACACCTATTTGCCAACCAGCAATTTAATTGACAATTGCCTAGAAATTTTAAATTACACGGCAGACGAACGCTGCATGGTTGAAAAGTGTGTGGAATATCTGCAAATTGAAGGAATGGTTAAAAATTTTACGCATCATGGCGAAGATGTCACTATGCTTTCAAAGTTCTATTTTCAAGAAAAATATATTTCAAAAAAATTAAACAAACTTTCTTATAACCAATTTGACGAAAAATTTAATTTTATAGACAACATAAATTTTTATCAGCGCGTACATAACATTCAACTTAACGGCGAGCAAACCGATGCGGTTTTAAACAGCCTAACCAAAGGCGCTAGCATAATAACAGGCGGCCCAGGAACAGGAAAAACCACAATTGTACGCTGTATTTTGGAAATGTTTAAACAACAAAATAAACGCGTGTTGTTATGCGCTCCAACCGGCAGAGCAAGTAAACGCCTTAGCGAAACAAGTGGCATTGAAGCAAAAACAATTCATCGTGCGTTGGAAGTAAACCAAAACGAAGGCGAAGGATTTTTTCACCGCAACGAAAACAATCCGCTTGACGCCGATGTGGTTATTGTTGACGAAATGAGCATGGTTGACGCATCTTTGTTTTATCATTTGCTAAAAGCACTGCGCTCCACTGCACGAATAATTATGGTTGGAGATAAAGACCAACTTCCAAGCGTAGGCGCAGGCAATGTGCTAAGGGATTTAATTGAAAGCAAAACCATTCACACCACCTATTTAATAAACATTTACCGCCAAGGCAACGATAGTTTAATAATAAGCAACGCCCACCTTATAAACAGCGGCAAAATGCCGGTAATAAGCAATTCAAGTAAGGACTTTTTCTTTATAGAAGGCAAAGATTTAGTTGCCAACAGCGAAACAGTTGTCGATTTAGTAACCTCTCGCCTACCAAAATATTTTAAGTATAAGCCAGAAGAAATTCAAGTGCTAGCCCCCATGAAAGCTGGCCCATGCGGAATAGATAACCTTAATAAACGCCTACAATTTACAATCAATCCGCATTTTACAGGTGCGGAAATTGCAACCGAATTTACAAAATTTCATGTTGGCGACAAAATTATGCAAATTGTAAACAATTATGAAATGACATTTGTAAAATATGAAGCAAACGGCACAACGCAGGAAGGCAGCGGCGTGTTTAACGGCGACATTGGCTACATAACCAAAATAGAAACCGACACTCACGAAATGACCGTTCGCTTTGACGATAATCGAATATGCGTATATTCGCCAGCCGACCTATATCAAATAACACTTGCTTATGCAATAACAATACATAAAAGCCAAGGCAGTGAATTTGATTGCGTAGTAATACCGCTAGTGCCAGGAGCACCGATAATAATAACACGAAATTTGCTTTACACGGCAATAACCCGAGCAAAAAAAGCGGTTGTAATTGTGGGCAGCAAACAGATATTAGCACGAATGATACACAACAATTACACTGCAAAACGCTACACCCTTTTAAAAGATTTTTTAATAGAAGATTTTGCCGAAAACCAATAAAAAAGCACAGCCCTGTGCTTTTTTATTTGTTATGTTTTACGTTTTCTTTTTTTCATATTTGCAATTTTATTTCTATTTTTTATATTTTTTGTTTATTTTTCACTTTTATTTTTTTATTTTTTAAGTTTGAGTTTAAATTGCAAGAAGCATAAAAAAACACTCGCTGTTTGCGAGCGTTTTTTAAGCATAAAGAATTATTTTAGTTCAGCGGTTGCACCAGCGGCTTTTAATGCTTCAACTAATGCTTTTGCATCTGCAGTTGGAACATTTTCTTTAACTGTTGCTCCTGCGGTTTCAACCAAGGCTTTTGCTTCCATTAAGCCTAAGCCTGTTGCTTCACGCACTGCTTTAATAACAGCAATTTTGTTTGCGCCAACATCTTTCAAAATAACATTGAATTCTGTTTTTTCTTCAGCGGCTGGAGCTTCTGCCGCTGCGGCTGGACCAGCAACAACTGCGGCTGCTGCGCTTACGCCAAATTCTTCTTCTAATGCTTTAACCAATTCGTTTAATTCAACGGCGGTTTTTGTTTTAATTTCATTAACAAT
>CANQWK010000014.1 GCA_947627545.1 uncultured Clostridia bacterium | reverse complement strand
GGGTCAACTGCTGCCTTGTTAAGTTTTATAGATTTAATTTCCTTTTTGCCATTCATTGTAACAGTAACCATTTCGCCACCAGCCTTGCCTGTAACTTCTGTTTCGGCAAGTTCTTCCTGCGCCTTCATCATTTGTTCTTGCATTTTTTTTGCTTGTTGCATTAAGGCGTTCATATTCATTCCGCCACCAAATCCGCCATGATATGCCATAATAAATTCTCCTTTTAATTATTTATTCTTTAAACTTAATTTTGTTTTTAAAAACTTGTTTAAGATTATCTTTAACATCTTGCGTGGAAGCATTGTTTTTATCGTACACCACTTCAACCGATGTTATGTTATCATCAAACAATTTTGCTGTTTTTAATATTACATCATTTCGTTCTTTATTGTCAATCATTTCGTAACTAGATAAATCATTTGTATGAATAATTAACTTGTTTGCAATGTTTTCCACTTTATTAACCGACCTTAACGCATTAGAAAGTGCAAACATATTGTATTCTTTAAACTTAATTAAAACATTACCCCAAAGGCGTTCAACTGCACTGTTCTCTTTTTGAACTTGTGCTGTTTGTTGAAAAGGCGACTGAACAGTTGTTTGTTGAACATTTAACTGAGGCTGAGTTTGTGTTTGCGTCTGCGTTTGAAATTGAGTTTGCGGTTGCATTTGTGGTTGCGTTTGAGTTTGTAACTTAGTTGCTGGCTGAATTGGTTGATTTGCTAAATTGTTTTTTCCAAAATCGACAAGTTCTAAACAAGCACTTTCAAATAAATTTTCTGGGTTTAAACTATATTTTAAATCTAACTCAATTGCCGCAAATTTGCTAAATGCCGACTTTAAAAAATTAATGTCAAATTTATTTGAAATTTCGTTATACTGACTAAATTCGCCTGGCAAAATATCTAGCACGGCAAAATCTCCAACGCCAGATTTTATCATAATTAAATTTTTAATGTAATCTGCCATTTCCTTGCACAAAATTTGAATATTTTTGCCCATGCCTAAAGCTGATTTTACTGCTACAAACAAATTAGATACATCTTTATTAAAAATGGCTAACAAAATGTTTTTAATGCTTTCTTTGTTTGATAAACCTATAACTTTTTCGCACGCATCAATTGTTATTTTATAATCGCAAAACGAAGCAACGCTATCGGCAATTGATAACATATCTCTAACACTGCCTTCGCCTGCTTTTGCAATGGCATAAAGGCTTTTTTCATCACATTCAATTTGCTTTTTATTAAACACATTTTTTAAATGTTCAATAAGTGTGTTAATTGGCAATAGTTTAAAATCAAAGCGAGTGCATCTTGAAAGAATTGTGGCTGGCAATTTGTGAATTTCGGTTGTTGCAAGAATAAATATTATGTGTTTTGGCGGTTCTTCAAGTGTTTTTAATAAGGCGTTAAAGGCACTATCGGTTAGCATGTGAACTTCGTCTATAATATACACTTTATATTTGCCAATAAGCGGCGGAAAATTAACTTTTTCTCGCAAATCCCTTATTTCTTCCACGCGATTGTTTGAAGCGGCATCTATTTCAACAATATCAGTATTTGCTTCACTTAACGCAACACATTCAGCACACATTCCACAAGGGTTTCCGTCCTGCGAATGAGTGCAGTTTACCGCTCGTGCAAAAATTTTTGCTGTGCTGGTTTTTCCTGTTCCTCTTGGTCCGCAAAACAAATATGCGTGAGTTAGCTTATCTAACTTAATTTGATTTTTTAAAGTTTTTATAATGTAATCTTGCCCAACAACATCATCAAAATTTTGCGGTCTAAATTCTCTATATAATGCCAAATTCATTAAATTTCTCCTTTTATTGAGTGAAGTTTTCGTTTTATTGCTTGCAAAGTGTTATCTACTTGCTTTGTTGAAATGTCAAAATGTTCGGCCATTGTTACATAATTAACACCATTTAAAAACATTTTTAACATTTCAAATTGTTGCTCTGTTAACAAATTTTTAACTTTGCTTATAACAATTGCATTTAATTCTTTGTCTATATATTCCTTTTCAAAATCGCTGTTATCATCAACAATAACAAATCTGCCATACTTTTCATCGTCTTGCCCTATGCCACCATAATAATTTATTGGCAAATAACTGTTCAATGGTGCATTCTTAATTCGGTTTGCATTTTTAACAGCCGTTTGAAGTTGCCTATGAATGCAAAGCGATGCAAACGCACTAAAATTTTTGTTTTTTGTTTTGTCATATATATTAATTGCCTTATATAAACCAATCATTCCTTCTTGAATAAGGTCATCAACATCGGCACCAATTAAAAAATATTCACGAGAAATGGCAATAACTTTTGGTTTAAACAAATGAAGCAAATCTTCCATTGCTTGTTCATCATGCTGCTGAGCTTTTTCTATTAAACTAGAAACTTCATCTTGCATAATTCTCCTTTTATAAGGCAAAAGTTTATTTTGCCCGCTGCCTTACTACTTCATAAATTCCAATAGCCGCAGCATTAGATGCATTTAAGCTGTTTACTTTGCCAAACATATCTAACGATAAAATTTCATCAACATTTTCTTTTACTAATCTTGAAACACCTTTCCCCTCTCCGCCTATAACCAAAGCGGTTGGATAAGTAAAATCGGCTTTATAAATTTTTTTGTTGCCAGCCTCTAAGGCATAAATCCACAAACCTTCATCTTTAAGCTGCTTTATTGTTCGGTTTAAATTTGTTACTTTGCAAATAGGAATATGCACAACCGCACCTGCACTTGTTTTAAAAACTGTTTCGGTTATATCGCACGCTCGGTTTTCAGGAATTATAACTCCATGAACACCAGCACATTCACAAGTTCTTATTATTGCACCTAAATTATGTGGGTCTAAAATGCCATCAAGAATTACAACAAAAGGCTTTTGTTCTCGCTGTTTTGCAAGGTTTAAAATATCGTCAATTTCAACATACTTGAAGTTTGGCACAAAAGCAAGAACTCCCTGCACAGAAGGCCTTATTTTATCTAAATCTTTTTTTGCTAAAACTTCAACTTTAACATGCTTTTCTTTTGCAACATCTAGAATTTTTTTTATATCTAAATTGTTACAATCTTCCGCTAAAATTTTTTCAATTTTTGTGTTAGATTTAAGCAACTCATTTACAACATTTATGCCTTCAACTATCATAATTTAACCTCAACATATTTTTTAAAAATTTCATACATTTTTTTATTTTTGTTTAGCCACCAAAAACCAAACAGACTTTCAAGTTGAGTTGCTTTGTTATATTCTTCCACCGAACTATTTTTGGCTTTTGTGTGGCTGCAATTGTTTCTTGCTCGAGTTATAACTTCCAACTCGGTTTTGTTTAATTCAGGCTTTATTTGTTCAAGAATTTCCGCTTGCGTTCTTGCACATACAACAGAATTGGCAATTTTGTTTAAACCACTTGGTTTTAAATCGTGATTATTTATTAAATATTCACGCACCAAAAGGCTAAACACACTGTCACCCAAATATGCAAGAGATAACACATTTTTAAAATTAACATCATCCATGACAATATTATATCACAAAATCTTAAAAAAGTAAAGGATTATTATTTACGAAAATATTTATATAAATTTTGCAAAAAATCAAATTTTTACATTATTTTTTATAAAAAATTGCGTTTTTATGTTATTTTTTAACTTTTTTAAAAATTTTTTTAAAAATAAAACAAAAAAATAATTTACATAAAACCATAAAAGAAAAATAAATTTTACATAATAAGTAAAAAATAAAAGAATAATTTACATATAAATTATTTACATTAATACAACTAAAATAAAAAACAAACTTGCATAAAAAATTTTTTTGTAAGGCAAATTATAAATATGTATTATAACTATCATGCCATTGCAAAAAAATTAATTTTAAATAACCATACTATTGGTGCAAGCATATTTGAAAAATATCATCATATTTCGCCTGCACTTGTAATTTATTTTGACAACCACAAGCCAATTCCTATTAGAGAATATATGTGGACGGATTATTTACTGCTTTTAAAAGAACAAAACATTAAAATTTTAAATGAAAACAACAAACAATAATCAAAATAAAAAACGGAAAAATTTAATTCCGCTTTTATTATTTAATACTTCTCTTTCATAAAAATTTTAAAAATTATTAAAATTTACGCCAAATTTCCGGTTTTTATTGAATAAATGTATATATGTTCAACTTTTTTATTATAAGCTTTTTCCACCGCCATTTTATACAATTCTAATTGTTCGGCATATTTTTGTTTTAAAATGTTAATATCTAAGGTTGAAAATTTATAATCAACAATTGTTATATCGTTTTCATTTTCTATAATTAAATCTACCACACCTTGAATTAAAACTTTATCTGATATGTTACTTTTTACAATTTCGTTATAAGGCACATACATCATAAACTCCGCTTCATGCTTTATGTTTATTGCATCTTTTGCAAGTGGACTAAGTTTTTTATGTGCAAGTTCAATTAATTTAGCATCTACATCATTAAATTCGTTTAACTCTTCTGGTTTCTCATACGGAATTTGCAAATTTAATTTTTCTAACACCTGATGATAATGTGTGCCTTGAATTGCACTATCTTCATCTGCATTTATTTGAATTTGAGAATTTAACCATTGTTTTGTTTCAAATTTATGTTTAATTGAAAATTCACTGTTTAACCCTGTAACGCTATTTTTAAAAGGAATTTCAAATTTAGAGTTATCATAATTAAAGTTTTCAAAAATATTTTTAACTGTTTTACTTGAACTATCATATGCAGAAACTTTAAATTCATCTTCAAAAATTATTTCACAAGTTGGAATATCTATAATTTTGGTTTCAGCATTAAGTTTATTTTTATAGCAAGATAAAATCATGTTTAAATAACTTGTATGTTTAAGTTTATCGGTAAAAATGCTATCGTCATATTCGCCTGTTATTATCAATTTGTTTTTTGCCCTAGTTAGTGCAACATAAAGTAGGCGCATTTCTTCTTTATAACCTTTTACAAAATTTTTAAGTTTTATTGCATATTTGGTTAAACTATAACATTTTGTGCGGTTTGATGTGTCAAAATAATCTACTCCAATGCCAATATCAGCGTTGAAATTAACGGCGTCATTTTCGTTTACAAACCCCAATTGTTTACTAGAATTATACAAAATTACAACCGGATATTCTAGCCCTTTGCTTTTATGAATGGTTAAAATGTTTACACTATCTTCATTATCTGTTTGTTTAAACGAACTCGATTTTGAAATGTTACTTTCAACAACTTCAACAAACTCAGCAAGCCCTAAATTATCTTCTAAACTTGAAAGTTGATTTAAAAATTCTTCAATTAAATTCAATTCACGCTCGCCATTTTCCATTTGAAGAATGTAATATTTTAATTTTTTTCCATTTAAAATGTATCTTATAAGTTCACTATTAGTTTTTGTGTAAGAATTATTTTTTATATCTTGCAAAATGTTAAAACCACAAGATATTTTTTCATTGTTAATGTTTTGCATTAAATTCTCTCGCAGAATTTGAGATTTATCTCTAATTGCGGTTATATCATTAATATCTAAATTTGTTAAAGCCATAAATGTTGCCAAAAAATCCACATCATCGGCAGTGTTAATGGTGCATTTTAAAATAGATAAAATTAATTTTATTCCCTCACTGTTACTTATATCTAATTTGTTTTCTATATTAATTGGTACATTATTTTCTTGTAAAACCGAAATTAATTTTTCATAATTTTCGCCCTTTTCCGACCTAACCAAAATTGCAATATCGGCAAATTTAAGCAATCTGTTTCTTTTTAAGTTTGCATCATAAAATTCTTTGCCCACAAATGATTTTATTTGCTCTAAAACTAGCAAAGCCTCGTTACAATTTTCATTTTCCGTTTTAAAATTATGATTTTTTACTGAATATATGTCAGTTTCAATTTGCTTTTCTTCATCTATCTTTTTTGCTAGCAAAATTTTTACTTTTTGGTCAACAATATCATTTCTATGAGCATCTATTGTACAATCTGCAACATAATCTATGTCGCCCGTTTGTTTTGTCATAATTTTAGAAAAGACTTCATCAACAAAACTCATAATTAGCGGATTAGAACGAAAATTATCTCGCATTTTAAACACTTCGCCATTATTGGTAAGTTGATAATTATTATATTTGTTTAAAAACCATTCAGGGCTTGCTCCTCTAAACCCATAAATTGATTGTTTAACATCTCCCACCATAAAAAGTGTGGTGTTTTTGCCAACCAATTTAGACATAAGTGCATCTTGTAACAAGTTTACATCTTGATATTCATCAATGGCAACATATTTATATTTGTTTTGCAATTCGTTTAATACATTTTCATTTTCCAATAATTTAAGCATTAAGCGATTTAAATCATTAAAATCTATTAAATTATTTTTTTGTTTTAAATTATTATAATTTTCTATAAAATTTTTTAAAATTTTTAAAATTAATGCAAAATATTCAACAATTTTTTCATTTTTCTTATCAAAATTAGCATCAATTCCATTATCTTTTAAATTTTTTAAAAATTTTTCAAATTCATCTAATGCCTGACAAACATCTTGCAACACACTAAAATTAGCCTTTTCTTTTGCACTAAATTTAGGCAAAACAACATTTTGCAATTTTGTTAAATTTTCTTTTAAACTTTTACTATTAATTTCATTTAAGCAAATCAATGTAGCATCAAACCTATCTTTAAATTCTAAAACATAATTTTCAATTAAACTTTTCTTCAATTTGTCAACTTCTTGCAAAATTTTGCTGTTAACAATGTTTTCACTTAAACTGCTATCTACATATTGATTTAAGCAGTTATTTAAAAATTCATCATAATCTTTTATGTTAATTACATTTGTGTATAGGTCTAATATAATTTTTTCTAAATTTTTTAGGCTTCTATTTTTTCCGCCAAACAAATCCAATAAAACATTTATTCCATCGCCTGTTAAAGAAAAATCGTTTATTGTTTTTTTCATTGTTCGGTTTAAATAATAATCTTTTGTTGCATCACTTATTATTTCAAAATTAGGCGACATATTTAATTCATAAAAATATTTTTTTATTGTTTTTGAACTAAATCCATCAATTGTGTCAATGCTGGCAGTTTTCGTCTGTTCAATTATGTTAAGTAAAAATTCTTTTTCTTCTAAATTAGTGCTTTCTTGTAATTTTGATTGAAAAACTTTTACTAATCTGTCCTTCATTTCGCCTGCAGCCAAAACGGTAAAAGTTACAACAAGCAGATTATCTAGTGAAATTTGCTTATTTAAAATTAACCTAGAAATTTTTTCAATCATTACTGTGGTTTTACCGCTGCCTGCACCGGCACTTACAAGCTGATTGCTTGCGTTTGAATTTAATATGTCTAATTGCACACCTTTAAAATCGTTAGCCATTATCTGCCTCACTTTTAAAACTTTCCAATTTTACATCGTTAGATTTTCTTAATTTTATGTTGTTAGTTGCACGCATGCAAATATGAACATATGGGCAATACGAACAAATTTTGCTATCTTCATTTGGCGAGGCCGCAATAAAACCTGTGCGAATTTCATCAACCGCATTTTCACTAACTTTTTTAGCGTAATTTTTTAAATTTTCCATTTCGGTAGATGTAAGTTGTTTATCTTTTTTCATTGCAACATTTTTGGTTGTTAAATATACGTTTACTATATCGCTAGATTGTTTCGGCTGCAAATTGATGTCCAAAGCATGAACAAGTTGTTCGTCATTAATATAAAAACCTTTTAATGAATAAGGATTAGCCTCCGCTTTTTTATAATCATTATGCAAAGGAAGATAAAATTCTCCAACAACTTTGCCTAAATTTTCAGCCGCACAGGCATACAAAAATAATTGCAACTTATTGCCATAATACAACTCTTTTAAACTTGCATCAGCCATGCCTGATTTATAATCTATAATTCTTAAAAAATTATTATATTTATCAATTCTATCTACCTTACCAATTAAGGAAATATTTTTTAATTGCAAAGCATTTTTGCCTGCAAATTCAAACTCAAACTTAAACGGTAAATATAATGAATTTTTATCTATATAATTTAAACCATCAATAATTCTAATTAATTCTTGCTGCAAATTTACAATTGTAGGACTATTAGAATTTAATTTTAAATGTTCCTCTGTTTGCAAAAAACGATTTATTTCATCTTGAACAAACAGATTTATGTCGCCAACATTTTTGTTGCGTTTATAATACTCATATAAAATAATATGTATAATGTTACCTACATCAATTGAAGAAATATCGTTTGTTTCCCTTTCTTTAATTTTCAAAATTGAATTTAAAAAATAATTTAACGGACATTTAAAATAATTTTCTAATTGAGAAGCAGAAATTTTGTTAAAATTTGCAAAAATTTTTAAATTTTCAGGTGAAATTTGCAAAAATTCTTTATTTTTATTAATATTTTTTAATAATTCTAAATTTTTTTTATCATTTTTGCACAAGTACTCTATTAAATCCCACTTAGACATTGCTATATATTCTTTTGCCGCGTAGTTATGTACTATTGGCAAATTATCTTTGCCATAATCGGCAATAATTTCAATTTTATTTACAAGTTCTTTAATTAAATCACTTTGATTGTTAGAGTATGTAATGGTTAAACTATTTTCAAACATTGTTGCTAAATTGTATAGCCTAAGTTTTGCAAGTTTGTTAATATGTGCAATTGTTGGCGAAAGTTTAAAATTAAGTTGAGCAATTTCATCATCTAAAATAATTCCACAATCAAACTTTAAACTTGGCGCGGTTTCACTTGTGCAGTTTACAATATATAAATTATCAAAAATTTCCATTGTATTTTCCGCATCAACAATTTTAACTGCATCTAATGTTAGTGGAAGATTGTTAAATTTTACAAGCCCTGCAACATGAACTAAAATATCATAAAGTTTTTCTAAACTTGCGTTTGGATAGAACGAAACAATATCATCTAGCAAATTGTATAGCATTTCACTAGATTTTTGTAACATAATTTTTTCTGTTAAATTAACATTTTTATTTGCTAAATCGTTTAATATTTGCTTAAAACCTAAATTTTCATCAACAATTCTTACTTTTTTTATAAATTCTTCAATTTTAGTTGTCTTTTTAATATCAAAACTTGCCAAAAATTTAATTAACAAATTTTTAGAATTTTCAAATTCCTGCCCTAAATTTAATTTATCTATTTTGCCATAATTAAAAAACAATAATCTTTCTGTTAATTTTTGTTTTTCACTATCTTTAAGTTTAAAAAAAGGCGAATTTATAACATCTATTAAATTAACAATATCATAGCCATTTAAAGTATATTTTAAGATGCTAACAAAAAATTTGTAAAATATACTTTTGTTTAGTGTAAATTGATTATCTATATAATAATTAATTTCATATTTTTCAAAAATTTCTTTAATTTTGCTTATTTTTGCATCTAAATTATAAATTGCAACGCCAAAATTTGAAAAATTGCTTCCTTTAAGAATTTGATATCTAATGTTTTTAGCCACAAATTCTATTTCGCTATCCACCCCATTGCCAGAAAATATTACAATATTATCATTTTCACTTGCCAAAAATTTTTCATTTTTAATGCCAAATAAATTATTGTGCAAAAATTGTTTTAAAGGGCTATATTGTTTTTCATTTTCTATATATTCAAAGCCAATTACACTTTTATTTGCAATATTTTTTAATTGATTATAAATTTCACTGTTAAAAATGTGTTTATTGTTGCCCTTTGATTTATAATTAAAAATGTTAATTTCATTTTTTAATGCAATCATTTCTATAATTGAATATTCTATTGCTGTAAAATCGTCAAACCCAACAAATACAAATTTTTCATTGCCCAACCCTTTTGAAATGCTTAAAGCCGATGCCAAAAACGTGTCAGCTGCATCAAGTTTGCCTGCTTTTTCAGTTTCATAATATTCATATATTAATTGTAAATCTTTAATTTTGTTGGTCAATTGCTCATTTTTGCAACTAAAACCACGCATCATATCGCAAGTTATGTTAGACGCTTTTAATTGATTTATTGTGTTTAAAATATTTTCAGCATAACTAAACGAATATGCTTTATTTTTAAAAATGCTTAATTCAGCATAATGTTCGTCTAAAATTTTGTTAATTAGAATAATTCCACCTGTGCTTGAAATTTGATTTTGTTTATCAATTGCAAAATTCTTTTTAGCAAACCTATTTAATGAACTTACTTTAATGTTGAAACTTGAAGATATGCCCATTTGTTCAAAAATAAATTTTTCCATAAACAAAGTTAATTTATCTGGAACAATAATATAAATCTCCTGCGTGCTATTTTGCAAACAAAAATCTGCCACTTCGTAAAGTGAAGAATAAAACGATGGAGTGTTTATTAGCCTAATCATAAAAGCATTATAACATATTTAGCCAAATTTTGCAATGTTTGTATGGACAAAATTTTTCCCAAATATTTCAATCTATTTTTCAAAATTAAGTTAAAATTTTTTAAAGAAAATAGAAAAATTAAATATTTTCAGCCAAAAACATTGTTTTAAAGTTTTTGTTGCGTTTGTAAAGCTCTTCAAATGTGCCAACATCTACAATTTCGCCCTCTTCCAAATAGAAGATTTTATCAACATTTTTAATTGTGGTTAAGCGATGAGCAACTATAACGATAGTAGATTTTCCCTTAATGTTATCTATGCTCTTTTTAATTTGATTTTGTGCAAGATTATCTAGCGAACTTGTGCTTTCATCAAACAAAATTATGCTAGATTTTTTTAATAACGCCCTTGCAATTGCTAAACGTTGCCTTTGTCCGCCACTTAATTTAATTCCACTTTCGCCAACCTTTGTGTTTAGTCCATTTGATAAAGTTGAAATAAATTCATCTAATGCACTATCTTTTATTACTTGTTCAATTTCTTCATCGGTTGCATCCGGCTTTGCTAAAAGTAAATTTTCTTTAATGGTCATATCAAAAATATAAGGAAATTGATTTACAAGTGAAATTGACGAACGCAAACTATCTTTATCTAATTTTTTTATATCTGTTCCATCAATTAAAACTTTACCGCCGTCCACTTCATACATTTTGGAAATAAGGTTTAAAATTGTGCTTTTACCGCTACCTGATTTACCAACAAACGCAACCGTTGTGTTAGGTTCAATTGTAAAGTTTAAATTTTTAAACACTCTATTTGTGTTCGATATTTCTCTAGTTGGCACTTTTGCTTTAATTTTCTTGCGTTTATTTGCACGTTTTTCCGCTAAAATTTCTTTTTTATCTCGTTCTTTATATTCAATATAATTAAATTCAACATTTTTAAATTCAATTTTTCCTTTTATATGTTTTCTGATAGTTGCACCAAATTTTTCAAGTTCATATTCGTCATCTTGATAAAGTTCGCTTATGCGTTCTACTGCCAATTTTATTTCAGTAATATATCGTGTGAAATTTTCATAAGCCGTCATAAGTTGAAAGCTATAATTCCGGTTGTTGTTGATAATGATAAACGATGTGATTGTCAACAAGCCTTTGTTCATAAAGAAAACCGCCAAAACTAAAGCCGCTGCACCTAAAAACCTAAACAAAACAGTTCTATATGCCCACCACCTATTCTCATAAATAGATGTTTGCACTCCATAATTTTGGCTATAATCAAAACTTTGTTGTATATTTTCTTTTAATTCATACTCCAAATTAAGCGATTTTACATCTCGCTCACTTTTAACAACTTCTTGCAAAAGGCTGGAATATTTTTCATTTCGCTTAAACAATTCTCTATTCTTTTCTTTAACTTTTCGTCTGCGATATGTTTCTATAATTGCACATAAAATTACAGTTATTATCAAAACCAAGCCAACTTGCCAACTTATAAAACATATATAGCCAATAACTATAACGCAAGTTATAATTGAACTAACATTATCAACAAAATTTGAAAGATTATTAAATATTGTCCATGGGTCTTGGTCTATACGCTTTATAAAATTTGCAGAATTATGGTCGGTATATGCTTTTGATGACACCATAAACGACTGTTGAATTATGTCAAATGTCATTGATTTGGTAACTTTAACTTGAAACTTAAACCATATAACATTGTATAAATGATTTACACAAATTCTAATTACACTTTCAATGCCAAAAATAACTAGCTGTTTCATTGCCAAATAGTAAGCTTTCTCTGTAATATTTTCAACTATTTTTGCAAAATATAATGTTTCAAAAATGGAAAAACATATAAACAATATATCTAACAAAATTAAAAAAGAAATTGTCTTTTTATGCGGCGTAAAATACTGCCAAAAATGGAACTTCTTATCTTGATTGTTCCTTTCATTTGTTTTTGTGTTTGTTATCATACTTTTAATATAACAAAATTGTAAGTATTTGTAAAGAGTTTTATTATTTTTTATTTTAAAATTGTGCTAACAAATTATTGCAAATTAAATCTTAAATTTTACAAAAAATGCTTAAAATCTTTAAAAATATTAAAAAATATGCAAAATTTTATCAATTTTTTAATGATTTCTTCTTAAAATTAAAAAATTTCTAAAAATAAAATTAAAAAAATATTTTTAAAATAAAAATTTAAAATATTTTCAAAATAATGAAAAATTTAAATAATTTTCCAAAATATAGAAATTTATTTTTGAATATTCAATTAAAGATTACACAAAATAACAACGGAGGTGCTATATGGCTAAAAATAGATGGACTCCTGGTGAACAAGTTCCAAAGTCTGCAACATATGTTGCTTATGACGAAAACGGACATAACGGTGGTAGCCTTTATCTAGAAAAAGGTAAAAGATTCCCTGCCACTCAACATTCAGGCAGCTATTACACTTTAGGTGAATAGTATCTAAAATTAGACCGCATTAGCGGTCTTTTTTATGATATTTTGCAAAAAAATAATATTTTTATAGAAATTTAAAATTTTATTTCAATTTTTATTTATTTTGTAAAAAAATTTAATTTTTTTAATTTAGTTTTATAAGCAACTTGATTTTTATTTTCTTTCTATTTGACAATCTATATCTAAATTTTTATAATTTAAATAAAAGGAATATGTATTTATGAAAAAAGAAACAAAATATGCAACATTTATTTTTGAAAAATCTGATGAAGATTTAATAGAAATATTAGTTGAGCATATTAACACTTTTGCTAATGTGGCTTTCAATTTTTTTGAAGTAAATGTACCTAATTATAAAGTTAAAATACATATTATTCCAACAAAAGCAAAATACGATGAATTCTACAAAAAAATGTATAATAAAAAGCAAGTAAAAGATTGGATGATTGGCAACTATAACCCTGAACAACGCACAATTACATATTTGTCGCTTCATGATTTTAAAAACACTGCGCATAAAGATATTTTAAAAAATCAAGCCGAAGCCTTAAAGCATTATAAACAGACCATATTTCATGAGTTTGTACATTATGTTAACGATATTTTTGTAAAAGAACATAATTGCAGTGAAACAGAAAAATTTTTAGAAGAAGGTATTGCAACTTATTTAAGCGGACAATATGAAAATAAAAAACCATGCCTAACAGCATCTATAGAAGATTTACTCGATAGAGAAAAATCACCTTATGCGGATTATTTTTTAATAACCAAATATTTAATAGAAAACTATAGTAAAGATTATATTTTACAAATTATTCAAAGCAATAGAAAATCAAGAGAATTATTAAAAAATGAATTGTACGAAAAAGCAAAAAATAATTTGTTATTAAAATAATTTAATTTTCATTTAAATTTACAAAAAATAAAAACATCATAAAAATTTAACCATTTTAAACCAAATATTACAAAAGAAAATTTAATTTTTTTTGTTTTTAGGTTGACAAGATAAAAATTATTTGCTATAATCAACTTGTTCGTTTTTAGTATTAAAATATAAATTAATCCATATAAAAAACTATTTGCTATAATTAATCCATTTGTTTTTAATAAAGTAATTAATTAAACAAATTAAACGAACAAGTAAATATAATAAATACTTCGATGTGGAGAGTTACTCAAGAGGTCGAAGAGGCGTCCCTGCTAAGGATGTAGGCGTAGAAATGCGCGCGAGGGTTCAAATCCCTCACTCTCCGCCAAATGTACCGCACGCGAGTTTTGATAACATTTTACTCGGACAGTACGGGAAGAACTCCTAACTGATAGTCATCTTCGACTTGGTTAGGGGTTTTATTTTTTAAGCTTTCATGAGGTCTATAATCGTTATAAAATTTCATATAAGAATCAATACACTCTTCTAATTCTTCAAAATATTCAAAGTTATGTGAGTTGATTTCTTCTCTTTTAAAGTTTGAGAAAAAGGATTCAATTACAGCATTGTCATACGGATTGCCTTTGCTAGAATATGATTGTTTAACTTTTAATGAATGCAATAGATCTCTGTACTCTTCACTTGTATAGTTTGCGCCTTGATCACTATGAAAACAAAGACCCTTTGGTCTATTTCTGCTTTCGTATGCATCCTTAAATGTTTGAATAATTAAAGAAGTATTGTTTTGGCTTGAAACTCTATAGCCAATAACCTTTCTGGAAAACAAATCAAGCACAACGCAAAGATAAAATTTATTCAATCCCACTCTAACCATAGTGACATCCCCAACCCAATACTTATTAGGTTCTGTTTGAGTGAATTTTTGTTTAAGGTAATTTTTGCGAAAGGGCACCTTATTTTCTTGCGGGGTAAAAGACCGTTTCTTACATTGTTTGCTTTTAAGATTCAGAACCTGCATAAGTTTAACAACTTTCTTCTCAGAGACCCGTACGCCTTGTGATTTCAGTTTTGTAGTAATTTTAGAAGCGCCAAACCTATGATTACTTTCTTCAAAAATTTTATGAATCTCCGTTTTGAGAAAATCATCATGTTTTTCATATTGAGTGATTTTTACCCTGCGGAGGTGATAGTTATAAAAAGTACCCTTTGGTAAATCCAAAACTCGGCACATGGTTTTAACTGGAAAGGTGTCCAATAGACGCTCAATAGCTTTTTCTTTTTCTTTGCGAGGTGAGTCGGAAAAACAATGCGAAAGTTTAATGATCTCCAATTCTTGCCTAGTTTTCTCAAGTTCCCTCTGTAAATCAAGGAATTGTTGGTATGTAAAGCTATCACAGGCTCTTTTATTTGTTCTGACTTTATATAACTTGAGCCAATCATACAGGCAGCTCTTGGGTATATTATATTGATTACAGATATTTTTGCGACTTTTGCCTTCTATAAATTCTTTTACCACTTTTTCTTTGAATTCCTTTGTATATCGGTTCATTTTATTTCTCCACGATTAATTATAGCGTCTAATTCATTAAATAGTTTAAAAATAAATTGTTTTATGCTATAATAATAAAAATTAGTCATTAGGTGAGGCTAATCATTTGTTCACTTGGGAGGGAATATGAAACTTGTTGGGCTTAGATTGAAGAATTTTAGAAGATATAAAAATATGTTTTTTGATTTGTCACAGAACTTACATATGATTGTTGGGAATAACGATATAGGCAAGAGTACGATTCTTGAGGCTTTAGATATCTTTTTCAATGATAAAAATGCTATAAATAAAATAAGTGCCGCAGATCTTAACTTATCTGCAAAAGAGAGCGGTGAGAGTGTTATTGAGATTTCATGTCAATTTGAATTAGATAATGATGAAAAAGTTGTTATTGATTCGCAATACGAAGTGGCACCAAAGGATGAGTATTTACTAAATGAGAAAGGACTGTTGGAAATAGTTAAAAAATATAATTGTGAGTTATCTACAATCAAACCAAATATTTATATAAAAAGTATGATTCCAAGTTGCATTGATGTTTCAATATTTACTAAGAAGCAAACAGAATTAAAGTCTTTATTGGAAACATTGATCCCTAATAACGATGTTGACAAAACAAAAAATTCGTGCATGAGAGTTGCAATATATAATAAATTAATACGAGATAATCCAGAGTACACCCTCGAGATTAAAGAAATTGATACCAAATCAATTTTGAATGATAAAGATTTTTACAGCAACTTAGAGAAATCAATGCCAGATTATTATTTGTTTAAGGCAGATAGAAGAAATAGCACGGCTGATGAGGAAGTTCAAAACCCATTATCGTTAGCGGTTAAGGATGTATTATCAAGTGATGTTGTAAGGCAAAAATTAAAAGAGATTGAAGACATTGTTACCAATCATATAAATGAAGTTAATATAGCGACGATTGAGCAAATGAAAAAGTTCAGCGATAGACTTGGTAATAATTTAAAAGCGAACATTAGCACTAATTGGATAAAAGCAATTAGTAATGATATAAATGACGCCAATGATATTCCTATTAATAAAAAGGGGAGCGGGATTAGGCGGTTGCTTTTATTAAGTTATTTGATGGTAGATGCACAAAGAAAGTCTTCAATCAACAACAAGAAAAACATAATCTATGCTATAGAAGAGCCTGAAACTGCTTTACATCCTAAGTTACAGGCAAAGTTTATTTCAGAACTTTATGCAATGGCCAACAAACATAATTTTCAAACTGGCGATGAAATTCCAGATAATGAAGCGGAATTAAATTATTATAAAGTGCTGTTAACAACACATACCCCAAATTACCTTGCCTATGCAACGCAAGACGAGGTAATATATTTAAGTGAAGACGAAAATTCAGATGTAGTAGAAATAACTGGCGAAGTAGAATTAAACAAAATAAAAGATGAAATGGGCTTGCTCCCGAATCCAAACTATGGCTTTGTAATTTTTGTAGAGGGAGAATCGGATATCAATTTCTTGAAAAACGTAGGAAAGATAGATGAGTTGAAAGCTATTTTCGATCTGGAATCTGCAGATGTCGATATTATTGCATTAAGAGGATCAAACCTTCTTAACAGCATAGAAAAAGACTTCTATAAAGATTTACCAGTTAAACAGTTTCATTTATACGATGGTGATAGAGATGATTATAAACAATTTATCGATGAGAGAATAAATGGCGTTGACCAAAAGTGGAAGGGATTTACAACACAAAGAAAAGAAATCGAATATTATATTCCATCGTCATTAATTGAATTAAGTTTAGGTATTGATCTAGAAGACTTTAATGATAGATACTTGAATGAAGACTTTAATTTAATTGCAGAAATATTACAAATGAATACAACCAGTACTATTTTAAACGGAATAAAAAAAGATAAAAATCCTGAAGTTGCATTAAAGAATTACTTAAACAAAACCGTAATGAAAAGTGTAAACAAGAATTTACTTGTAGGTTTTGGGGTTTATGATGAAATAAAATCATGGTTTGAAGCCATGAAAAATTTAAAAGAGCTTATTGTTGATTAAAGTTACTCAAAGACCACTTATTTTGTCACAAAAATTTTCTGAAAAATGAAAAAATAAAAAAATCCTGGAAAGCCTATAAAATTGGGCAAAGAAGCTTGTCGATGGGTGGTGACTAGGTGAACATTTGTAAAAGAAAGTGGTGGCTAGATGAACATTTCTAAAACTAAACACAAAAGGGAACTGTTCGCACCCTAAACTAAAAAATGGGTGTGAGCTTTTCTTTTTAAGTGATTTACAGGTATGGTAATTCATTTTGAAAAACTATTAAAATAATGTATAATTTTTTTGGAGGAAAAATATGAAACTTGTTTATCCATCAAAAAAATATTTAGAGTCTTATCAAGAAGCGGGAGAAGAATATCAAAAACATAATGTCACCACTTATGCTTTTGATGATGTAAATGAGGTTGATGTTGTTAAAAAATATTATAATTATAGAAAAGGCTTAAATCTAAAACCTAATAGAGTTCCACAAACCACCTATTTGCTGATTGATGGGGATAAATTTATTGGTGAAATAGGCATTAGGCATTATTTGAATGAAGCATTATTAAAATGTGGAGGGAACATTGGTTATGGCATAAGATATTCTTGCTGGGGAAAGGGTTATGGCACTAAAATGCTTTCGATGGCACTGAAAAAAGCACAAAAAATGGGTTTAAAAAGAGTCCTTATAACTTGTAATAGTGATAATTATGCTTCTGCAAAAGTTATAGAAAACAATAATGGCAAATTGGAAAACATAATTAAAAATGTCGTTGATGGCAAAGAAGTTAAAACAAAAAGATATTGGATAGACTTAACACGAGATAAGGGGTGCGAATAAGCACGCTATCAGTCGCCATTGTTAAATAAAACGAACCATTTAAAAATTTAGGGTTCGTTTTGTTTTTATGTAATAGCGTTTTGGAATTATTATAAAATTATGATATAATTGAAATGGAGGAATTATGAAAACCGAAATTGAAGCAAGACTTTTGAATGTTAAAACTGATGAATTTATAAAAAAACTTAAAAAGGCAAACGCAAAATTTGTGGGCGATTGGCTACAAATACGAAATTGCTATGATTTTATGCCGGCAAAACAAAACTCTTGGATAAGGCTAAGAACAAACGGAACAGAAACAACTTTAACAATTAAAGAAATTTCTTCTTCCAAAATTGACGGAACTAAAGAAGCAGAAATTGTTGTGTCAGATTTTGATGTTTGCAACGAAATTTTAAACAAATTGGGCTATTTTGCACGTAGCAAACAAAAAAATCGCCGCATACGATTTACACTAAACGATGTGGAAATTGACATAGATATGTGGCCAAAAATTCCAGATTATGTAGAGTTTGAAGCAAAATCTGAAAAACAAATTAAAGAGGTTTGTAAACTTTTAGAAATAAATTATAACGATTTAGTTACGCTTGATGTTGAATCTATATATAATCATTATGGTTTTGATTTAAAAAAATATCCAATTGTTTTGCTAGAAGAAGAAAGAAAAAATCAAAAGTTCGAATTAATTTCAAACTCTCCAACGTGCTTATAGCACTCCTTTTAATTTAATTATTAAGCCAGCACTTACACGCTACCATAAAAAATGTATTGTGGTTTTTATTATAATTAACAAATATATCATTTGGGAATTTTTAGGCAAATCTTAGGCACATATCCTATAAAAATTAAAGAAAAATTTTAGCCAGTGATTTTACGCTTACGTTATACACAAATCAAGATATTATAAACAACCCTATTAGAATAATAGAAGGAGGAGTTTTTGAAGAAATTTAAAAAAATTATTATCATTTGTATGTTTTGTCTTTTTGCAACTCTATTTGTTGGATGTGGTGATTCTACAACCCCCGCTACCCCAAAAACGCAAGAACCCACAAAACTATCAACTCCAATAATAAAATGGGATCAGGCAACCGATAGAGTCTATTGGGACGTTGTACCCAATGCTGCTAAATATGAAGTTGTATATTGCGATACCATTTTAGGAGATAATGTAACAATCAATTATAATAATTATTTAGAATTAGAAAATGGATCTTATTCTATTAAAGTTAAAGCAATTAGTGAATCACCAAACTACATTAATTCAGATTTTACAAGCATAAAAGATATTTATATAAGGCAAGCACCATATTCATATGTTCAAAAAGAGATTGTTGGTTCAACTTTAAAAATTTATTTTTTGATTTTGGAGACATTCCAGATTTTGAAATTGTAAATATTTATGATAAAAATAATAATCTAAATTTCAAATTAACAAAAAATGATTGTGTACAATCAAAATCAAATTTTATTATTTATATAGGCACAACTAGATTACATATGGAAGATCGCGGATGTTTAGTCTATGAAAAAGAATTAGAAAATTTAGATAATCTTTCGTTACGTGCAAAATTTTTATCGGATACTGAATTTGTAAAAAGTTATGATTGTGGAATTTATGATAAAGCAAAATAAGTTAAAAAATATATTAAAAGGGTAAAAAATGGAAACAAAAAACACCATTATTGGTGCTTTTTTAATAAACTTATATTAAAAATTTAAACATTATAAGACTTATCTATTTGTTTTAATTCATTAAATGTGTCTATTTCCACAACATCGCCCGCTTGGCATTCTCTTATGGAAATATGATAATTATTTTTGCAATAATTTAGCGGAACTTGGTCCCAATATCTCTCTTTTCCACCTGGGCTATTATATATCTTTTCTACATCTTCTGCTAATTTTGCACCGTCTTTTTCAGTCCAATAAGAAACTCCCACCATTTTATAGCAATTTTTGCCGCCAATTTGCACATCGTTAATAAATCCATTTTTTGTATAAAAACACCAATCGTCAGTTTCTTGAACTAGAATACCTAAATAATTTGATGAATATTGATATTTTTTAATAATATCTTTGTTGTAAATTAATAAATCCGCTTCCAAAACATAGGCATTTTGCAAATAATCTTTTGCTTTAAGAATTGAATTAATGTTATTGCCATTATTATATTCATCATTATCTATAAATTTTAAATTAGGATATTTGTGCAAAAGGTCATCGAATTGGCTGCCTAAATATCCACGCACAATATAAATTTCATTTATGTCCTTTTCTATTAAGGCGTCTAAAGTTCTTTCAATCATTCTTACGCCATTAACTCTAACAAGCGGTTTTGGCGTGTTTAAAGTTATTGGCACAAGTCTAGAGCCAAATCCTGCCGCTATTATAACTGCCCTTTTTACCTTGAACTTTTCTAGTTCGTTTAAGCCAAACGCAGAAATTTTATTGTTTTCAACAAAATTTAAATCTGCCATTTCGCTTAGCAATTTGTTTATTGTGCCAACCGATAAATTCAAAATTTTTGCCATTTGGCGTTGCGATAATATTTCATTTTTTGTTGCCAATAAATCTAGCACATCAAATTGTTTTTTTGTTAACATTTTTAGTTCTCCTTTTTTTGCGTTTTACAAAATAGAAAATCATTTTTACAAGCATATTAACTGCCAATATTAACAACGCCACCACTGCTGCACATTCAAGCATTCCATACGCTTCAAATTGGTTAATCATAAGCGACAATGGCTTGTTAACTCGTGTTGAAAGGAATGATACAGCAGAGATTGTCATCATACTATTTACAAAGAAATAAGTGAAAGCTTCAACTAGCGTGCTTTTGCATTGAGGCAAAATGCAATCTGTAATAATTCTAACTCTTGGAATGTTTAAAACTTGCCCCACCGATTCCAAATTTTCATTAATCTTGTTTAGTGCATTATATTGCATTAAATAAGGCGAAGCAAAGAAGTGAACAGCGTTTACGAACACAAGAATTGTAATTGTTCCATACAAGAAAGTACGCTTGAACACAATTACATAAGCCAAACCTAGCACAAGCCCAGGAATAGACATACTAATTAAAGAAATAATGTGCAACAATTTAGATAATTTATTTTTAAAACGGCTTGTGAAATATGCAACAACAAAGGTAACAGTCATGCCCACGCAAGCGGTTAAAAGCGACATAATTATTGAATTATATAAATATTCTCCACCATTTTTGCTAAATGTATTTTTAAAATGCTCAAAAGTAAATGAAAGGTCAGATGGATATGTTTTTGCAAATGCCTGCAAGCAAAAAGCAGAAATAGAGAACAACACAAATGCCGAAACCAAAATGCAAATAACATAAGCCAACACATCTTTTAAAGTATCTTTTTTAGGTTTAAATTCTTTTGTTGAATAGCCTGTTTTAGATTTATCTTTGTTAAACAAATCAAATAGAAATGCCACAACCGCAGGAACAAGCAAAAACAAGCCAATTAAAGCACCAATAGAATAGTTAAGTTGACCAACGGCATGTTCATACAACAAAACCGCCAAAGTTTTAACCTGCCCACCTACAGCAAGCGGAACGCCGTAATCTGTTATAATTAATGTAAAGATAGTGAATAAAATTGAAATTAACGCTTTTCGCATATAAGGCAAAGTAATTGAAAAGAATTGTTTATGTTTTGGAATGCCTAACACATCTGCCGCATCGTAAACACTAGAATCTTCATATTTTAAAATGTCCACAAACATCAAAAATGCCACAGGGAATGAGTACATCACCGAGCCTAAAATTATGCCAAAATAACCATAAATTATTGAAGTGCCTTTAAAAAGTTTGGTAATTATGCCATTATTTCCAAACAAAATTGTTAGCCCCATACCATGAGAAATTGAAGGAATAAGCATAGGTAAAACTAGCAAAATGCTAAACAGACCTTTGCACTTAATGTTTGTTCGCGAAATTGCCCATGCCAAACAGTAAGCAATAAAAACCGAAATTATTGTTGAAATGATTGTTGTTAAAATTGAATTTCTAAATGCTGGCCAAAATTGAGCACTGTTGAACAACGAGTGAACTGTTTTGCCGTCTATTTTGCTAAACAAGGTTATTAGTGGAATAACAACAAAAACAACCAACACCACAAGCAAAAAAATTTGCCAATATATTCCACGAGATTTTTTTGAACGTTGCATCATTTTATCCTCTCAATAATTTTGTTAAGCGACTCTTTCTTTTTTAACAAATTGTTTACAACAAATTTTTTAACATAATCATTTGCTGGGCTAGACAAAATTTGCTCAGGTGTGCCAATTTGACTTATTTTTGCCGTTGTCATAACCATAATTCTGTCCGACATGCTAAACGCTTCTTCTTGGTCGTGAGTTATGTAAATTATTGTTGTTTTAAACTCTTTTTGAACACGCTTAATTTCTGCACAAAGTTCCATTCTGGTGTCAACATCTAAAGCAGACATAGGTTCATCAAAAAGGATTATATCTGGATTTAAAGCAAGCGTTCTTGCAATTGCAACTCGCTGTTGTTGCCCGCCCGATAGGTCAGCTGGTTTTTTGTTAGCAAAATCTGCTAAGTGCATTTTTTGCAAAAGCGACATGGCTGTTTCGTGTGCAGTTTTGCGTGTTGCCTTTTTTATTTTTAATGCAAATTCAACATTTTGGCAAACGGTCATATTTTCAAACAACGCATAATTTTGAAACACTATGCCCATTCCGCGTTTTGAAATTTTTAAATTTGTTATGTCTTGCCCATCTTTATAAATTTTGCCTGAAGTTGGTTCGGTTAGACCAATAATAAGCCTTAAAATTGTAGTTTTTCCGCAACCACTTGGACCAAGAATTGATAAAAATTCGCCATCGTAAACATCAAAGGAGATGTTGTCAATTGCAACGCCTTCGCTTTGTTTGCCATTATCAAAAGTTTTTGATAAATTTTTTATTGATAATTTAATATTTTTTTCGTTTGTCATTAAAACCTCCATTTGCTTAACAAATATTCCTTTCTTTCCAATGTGTTGCCGCTCATATCTCCATATTTAATGTTGTCTGGAAAGTTTTCTACGTTATATCTAACACCTTTAAACACTTTTTCAGGGTAATATCTTTCACATATTTCGTTTATTAAATCGGAATAAAAATAATCCATAACTTGCATAACAGATTTTTTAGTTTCTTTGCCTGCAACCACCATTGTGCCGTAAAGTGCATAAGGTGCACCCTCTTCAAAATTTAAAATTTCAAGTTCTGTTCTGCCTGAATTTATTTTTTCAACCGCTTGCGATGTCATTCCTAAACCAACAGCCACTTCTTCCATACACAAATTGTTAACTGGCCCAGAACCTGAATCGGTAAATTGAATTACGTTTGTTGCAAGTTTGCTAAAATAATCCAATGCTTTTTCTTCACCCATAGCGTTAACCAATGCCAAATAGAATGCGTAGCCTGTGCTAGATGCCACCGGCGATGGCATAGAAATTAAGCCTTTAAATTCTGGTTTAAGCAAATCTTCATAACAAGTTGGCTTTTCAAGGCCTCTGCTTTTTAAAACTTTGTTGTTGATGATAACTGCTTCGCCAGACCTAATTGTTGGAAGAACTGAATCTTTCATAGAATCTAGCACCATATCATCTTCAAAAATGCTTAAATCGTATCTGCCATTAAAACTTGCCGCTCTGCCCGATTCCACAATTTTTTCTAACTGAGCATATTCTTGTTCAAAAATTATGTCCGCCTCACACCCTTCGCCTTCTTCTATAACTTTGGTTGTTATGTTGCTTGTAGATGTATAAACAATTTCAACATTAAAGTCGGTAAATTTTTCTTTAAACCTTTTTTGCATAAATTCAATTATATAATCTTCCCCTGAAGTTAAAATTACAACCGATTCCTTCCTTGTGCAAGAATGAACTGTGGCAACAGTGCAAAGCAAAACAAAAATTACAAAAAATGCTATTATCTTTTTCATACTTTCCCTTTTGTTCAATTTTTTAGATTTTACTTTATATAATAAACATTTTTATACAATTGTCAACTAAATTTTGTATAATTTTATAAATTTTTACAAAAAATTTGAACATTTTGTTTAAATTTTAAAAAATGCCATTTGTTTAAATTTTAAAAAATGTCATTTTAAACAAAAAACAATGCCAAATTTAGCATTGTTTAAATTTTTTAGATAATTTTTTTAACAAAATTTTAAATTTATTTTTATAAATTATTTTTTACTTGGTTTGTGATCTGCTTGGTTTTTATCTTCGTTTTTTGTTTTGCCATCTTTTGTGTTAGAATTTATTTCGTTTTCTTTGTTTTCGTCTGTATTGTTTAAGTTTGCAGAAGAATTTGCATCTTTAACAATTTCTTGGTCGTTAACAACAACATCTTCTTCTACTTCTTTATGTCTGTTTGGGTCTATTTTTAAAGTTTTATCTACTTTCTTTTTTAATTTTCGCCAAATAACAATAAACGATGCACCAAGTGCAACCAAAATTGCAGTTATAGATGAAAGCAACGCACTTGTTGCTGCTGGGTCGATATATAACATGTTAGACCCATGAATTAAATTTAAGATTTCCATTTTTCCCTCCTATGTGCTAATGCACTTAATCCTTTTTTTCTTTCTTTTGCAAAAGAGATTTTAAAATATATTTTGCTCCAACTTCGCCAGCAGTGTTGTGATTATATGTAAAATTATTATAAAATTCTGTAATTTGTTTTGAATATAATTCTTTATTATTGTTCAATTCCGCCACCACATCTTTTAAGTTGGCAATATCTTCTTTGTTAATTGCTTTGCCTATAATTGTTCTTAACTGAATTTCAATTGGTGTTATGCCAATTTTTTGCCAATTAGGATTATTCTGTTTCATTTTGGTGTTTATAAATATGCAAGGATTGTTTGTTGCAAAAGCAAATTCCGCCGCAATACCCGACCAATCAGTTATAAGCAAATCAGACGAATAAACTGAGCGGTTAGAAGCAAAATCTAGTTCAAACTCTAATTTGTTTTTGTCATAATCTTTATATCTTTCCACCAATTCATTCATTTTAAAGCCATATCTTTTCATGTACTCTGGATGTGGACGAACAATAAGTTTAACATTTTCTCCGTTTAACGCCTTAATTATGTCGTCTATGCAGGAATCCAGCAAATTGTCTTCCTGCCAAGAAGGAGCAATAAGAATTTGTTTGTATGTTCGGTTTGTGTTAATTGATTTATCTTCCTTAATGTTTTTTATAAGGTTGTCCAACAACGGAAAGCCAAACTCAACTAAATTTTTCTTTTTAGTTTTATAAACTTCTTCTGTTTTTTGAACTTCTGCCTTTACATGTGGGCCAGTGCAGAAAATTGTATCAAATGCGTCAAGTGCACCTTCGTTAAAGCCCATGTGAGTGCTCATAGTGTCATGCGGAACATAAATATATTCAGTATCTTTTTTTATGAATGAACGCTTTAAATAAAACTTGTTTAAATCTGGCGTGGTCATTATAAAAATGTCGGTTTCCACAAGCATCATTAAAATGGCAGTTTTCTTTAAACTTATGTAATAAGGTTTAATTCTTGGTTCGGTTTCTGCTAATTTAAAAATTGCATCGTTATAATCGTTTGTAACATAATGAATAATGATATTTGAACGGCTTAGCAACTCGTTAATTATATCCTTATAATATTTATAAAATCCGCTTTTTTCCGAATAAATTACAATATGTTTATTTGCAATATGCTTAAACTTTTTATAGTCGGCCTTTTCCTTGGCTTTCATTTGTTTATATAAAGGGTTATGTTTGTCCAAAGCACCAAAGGCCTTTGCTTCCGCAAGTGCCTTTCGGCTGGCTTCTAGCCGTTCATAATCCACATATTTTTTTGGATTTATTGCCCAATTTAAAATGTACATAACGGCAATTGACATCAAGTTACTTGCAATCCAATATAATGCTGTTCCAGCAGGCACAAACAAGCCTAAATAAAGTGACAAGCCAATGCTTAAAGCCATTATTCCATATTTGTTCCAATTGCTTTGTTCACGTTGAAGCACGTTTGATAAGTTTTGTGTCCAACACATAACAAAAGAGGAAAGCCCTGCCATAATTGGAACAAGAGTGTACAAACCCCAAACATCAATTGTAACAATAGATAAATTGCAACCTAAAAAATTCATTTTAAAGTTTACAACTCGGTTAACTAGGCTTGAAAGTACGGCTGGGTCAACCCCTTCAATTGCGGTTGTAGAAGTAATTGTTCCGTTTTTAATTAATTCAATAATTTCCAATTGCGAGCCATCTTTTATATTGGCAAACTCGGAAATAGATTTAATAACACCATCACTTGCTCCAAACAAATAACTTAGCGGATGGTCTATAATATAAATTACAGCAAGCAAAAGCACAATTTGCAAAATTAACGGAATTATAGATACCATTGGATGATATTTTTCACGCTTATATAATTTAGATTGTTCTTCAGTAATTGCGTCAATATTGCCGTGCAAATTTGCCTTAATGAAATTTATTTCAGGCTGCATTTTTACCATTCTAATTGAATTTTTTTGAATCCATACCGAAATAGGCATTAGCACAATTTTTGTTAGCAAGGTAAACAGAATAATGGCAACTCCATAATTCTTAACCAACATATAACACCATTTCATTAAATAGCCTAACGGCACGCATATATAATAAATAACTTTATCCATTCATTTCACCTTTATATTAGTAAGTAATTTGTTTTAAATAATCAGTAATAAATTTGTTCTATAGTATGCAATTTTTGTTTTTATAAGGTAATATCTTTTTTTATTAGTCAAAATTTTTGTTTTTATAAGATAATATCTTTTTTTATTTTAGTTCGTAATTTTAATATTCATATAGCTAATAAATTTTTTGTTTTTATTTGTAATTAATTTTTGTAGTCAAAAATTTATTAATCAGTTATTTTTCTGTTATAACTTGTTTTATTTTTAAGCACCCAATTATCAAAATTTTCAGCATCTCCTAAAACAACATAATTATATTCAATCAACTTGCAATTGTATGTGTGCCAAGTAAATTCGCGTTGTATATCCTCATCTTCTGGAGTTTCTAAAAAACTCATTCCAAAATCTTCACCGCCATTAACTTTTGCTTGTTCAAGAATAGTTGTCCACAATTGAACGTGAGATGTTTGTGCTTGTGAAATTTTCATTTCTTGCTCGCCTATTCCTGCTGGTTTAACAAACAATGCTGTTCTAACCGAATTTTTTAACGGAGTTTTATTGTATGGTGTGCCATTTCCGTGGTCACCTAACAAAATGATTGTTGAATTTTCAAACAAACCAGATTCTTTTAAAAACGAAAGATATTTATTTACAATTTTAAAACTAAGTTTAAGGGCTGGCAAACGTTTATAATCCTTATAAGCATTATGCAAACCGTTTATGTGAATAAAGTAAAAACCTTTTCCGTCAACCAATTCAAATTGGCTTTGGCTAGTGAATTTATCAACCTTTTCGTTTCCAGGTTGAAAACCAACGTTACCTTGTTGGTCGCTTTCTTCAATTGAGTTATTAAACAAGTCCGAACTCAAGTTGTTCATAAGGTTTTTAATTACAAAAGGCATTGTTCTATAAAGCCCAAGTTCAACCATATTTAAGCCTAACAAAGCCGAATTTGCAACTTTATAATTTTTTGCTTCTGCCTTGTTTTGAATATAATCTGGCAAATAATACGCATCGTTGTATGTATAAAATTTTTCCGAAAATATGTTAATTTTCCAACCTTCTGCCTGAAGTGTTTTTAAACCATTTGCATTGTTGTAAGCCTCGTCTAAAAATTTGGTTCGGCTGGTTGCCTCTGCTGCAAAATATGGAGTTTCGGTTAACATGTTAATTATTGATGGATATGTGTGCCCATACCTAGAAATATGGTCCTGAAACCAAGTAAAACCTTTTAAAATATCAAATTCTTCAGGAGCAGTGGCGTAACAATCTTCTGTCCATTGTTCGTCAAATTTATCTATGCAAAACACATAAATGTTTCCCTCTTTGCCTGCTGTTGTTAAATTTTTGTTTGTTAGTATCATGTGAGTATATTCATCGTCTTGCTTTTCCATTCGCTGTTGAAAGGTTAAAAACATTTCTCGTTTTGTTATTGCAGTTATAGCAGGAGTAAAAACCTGAGTTATAACCACAACGCAAGCAACAATTACACTAGCAGTTGTCCATTTCAATTTTTTGCTTGGAACAAATGCCACACCTACAAATGCAGCCAACACAACAATCCAAATTATTGTGTCAATAACAATTAAATAGGTAGGAATAATGCTGCCCTCACCATCGCCGCCAAGGGTTGAAAGTGTGCCGTTTAACATATTAGATTGAATAAACATCATTAAGGCAAAACCAAGAAGAAGCCCTGCAACAATTTTGTAACCTTTTTCTGGCAAAAATAACAAAATTAAAAAACATATTGCAGTGCTAACAATAAAATAACCAAAACACACTCCAAAAAAGTTTGTAAAAGAAAAAACAAATTCATTATAATTGCCTGCAAAAATATCAAATGGCGTGCTTAAAAAAAGAATAAGTGGCAACGCACAAGCAATTAACAATGTTGGCAAAATTCTTTTTTTAATTTTTTCTTTCATCTTTTGCTCCTAAGCTTAACAACTACTGCACAACATTTGTGTTTTGGTTTAAATTAAACATTTTACCTAATTCACAAAATTATTCAACATAATTAGTTATTTTTATACATTATATATATTAATCCTATAAGAAATAAATGTCAACTAATTTCACAAAATTAGCATGCTTAACTTTCACAAATTTAAAAATAATTATTAAGTTGTTAGCAATACAAAATTTAAAAAAACTAAAAAACAAAATTAAAAACAAAAAAGAGGGCGAACCTCTTTTTATGTTAATGGTTATTTAATTTTGCGGGCTTCTATGTAATAACGTTTTTCGTTTGCTTCACCCATTGAGAAGGTTTTTCTTGGCAAAACACCGTTTTTAATAATATAATCAAACAAAGCACTCTTTTCCATTGCTTTTAGCACTATGCCTATTCCGCCTGTTTTTGCACAAAGTTGTTTTAAATCTTCTTCTCCATGAATATAGTCAATTTCGCCACCATTTGCTTTTAAGTATGCGTCTATAAATTTTTGAGTTTTAGCAACTGCTTCAATTGAATTTTTTGGCAATTTTAATTCAACTGTTTTGTTGCCAATGAACATTTTGCTTTTTACACTGCCCTTAACTTGTTTTGTAAATTCAGCAACAAATTTTTCAACATCTACATTTTTAATAATTCTATGAATAGGCTCAAACAAAATGCCTTCGTCATAAATGTTTGCAACTTCAACTAGTGCATATTGGCTTAATGGATTTTTCTTGTTATAGCATGCTTTTGCCGTTGCAAGTGAATGGTTTCCATCTCCAACTGCAAACAACAATGGCTCGCCATATTTTTTAGTTGAATCATCTAATAATTTTTGTAGCGCTTTTTCCACTTTTTTAGCGTCTTTAACGCCCCAACCTGTTATATGTCCGCCATTCATGTTAAGGTCGGTGTCATATAACAATTCGTTTTTATCCTTTAACAAAGGTTCAATAACTGTTTTGTTAGGGTCATCAATTAAAAGCATAATATGAGGCAATTCAAGTGGACAATTTTCTCTAATTTTAACTCTTGGAGGAATACGCTCAATAACCGTGCCTTCGGTTGCTCTAATTAACGCTTTATCTTCTGGTTTAAAGCTATATTGAGTTAAATCCACAATCATGGTTAAGCCGTGCCTAACATTGCCAAGTGGAGTTTTGCGTTCCAACAAAACAAGCCCATTATCTACGGTGCGGAAAATATCTTTCTTTAAGTAATCATTCATATTTTCTATAATTTTTTTAATGCGTTTTTCGGGCTCTTGATTTAGATAGCATTCAGGAAAAATTAAATTTAATGCACTATAATCTTTCCCCACAAATTTTTTAAGTTCTTCCCAATATTCGGTTTGTGAAGTATATTGGTCGCAAGCAACAACTGCCCATTTTTTCATATCTACCGATTTTTTAGGCAATAAAATTTGGTCAAATTTTACAGGTAATTTCATAAATAATCCTCCTAAAATTAGCTACAAATTTAATTTAAGCAACAATTATAATTTAAAATGTTATTTAAAACTAAATTTAGCCAATATCTTAATAGGATTATAACTCAATTAAATTTATTTTGCAAAGGTTTTTAACATTAAATAATTAATTTAACAAATTTTCACTTCTTAACAAAGTTTAACACTTATTCATAATAATATATTAGGAGTTTTAATGAAAAAGAAAAAATGCGAATGTTTAGGCATTCCTTCTTATGTTAATTGTGAGTGTTACTATGCCAATTTGCAAAGCACTGCAATTAGCGGAATATCTAATGGTTATGTTAACGGCGTTCAAAATGGCAACAATCATACTAATAATAATGGCTATAACGGACAAACCAATGGTCATAATGGGCAAATAAATGGGAACGAAACTGACGTTCAAATAATTGTTGGACCCATTGGACCTACCGGCCCTACCGGACCACAGGGGAAGCAAGGCGTTAGAGGTCCAGCAGGAGCAACCGGACCGGCTGGCAAAATTGGTCCTACCGGTCCACAAGGAATTCAGGGTTTGGTTGGAGCAACCGGACCAGCTGGAGCAACAGGTGAACAAGGCCCACCAGGCGAAAAAGGAGAAATTGGTCCAGCAGGTCCGCCTGGCGAAAATGGAATTGCAGATAAAATTAAAATTGTTGAAACAGTAACCTCATTGCCGAATACTCAGGCGGTTGTTTATGATGATTATCAAAACAACACTCACAATCTAACCTTTGTTGTTCCTGCCGGAGCAACCGGACCACAGGGCGAAATGGGTAAATCAGTTATAAGCATGATTAAATATATTGTAGCCGAAGAAATTTCTGGAAATTATTTTACAAACTTAGAAGTTGAAATGTCTGCACCAAGTGGAAATAATTTCGTAACGGTAAACACAAATAGCATAACAATTAACTCGTCCGGCTTATATTATTTAGGATTGCAAGGCTACATTGACGGAACGCAGTCCCCTGACGAAACAATTGATATTATTGTTTATAAAAATGGGCAAGAAATTCCTAGCACGCAGATTGCATGTTTAAAAAGCCAATTTATAAGTTACAATCGTAGCGTGTTTATAAATTTTGATAGTCAAACAAATTTAACTTTTGGCATAAATGGAACAAAAATTGGCGGCTCTACATCCGACTTATACATAACACTTATAAAAATTGATTTATAACTTAAATAGAAATTTAAAAATAAATAAAAACATAAAATAAATTTTATATGCAAATTAATAAAATAAAACAAAAAAATATGCAATAAAATTTTTTAAAAAATTAAAAAATTAAAATTTTTTTAAGGAGATATATGGAAAACGCTTTTAAATTTTTAACCAACTTTAAACCGGTTGCATTTGCAAATATTTCTGGCGGAAAGGAATATCCTGATATAAATGGAATTGTTCAATTTTATCAACTACCAGAAGGGGTTATTGTTTTAGCCGACATAGAAGGCTTGCCAAAAACCGACACAAACATTTTTGCTTTTCACATACATGAAGGCGAAAGTTGTGAAAATAATTTTGAAAATACAGGTGGACATTTTAATCCAACCAATCAACCACACCCCAACCATGCAGGTGATATGCCACCGCTTTTTGCTAATAATGGAAACGCTTGGCTAGCATTTTTTACACAGCGCTTTAATATAAAAGAAATTATTGGCAAAACGGTTATTATTCACGACCAACCTGACGATTTTGTTAGTCAACCTGCAGGTAACAGCGGCACCCAAATTGCCTGTGGAAAAATTTTAAAAATTGGGTAATCCTTCACTTAATAAATTAAAACAAAAAACGAGTATCAAGCTCGTTTTTTGTTGCACTTTAAAATGTTTTTAATTTGTTAATAAATTTTTGCATTTTAAGTTTAAGTTCTTTAGGTAACTTTAGCTTATTCTTTGTCTTCTTTATTAGCTTTTATTTCAAACTGTTTTCTCTTCATTAAATCCGAATAATTTGCTTCACTGTATTTTTTAATTTGTTTTTGTGCATTTTTACATTCTTCCTTGTCGTTGTTTAAGGATAAAATACACTTTTCTTCCAATTCATTATTGTCAACTATATTGCTTGCAATCTTTAATTCTTCAGGTATTCCGTTTGCATAGTATTTTACCACTATCATAAAATCTTTTGGCGTTTTGTTTAGTTCTACTGTTATCTTTATGCTTGCATAATATTTGCCATATGTTTCCATTGTAAATTCCATGCTGTCTATTGCCTC
>CANQWK010000013.1 GCA_947627545.1 uncultured Clostridia bacterium | reverse complement strand
GCTAGTGTGGCTCAACGGTAGAGCAGCTGACTTGTAATCAGCAGGTTGGGGGTTCGATTCCCTTCACTAGCTCCATAAACTCCTATTTTTAAGGGGTTTTCGCTATTTCGTGTGGGCCACTGAATAGCGTTTTTTTTATTTTTTGCTTAAAAAGTTGGGGCAAAAGTTGGGGCAAAAGTTGGGGCAAAGTCAGACGGTTAAGTTATATATATTTTTTTATAATTTTAATATATATGCAAGATAAATAAAAAAATTTTAAAAATTAAAATATATAATATTTAGTTGTAAATTCTTGATTATAAATTTTTTTTGTTGTATTATAATATAAAATATGATGAATTATTGCGATAATTGTGGTGGAGAATTGCACTACGATGCAAAATTAAAAAGCAACAGGTGTAGCTCATGCGGAGCAGTTTATCCTGTTGAAAATGTTTTTTTCTATGAAAAAAAATATATTGATGATAATATTTTAGAAAGCGTACCTGCACAAAAAGTTGAACAGAATTTAAACTTACAATGTAAGTTTTGTGGTGCTAATTTGCAGCTTAAAGAATTTGAATCTACCACTTATTGCCCATATTGCGGAAAGCTTTTGCCAATTGAAAACAATAAAAATATTATAGGCGTAGATTCTATAATTCCGTTTCATTTAACAAAAGAACAAGCTTACAAAAAATTGAAAAGAGCAATAAATTTCAGGTTTTTAACAAACAAAAAGATATTTAAAAATTTAAAAATTAAAGATGTAACAGGATTATATGTAAATACTTTTTCTTTTGATATGAATGTTTTATGTCACTATTCAGGTTTTTTGCAATATACAGAGAAAGATGAAGATAATAATGTTTTAGAAACAAAGAATAAACATGTTATTGGTATGATTGACGAAGTATATAAGGATATTATAGTTGAATCTAATTACAATTTAGAGCAGCATGAATTGTTCAATATAATGCCTTTTTATTATCGTTCGGCTTATAAATTTAGTGAAGATTTTATGCAAGGTTACGAAATGCAACCACAAGATAAACCATTTAAAGAATGTGTTGAAATGGCAGAAAAATTTATAAAAGAAAATTTAAAAAGAAAAATTTTAAAAAGACATAATAGTGATGAAATTCAAGCGTTAAATATGGAAAATGAATTTACAAATAAAAAATATAACTACTGTTTAGTTCCAATTTATTTTGTAAACACCGTTTACAAATATAAAAAAAATGGAATTGAACAAGAAAAAAAGGTTAAAGTGTTAATAAATGGACAAACCGGTAAAGTAGGCAAGTTGCCTAAAAATCCTCTTAAATTATTGTTTTTAATTTTTGGCTGTTGTGCTTTAATTGTTGCGATAATTTTATTAATATTATTTGTTTTTTAAAAATTAAATATTATAAAAAAATCTTGGCGTTTTACCAAGATTTTTGTTTTTTCACATTTTATTATTTTTTTAGTTGTATTATATATATTTTTTACATGTTACGCTTCAATAAGTTAATGCAAATGAAGAGAAAGAAAACTTAAAATTTATTTTGCAACAGGCACAATTTCATCAAATTCCATTCCTTCTATTTCAGGATGATAATCTACAATATTAAAACTACTGTTTGGATTGTTAGTAAAATTTCCTTCTCTTAGAAATTTACCATCAACAACTTCCAAATTTGTGCCTGTTCTCATTCTTGGAGATTCAAATTTGTAAAAATCATCAATATTCTTATCAATAACTAATTTTGGAGTGTAAAAGCCTAATTTTTTATCAATTTCAGGAGAGTTAATCATTCTATTTATTAATGTGTTAGCCACTACTATCTCATTTGTTTTTCTTATGTAATTTAAATAATCAAAATAATGGTTGTCTTTACTTTTTCTAAAATTTTGAGCGGTTTTTATTTCTTTTTCAAAATCAATTAAATCGCTTTTTTCTTTTAAAATTTTAATAATTTCTTTAAAATCTTCTGCAACACGTTCATCACAATCATCTAAAATTTTGTTTAAATTGCTTTCAAATAATCTCTTTTGAATTAGCGAGCATCTATTTAAAACAACTTCAAATTCCATAGGAATATGTTTGTCATAACAATGGCTATCTGTAACAATATGTAATAATTCACCTGCTTTCAAGTTCGTTACTTGAGCAATCATAGACAAAAGAGCAGCATATTGTATAACATTCCAAGCTCCAGCTGAAAGAGTGTCATGGCTGCGTTGGTTTAATGTCATGTTTAAATATCCGTCATTTACATTAAAAGTAGCTTCGTGAACGCAAGGGCAAAGGTTCATTTCGTGAGCTTCTTCATGATTAAAAATTTCAGTTAATATGCGTCTGTTTGAAGGATTAAATTTTAATTCATGCAAAACATTGTCAACTTGGTCAATTAATTTTCCGTCTTTGGTTTTTATACACTTTTTGCCATATTGATAGCCATAGGCTTTACCAATTGAACCAATTTCTTGGTCTGGATGTTCGCCTTTATTTGCCCATTGGTCCCAAATGGTAGCGTTTAAGTCCTTAATATTGTTAGATTTTTTTTGCCACAACCATAGAACTTCGTCAATTGCGGATTTCCAATATAATTTTCTAACGCTGGCAATAGGAAATTCATCTTGTAAATTATATCTATTAACGGCACCAAATACCCTTATAGTGTGTGCAGGAGAGCCGTCTTCCCAACGAGGACGAACATTTTCTTTGCAGTCGTCTTTGCCGTTGATTAATATGTTTAAATAATTTCCTAATAATTGATAGTCTGCTTTGCTCATAATCCCTCCAAATATGTTCGATTAATTATAACATGCAAAAATGGATTTGTCAAAGAATTTAATTGAAAATAATTATATAAAATTTTTTATTAAAAATAATCTTCTTGAAATTGATTGATATTTTTATTAATTTAATCTTTTTATTAAAATTAAGAAATTTTATTAATATTATAAATATATCAAATTAAAAACTCAACAAGGTTAGACAAAATAACAATGTATTTCAACAATTGTTGTTATTTTTTTTAAATTTAGTTTTGTTAGCATTTGTTTGAGGGGGTTAAAAATGCAAATAAAATCACGAGTAGTAAATAATACGCTTTATATTATGCTTTCTGGAGAACTAGATGAATATTCGGCTTCAACGGTAAGAAAAAATTTAGATACATTACTAGATACTCAAAAGGGATTTGTACAAATTGTTATGGATTTAAGCGAATTAACTTTTATGGACAGCACTGGAGTAGGTGTTTTAATAGGTAGATATAAAAAGATGAGAGAGTGTAATAAGCCGATTTTTATAACTAATCCTAGTAGAAATGCTGAAAGAATCTTTGAAATGAGTGGGCTATTTAAAATAATGCCTAAAATTGTTTAAGGGGGAAATAATGAGAAATTCAATGGAAATTAAATTTAAAGCAATTGCTGAAAACGAGGCTTTTGCACGAAATGTTGTGGCAAGTTTTGTTTTGCCATTAAATCCTACTTTAAGTGAAATAGACGATTTAAAAACTGCGGTTAGTGAAGCGGTAACCAATGTAGTTGTGCATGCTTATCCAAATTCAACCGGATATATAACTATGAAAGTTGTTACACAAAACAACACAATTGCTATATCTATTAGCGACAATGGCATAGGCATACAAGATATAGAAAAAGCATTAACACCATTTTATACAAGCAAGCCAAATGAAGAACGAAGCGGAATGGGCTTTACTGTTATGGAAAGTTTCATGGATAAGTTAGAAGTTACAAATAACAAAAATGGAGTTACAGTAAAAATGCTTAAACAAATTGAAAATAAAAAAGAAAATGACAATGCAGTGGGGTTTTAATGTTGAACAACGAGCAAACTGCCGAATTGGTGGAGCTTGCAAAAAAAGGCGATGACTTAGCAAAGGAAAAGCTAATAACAATAAATTCTCCTTTAATAAAGAGTGTTGTAAAAAGATATTTAAACAAAGGGATTGAATACGATGACCTTTATCAGTTGGGGGCTTTAGGCTTTGTTAAGGCAATTAACAATTTTGATGCAAGCTTTAATGTAAAATTTACAACTTATGCCGTGCCTATGATAGCGGGTGAAATAAAACGATTTTTGCGTGATGATGGAAGTGTTAAAGTATCGCGAAGCATAAAACACCGAGCTATTTTAATAAAAAATTACATTAGTGAATATAACAAAAAATTTGGTGAAAATCCATCGTTAGACAAACTTTCAAAAGAGTTTAACATGGAAATAAGCGATATAGTTTTTGCAATGGAAGCGAATACAAGTCCACTTTCTTTAAATGAAAAATATAATGAAGATGATGAAACTAGCACTATTTTAGATAAATTGCCAGATAATTTTTCAATAGATAAATATGTAGATAAATTGACCTTACGAGAAATGATAGAAAATTTAACAGCAAGAGAAAAACAAGTAATTATAATGAGATATTATTTAGACAAAACACAAAGTGAAATAGCAAAAGAACTTGGCGTTAGCCAAGTTCAAGTTAGCAGAATAGAAAATAAAGTGCTTAACGATTTGAGAGAAGGAATAAATTTATAAATTAAAGTAAATTAAAATTTTTATTTATCTATTTTGTTTAGAATTTGATTTTCTGTCTTTTTTGAAAATTTATTAAAAAAGTTAGAAATTGATTTTTTAACCTTACCAAAACGAGTTGTCAATGATGGAGTGTTGGCGTCTTTATAAGTGTCAATGTTGTTTTTAAATTTAAATTTTTTAGATTTATTTGTTTTTTGATGCTCAATTATATTTTCATTTTGTTGAGTATTTTCATTGTTTAATACACCATAATTTGTAGTGCTGTTATTAAAGTTGTTATATTGATTGTTATTAGGCAAATTCATTGCATTGTTGTTTAAAGGCATATTTTCATTAATAGCATTGCCATAAATTAGGCCATTGCCTAGACCATTGTTCATACCTGCACCATAGGCGTTATAACCATTTCCATACATAAATTCGTTGTCTAGCAAAGCTGTGTTAAAAAAACTATCTATATTTTGATTATGATTTCTGTAACTATCAATATTAGTGTTTAGTTTACTGTTTTGCATGGTATCTATATTTTTTTTATTTTCTTTATTTGTATCGTTTGCGGCGTTTGTATTATTTGTGCTTTTTGCAACTTCGCTTTCATTATCTGCATTTTCATTAGCATTGTTATCGCTTTGATTTTGTTGATTTTCTGTAATGTTACCATTTTGGTCTATTAAATAATCTTTAATTATAGGTTCTTCATTGTTTCGCCTAAATCCATATAAAATTCTACCTGTATTATTTGGTGGCAATGGTGTGGTAGTGTTAAATAAATTATTTATAAGGTTTAGCGAATGTAAACCATTTTCTAACATTTCGTTTCCATTCACTAAGTTATCTAAAACTATTAAATATTTCAATGATAAGCTATCTAAATTTTCATTATTCAACATTAAATTGTTTATATCGCTTAAACTTATAGATAACTCTGTTGTAATAGATGATAATTTTCGACCTAAATCTTTTAGTTGTTTAGATTGTTCAATTATCAATAATTTTTGCTCATTTGTTAATTCAATTTCTTTTGAATTAACTTTTTCTATTAAATTTTGAGTTTCAATTATAGCATTTGTTAGGTTTTGTTTTAAAGTTGTAAAATCTTCACAGCAATCATTTATATCTGCCGATAAAGAGTAAAGCGTTGAAATTTGCTGATTAGCGGTCTCTTTTTCAATTGGTGCAATTTCATCTGCTTTTTGAGATGTTTCTTCTTGAATAGGACTAACTTTATTTTCTTGTTCAATATTATTTAAATTTACATTTTCAATTAAAGGATTGTTAAAATCGGTTGATATTTCATTATTAACGTTTTCTAATTTTTCAGTATTTTCAGTTTTTTTATTTGTTTGACTTGAATTGTCAACACTAATATTAGATTTATTAGAAATTTCATTTTCAATGTCTGTGTTTGTTTGATTAGGAATTTTATTATCATTTACTCTATTTGAATTTTTTAAATCTTGTTCTAAATTTTTATCAATGTTAGTTGAAAGTTTATATTTACCTAAAATAACTTTTGTGTTTTCGTTGGTGTTAATGTTAGAATAGGCTGCTACTTTTTCTTTGAAATCATTAATATTTCTAACATAGTTGTTGCTAGAGTTAATTTTCATATCATCTGAGCAGCCGGTTATTAATGTAGCTACACCAACAACAGATAAAACTGCTAATAGTTTTTTCATAAAGCCCCCTTTGTTAATTTAGTTTGAGTAAAATTAAAAAAAATATTAATAAAATGCAAAAAACTTTTTTAAAAAATAAATTTTGGTCAACAATTCATAGAAGGAGTTGTTATGGATAAAGAAAAAAGAAACACTAATTATAATTTATATGTGGAATCAAAATTACCTAAAACAAAAGCGTGGCCGTCATTATTTAAAGCATTTTTGGTGGGCGGAATTATCTGTGCAATAGGACAAGGTTTTTTTGATTTATATAGTCATTTTTTTCCTAATTTGGCTGAAAGTGAAGTAACCACTTGTATGTTAATGTCGATAATTTTTTTAACTTGTTTTTTCACTGGAATTGGCATTTATGATGTAGTTGGAGCTTGGGGAGGAGCAGGTTCGGTTATTCCAATAACCGGTTTTTCAAATTCAATTTCAAGCCCTGCAATTGAGTTCAAAAAGGAAGGCATTATATATGGAATATGCGTAAAAATGTTTACAATTGCTGGTCCTGTTATTGTTTGTGGTGTTGTAGGCTCAATTATATGCGGCTTTATAGGGTTGTTTATATAGAGGTGAATATGCAAACAATTAAATTTAAAAATAAACCATATTTATTAAATGGTTATAGTATAGTTGGTCCATTAGAGGGAAAGGGACCGTTGCATAACTATTTTGATTACATTTTAAAAGATGACACATTAAAGGAAAAAACTTTTGAAAAAAGCGAACGCAAACTTTTGCAAGATATTATTGTTGGGGCAATTGATAAATCTGGGCTTAGAGTAAGCGATATAGATTTCTTTTTTGGCGGAGATTTATTAAATCAAATTGTAAGTTCATCTTATACTGCTAGGGAGTTAGGAATTCCTTTTGTTGGGTTATATTCCGCTTGTGCAACAATGGCAGAATCATTAGCACTTGCAAGCATATTTGTTGAAAATGGTCTGGCAAATAATGTTGTTGCAGGAACTTGTACGCATTTTAGCAGTGCGGAAAGGCAATATCGTTTTCCACTAGAATTAGGTAATCAACGTCCACCAACATCTCAATGGACAATTACAGGTGGTGGAGCAAGCATAATATCTAACAGTCCAAGCAAAATAAGGGTTGTTGCAGCAACATTTGGCAGAGTAACAGATTTTGGAATTGCGGATGTCAACAATATGGGTGCCGCTATGGCTCCTGCCGCGTGCGATACAATTAGTGAGCATTTAAAAAATATGGGTCGTTCACCAAAAGATTATGATTTTATTGCTACAGGCGACCTTGGTAAATTGGGAAGTGAAATTCTAATTGACTTAATGGAACATCAAAAATTAGTTTTAGGCAAAAATTATGCGGATTGTGGTTGCATGATATATGATAAAACTGAACGCGTGTTTATGGGTGGAAGTGGTGCAGGTTGTAGTGCTAGTGTGCTTAACTCTTATATTTTACAAAAGCTAGCAAAAGGAGATTTTAAACGTGTACTTCTAGTTTCTACCGGTGCATTAATGAGTACAACTACTTCTCAACAAGGCGATACAATTCCAGGAATAGCTCATGCAGTTGAATTAGAGTACATTAATGAAAAAAACGATAATTTAAAAGATAAAGAATTAAAACAAAAAGTGGTTACTACAAAATTAAATAACAAGAAAAAGGAGAATAAATGATAAGCATTTGGGATTATGTAATATCTTTTTTGGTGGGCGGATTTATATGCTTTTTAGGGCAAATATTGGTAATTCGCACAAAAATAACAACAGCTAGAATTTTGGTTTTGTTTTTAATTATAGGCATGGTGCTTGAAGTGTTTAATGTTTATGCACCATTTAAAGAATTTGCAAAAGCAGGGGCAAGTGTGCCAATTATTGGTTTTGGTGCAAGTTTGGCAAGAGGTGCAATTACTGCAACTAAAGAATATGGCTTAATAGGAATTTTTACAGGTGGATTAACGGCAACTGCGGGCGGAATTTCAATGGCAATTTTTGCGTCATTTTTGTTTGCCTTAATCTTTAGCAGCAAAACAAAAAAGGGTGGGCATTGACAATTTTTAATTAATAAACATGTTTGTAAACAAATTTGCCGAAATTTGACTTTTTTAAATTATTAAAAATAAGTAATAATATATTAATATATGAAAAAGAATTGGAGTAAAAGAAAAATACCTTTTTTTGCCTTTTTCTTTTTTATTGCATTTTTAATTGTGCTTTATTTTTTTAATGTTATCAACCCTGTTATTAAAACGTATTGTGCTGCCGAAACTCGTTCATTAACGGAAAAAGCAGTTAATTTAGCTGTAAGTAATGTTATTAACCGCTCAATTAATTATGATTCGCTTATAGATATAACATATAACTCTAATGGTGAAATTTCTTCGTTTAGTGCCAACCAATACGAAATTAACACTATTTCTCGTGAAATTGTTAAAGAAGCTCAATTTTTAATGAATACGTTAGGAGAAGATGGTCTTAAAATTAATGTTGGAACATTATCAGGAATGCCGTTTTTTATTGGAAGAGGACCTAAAATAAATTTAAAATTAGTTCCAATAGGCGCAGTAAGTAGTGAATTTGAAAGTAAATTTGATTCAGTTGGTATAAATATGACAAAACATACCTTATATTTTTATATAAAATCTCATGTAAGCATTGTATTGCCTGTAAAATCTTATGAAGTATATTCAAGTGTGCAGGTTATGTTAGCTGAAAGTATTATTGTTGGCAAAGTTCCAGATGTTTACTTAAATGGAGGAAGTTTAGGTCAATCTCTTAATTTAATTCCTTAATTGATTGATTAAATTTATTAGATGTGCTATAATAAATAAATGTTTTATTTTGATAATGCATCAACAACAAAAATAAGCACAAAATCACTTAATGAATATGTTAAGGCAAGTGAAATGTTTTTTAATCCTAGTGCCTTATATGAACAAGCAATTGCTGTCAAATCTAAAATAGAAGAGGCGAGGCAGTTTTTTTTAAACACATTAAAAGGAAAAGATGGTGCTACCTTTATATTTACCGGTTCAGCAACCGAAAGTAATAATGCTGTGCTATATTCAAACATTACAAGAAAGGATAAAAAGTATTTAATTTCGGCGGGAGAACATAGTTCAGTTTACGAAACCGCCAAACATTTAAAAGAAATAGGATATAATGTTGTTTTTATTCCTTTAAACAAGAATGGTAGCATTAATGTAGATGCTTTAAAACAAGAATTGGACAATTCTGTTGCTTTTGTTTCAATTATTAATGTGAGCAACGAAACCGGAGCAATTAATGATATTCCATCAATTTCAAAATTAATTAAAAGTTATAACAAAAATATAATAATTCATTCGGATGGCGTTCAGGCTTTGGGCAAAATTAACATTGATTTAAAAAATTTTAACATAGATTATTATACAATATCGGCACATAAAATAAATGGACCAAAAGGCATTGGGGGATTATATATTGCCAATCCAAATAAATTTAAACCGCTTATTTTAGGTGGCGGACAAGAAATGAATATGCGTTCTGGAACTGAAAATTTTCCAGCAATAATGGCTTTCAAACAAGCATTAAAAGATTTATCATTTAAAAATTATTCGTTATATAAACAAGCTTTTATCTCAAATTTAAAAGGGGATTATATTTTAGTTTCAGATGAAAAATGCGTGGATAATATCATTTCGTTGTGCTTTAAAGGCACTCGAGGCGAAACACTTGAACATATTCTTGAAGAAAAAGGCTTTATAATTGGCACAGGCTCGGCTTGTAACAGTAAAGCAAAAATTAACAGAGTTTTACAAAACTTTGTTCCAAGAGATTATATTTCAGGGGCGGTTAGAATAAGTTTTGGCAGTGAAATTACAAAAGAAGATTGTGTTAATCTTGCCAAAGAATTATCTAAGGCTGCAAAAGATTATAAGGAGAAAATAAGCAAATGACAAATGTAATTTTAATTAGATTTAATGAAATTCATCTAAAAGGCGGAAATAAAAAATATTTTACTAAACTTTTACATGATAATATTAGAGATACTTTACACGGCATAAACTGTAAAGTTGAGAACATTCAAAACAGGCTTTTAGTTAGAGATTATAATGAAGAAGATGAAATTATATCAAAATTAAAATGTGTTTTTGGCATACATTCCATTTCAAAAGCAGTAGAATTAAACTCGTCTGTTGAAGAAATTGAACATTATGTAGCAAAATTAGTTGTAGATACAACATTTAAATGCAGTGTAAATAGAGCCGAAAAGTCTTTTCCTATTAAATCAAACGAATTTGCCGCAGAACTTGGAGAAATAATTTTAAATAACAACAAAACAGCCAAAGTTGATGTTCATAATCCTGAAACAATAATAAATGTTGATATAAGAGAAAATGGTAAAACTTATATATTTACAAACCTAATTTATGCTTATTCAGGCTTGCCTTTAGGTGAAAACCGAGATGGTCTGCTTTTGCTTAGCGGCGGAATAGATAGCCCGGTTGCAGGTTTTTGCATGGCAAAAAGAGGTTTAAGGCAAGACATTTTACATTTTGATAGTTTTCCATATACAAGCAAATTGGCAAAAGAAAAAGTTATTAGTTTAGCAAAAAAAATTAAAACTTTTATAGGAACAAAATATATGTATGTTTGCAGCATGACAAAACTGCAAGAAGAATTTCATATTAAATGTTCAACTGAATACGCTATAAATTTGTTAAGGCGGTCTATGATAAGGGTAGCAAATGCAATTTGCAAAAAATACAAATATAAAACCATAATAACAGGCGAAAGTTTGGGGCAGGTTGCAAGCCAAACAATAGAAAGTTTAATTACAACTAACGCAGTTGCAGAATTTCCTGTTATGAGACCACTAATAAGTTTTAATAAAGAAGAGATTATAAACATTGCAAAAGAAATCAACACTTACGAAACTAGTATTTTACCTTACGAGGATTGCTGCACAGTATTTTTGCCAAGAAATCCAATTATAAAGCCAAAAATAGCAGATGCTGAAAAAGAAGAGGGCAAAATTGATTTACAAAATCTTTTAAATTATGTAATTAACAATATTGAAATTATTAAATTATAAATTTTTAACAACCAAATATTGTGTATTTTATATGTATAATACTCTAAATATCTTATATGATTTAATTCATAAAATTTTTTGTAATAATTTCTTTTAATGCTTGACTTATATAGCAAATTGATTTATAATTAAAGTGTTGTTTGAGGCAATTTAACGCAATTTGAATATTATCATTTCAAATTAATGTTAAACTATATATAATAGTTATATTTTATTTTAATATTGCACTTAATTGTTAATGCAACATGAAAGGTAGGTGTACATGAACATAACAAATGTTAGTTTGCTATGTAGTGTAAGCACAGCAGTTGCTATCGTTTTGTCTTTTATTACTTTAATTGTAGGTGTAGGGGCTGGAATTGGCGTTTATGCAACAATAATTTATAAAAAAACAAAATCAAACAAAGCAAAAGCTAATCAAATTCTTGAAGATGCTTACGCTCAGGCAGAAAAAATTAAAAAAGAACAAGTAGAACAAACAAATAAAGAAATTAATTTATTAAAATCAACTTTTGAACAAGAAAATAAAGAACGCAGGGAAGAATCTAAGCGTAATGAAGAACGTTTATATGCTAGGGAAGAACTTTTAAATAAGCGTGAATCTAGTTTGGAAAAGAAAAATGAAGAGTTGGAAAATGCTAAACAGCGTGTTCAAAATCAAATTCAAGCATTGAATTCAAAAGAAAATGCTTTAGATGAAATGCAACAAAGCATTGTTAAAGAACTTGAAAAGGTTAGTGCTATGTCTCAAGAGGAAGCACGTCAAGTTATAATTGACCGCTATGCTGAAGAGGCTAAAATTGACGCAGTAAAATTAGCAAAAGAAATTGAAGATAAAGCAAAAGAAGAAGCGGACAAAAAAGCTAAAAACATTATAACTCTTGCAATTCAAAAATGTGCAGTTGATAACACAAGTGAAGTAACAACAAGCGTTGTAACTTTGCCTAGTGAAGAAATGAAAGGTAGAATTATTGGTAGAGAAGGTCGCAACATTAGAGCGTTAGAAGCCGCAACAGGCGTAGATTTTATTGTTGACGATACTCCTGAGGCAATAACACTATCAGGGTTTGACCCCGTTAGGCGAGAAATTGCTCGAATTGCACTTGAAAAATTAATTTTAGATGGCAGAATTCATCCAACTAGAATTGAAGAATTAGTGCAAAAAGCTCAAAAAGATGTTGAAGATAGTATTAAAGAAGCAGGTGAAAATGCTTGTTTTGATGCTGATATTCATAACATTCATCCAGAAATTGTAAAAGTGTTAGGCCGATTAAAATATAGAACAAGTTATGGTCAAAATGTTTTAAACCATTCGCTTGAAGTGTGCTATATTGCTGGCATGCTTGCCGCTGAAGTTGGAGCAAATGAAAAGGTTGCACGAAGGGGTGGTTTATTGCACGATTTGGGCAAGGCTGTTGACCACGAAGTAGAAGGAACTCACGTATCAATTGGTGTTGAACTTGCTAGAAAATATAAAGAAAGTGAAGCAGTAATTCATTGTATTGAAGCACATCATAATGATGTTGAACCTAAAACCTTAGAAGCAGTTATTGTACAAGCGGCCGATGCAATTTCTAGTGCAAGGCCAGGTGCAAGAAGGGAATCTATTGAAAATTACATTAAACGTTTGCAAGACCTTGAAAATATTGCTAATAGCTTTAAAGGAGTTGACAAAACTTACGCTATTCAAGCAGGGCGCGAAATTAGGGTTATGGTAAAACCAGAGCAAATTAGCGACGACGAAGCACAAGTTTTGGCACACGATATAGCCAAAGAAATTGAAGCAAAACTTGAATATCCAGGGCATATAAAAGTTAATGTTATTCGTGAATCTCGTTTTAGCGACACTGCAAAATAACAACAACAAAAAGAGTTGCAATTTGCAACTTTTTTTGTTTATTAATTATAATTTTTTAATACAATAAAATATGTTGTTTTATTGTGATAATAATTTTAATTTCTTGATTTTCTAAATAATATTTTTTTAATTATTTAATAAAATTAACAAAATCTTTTTATATTTATTGACAAATACAATAAATTATTTTATAATACGAGAGCATAGGGGAGTGGCTCAATGGTAGAGTAGCGGTCTCCAAAACCGTAGGTTGCGTGTTCGAATCGCGTCTCCCCTGCCAAATTCAACCTAATCCGAACACTTAGGTTGGTTTTTTTTAATAAATTATAATTAATTTTATTATACAAAAACTTGACTTATTAGTTACATAATTATTATAATAATTAAATGAAAAAAATTACAATCTACACAGATGGTGCATGTAGTGGAAACCCTGGTGCTGGTGGTTGGGGAGCAGTGCTTTTTTATAAAGATAAGATGAAAGAAATTAGCGGATTTAACCCTGAAACAACCAATAATCAAATGGAATTAACCGCTGCAATTAAAGCACTAAATATGCTTAAAGAGCCTTGTGAAATTGATTTATATAGTGATAGTGCATATTTGGTAAACGCATTTCTAGAAGGTTGGTTAGATAAATGGCAATTGAATGGGTTTAAATCTTCAAATAAAAAGCCAGTGCAGAATGTTGAGTTGTGGCAACAATTGATAGAGTTAAATAGAATACATAAAATTAAATGGATTAAAGTGAAAGGTCATGCCGACAACAAATATAACAATAGGTGTGATGAGTTGGCGACAGGGGAAATTTCAAAACACAAAAATTAAATTGTTTAAAATTTCGTTACTTTTTTTATATAATTTATAAATTAAAAACATAATTCAAAAAATAAAATAAACTTATTCAAAAAACTAGGTTATTCAATTTGTATATTTTAAATAAAATTAATTTTTTTTAAAAAATTAAAGCACTTTATGAAAAAAACCACGAATTAATCGTGGTTTTAATTTTATAATTCTTTTCTTTTAAATATTTGACAAGATATAATGTTTATTAATAATATAATTGAAATCAAAACTGTTAATGTTAGCCATAGAGCCGTGTTTGTAAATACTTTGGCACTCAAAATTGAGAATAGGAAGTTGCTGTTTGTTGCAAAAACTGAACTGCCAAATAAAGCGTAGAATGATATATGCGAGAATGGATAGAATGCTAGCCAACTATTTGGATTATTTACAAATGCAGGCATTAAAATGTTTATTAAGTAAAGTAGTAACATGATTGTAACAGCAAATAAATCTGATTTTAGCAAACAAGACAATAGTAGGGCAATTGAAATATAAACTGTAACTTCTAAAATTAAACTGAAAATAAAAATCAAAATCATAACAATAGGGTGCATAGTTATAGGGGTTGAACCATTGAATATTGTTAAAATCTTTAAGCTGTCAATTCCATAAACGGCCGCTCCAACACACAACGATATAACAGCGCTAAATATTGCCATTATTGATGACATTATTAATATAGCAAACAGTTTACCAAATATAAGGGTAGTTCTAGAAACAGGGCGAATGGCAAGATATCTCATAGAACCTTCCTTAATTTCTCCAGCTATTGTGTGGCATGCACTCATAATTGCGTAGGCAATAATAACGAATGAGAATAATCGTAACACAAAGTAAGAATAGTCATAAGCATTTGTTTCGTTATTTGAAGTTGTTCCAATTGTTAATGGCCTAGCAAAATCGTTTTCAGTTAAACCTTTATCGAACATATATTTATATCTAATAAGGCTTGTTTTAGAATTAAATTCATCTTCTTTATCCAAATATTTAATATTCATTTGTTTGCTAGTTGAAACAAATGAAAAGGCATTTGTTACAAGTTGATAATTTACTAATTTAGAATAAGTGTTGGCAATGCTAATATATTTGTTGCATAATGAATTAAGTTCTTTTATTTGTGTAACAGTAGGATTTGTTCCCGCCTCATCAAAAACAGTTAAAATTTGTTTGTAAGTTTCTTGTAAGCGAGATTGAACATCGTAATATCTAGTACCTTTTTCATTAACACTTAAATCTTTAATAATTTCTTTTGATAATGTTGGGTAAATAAAATTATTTAAAGCAAGTTCAATTTGCTTTTTTTCATTATCTTCATATACTTTGCACTTATCTGCAATTTGATATTGTTCAACATTGGTTTTTAAAAAATCAATTGCAGAGTTTATGTTATCTTCAAAATTATTTAAATTTTTTTCTGTTGTTAAAACAACAAAAATTTTATTATTTCCTAGTGGAACAGATTGAGATAAAACAGCTGTTCTTAAATTTTCTAAACTTTTAACAAGGTTAGAACGGATTTTCTCTACATTAGGGAAGTTTGAATCTAATTGGCAGCCTTGATAGTCTTTAAGAGCTTTATCTGCTTCTTGTTTTAAAGATAAAATATAGTCCTTGTAAGAAATGGATTCATTTTCATTTGTAATGTAAGAGTAAGAGGTTATTTGTTTAAAAGCATTTTCAATAAGTTTATCACTTTCATATTTTTTGCCTGAGTTTTCGCCACTACCTTCAAAAAGTAAATGAATATCTTGAATTTCACTTTTATATTCCATTCCTGTTGATTTATACACAGTTGGCTCGTAAATAAAAACACCTAAAACCAAAATTATGGCAAGAAAAACAGCCAAACAATAAATGCCAGGTTTGGACAAAATCTTTTTAATTTCAGATGCAATAACTTTAAACATAAACACTCCTATAAAATACTTGAAGAAGGGCGAGAATTGTTAAGCAATTCAAAATACAATTCTTCCAACGATTTTTGAATTTTCTTAATGCTGTAAATTTTAATCTTTTTAAATGTTAAATAAGAAACTACTGAGGCAATGTTGGCTTCTTTTAGTGGAAGCAAAATAGAATTTCCTATAACTTTGCTTGGTAGGCCGTATTTTTTCTTCACTAGCATTGCGGCATAATTAGGGTAATTACACATAAATTGAATTCGTTGGCGAGATTCAATCATTTTATTGATTTGTTCCATTGTTTGATATTCAATTAATTTGCCATTGTTTATTAGTCCAATAACATCGCATGTATGTTCTAGTTCTGCAAGGTTATGGCTAGAAATAATTATAGAAATTTTTTCTTTGTTTGCTAATGCTCGCAAAATATTCCTCATTTCCACAATTCCATTAGGGTCCAATCCATTTGTTGGTTCGTCTAATATTAGCAATTTAGGTTTGTTTAATAATGCTTGAGCAATTCCTAACCTTTGTTTCATGCCAAGAGAGTAGGTTGAAACTTTATCTTTTATTCTATTTTCCATGCCTACAAGTTTAACAACATCATTAATTCGTCTTTGTGCAGTTTTTCCATAAAACGAAGCAAAAAGTTTTAGGTTTTTTAAACCTGAAAGATAAGAATATAACTGAGGCATTTCTACCACTGCACCTACATTAGAAATAGCGTGTGTAAAGTTACGAGTAACACTATAACCGCATATTCTTATAGAACCATTTGTTATTGGAGTTAAGCCTGTAATCATACGAATGGTTGTGGATTTACCAGCACCATTTGGACCAACAAAACCAAAAATTTGTCCTTCAAAAAGGGAAAAGGATACATTATTTACAACTTTTCTATTGCCATAAATTTTTGTTAAATTACTAACAGTTAAAACAGGTTTCATAAAGCTCCTAATTTTTTATTTTTTTTAATATCTTCGTTGTGAAAATGATGTTAAATAATAAGTCGGCAATAACAAAAGATGAAATTAATACAGGTGCATACAAATTAGCAAAATTATTAAATTCAAAGAGTTTTGTTATAGAATTTTTGCCTAAACTTAAGTTTATTATAATTAATGAAACAAAGATTAAAAGAAAGGAAGAAATACTTATAATTAAATGTTTTTTTAAATCGGATTTAAATCCGTTCGTTTTACATTTTAATCTAAATTTTTCATAATTTAAAAGATAAATAATAGGATAGAAAATGGCTATAATAATTCCTACAATTAAAAATATGTAATATAGTATACTTGTTCCTGTAAAATTTGTTACAATTGCACTTATAATTAAAGCCAACATTAAATATGTGGTTGAAGATAAAATTTTTAACAGCATTCTTTTGGTTACGATGTTGGATTTTATATAACTAGGGTCTTGTTTAAAATTTACATAATCAACAAATTTAATTTCACCATTATCAATTTTGGGTGTTTGGGGTTCTAAATAATCATTTTTTTGTTTTGATTTAGGCTGTTCAACAAAGTTATTGTACGTTGTAAGAGGTTGAGTTTCAATAAATTTAGTTACATTTTGGTTTGTGGCAAATTGTTCGGAATTTACTTCATTTTCATTTCTTAAAAGGTCTAAATTAGATATATTAATTTCATTTTCTGTTAAATTGTCAATTTCTTTAGACTTAAAAATTTCGGTTGTTGGAATAATATCTTCTTTTAAAGATTGTTCGCCTTTTTTAGTGTCATCATTTTTGTTGCTTTCATCATTCACCAACAAATCCATAATTGATTGTTGCTTATTTTCGCTTTGTGTTTCTTTACTTTTTTCTTGGTTAATAGAGTAGGGGTTAAGTGAATTGTTAGTAGGTAAGTTTTCTGTAGTGTTTGGCTTAGAATTATCTAAATGGTTAGAAAAATCATCTTCTTCATCGTTTAGATTAGAATTTTGTAAGATATTTTCAAGCACAATTTCTATTCTTGGCATGGTTGAAAGTTGTAAATTGCCATTTTGAGTTAATTTGTAATAATGGCGTCTTCCTCCAATTTCACTATCTTGCCAATAAGATGAAATAAATTTAGATTTTTCTAGTTTTTTTAAAATAGTGTAAAGTGTTGCTTGTTTAATTATTATTTTGCCGTTGGATAAAGTTTCAATTGATTTGCTCAATTCAAAACCATATTTATCGCCTTCGGCCAATTCATAAAGAATAAGCGGAATTAAATCGGTTGTTTTCATAAAACCCCTTTTTTAACATAATTTTCATAATCAAGCACAAGATATATTTATATTATAATTAATAATTAATTATTAGTCAATAGAAAAACAAAATTTTATACAAACAAAAATTAACACAATTAAATTGCATTTCTTATTAAACCAACAACTTTACCTAAAATTTCTAGTTGATTGGTATAAATTGGTTTCATAAATGAATTTTCAGGCTGTAACCTAAAAAAGCCATTTTCTCTATAAAATCGTTTTACAGTGGCTTCATTATCAATTAAGCAAGCAACAATTTCTCCGTTATTTGCAACAGATTGTTTAGATATAACTACATAATCGCCATTATAAATGCCAACATTCACCATACTATCGCCTTTAACTTTTAAAATGAAAAGATTACTACCTGAAAATAAATTTTCAGAAACAATTAATTTATCAGTGATGTTTTGTTCAGCCAAAATAGGTTGACCAGCAGCAATTTCACCAACAACAGGTATTGTTATGTTAGAATTGGGTTTATCGGTTAATTCAATGGCTCTGCTTTTAATTCCGTTTCTAGAAATTCTTCCTTGTTTTTCTAATTTATCTATGTAATATTTGCCTGTTGAAGGTGATTTAAAGTTAAAATAATTGCAAATTTCCCGAACAGAAGGGGAGTATCCATTTTTTTCGTAATGGCTAGTTATAAAATTATAAACATCTTGTGTTTTGTCCATAAACATCTCCTTTTTATTGATTAAAAGAATTTTAGCAAAAAATAGAACACTTGTCAAACAAATGTTCGATAAATATAAAAATTTTTAAAATTAATAAGAGGCAATAAAATTGATGATTTTTTATGTTTTGCAAATTCTTTTAATCAATTAAATTAAAGATTATTATGTAATATACATTATTAAGGGTATTATACATACAAAATACACATGATATTGACTAATTGTCTTTTAATTTAACCATGCCTGCAACAGATTTCCTAACATCGTCACTAATAGCGGCGTAATGCTTTTTAGTGGTATTAACGTCTTTATGGCCTAAAACTTCAGCGACAATATAAATATCTTTTGTTTGATTATAAAGGTTTGTTCCGTAAGTAGAGCGAAGTTTATGAGGAGTAATGTTTTTAAGTGGGGTGGCAACTTTTGCATATTTTTTTACTAAATATTCCATTGTTCTAACCATCATACGCTTGTTTTGACTTGATAAAAACATAGATTTTTCTTCTTTTGGAATGTTTAAAGTTTCTCTATATTTTAAATAATCTTGTAAAATTTTTGATGTTTCTTCGCCAAAATATAAAATAACTTGGTTGCCACCTTTTCGCGTAACTCTAAAAGAATTAAGGCTAAAATTAAAATCATCAACATTCAATCCTACGCATTCGCTAACACGAATGCCGGTTGTTAAAAATAACGATAATATTGCATTATCTCTAATTTTAAATTTTTCGTTATATTTTTTTTGATGATTTGAAAATCCATTTAATGTTTCACAATAATACATTAATTCCTGAGTTTCTTGCGGCTCTAAACGAATTATTGGCTTTTCATGCAGTTTTGGAGATTTTACCTTGCTTGCAACATTGGATTTTAACATATCCTTATTGAAAAAATATTTAAAAAATGCACGTAAACTAGATAATTTTCTTAATTTTCCACGTTCACCATTTGTTAAAACAACACCATTTTCTTTGTCGTAATAAGAAAGATATGCTAAATATCTTTCAATTGTTTGAGAGGTAATGCTATCTATATCAGTTAAAGTTATATCTTTTATTGGTTTGTTTAAAAATTCTGTTTCGTAAGTTGTTAAATAGTTAAAAAAAGTTTTAAGGTCTATTGCATAATTAATTCTTGTTAATGGGGTAGTTGTATCTTGTGTGCCTATAAAGAAAATGCTACAAAATGCAGGAAGATTTGTTAACATTTCGTTTAATTTTTTCATATTATTTCTGTTTCTATCTAAATAATAATTATTTGTCATAAAATCTCCATATAATTTTATTAATATGATTATACAATATCTTTGCGTAAAAAAACAAACAATTTTACTTATTTTTTAAATATTATTGACTTGGAATTATAATTTTGTTAATATATAAAAGTTAAATAAGGAGATATTTTAAGTGATAGATATTAATTTAATAAGGACAAATCCTGAAAAAGTTAAGGAAAATATAAAGAAAAAATTTCAAAATCATAAATTGCCACTTGTTGATGAAGTGCTAAATTTAGATAAAAAAGTGCGTATTTTAAAACAAGAAGGTGATTTGTTAAGGTCTAAGCGAAATAATTTTTCTAGTCAAATTGGAATATTAATGAAATCTGGCAAAAAAGATGAGGCTGAAAAAATTAAACAGGAAGTTGTTAAAAATAATGAAAGAATTGCAACAATTGAAAAAGAAACCGCTGAAATTGAAGCTAAAATTAAGCAAGATATGATGTCAATTCCTAATATTATTGCAGATGATGTTCCAATTGGAGAAGATGATAGTAAAAATGTTCAGGCACAAACTTTTTTAGAAGCTAAAGTGCCAGATTTTGAAATTCCTTATCATGCAGAAATTTTAGAAAAATTAAATGGTTTAGATGTTGATAGTGCTAGAAAAACATCTGGTCAGGGTTTTTATTATTTAACAGGCGATATTGCTAGACTTCATAGTGCCATACTTTCTTACGCTAGAGATTTTATGATTAATAAAGGTTTTACCTATGTAATTCCTCCTTATATGATACATGGTAGCGTTGTTCAAGGCGTTATGAGTTTTGAAGAAATGGGCAATATGATGTATAAAATAGAGGGGGAAGACCTTTATTTAATTGGCACAAGCGAACATTCAATGATTGGAAGATATCAAGATACAATTATTCCAGAAGATAAATTACCAATAACATTAACTTCTTATAGCCCTTGTTTTAGGAAAGAAAAAGGTTCTCATGGGCTTGAAGAAAGGGGAATTTATCGTATTCATCAATTTGAAAAGCAGGAAATGGTTGTAATTTGTAAACCAGAAGAAAGCGAACAATGGTATGAAAAAATGTGGAATTATACAGTTGAATTATTTGTATCTATGGAAATTCCGGTTAGAACTTTAGTTTGTTGTTCGGGAGATTTAGCAGATTTAAAATATAAAAGTTTAGATGTTGAAGCTTGGAGTCCAAGGCAAAAAAAGTATTTCGAGGTTGGTTCTTGCAGTAATTTAACTGACGCTCAAGCTAGAAGATTAGGCATAAGATACAAAACAGAGAAGGGTAATGTATTTGCTCATACATTAAACAATACAGTGGTAGCACCGCCAAGAATGTTAATAGCATTTATAGAAAATCATTTGCAAGCAGATGGAAGTGTTACAATTCCTAAAGTTTTATGGCCATACATGGGAAATACAAAAGTTATAAAATAGCCTATAAATAATTAGGCTATTTTTTTAAATTATAATATAAGGTTTTTTACGCAAAGATAGATGTTTTGCTGATTATGATAAAGTTTTTACGCAAAGATGATAATTATTTGTTTTTTGATATTATATGATAAATTATTACTATATTAACCAATATTTTACATAATAATAAATTGTAATTAGAATAAATTATAACTAGGTTATAGATGTAAATCTGCATCTAGACAAATTGGAAAATTACAAGATGACCAATCCGTCATTCAAAATGAAACTAAAAGTTTAGCATATTTAATACGAACCGAAATATCACTAATAAATTCAAATTTATAAGTTGCTTAAAATTTTGACCTTATAAGGTCTAAAATGGATTTTAATTTATAAAGGTGGACAAAAACCGTGTTTTCCACATATAAAATGGTTAATCTTTGCGTAAAAGAAGGCTTTTACGCAAAGATATGTCTAGACGTCTGTGCATTACCCTGCCTTTTTCCACATTCGTATTACTCTAGTTTTAGGTTTATACTTACCGCTTTTACCTAAATAGAAATATAAAAAATAGATAGGAAAAAGGGATAAACAGAGTTTGTATTTTAGAATGTTAGTTTAAAATAATGCTGATAAGGTCATGTTTTCTGCATGTGTAGTTTACAGTTTTTATCTACCCCACTTTCTTATTTATAACGATTTGACCAATTTAGAACATTTTTAATTTGTTTTAAGGTTTTTAAAATGATTTAAATGTAAAATCATATCTTTGCGTAAAAACACACAGAATTTAATTCTTTTTAAAATCTTTGCGTAAAAAAACTGAAATTAAATTTCAGCTTTTTTTAAATATCTTTATTTATAATGGATTTTATGGCATTCATTAACCCTAACTTTCCGTGAGCATAACTTAGCGAACCTTGTAAATATGCCACAAAAGGTTCTCTCATAGGTCCGTCACAACTTAGTTCAATACTGCTGCCCTGGTTAAAACTTCCACTTGCCATAACAATTTTATCTTCATAACCATCCATCTCCCCTGCTTCGATAATGGAATTGCTGTCAACTGCACTTGCCTGCTGTATTGCATTTGTAAATTTTAATAGTTTTTCTTTATCGTTGAATTGTATGCTGCAAACAATGTCTGAAATTGTATCGTTAATGGAAGGAATTGTTTTGTAGCCTAATTTTGTTAATGCAACACTAGTTAATATGGCAACTTTTTTTGCTTGTGCAACAATGTGTGGTGAAATAAATACTCCTTCAAAAAATTCCTTATAGCCTAGCGAAAAGGAACCGTTATCGCTTGAAAGTGCCGGACTCATAATTTTATAGACTATTTTTTCAATTAATTCTTTTTTACCTGCAATATAACCGCCTGTCGAGGCTATTCCCCCACCTATATTTTTAAGCAAAGACCCTACAACAATATCTGCTCCTACATCGGTAGGCTCATCGATTTCAGTAAATTCTCCGTAGCAATTATCAACAATAATAGGTGCATTTGTATGCAATTTTATACTTATAATAATTTCAGCAATTTGCTTTATAGTGATTGCGTTTCTAAAACTATAACCTCTAGAACGTTGTATATATATTATTTTAGGTTTTAAAGTTTCTATGGCATTTACAATGGAATTTGTATCAAATTCTCCATTAAGTAAGGCTACTTCTTCATAGTTAATATTGTAGTCCTTTAACGAGCCTATATCTTTACCCTTTTCTCCAAAAATAACCTTATGCAAAGTATCATATGGGCTGCCTGAAATACAAAGCATGGTGTCATTAGGTCTTAACAATCCTAACAAAGTTTGGCTTATGGCTTCTGTTCCGCAACTAATTAACGGAGTAACAAAAGCCGTTTCTGTGTGAAAAATGCTTGCAAAAACTTGGCATAATTTCTCTTTACCAATATCATTATGTCCGTAACCTGTGCTGCCAATAAAATGATTTGATTGAACATTATTTTCATTAAAAGCATTTAACACTTTTAATTGATTAATTAATTCAATATTATCAATTTCTTTAAATTTTTGGTTAAGTTCGTTTTCGCATTGTTCTATAAATGTTTGTAACTTTTTTTCAATTGTTAACATAAAAACTCCTTAATTTGTTTTTCGGCATCTTCAAAGTTGCATAGTTTTATATTATTTATTGTTTTTAAAAAAGTAAGTTGTCGTTTGCAATAGTTTCTAGTATGCTGCTTTATTAGTTCAATTGTAGTGTTTAAATCAATTTTGCCATCAAAAAAACTGAACCATTCCTTATACCCTATTGCTTGCATAGACTGACAATTGCTTGTAATTCCATTTTTAATAAGATTTTTAACTTCAGTTTGCAAACCCTGACTAATCATTTCATCAACTCTTGAGTTGATTTTTGAATAAATTATATCTCTATCTTCAATAAGCCCAATTGTTAAGGTTTTAAAATCAGACAAAATTGATTTAGTTTTAGCAATTGGTTTTCCAAACTTTTCTATTTCTAAATACCTAATAACGCGTTTAATATTGTTAAAATGAACGGTAGCCGCTTTTTCTGGGTTAATTTTGTTAAGGATTTCCCAAACATATTTATTGCCATATTTGTTACATTTTTCTAGCATTTCATTTCTAAAATCTAAATTAGATTTTGTTTCGCCTAAAGAATAACCTTCAAGTAACGCTTTAATGTATAGGCCTGTACCTCCAACGATAATAGGCAGTTTACCTTTTGAAATTATTAAATTTATTGAAGATTTACAATCATTAATAAATTCGCCAACATTATAGGTTTCGTTGGCATTTTTGATGTCAATTAAGTAATGCTTAACTTGATTTTGAGTTTTTTTGTCTATTTTTGCACTGCCTATATCTAGCCCTTTATAAATTTGAACGCTATCCGCAGAAATAATTTCGCCATTATATTTTTTTGCAATTTTTATTGCTAATGACGACTTTCCACTGCAAGTTAAACCTGTAATTATTAAAATTTTGTTCATACTAAACGCTTAAACCACTTTTCTATTTGTGAACGAGAAATAACTGTTATTACCGGTCTGCCATGAGGACATAATAAAACAGGATTATTTTCATCTAAATTTTTTAGCAATTCTTTTATTTCTAATTCGGTTAATTTCATGCCACTTTTTACACTGCTTTTGCATGCTTTTTGCATTAAATAATGTTTAATTTCATTATTCATTTTTGGTCGCAAATTTTTCATATCGTGAAGAAGGTCATCTACAAATTCTTTTAAATTAATATCTTTAAGTTGCATAGGAATGGATTGAATGATTATTTTATTTTCTCCAAATTGGTCAATTTCAAAACCTAACTCTAACAATTTAGGTTTTAGTTCTAAAATAAAGTCCAATTCTATTTTATTTACATCTTGAATATAAGGAACTAACAATTGTTGTATAACAATATTTCTTGAATTAACCATATTTGTAAATTTATCATAATTTAATCTTTCATGCCCAGCATGGAAATCTAAAAGTATTAAATTATTGCCCTTCTCTAATACTAAAAATTCATTAAATAATTCGCCAATAATTTTGAAATCTACAAAGTTAGAAACATCTTTATAAGGTGTTAAGTTAGAATTTGTGTTAGATTTTAATTCATTAGCATTGTTTTGTGTTTCGTTTAAATTTAAATCTGATTTGTTAAAATCAGTTGCAAATTCTTCATTTTCTTGTGTTGAAACTGAATTAGTTGAAGAATTTAAATCATTTTGTTTTAAATCAAAAAACGTTATAGGCGAGTACGCCGTTTGACGTAAAACCACATTTGAGTTAGAGTTAAATTTAACATTTGGCTCTATTTCAATTTCTTTAAGTGAGTTGATATCTGTTTTAATTATACTAAATGAAGTATTGTTATTATTATTTTCTTCTATATATTCGATTTTATGTTCGGTTTTTGGACTTATTGAATTATAAATTGCTGAACGGCAAGCCGTGTAAACTAAATCGTAAATTTTGCTTGGATTGGCAAATTTAACATTCATTTTGCTTGGATGAACGTTAACATCAATGTCAACGTTTGGCATTGTTAGGTTTAAAACATAAAAAGGAAATTGCCTTGTCATTAAATATTCCTCAAAAGCCATATATACTGCTTTTGAAACAATTTCATCTATAACGTATCTTCCATTAATAATTAGTGTTTGATAAGTTGTGTTTGGCTTTGAAAAACCAATTTTAGATATGTAGCCTTCTAATTTTAAATTACCTGTTTCTTTTTTAATATACATTGTATTTTGTGTAATGTCATTGCCATATACACAATAAATAGCATCTTGCAAAGTTTTGCCTGTAGTTTGATAAATTACGTTATTATCTACAACATATTTAAAACTTATAGAAGGATTGGCTAAAATATATCTTGATATAATATTAGTTATTTGATTTTCTTCTTGTTTAGGTTTTTTTAAAAATTTTCGCCTTGCTGGTATGTTAAAAAATAGATTATTTACTTCAATTTTAGTTCCGCAATCTAAAGATGTTGGTTCGACATCACCAAATTTGCCACCATTAACTTCTAATTTAAAAGCAAAATCCGCTTGGTTGGTTTTTGAAATTAATGTGGTTTGAGTTACATTAGATATACTAGCTAATGCTTCGCCCCTAAAACCTAATGTAGCAATAGAATCTAAATCTTCTATATTTTTAATTTTGCTTGTAGCATGAGGTAAAAAAGCTTTAATTATATCTTCTTCTGCTATGCCTTTTCCATTGTCTTTAACAATTATTTGGTCAATTCCGCCATTTTTTATTTCTACATATATATTGGTTGCACCAGCATCTAGCGAATTATCTATCAATTCTTTTACAATTGAAAATGGGCTTTCAACCACTTCTCCGGCTGAAATGCGATTTATTATTAAACTATCTAATATATTAATTGCCATGTTTTTCTCCTATTTTACAATATCAATTAAATGTGCAAGCGTTTCAAAAGCCGTTAACGGAGATAATGTATTAATATCTAATTCTTTTAATATATTTATAATTTCACTTTCTCTTTGCGGTAAACTAGATGAATTTATGCTTTTTTCATTTTCAAATTCTACAATTAATTCTTTTGCCCTACTAATTATTTCATTTGGAAGCCCTGCTAAACTTGCAACTTCAATTCCGTAACTCTTGGTAGCACCGCCACGCATAATTTTGCGTAAAAACACAAGTTTTCCGCCAATTTCTTTAATAGAAATGCAAAAATTTTTAACGCCGCTATACTGACCTTCCATTTGCATTAATTCGTGATAATGTGTGGCAAAAAGCGTTTTTGCTTTTAATTTTTTAGATAAAAATTCAACAACTGCCCAAGCGATAGATAAGCCGTCAAAAGTAGATGTACCTCTACCTACTTCGTCTAAAATAATTAAACTATTATTAGTGCAATAATTTAGAATGTTGGCTACTTCAATCATTTCAACCATAAATGTAGATTGACCAACAGCCAAATCATCGCTTGCCCCAATTCTAGTAAAAATTCTATCAACCAAACAAATATTGGCAGATGAAGCCGGCACAAAACTTCCTACATGTGCTAAATATGTTATCAATGCTACTTGCCTCATATAGGTTGATTTGCCCGCCATGTTAGGTCCTGTTAAAATTATTGTTCGTTGGTCGCCATCATTTAATGTGCAATCATTTGGAATAAAATTTTCTGCTTTTAACATCTTTTCAACAACAGGATGCCTGCCATCTTTAATATCAATTTCTTTACCATCTGTTATTGTTGGGCGAACATAATTGTTGGCAACTGCAACAGTGGCAAGTGAATAAATACAGTCGATTGTTGACAAAGTTATTGCAATGTCTTGTAAAACAATTGTATTTTCTATTAATTGTTTTTTCAAATTAGAATATATTTCTTCTTCTAATTTTATGGCATTTTCATGGCTTGATAAAATATCTTCTTCTAATTTTTTTAATTCTTCGGTTACATAGCGCTCATTATTTGAAATTGTTTGTTTTCTTATGTAATTAAACGGCACAAGTTCGCTATATTGTTTATTAATTTCTATGTAATAGCCAAAAACACGATTATAACCTATTTTTAAATTTTTTATATTGGTGGTTTCTCTTTCTCGTTGTTGAATGACCGCTAGTTCTTTTTCTGTGGCATCCTTAATGTTTCTATATCTATCTAATTGCGAATTAAACCCATCTTTTATATAATTTCCATCTTTTAAAACGGCAGGAGCTTTTTCCGATATGGTAGAATTTATTAAATTTTCAATTGCGGAAGTATCTACTAATTTTTTAGATAATTCTATCAATTTTTCATTGCCTGATTGAACTAAAATTTGTTTTATATAAGGTGTTTGTGAAATTGAATTTGAAAGTGCTAAACATTCTTTTGGCATGATGTTGCCATAAGAAATTTTACCTACTAACCGCTCAATATCTTGCACATTACTTAAATAAGGTTTTAAACTATCCCTTAAAAAAGCATTGTTAACAAAACATTCAACCATATCTAATCTTTCATTTATTTTCTCTTTATTTTGTAGTGGTTGCCTTATCCAACTACGAATTAATCTTGAGCCGCCATTTGTTAAGGTGTTATCAAACACCCAAAGCAAACTGCCAACTTTACCACCATCTCGCATTGTCTGTTCAATTTCTAAATTTCGCCTTGTATTTGTATCTACATACATAAATTGGTTATCTTGTAGTAAACGTGGCATTCTTAAATGTTTTAAATCTCGTTTTTGAGTTTCGTAATAGTATTGAAGCAATGCACCTATTGCAATAACGCATGGTTTAGATGAAAAATCAAATCCCTTTAAAGAAGATAAATTAAATTGTTTTAAAATCATTTTTTCAGCATTAGAATAACTAAACGCCCATTCGTAATATTGTGTAAATTTATATTCTTCTTTGTTTTTTGCAAATGGCAATTGTTTAGAAAGTTCTTTCATTTCAGTGTTACATATTATTTCAGCAGGGTTAACTCGAACAATTTGGTCGGTAATGTATGTTAAAAAATTTGTCCCACTATATTCTGCAACGGTTAATTCGCCGGTTGATAAATCTCCATATACATAAGATATTGTGTCTTTAAACTTATAAATACACATTATAAAGGTGTTTAAACCTTCGTTTAACATCAATGTATCGATAACTGTTCCTGGAGTTATAACTCGTATAACTTCACGTTGGACAATTTTGTTTACAATTTTGTCAGTTTGTTCACAAATAGCAATTTTATACCCTTTTTCTATAAGTTTTTGAGCGTAAGGTTCGTAAGCATGATATGGAATGCCACACATAGGTGCGCGTTCTTCTAGTCCGCAACTTTTACCTGTTAAAATAAGGTCTAGTTCTTTACTTACAAGCTCGGCGTCTTCGAAAAACATCTCATAAAAGTCTCCCATGCGAAAAAAAAGTATGCAATCGGGATATTGTTGCTTTACTGCTAAATATTGTTTTAACGCAGGCGATAAATCTTCATTATCTTTCATTAATAACTCCTGATAACTTATGATTTCTAATTTCTTCCACCTTAACTTTTGCAAAATAATTTTGATTTACAAACTTATAGTTAGGAATGTAAATTTCTTTTCCGCCGTCAGTTATACCAACCGCCACCCCATTTATCTGTTGAATTAGACAATCGAAAGTCTTTTTAAAAAATTTTTTGGTTTGTTCCTTTTGAATTATTTTTTGCAAGCGTAACAATTTATTAACTCTTAAATTCTTTTCTTTTTCGTCAATTTGTTCTTCAAATTCGGCAGCAGGCGTGCCTGTTCGTTTTGAATACATAAATGCAAAAACTTGGTCATATTTAACTTTTTTTAATAATTTTAAGGTTTTGTTAAAATCCTTTTCAGTTTCACCTGGAAAGCCTACTATAATGTCAGTTGAAAGCGAAATGTTAGGAATTGCATGCTTAACCTTTTTTATAATGCTCATATAATGTTTTATGTCATAGTGCCTATTCATTTTTGCCAAAATTCTGCTGCTGCCAGATTGAACCGGCAAATGAAGTGCCTTTGCAACCTTGTTTTCTTTTTTCATAACTTTAATTAAATCATCGCCAAAATCCATTGGGTGCGAAGTCATAAATTTTATTTTAAAATCGCCTTCTATTTGGCAAAGTTCAGTTAATAGTTCGGCAAAAGTGGTTTGTTCCTTTAAATCTTTGCCATACGAATTAACATTTTGGCCTAAAAGTGTTATGTATTTATACCCTTCATTTTGCACTAAATTTTTTACTTCATTATAAATATCTGCCATAGGACGACTTATTTCTCGCCCACGAACATAAGGCACAATGCAATATGTACAAAATTTGTTGCAGCCATAAATTATATTAACATAGGCATTTATTTTATCATCTCTAATGCAATAGCCGCTATCCATATTTCCTGTTGCTCTATTAACAATTTCTATTATTTGCTTATGTTTTACTGCAAACATTAAAAGATATTGCGCTAATTGATTAATGTTATATGTTCCTATAATAATATCAACAAAAGGTAATTTTTCTTTAAGATTGTATTTTCCATTTTTTTGTTGTGGCATGCAACCACACATAACTAATACTTTGTTAGGATTTAATTTTTTAGAATTTCGCAATGCCATAATGTTGTTGTAGGCTCTATCTTCTGCACCTTCCCTTATGCAACAAGTGTTAAAAACAACTACATCGGCTTTTTCTGCGTCATCAATTTCAAGCATGCCCAAAGAAGCCAAAATACCACGAATTTTTTCCGATTCATGCACATTCATTTGGCAGCCATAAGTTATAACATTAAAAGATTTGCCTTCGTAACTATTCATAACTATGATTATACAATAATTTTAACTATTTTTCAACTGATTTTAACAAATTTACTTATTAAATGCCTATTTTTGCAAATAATAACGCTAATGGAAAAGAAACAATCTAAAAAAATAAAAAAGATTTTGCTGATATTGTGCATTATAACAGCAGGTTTATTTTTATCTTTTGGAGGTTACATTGTTTTTTTATTCAATTCCTATAAATTAGATATTAACAAACTTACAAGCGTAAACAATGGAATTAAGGTCTATTCTGCTTCAATGACAGATAGCACATTATATAATTCAAATCGTTCTATAATAGAAATAGATAGTCTGCCAGATTATGTTTTAAATGCTTTTATAGATACAGAAGATAAACGATTTTATTCTCATAATGGGTTCGATTTAAAAAGAATTGTAAAAGCAGGATTTGTTAATTTAACATCACATTCAAAATCTCAGGGAGCGTCTACAATAAGTCAACAATTAGTAAAAAATGCACTTTTATCGAACGAAAAAACTTTTTCAAGAAAAATAAAAGAAATTATATTATCCGTTAAAATGGAGAAAAAATTTAGTAAAGATGAAATTTTAGAAATGTATTTAAACACAATATATTTTGGCTCGAATGCTTATGGAATAGAAAATGCAAGCAAAACTTATTTCAATAAATCGGCAAAAGATTTAACTCTTAACGAAGTTTGTTGTTTAGCAGGAATTATAAAATCTCCTTCCTATTACTCCCCTTTAAAAAATTACAATAATGCTATTGAAAGAAGAAATTTAGTTGCAAAAGCTTTATACAATGCTAAGCATATAACAAAAGATGAATATGAAAATGTAGTAAAATCTCCAATTATTTTAACTAAAGATGAATATGATTATAGTTATGAGCGTGAAGCGATTTTAGAGGCTTGCAGTTTATTAAACATTAGCGAACGAGAACTTATTAATAGAAAACTTCAAATTGTAACCTTTAAAGATGATAATTTGCAACAGAACATAATAACGTCTAATAATGAGGTTTTACAAGAAAGCACAGACAATGAAAATTTAGATAGTTTATCTATTGTGGCAAATAACGATGGCAAAGTTATTGGATACTATGCTAATAGCAATTATAATTTACATAATCTTTATAGACAGCCAGCATCTACATTAAAACCATTAGCAGTGTATTTGCCTTGTATAATACACAATATATTAAGTCCTTCTTCGCAAATATTAGATGAAAAAATAGATATTAATGGATATTCGCCAAAAAATGCAGATGGGCAATTTTATGGTTATGTTTCGGTAAGAGATGCTGTTGCAAGGTCGTTGAATATACCTGCGGTTAAAGCTTTGGATTATGTTGGAATATCTAAAGCAAGCGAAACTTTGTCTAACTTAGGCATTATTTTGGACAAAAGCGATATGAATTTAAGCCTTGCACTTGGCTCTACAAAAAATGGAATAAAAGTTATAGATTTATTATCTGCCTACTCTACAATCGCTAATTTAGGCATAAGCAAAGGTTTGTGTTTTGTAGATAAAATTTTAGACGAAAATGGAAAATCAATTTATTGTTATGAAGATTTTTCTCAAAGAATTTTTAAAGAAGAGGATTGTTTTTTATTAACTGATATGCTTAAAGACGTGGCAAAAACAGGAACTGCTAAGCGGCTAAATGACCTTAATTTGTCCATTGCGAGTAAAACAGGAACATCTTATAATGGAGAAAATAATACAGATTTATATAATGTTGCCTATACAACAAAGCATACAATGCTAACCTGGATTGGAAATTTAAAAGATAATAAATTGCCAAATTCATTATCTAGTTCAGTTCAACCTACTCAAATAAATAAACAAATTTTATCATTTCTGTATAAAAATTCAAAACCTAATGAATTTAATTGTCCGGAAAATGTAAAAAAATTGCCTTTTGATTATAATGAATACGTAGATAATCACATTATTGTTAAGCCAGCAACAGATTTAGAAAGATATAAGAAATATGATTATTTTAAACTTTCTAATCCTCCGCAAGAAAATTTTAATAAAGATATGAATTTTTCAGTTGAGTTAAACAAAACAGGGGCAAATTTAACATTTAATGCAAATAAAAGTAAACAATATTCAATAATAAAACAAACTAATAAAGGAGTTGAAGAAATTGCTAATATTGTAGAACAAAGCGGAGAAATTTCAATTTTAGATAAAAATATTTTTGTGTTTGATGAAATTAAATATGTTTTAAAATGCAATTTGGAAGAAAAAGAAATTAAAATAAGGCCAAAAGACTATTTAATAAACCTTTTGAATAATGAAATAAAAATCGGCAAAAAGAAATGGTATGTTTAACTACTCTACTGTTACACTTTTTGCTAAATTGCGTGGCATATCAGGGTTTATGCCCTTTTCTAATGCTAAATTATAACTTAATAGTTGAAAAGGAATTATGTAAAAAATAGGCTTGTAATTTTCTTTTACATTATCTAAGTAAAGGTTAAATTCTATTGTTGTGCCACCTCGAGATAAAATTTCATTTGTTACATTTTGCAATCTGTTTTTGTCATGCGATGTATTTAAACAGATTACAACGCTATCTTTATCTATTAAAGATAATGTTCCATGTTTTAATTCGCCCGAATACATTGGCAATGTGTAAATATAGTCTATTTCTCTTATTTTCAAACTAGCTTCTAATAATGTTATATAATCTGCATCTTTTGCAACCATTATTAATTTGTCTTTATTTTGTAGGATTTTAACGGCACTGCTTATGTCTATAGAATTTATATAATTTTTTAGTTTATTAACCAAATCATTTATATCTAAACAATAATTAATATTTTTTAATTTTTCAGCAATATATACAAATGCAAAAATTTGGCTACAATATGTTTTTGTGCTTGCAACAGCCATTTCCTTGCCAGCTTGTGTTAAAATTGTATAATTCGCAAAATGCGTTAAACTGCTTTTTTCTTCATTAGTAATTATCAACAATTTACCTTTAAATTGTTTAATTTGTTTTGCAATTTTAATGCAATCTGCCGTTTCTCCACTTTGGCTTACAATAATATGCAAGTGTTTTTTTGAAATTTTTTTGTTTATTGAATAATTAGACGCAGAACAGCAAAATGTAACATAATTTAAATTACTAAACAATTGTTGCCCAATTAAGCAGGCGTGAAATGCAGTGCCGCAACCTATAAAAGTTAATTTTTTAAAATGGCAAAATATCTTTTTTATGTTTATATTTGTTAAAAAATTAAAAGTGTTGTAAATTGCTTTTGGAGTTTCAAAAATCTCCTTTTGCATATAATGATTGTAGCCTTGAATTGACAAATTTTCTATTTTATTGTTATGTGAAATAAATTTTAATGTTTCTCCATTTAATAAAGTAATTTCATTATTATAAATTTTAATAACATCATAGTCTTTTAAACAGTAAAGTTCGCCAGATTTTAAACTAGAACTATCACTTGAAATATATATTTCGCCGTTGCATTTTAAAAGATTTAGCGGACTAAACTTTTTAACAAGATATATTGTGCCATCTTTTAAACCTATTATTAGCGAGTAACTTCCTTCTAGATACTTATGTAAAGATAGAATTCGTTGGTCAGGTGAGCCGTTTAAACATGTCAATAAATTTGCTATTACTTCGGTGTCTGTTTGCGAACTAAAAACAACACCTTGCTTTTCTAACTGTTCTTTTAATTTATTAGCATTTTCTATAATACCATTGTGAACAATTGTAAAATTTCCGTCATAAGAAGTATGTGGATGTGTGTTTGAAATTGTAACTTTACCATTTGTGGCCCACCTGGTATGCCCAAAAGCTATATTTGATTTTGTATTAACATTTTTTAAATTAGTTAATGCTCCAATAGCTTTTTCGACTTCAAAATGTTGGTTGTTATAATAAGCTATACCGCATGAATCGTATCCTCGATATTGCAATAGTTTTAATCCTTCTAAAACTTGATTATAGGCATTTTCTTTTCCTATGTATCCAAAAATTCCACACATAAATTAACTCCTTATTAACTTATAAAAATTATCTTGATATGATTTGCTAGCTTTAGATTGCAGCAAAATTATGTTTGTTTGGTCAGTTTGAGGGTTGAAATTCAGCTTATTTATTAAATTTGAACTATTTTTCAATACATTTGTGTTTGGTAAAAATTTTTTAAAAATATCATATACAAGTTCATAATGAGTGCACGCTAAAACTAAATTTTTTAAATTATCTAAATGATACTTTTTTATATGTTGTTTTATTATTCTTTCCATTTTTGTTTTGTTAAATATATTTTTTTCAATTATTTTCGCCAGCGTTTTGTCGGCAATAGAAGGGTTATTTATATTCTTTTTTGTTAATGAAGTTGTTAAAAACGTGTAATTTCCGTTAAATGTTAATTTATATACAAAATTTAAATCATTATTAATGCAACTTGAAGCTGTATTGCAAGCCACTATAATTATGTCGGCAAGATAGTTATCTTTAAGCATTTTTATTATTTTTTCTACCCTATTTTTTACAAAGCTTTTGGTATGCTTTCCGTAAGGTAAATATAAATTATCTGCAAAATATATGTAATTTCCACTGTGATATTTATTTAAAATGTCCTTTAAAATACTAATGCCACCAATTCCACTATCAATAATTGCAATGGTGGGTTTTAATTTGTTTAACATAATATAATTTATGATTTTAAAAAAATATTGTTAAAAGCACTTGCA
>CANQWK010000012.1 GCA_947627545.1 uncultured Clostridia bacterium | reverse complement strand
ACAATATACACATTTTCATATTTATTTTCTCCAACTTCGTCATATGCAACCGTAATTCCGGAGGCGTCGTCATCAATTTTAGTTTTTCTAGATGTCCATTTTATATTTATTTCCAAATCTCGAACTACAATATTTGAACATTCGTGAATTATCACTGCCGCCGATCCAGCATTTGCAATCCCTAAAAGGCCCTTTCCTTGTGTGATTTCAATAACAGGTCTTTTGTCAGAGTCCCCATATGACGCAATGGTGATTGGATTGTTTTCATCTCCGCTGCAATTGTTTATTTCCAAACTTGTGTCAAACACATCTCCGCGTTTGAGTAAAATTTGGTCGCCGGGCTGGAAAAAATGGCTTGGCTCCTGCATAATCTCGGTTGGGCGAGTAAACCATCTGATGCGCTCTAGGCTAAATGGCTTTTCGATTGTTCCATTGAAACCGTATTTTTCTTCTCCGCCGTCAGCCGCAACATAAAAAGTTCTGCCGCCATGAGATGTGGGATAAAGTTGCTTTTCTAACGCCAAAGGCCCTGCATCAAACTCAAATTCAGTTTTTTCGCTTTTGCTTTTGAATGGTAAAAGCAGTGCAAACAATATGCATGCAAGCAAAACGACAACCATTATTATTGACACAGGAATTAAAACTTTTTTCTTTTTCATCTTCTCCTCAAAGTATATTTTAATTTTAACACTATCAAAAAATTTTTGCAACTTATATAAAAAATTTGAAAAGTTTTTTATTTTGCGATATAATCTATATTAGGATAAAGAAAAATGACAAAAAAATTTAACTGGAAAATATTTATAGTTTGCATGGCTATTGGAATAGTGATCGCTTTGACGAGTGGCCTTGTTTTTTATTTTATCAAAGACAAAAAAGAGCCTTACACAGGCTATGACGGATATATTTGGTATGGCGCTGAGCGTTCGGACAAACTTTCAGATGAAAAGGTTTCTGACGAAGATGCGTTTGAACACACCTTGGAAGTTGCTGGCACAATGGCAAAGTATTTTGACGGTGGATATGCAGATTTGACAGATAGTTACATAGCCCTTTTGCCACACTATCAAAAATATACAAACACAGTGATTTTTTCTGAGTTGAAAATCAAAAATATCACAGTTTTTGCAAAAAATGACGGAAATTTGGATGTTGGCACAGCAAATATTGAAGATGTTGTGAAATCTCGCACAAGCGATGTGCCACCTTCTGTTAAAAAGATAGACACTTTTCAAGTGACAAGCGGGCAAACAACTATTGATTTTGAAGAACCAATATATATTGACACAAATGAAACTCTTGTGCTTGGCGGAAATGGCTCTGTTTCGCTTTATTATGCAAAAAACATCCCTGTCAGTGACGAAGCGGGCAACTTCACTTTGATTGATGGCAAAGCACATAATAAACTTCTTCAAAGCACAGGTAAATATCCCGACACACTTGCGGTTGAAGTTAAGGTTGTCATAGATGACCCCAAGCCTATCTTTGAAAATTTGAAAGAAAATGTTAAAAATGACATTGGCGATCTTTCAATTATGCAAGGATATACTGGCGACAATTTTTGGGGACCATATATGTATGTATACACATTTTCTGGTGGCAATGCTTTTGAAAACAAGACAATCACAAAAATCAGTGTGCTTGTTCAAGATTTGAAAAAGAATAATGGGCTTCCATATCTTGATATCTACATAATTCCAACATACAAAGTTGGCGATGTCACCCCACTTCCAGACAGCGCTGAAGTGATAGAAAAAAGACAAGTTCCCGAAGTTTTGACGAAAAACAAAGCTGAACCTTTGGCAATAAAAACAGAAGAAGAATATCAAGAAAAATTTAGCAAATTGACAGAAAAAGATGGGTATCATTTTGGCTGGGTGGATTTCGATTGCAACTATGTCATTCCAGACGGATATACACTTGCGTTTGGTGGGAAAGACGGTGGCGTTGAATGGCTTTTTGCAGATCATAATAATGACCCAAATGTTGGGGTTGTAAATAAAAAGGGGCTTGGCAGCAATCCATATTACAATCAACTTCGTTTTATTGGTGCGATTGGCAAAAAGGGAGAAAAGGAAGGCGATGCCAATTATACTGGTTCTACTGAATATCACCGAATGTTTTTTGATTGCTATTATCAGCATTCGTGGTCCATTGAAGAACAAGTTGAAAAAATAGAAAGCGCCGAAACTCCAGTGGCAAAGGTGAAGAAATTGCGCGAAGTTTTGGCGGGCAAACAAGTGTCAATTCTTGGCGACAGCATAAGCACATATGACGGCTATTCAAATGAGTATGAAACTCAAAACAGTGACATAAAAAAGAATGGCATATGGGGCGGAGATGACCCTAACGCCCACAATTATTGCGGGAATAAAATGTTTTATTTTAATGATGTAACAGGAATTTATGATGATAAAAGCACCCCTGAAATTGAAAGGACAAATTTTAAAGAAACCCTCGGTGTTCCGACCGTACATGACACGTGGTGGATGTCGACAATAGAACGGACAAACATGAAACTTTGTGTAAACAATTCTTTTTCGGGCGGACTTATTACAGACAATATCACAACATATAGAAGCAGTCAACTTCACGACAACACAAAATATTCCGACTTTGAAAACGAGAAAAACGAGGGACAGGATGCGGACATTTATCCCGACATTGTTGCAGTTTACATGGGCATCAATGACTTTAACGCCAAAGGAGATGTGGAACCAAGCACATTTTACGCCTATTACAAACGAATTGTGATGAATATTTTAAAAGAATATATCGCATATTCTCCAAACTTGAAAGTGTTTGTGTTCACCATTCCGCCAAGCAGTACGGGTGAATCAAATTGGGCAAAAGTTCAAGATGAAAATCTATATCAACAAAATCTTGAAAAATTCAACAACAAAATCAGGCAAATTGCCGAAGAAATTAAAAATGTAGAACTTGTGGATTTGTTTAACTATTACAATATGTCCAGAATGGAAGCGCAGGCTTATGCAAATGATTCTCTTCATCCAAACACCGCCGGCATGAAACTGATTTCCGACTGTTTTATCGACGCACTTTATAAAAATTATGTTGAAAATAATTAATTTATTCTCAGTTTGCGTCAATAAAAAAAACCGTTATTGACACCAACGGTTCGATTTAGGTTTTGTGTGGCGGAGAGTGAGGGATTCGAACCCCCGGAAGCTGTTAACTTCAACGGTTTTCAAGACCGCCGCTATAGACCACTCAGCCAACTCTCCACGGTAGACATTTTATTAAGAAATTATGTTTTGGTAGACATTTTGGTAGACATTGAGCAAATTTCAACATTTTTTGGTAGACATTTTTTAAATTTTAAAATCTCCAAATGCCTTAATTTATAGGACTTTTACAAAACATTTTAAAAATTAAAAGCCAAGATAATACTGCTGAAAATCTGGCAGTTTTCAAGACTGCTGTATTAGACCACTCTACCAGCTCTCCGTAATTTATATATTTAGTTATTCTGATTTGTTGCTTTTATGATTATTTGTCATAAACAGCAATAATAATATAGCACAAAATTTTAAATTTTACAAGTACTTTTTAAATGTTTATAAAAATTTTTTTAATTTTATTTTCGTAGTATTGTAAATCAAAAGAAATATTAACATTAATTGTAATGGGTTTTGCTGATATCTTAGAAAAAAATAAATTTTAAAATTTTTAATATAATTTTTTAAATTTTTGCAAAAAATGGTGCATTTTTTATTGTTTTTTAAAAATTTTTAGCGTTTTAATTAACAAAATTTAAAATTATTTTATATTTATTTAATAATTCTTCAAAGGGTACAGCACAATTTGCAGGGCTACTAGAAGGTAATTCTATGCAGTTTAAATTTGTATATTTTTTTAAGAATTTTGTTGCAGTTTTGCCAAGAGTAAAAATTGCTTTAATGTTGGCAACTTTTAAAATAATGTTAAAATCATTAACTTGAACATTTTTTATAGAAGAATCACTTGCACCAACAATTTCGCAACTTTTAACAACATCCCAAAGTGCAATTTTATGATTTATTAAAAATTGTTTTTTGCTTTCAATTGTTGAAAGTTCTTCATTAAAAAGTGTGGATAATATTTTCCAAAATCTATTTTGTTTATGTGCAAAATAAAAGCCTTCTTGTCTGGAAGTTGGCGAAGGCATGCTGCCCAAAATTAAAATTTTGCTATTTTTGTTAAATATAGGTTTAAAAGGGTGATTTAATGTTTCAAATTCCACAACACTATTATAACACATTTTATAAATCAAAATTGACAAATTATAGAATTTTAATTGTAATTTTTTAGATTTTATTATATAATATATGAACAATGTGCGAAAAAAACAAAATTTATATAATATTAAGTCAAACAGGAGCAATAACCTCTAAGGCTTTGCGTCTTTTTACGCTAGATAGATATAATCACATATCAATTTCTTTAATGCCGTCATTAGAAAAGATGTATTCATTTGGAAGAATACGTCCCAATAATCCGTTTCGAGGTGGATTTGTTGAAGAGGGCAAAGATATAGGTACATTTAAAAAATATAGAAAAACGACTGTTTTAGTGCTTGAATTAGATGTTGACCAAACAACGTATGATGGTATAAAGGTTATAATTGACTATATGTTGGAAAACAAAACAAAATTTAAATATAACTTTTTAGGTTTATTTTTAGCGTATTTTCATAAAAATTATAAACCGAAAAATAAATTTTATTGCAGCCAATTTGTTCGATTTTTGTTGGAAAGATTTAATGTGGCAAACATAACAGAATTGCCTAAAGCGATAAAACCAATGGATTTTTTAAAATTAAACAACACTCACACTATATATAAAGGTTTGTTAAAAAATTATAGCGTATATTAAAAATTAACTAGCATGAACTAGTTAATTTTTTGTTTTTTAAATTTAAAGTTTTTGTTATTTATATTAAAATTTTAATTTTATTTTGTTATTTAAAATCTTAATTTAGGTTACAATTTTTTAATTTTTATTTATTTTTATCTTATTATTTGTTTTTTTCATTATCTTTATCAAACATAACTTTTGCTAGGTCTAAGCATTTGCAAGAATAACCCCATTCATTGTCATACCAAGCAACAAGTTTTACAAAGGTAGGGCTTAACATTATTCCTGCTTTTTCATCAAAAATGCAAGTGTGTTCATCGCCAATAAAGTCGCTTGAAACTACCGGTTCATCAGTGTAGGCTAACACGCTTGGAATTATATCTTTACTGTATTTTTTCATGGTTTTGCAAATGTGTTCGTAAGTTGTTGGTTTTTTTAGTTTAGCGGTAAAATCCACTACGCTAACGTTAATTGTAGGAACTCTAAAACTCATGCCTGTTAGTTTGCCTTTTAAATGAGGCAACACCTCGCCAACCGCTTTTGCCGCTCCAGTAGAACTTGGAATAATGTTTGCACTTGCGGCTCTGCCTACGCGCCAATCTTTTTTAGAAACGCCATCAACAGTTAATTGTGTTGCGGTTGTGGAGTGGATGGTGCTCATTAAACCTTCTTCAATGCCATAAACATCGTCAATAACTTTTACAAGCGGAGCAAGGCAGTTAGTTGTGCAACTTGCGTTAGACACAACTTTCATGCTGCTTTCGTAATTTTGCTCATTCACGCCCATAACAAAAGTAGGGCAATTCTTTCCAGGTGCGCTAATTATAACTTTTTTTGCTCCACCTTTAAAGTGGCGAGAGGCATCGTCATAATTAGTAAATACTCCTGTACATTCAATTATATATTCCGCACCGGCTTGTTTCCAATTTATTTTTTCAGGCTCTTTTTCTGCAAAAAAAGCAACAGGTTTTTTATTTAATTTTAATCCGCCTTTGCCGTCAACCTTTAATTCACTTTTGGCTTTGCCGTGAATAGTATCATATTTATACAAATAACAAGCGTATTCAGGTGTTAAATATGGGTCGTTAATTGCAACAATTTCAACATCATTTCTGCCCACGCTTGCACGCATAATAAGCCTACCTATGCGGCCAAAACCATTTATTCCTATTTTAACTTTCATTATACCCCCCCCCTAAATTATTAAAATTAGTATAAAAAACATTAAATTATTTGTCAAATAAAACATTTTAAAATGTATAAATTTGGAAAACATTTTGTTATGATATATGCAATAATTTGTTATTGTTTAACAACTATATTGTTTATTATTGCAAAAAATTGTAAAAATTATGCCACAAAACTAATTCCTGAAATGAAAATTTGTAAACACGGCATAACGTTTTTTTCTTATTGTAGGCACAAAATTAGGGTAGAACAAACCAAAATTTTAATTTTAAACAACAATGTGTTTTTAAAACAAAATAACAATACAATTGAAATAAAAAATGTAAAAAATGTAATATTAAAAAAAAATTATATATATTTTTCCGCTTTAGGAAATGTTGAAGTTTTGTTTAATGCTGAACCAATTTACAGATATTTCAACATTAAAATTTTATCTAATGATTTTAGTTTGGAAGAATTAAAACAGCAAGCGTTGTTAGATATTATAAACAACCTTTTTAATTTAGATAATTGTAGTAAATTAAGGCAATATTTAAAGATTGTTATTAAAATTTTAAATATTAGCATTACAAACAATAGAATAACGGTTAAAAAAAACAATTTTAACCTAAAATTTACGCTTATTTATAAAATAAACAACACTATAAAGAAAATTAACATAGGTGAAAGTTTTTAGTTTGATTTTTTTGCCATAAATGTTATAATAAAAGCATGAAAATTGTGTCATATAACATTAATGGAATAAGGGCAAGTAGCAAAGCAGGGCTAATTGATTGGCTAAAAACTTTTAATGCCGATGTTTATTGTTTTCAAGAGATTAGATGCGATGAAAACACCACTAAACAAATCCTTTTTGGCAGTGATAATTCACAAATTTCTTTATTTGAAAATGCGGCACAAAATAATTTGAAAGATTATTATGCAACATACAATTGTGGCAATATTGCTGGTTATGCCGGAACAATGATTTTATCAAAAACAAAACCAGACAGTGTTAACTTTAAAATGAAAGAATTTTGGACAGATAACGAGGGTAGAACTACCACTGCAATTTTTAAAAATTTAGCAATTGTAAACGCCTACATTCCAAATGGAAATTCAAGATTAGATTTTAAAATGGAATATTTGACTGCATTAAAAAAATATTTGGCATTTTTAGCAAAAAAATATGATGTTTTATGCGTTGGAGATTTTAACATTGCACACAACGAAATTGATTTAACAAACCCTAAAGAATGCAGGCATAAATCCGTGTTTTTGCAAATTGAAAGAGATGCATTTAATGAAATTTTAAATGTTGGCTATTTAGATAGTTTTAGATATTTAAAGCCTAATGAAATAAAATATTCTTGGCGCAGTTATAGAACGATGAATGAAGAAGGTTACACAGGCTGGCAATATAGAATAGATTACGCACTTATAACAACAAGTTTAAAACAAAAACTTATTAACTGCGACATTTTTAATTTGCCATATAGCGACCATTTACCTGTATATGTTGAATTAGAAATTTAAATTGATTGTAAAATTATTAGCATTGTGCTAAAATAATAATGTGGAGAAAAATGGATAGTTTATTTGAAAATTTACATAATGACCAAAAACCGCTAGCGGAAAGAATGCGTCCTGCAAAATTAGATGATGTTGTAGGTCAAAAACACATATTAGGCAAAGGCAAATTGCTTCGCAGATTAATTGAAGCCCAGCGAGTGCCTAGCGTAATTTTCTATGGCCCACCAGGAACAGGAAAAACCACACTTGCTCGCATAATTGCCGATACAAGCAACTCAAATTTTGTTAAACTTAATGCTATTTCTAGCGGTGTGGCAGAAGTTAAAGAAGTAATGGAAAAAGCAAAATCTAATTTTGAACTTTATGGCAAAAAAACATATTTATTGTTAGACGAATGCCATCGCTGGACAAAAGCGCAAAGCGATAGCCTTCTAGCATCATTGGAAAACGGCTACATAATTTTTGTTGGCTGCACAACAGAAAATCCAAGTTATAGCATGACAAGGGCAATAGTTTCACGATGCAGCGTGTTTGAGTTCAAACCGCTTGAAATAGCCGATATAAAACAAGTTTTAAAACGAGCAATAGAACAAGACGAAACTTTAAATAAATTAAAAATAAAAATAGATGAAGATGCCTTAACCTATTTTGCCACAGCCTGCGGCGGTGATGTACGCAGTGCGTTAAATGGACTAGAAATAGCAGTAATAACCACTCCGGCAAATAAATCAGGGCAAATTGTAATAACAAAAAATGTTGCTAGTGAATGTTTGCAAAAGAAGGCATTAAGCCTAAACGAAGATGTTTATTATCACATTTTAAGTGCATATTGCAAAAGTTTGCGAGGCAGTGATACAACCGCTGCATTATATTATGCCAACAGGTTAATTGAGGCTGGCGTAGAGCCACAAATTCTCGCTCGCCGCCTAATTGCACACGCAAGCGAAGATGTTGGGCTTTCTGCTCCAAATGCGTTGCTTCAAGCGTGCGCCAGCCTTTATGCGCTTGACCATTTAGGTATGCCAGAGGGCAATTTGGCTTTAACTCAGGCAATAATTTATGTTTGCGAGTCGCCAAAAGATAACAGAGTGGTTATAGCAAAAGATATGGCAATAGACGATGCTCGCAACCATCCAGATGACCGCGTGCCAGACTATCTTAAAAATCACACGGAAGCCAGCAAAAATTACAAATATCCGCATGACTATGGTGGTTACGTAGAACAACAATACTTGCCAGATAGTTTGAAAAATAGAAAATATTTTACACGAAAGGGAAATCCACAAAAATAAAGAGGGTAAAATGATATACACAAAAAAGCAAAAAGTAACAGCATCAATGTCATGCTCTGACGAATGCCTATCGGTGTTTGGCATATTTCAAGTGGTTGAAGACGCTCTAACAGAGTTGACAGGCGAACTAAAAATAGACGGCTTAACTGAAAAAGAAAAATATAATGCTTTCTGGGTTTTTGCTAAAAATAGAGTTAAAATTTTTAAAAAGTTAAAGTGGAATGAAGAATTTACAGTTTCTTGCTTTATTTCATATAAGTCAATAGCCAAACTTAACTTTGATGTGGTTGCTAAAAACACCAATAATCAACTTGTTTTTTACGCCCGAGTTGAAGCCTGTGCTTTAGATATATCAACGCAAAGAATAAGAAAACTAACCACTGTAGGAGTAGATGAAAACATGCTAGCTGATACTCCATTAATGGAAATTGAATTTTGCAAGTTTGATTATGAAAATTTACCATTAATAGAGCAGGTTAGGGTAAGAAGCACAAACATAGATATGTCACACCATACCAACAATTTGGAATATTTGCGTTTTATTTTAAACACCTTTTCAGTTAGTGAACTAGAAACAAAACCTATAAAGGAAATGGAAGTAATTTATGCCAATCAATCGTTTGAAAATGATGTTTTAAATGTGCACAAAGCAACAGTTCAAAATAAAGATGTTCTAATGCTAGAAAAGGGAAATAAACCAATTGTTAAATGTGAAATTGTGTTTTAATAAAAAACCAACAAAAATCATTTGCTAAATAATTTTAAAAGTTATAAAATGTATTTAACCATTAAGGAGGAATTATGAAAGAATTAAAAGGTAGCAAAACCGAACAAAATTTAATGTCTGCATTCGCAGGGGAAAGCCAAGCAAGAAATAAATATACATATTATGCTAGCCAAGCTAAAAAAGATGGCTACGAACAAATTGCAGCAATTTTTGAAGAAACCGCTAATAATGAAAAGGAACATGCAAAAATTTGGTTTAAACAATTGCATGGTGGGGCAGTGCCAACCACAATAGATAATTTATTAGATGCCGCTGCTGGCGAAAATTACGAACACACAAAAATGTATAAAGAATTTGCTGAAATTGCAGTAAAAGAAGGCTTTACCGAAATTGCAAAATTGTTTGAAGGCGTTGCAAAAATAGAAGCCGAACATGAAGCAAGGTTTAAAGCTTTGCTAGAAAATGTTAAAAAGAAAAAATGCTTTGTTAAAAAGGAAGCAACCGTATGGGTATGCCGCAATTGTGGGCATAAACACATTGGCAAAACTGCTCCGGCAGTTTGTCCTGTTTGCAATCATCCACAATCTTATTTTGAAATGGAAAGCAAAAACTATTAATTTTTAAGCAATTAAGAGATACACTCCGCTCGCTAACGCTCGGTCGTATGATATGAAGAGGAGCGCTCGACTGCGCTCAGTATTACAGGTAAGCGGAAGGATAAAACAAATTTTAAAAACCTACAAGCAAGATTAAAAACTAAAACGTAAATTAAAAAAAATAAAGGCAATTACGCCTTTATTTTTTTGTGCTAATCAACATTTTGAGATTGTTCGTTTTGTTTATTCTCTAAATCTTTAACATGTTGTTCTCTTTCTTGAATTGTTTCTTTTTGTTTTTCAATCTCTTTTTTCAATTTTTCAACTTGTTCTGAACTATCGCTCGCATCCTGAAGCCCTAATTCTGCAAATTGGCGACAAAGTTCATTTAATTTATTTTGAGAATTGGTAAGCATTCTTCTTGCTGTTGTCAATTCTGGATTTTTTGTTTCTGGAATACGTTTTTTAGTATCTTGAATTTCTTCTGTTTTATATTGTACAGGCTCGTCAGCTGTCAATTTATAAATTAGAGATTCACCTTCAGGTTCTTGTCTAGCTTGTTCTTGTTCTTCGGCTTCGCGTCTAGCTTGTTCTTGTTCTTCGGCTTCGCGTCTAGCTTGTTCTTCGGCTTCAAGTCTTTTTTGTTCTTCGGCTTCGCGTCTAGCTTGTTCTTCAGCTTCAAGTCTTTTTTGTTCTTCGGCTTCGCGTCTAGCTTGTTCTTCAGCTGTACGTATTACTTGTTCGGTTTTTATTGCATTTATATATTTTCCATATGTGTTTCTTAAATTTTCATCTATTGTGCCTGAGAATTTTGTTCTATATTCTTGTTGTAAAGATTCTAATTCACTATCAGAATAAATTTTTATTAATCTCTCAAAAGTAAAGATATCGGCATTAAGTTTTTTAAGCATTTCTTGTCTTTCTTGTTCTTCTAATCTTTCTTGTTCAGCTTTTTCGGCTGCTAATCTTTCTTGTTCTTCAGCTTCTTGTCTAGCTTTTTCTTGTTCTTCGGCTGCTAATCTTTCTTGTTCTTCAGCTTCTTGTCTAGCTTTTTCGGCTGCTAATCTTTCTTGTTCTTCAGCTTCTTGTCTAGCTTTTTCTTGTTCTTCAGCTTGTTGTCTTTCTTGTTCTTCTTGTTCAAGTTGTTCTTCAGTGTCAAAACTTTCTTGCCTTTGGTCTAGTAGTTCATTAGTATCATCAAATGTCTCAGCAATGTCTCTTAGCGCTCTTACTTCATCTTCTTCAACTGCTAAACTTTGTTTAAGTTGTTCTTCTAATTCGGATTTTTTCTGTTCATAATTTTCTTTTTCTTTGTTGTATCTAGCAATAAGTATTCCCTTTAAAGAATTACCATAATTTCCATTGTTAACATCATTTATACTTTCATCTATTTTTTTAATTTGTTCATTATATTTGTCAATTGTATCTATAATTCTTAGTTGTTCTTCTGTGAAAATTTGTTCATTATTAGGATTGTTTTGCTCATTTGTATTATTGTTTTTCTTACTTTTCCTACTTTGTCTACTTTGTCTAGCTTCTTCTCTAGCTTGACGGTCTGCATCTTTTTGAGCTTGGCGTTCTTTTTTATGTTTTTCAAGTTCTTGTAATCTTTTTTCAATAAGGCTGTCTGAATAGTAATTGTTGTTTGATAACATCGCATTAATTAAAGAATTTTTATAAACTCCTAATGCAGATTTTCTATCTTTAGGACTTCTAGCATTATATGGGCGTTTATGTATATCAGTTTCAGTTTCTTCAGATGCTACAAAATCTCCAGATTTCCTTTTATAAATTCTACCTTGAGAGTTAATTACTGCATGTCTATTTTTAGGTGCAGCAAGAATAATATCACCATAAGAAGAAGTAGTGTTGTTTTTAAAGTCTTCCGCTATAACTGCGTCTAGGTTATGGTTAATATATTCTATAAGGTTTGCAATTTTGTTTTTTCTTATTTGTAAATCTCGTATTTCAGGATGTTCTGCTGCTTTATCAGAAATTTTTTTATATTCTTCTTTAAGGAATTTGTTAAAATATTTAGAAATAGCTTCAGCTCTAACACGATTTCTTAAAACACAAAAATGTTTATAAATTTTTCCAAAAATGTTAAATTTAGCAGGTTGATAAGCTATCATGTTAGCAGCTTTTTCAGAGAATGTGTTTATATAGGCAATTAATGGAACATAATCCATTTCAGCAATATTTTCATTAACATTATCATTATTTAAAATTTCTTGAAGGCTCTTTTTTGGTTGCATTTTACTAGTCATTGCTTTTTTAATAACCCATTTAACTCCATAATAAACACCAGCTGCCGCAGCACCAAATACAACACCTAAAATAGCACCGGTAATTGCGTTAGTAGCTGCATCTGCAGATAGCAATGGAACAGAAGAGAAAGCTCCACCTTTTTGTAAAAAGCTCATAACAAGTGCCGCAAATATACCAACAACACCACCACCAGCGACTAAAGAAACACCTGTTCTAGCGGTATTTTTTAATACAGGGTGGCTATTTTTTAGTTTTTTAGCTTTAAATTCTACGTTATTGTTTTCATCACTGTTATTGTTGTTATCAGGAAGTGGAAGTTCTTCTTCATTAATCTCTTCTTCAGTTTTTTCTTCCTCAGTTTCAGAAAAATCTTCGTTTTCAAGAAATTCATTTATTTGGTTAATCATCTCCTTGGCTTTTTCTTTGTCTGTTTTTGAAATTTGGCCATAAAATATAAAATCTTCCAAAGTATGTTGATAATTTTCTAATTGAGCTTTTTCTATTCCTGTCCTCATTATTGAGATATCAATAGATTTAGCTTCATCAAGACCTCTAGCGTCAAGGTCTTTAGCACTTTCTTCTAAGCCATCTGCAAAAACATAAGAACTAAAGATATCGTCAGGGTCAGGTTCAATTAAAACTTTTTTCTCTTCTAAATACTCTATAAAAGACACATCTATACGTCCTTCTTTAACATAGTTATTGAAATAAAAATTTAATAAATTTAATGATATGGTATTCATAAACCCTCCATTTCAGGAACCCCTAAAAGTTTCCTACGCCGTTATTATAATACACAATTGGCAAATTGTCAATACCCATTTTAAAAATTTTTTTATAATTTTTTAATTAAATTTTGCGCATATTAAACCTGGAACTGTTTTTTTATAGCTTAAAATTGCTAAAATCCTGCTAAAAATAGCAATAAAAGGGCAATTTAAAAATTAGTTATCATCTAGTTTTTTGTCATTATTGTTGTTATTTTGTTGGTTGTTATATAGTTTTTCAAGTTGTTCAACAATAGAATTACCAATTAAAAAACTTTGCAATAAAGAAATTGTTTTGTCAATTACAACAAATTCAGCAAAATTAATAGAAGAACAATTTATGTTAATCATATCTGGGTTGTAAATTTGCTGAAAAATTTTTAAACAGCAGTTAGCAAAATCTTTAATATCGGCAATAACATTTTTTCTTTCCAAATCAAATAATTTCATCATGAAATGGATTGAAATATGGTTTGCCGCATCATTAAATTCGTAAGTGCCGTCATTTTCTTCCAAATAGCCGTCTGAAAGGTGCCAAAAACTTCTTTTATAAGGTTGTTCGGTAACATTGTTTTTTAAGGCAATAAAGGCATTTTGTACATATTGTTTATTGGCTAATTGTTCAAAACAAGAGTAAAGTATTTGTTCGTTTCTGCTTTTGTTTTCTAAATTAATTATGAAATCGCCATTACTTTTGTTAAAAAATTTATAAAAGTTTTCAAAATATTTTTTTAAATTGTCTTCTTGTTTCTTTAAAAGACCATATAAGATATATGTAGAGTTCATGTTGGCTATTATAACATGAAATTTTAATTTGTCAATAGCAAAAAAATGGCAGAGTTTTGCCATTTAATCGAATTAAGCTTATAAATGTAATAAGGTTTTTATTAATTAAGTTTTATAATATATTAATTATTTTTATTTAATATCTTTATTTATTTACTTATTTATTGCCAAATTTAATTTACGGCTACATTTTAATGTGTTGTAGCATTTCGTTTACAACTTCTTCAATTGATAGAGTAGAAGAATCTATAATAATTGCTCCTTTTGGAACTACAAGAGGGGCATACTTTTTATGTTTATCAATTTCATCTCGCTCAGCAATTTGGAGTATAATTTCATTTAAATCAACCTTGTTATTTTTTAATTGTTCCTCTTTTAAACGCCTTTTTGCTCGTTCTTCAAGCGAACAATCTAAATAAAATTTATATTCAGCATCAGGAAAAACATGGCTGCCAATATCTCGACCATCAATAATAAGGTTATGAGATGCCGCAAAATTATGCTGGCAGCGGTCTATAATTTCCCTTATATGTTTGTTTACGCTAACTTTTGCCGACAAAATGCTTATATCATTATCTCGTAAATGTGTAGTGCAGTTAAATTTGTTTACAAAAACAATCATTTCACCATTTTTATAGTCAAATTTAATATCAAAATTTTGAGTTATACTGTCAGGTGTAATGCTGTTAAAGTCATAATCAATATGCTTTAAATATACAGTAACAGCCCTATAAAGTGAGCCAGAATTAAAATGAATAAAACCTAATTTTTTGCTTAAAATTTCTGCTACGGTAGATTTTCCGCTACCGGCAGGTCCATCAATTGAAATTATCATTTAATTAAACCTCGCTTTATTTTTTAAATTTCGCTCAATTCTTATTAATTGATTATATTTTGCAACACGGTCGGTGCGTGAAATAGAGCCTGTTTTAATTTGCCCAGCATCTACAGCAACGGCTAAATCGGCAATAAAAGTATCTTCAGTTTCGCCACTGCGGTGAGATATAACGGTTTTGTAGCCATTTTCTTTTGCTAGGCGGATTGTTTCAAGCGTTTCGGTTAGCGTGCCAATTTGATTAAGTTTAATTAAAATAGCGTTTGCAACGCCTTTTTTTATGCCTTCTGCCAAAATTTTAGGGTTGGTAACAAAAACATCATCGCCAACAAGTTGAATTTTGTTGCCTAATTTTTTTGTTATTTTTGCCCAGCCATTCCAATCATTTTCACTTAGTGGGTCCTCAATTGAAATAATAGGGTAGTTCTTAATAAGTTGAGCGTACCAATCAATCATTTCATCGGTAGATTTCTCGCCGCCTTTGCTTTTCTTTAATTCATATTTTTTGTTTTTTGCGTTGTAAAATTCACTTGCAGCCACGTCCATAGCAATGGCAATGTCCTTTTTAGGCTCATAACCTGCTGCTTTAATTGCTTCAACAATTGCTTGTAAAGGCTCTTCATTATTTTTGAAATTAGGTGCAAATCCGCCTTCGTCTCCAACTCCGGTTGAATATTTTTTTGCAACTAACACTTTTTTTAGTTCCATAAATGTTTCACTAGCCATTTGCATAGCGTCAAAAAAAGTTTTTGCTCCAACAGGAACAATCATATATTCTTGAAAATCTACATTAGAAGTTGCATGCGCTCCGCCATTTATGAAATTCATCATAGGTAAGGGCAAGGTTGTGCCGTTGCCAAGTGTTTTAAACAAAGGTTTGTTTTTAAGTATAGCATTAGCGCGGGCGGCTGCAAGGCTAACCGATAGCATAGCATTTGCACCTAATTTTGTTTTAAATTCAGTGCCGTCTAACGCAATCATTTTTTCATCAATAGCTTTTTGATTTTCAACATTCATGCCAACAACTGCTTTTGCAATAATTTTGTTAACATTTTCGCACGCCTTTAACACACCTTTGCCGTGAAAACGCTTTCCACCATCTCGCAATTCTAATGCTTCTCGTTCGCCGGTTGATGCTCCGCTAGGTACCATGGCTCTTGCAACAATTCCATTTTCCAAACTTAGTTCACATTCAACAGTAGGGTTGCCGCGACTGTCAATAACTTCATAAGCAACAATATTTTTTATTTTCATATAATCTCCTTATAACTATTATAAACATATTTATTTTAAAGAAAAATGATTTAATGTATTTTTTTCATTTTAAATTTTAGTAAATAAAATTGCCTAAAATTATAAATTATGCTAAAATATTTATATGAATATTTTAACATTAAAACTAAAAAACAAAAACAATACAAACATTTTTGTTGCCGAAACTGAAAAAGGGCAGTTCGATTTGCATAGCGAAATTATAGTAAAAAACAACATCAAAACAGGGCAAGTTGATGAAGAAATTTTTTTTAAAGCGGTTTTAGATAGCAACATATTAATTGCAACAGAAAAGGCAATGAAATATATTTCAACCAAACTTAAAACTCAGCAACAAATTAAAGACTACTTATATAAACAAGGCTATAATTCGACAGTGGTTAATCCGGTTTTAGAAAAATTGAATGAGTATAATTTAATTAACGATTATCAATTTGCTAAAAGTTACATAGCTAGCAACAAAAATTTTAGCAGCAATAAATTAAAACAGAAATTAATAGGTTTTGGAGTTAAAGCGGACATTTTTGACGAATTATTAACTGAATTTAACGATATTCCTACTTGCAAAAAAACCACAGAAAAATTTTTAAAAAACAAACAAATAGATGAAAAAACAATTCAAAAATTAGTTCGAAATTTGCAAAGCAAAGGCTATAATTATGAAACAATAAAGTCGGTTTTAAATGAACTTAAATTAAGCAATTTTGAAAATTAACTAACTTGAAAATCATTGTAAAAAATTGCAAACAATAAAATTATAAAACAAAAAGTAAATTTAACCCACAAAGCAATTAAAATTAAAACAATAAAATTTTATAGAAAAAAAGTAATAAAATTTTAAACAAAAATATAAAAAATTGTTAAAAATTGTTTTACTTTTTGTTTTTTATATGATATAATAACAATATATGGTAGGCATTGATATTGAAAGTGCAACTAGGTTTAAAAATTGGAGTGAGCAAAACTTAAACAGAGTTTTTAGCAAAACTGAAATATGCTATGCCAAAAAGTTTAAAAATTTTTATGAACATTTAGCAGGTTTTTATTGTGTTAAAGAAGCATTAGTTAAGGCATTAAACAACAAAACCTTAAAATTTAATGAAATAGAAGTTTTGCACACTCAAACAGGCAAACCATATGTTAGTTTAAACCAACAAATAAAATCACAATTATCTCTAAGCAATTTTAATGAAATTGAAATTAGCATTTCACACTCGCAAGGGTTTGCAGTGGCGGTAGTTTTGTTAAATAAAACAAAGGAGAAATAATGGAAAGTGTTATAGTTAGTTCTTATTTAAAAAGTTTAAATTTAGCCAAAGATGATGGTGAAAATGTGCTTAGCACTCGTGCAAATAGAAGAGCAACCACGTTTTTAGATGTAAACAAAATGTTTTGTGAAGAAAATGGACAAAAACGTGAGTTAACTGAAGGCGAACAAAGGCAAACAAAAATTGAAGTATTTCACGATTTTTTAAATCAACACTTTAAAGTGGGTGAAAGTTATGGTCCGTTTTATGGTTTTAGAATTGAGGATTTAAATCAATCTGTTTTTGATAGGGTGGGAGATTATTCTAAAGTTTTTTTTGAAGAGACAAAAAATTTAATAACTTCTGGCGAGAAAAAAATAACAAATAACAAGGATTATGACATTTCTCACATAAACAAATTAGCAAACATTTTTAATAAAGAATGGTTATATGAACAACGCAATTATAGGCGCACAATGTTAAAACTTTCTAAAAAATATCCTGAACTTGTTAAAAGGCTAGCAAACATTAATTTAAAATATCAACAGAAGCAGGAAAAACAAGAACTTATGCTAAATGTAGCGGAAAAATAATAGAATTTAAAATTTTTATGTTAAAATAAAAAATCATAGGCTAAAACCTATGATTTTTTGTTAAATTTTCATTTAAAAATAGTAGCAGTTTAAAATTATCTAGCCATTTTTATTGTTATTTTTTCTTCGCCAATTTCAACAGTTTCGCTAATTTCTGGCTTAGCAAGTGGTTTAATTTCTAATGCCAAAAGTTCGCTTTTAATTTTGCCTGAATATTTTGCTAAAATCTCTTTTAAATCGGCACTTTCGGTTTCAAATTGGACATATATCCTATCTTCAACATTAAAGTTTGCCTGCTTTCTTAACACTTGTGCCGAGCGGATAAGTTCACGAGATAATCCTTCTAGCATTAAATCGCGGTCAATAGTTATGTCTAGCACAACAGTAATGTCATTATCATTTGATATTACATAGTCTTTTTTAGGCTTTGTAGATAAAACGAATAAACTTGCGTCTAGCCCTTTAAATTCGTTTACATCAACGCTGTTTTTCTTAAAGCCTTCCACCATTTTTTGCATTTCAACAGCATCTGCTTGCAACAAATAGTTTTTAACTTTTTGAACATCACCTTTTAGCACTGCACCTGCACGCCTAAAATCTAGCGATAAAAATTCATCATTGAACTTTGAATTGTCCTTTTCCAAAACAACATTTTTTATGTTAAGTTCATTTTCAATTATATCTTTGTATAAATCAACTGCTTTAGCCACTTCGTTATTGCCGTTAATATACAAAGTTTTTAAAGGCTGCTTAACTTTAATTTGATTTTCGTTTCTCAATTTGCCAACCATTGCAAAAATGTTCCTAACTATATCGGTAGAGCGAGTAAAATTGTCATCTTTAACTTTAAATTCGCAAATATTATAGCCGTTTAAAGCAACGCTTTCGGCAGCATTTTTGTCCAATTCTCGCACCGCATTTTGCCATAAATATTCACTAATAAAAGGAATAATAGGGAACATAACCATGCAAATGTTTTTAATTGCGTAATTTAAGCAGAAATATGCGTTTAAAGTATCTAAATTATTTTCGCTTTTGTAAAAACGACGACGATTGTTGCGAATATACCAATTTGTAAGTTCGTCAACTAAATTTTCAAAGTCCTTGCTAACTGCACCAAATTGGATGTTTGTGTAAGAAGAATGTGCGTTTTTAACAAACTCATTAACACGATTTATTAGCCATTTATCCATAAAAGTAAGGTCATTTTCATTAGGTTTAAAGTTTGTTAGGTCAGGTTTATCTATAACCGCATAAGTGTTTAAGAAAATGTAAGCATTCCACAAACCTAAAAGTTTACGCTTAACTTCATCACAAGTGTCTCTACCAAATTTAACATCGTTGACAAGTGGAGTAGAAACAAAGTTATATCTAATTATATCTGCACCAATTTCATCAAACGCTACATCAAGCGGAATGTTATTAGGGCTGGATTTTGAAAGTTTTTTGCCATCTTGAGCTAGCAACATAGGAGTTGTGCCAATGCGTTTGTAAGGTGCTTTTCCGGTAAGAACAACGCTCATTACAAGCAACGAATAGAACCACAAACGAACTTGCTCTTTTGCTTCAATTACACATTCAATAGGAAAATTTTTATTAAAGAATTGTTTGTCTGTAAAATATTTTTTTGTGCTAAATGGAGTAATGCCTGCATCAAGCCAACAATCGCCAACTTCTTTAATGCGTTCCACCTTGTTGCCGCAGTGAGGGCAGGTAATTTTAACTTTGTCAATGTAAGGGCGGTGAAGGTGCGGAATAGCATTAACTTCTTGCTCACTAGACAATTTTTTTAATTCGTCAAGGCTGCCTACAACTGTTAAATGTCCACACTTTTCACAAGGGTAAAAAGGCAACGGAACACCATAATATCTTGAACGAGAAATTGCCCAATCGCCCATATTATTAAGCCAATCTAGCATACGCTTTTTCATAAAATCTGGGTTAAATTCAACATTGTCAATCGCAGAAATTAATTGAGGGCGAAGTTCGTCCATTTTAATAACCCATTGGTCAACAAGCCTAAACACAAGCGGCTGTTTGCAACGCCAACAATGTGGGTAATTGTGGCTGTATTTGTGAATATAATATGTTTTTTCTCGCTGCTTCATAAGGTCAAAAACAAAATCTCTAAGTTCGTCTGTGTTTGCGTTTTTGCCAGAAAGCACGCCAAAATTATTATAATAAAAACCATTTTCGTCAATAGGGCAAATTTTAGGCAAATTTAGGCTTTTGCCAAGTTCAAAGTCAGCATCACCACAACCTGGGGCAATATGCACTGCGCCTGTTCCTTCGTCTGCGCTAACTTCGTTCCATGCAACAATTTTATGCTCAAATTGCTGTTCGCTTAATTCAGGGAAACAAGTTTCATAAGTTAAGCCTACAAGTTCACTGCCTTTAACTGTTTTAACAATTTCAACAACATCGTCTTTTAAAACTTTCATGGCTGTTGAACAAACAATTAGGTTGCGGCTAGAAGATTTAACTTTTACAATGTTATAATCTAACTCAGGGTTTACTGCAACTGCAACATTTGCACAAAGTGTCCATGGAGTAGTTGTCCAAACCAGCATATCATTATTGCTATTTTTTATTGGACATTTGAAAAATATTGCCAAACAACTAACGGTTTTGTAAGCATCTTGGTCGCTCATTTCATGGTCGCTTAAACTTGTTCCGCACCTTGTGCACCAACGCATAATGCGGTGGCTGTTTGCAATGTAATGCTTTTTGTCGCATTCCTTTAAAAAATGCCAAATTGAAGTGATGTTATTGTCGCTGTTTGTGAAATAACTATCATCCCAATTCATCCATTGCCCAAGGCGGATTGAAGATTTAGTCATAGATTTAGAATATCTATCACACACTTCCATACATTTTTCAACAAAATTGCCAATTCCATACTGCTCAATTTCTTTTTTACTATTAATGCCTAATTCCTTTTCAACACGCAATTCAACGGGCAAACCATGGCAGTCAAACCCATTTTGAAAATGCTCATCACAGCCGCATAACGCATTAAATTTAAACATTGCGTCTTTAAAAGTGCGGTTATATGCGTGGTGTAAACCCATGTTATAGTTAGCGGTTATAGGACCATCAAGAGTGGAAAAATATTTGCCTGTTTTTTTGTTTTTCTCTTTCATTTTTTCAAAAATGTTGTTAGATTGCCAAAAATTAAGCACTCCTTCTTCCATTTTTACATAATTTAATCCGCCTTGTTCTTTTTTCATATTTTCTCCTTTTAAATTAAGTTTTTAATAAACAAGTTTTAAGGTCTTTATAAAATTTTGCTGTTAATCAATTTAAGTTTAATAACAAATCAATTATCAAATTTAAGCAAACTATTAACTTTTAAGCAATAAAATTACTAATTTATTTTAAGCAATTTAAATTTTTAACTTATAAATAAAAATTATTTACAAAAAAGTGCCAGCGACCTGCCGACACTTTAAAATTTTAGCAGCAAATCGCAACATCTAATTTTAGATGCTAATTATAATAATGTTGCGAATTGAAATTGCCTTAAACATAAACATATTGTAACAAAAGTTTTAACATTTGTCAATAATTTGAATGATTTATTTAATATTTTTAAAAAATAAATTATTCTTTACTATTTAATAATTTAAAATTTGTAAAAACTTATTTATGTTATTTAAAACTAAAATAAAATTAAGAAATTTTTAGGAAAATTTCATCTTAAGCAGTATTTAGTAAAAAAGAGCATTTAGTTTTAAAATTTAATAAAAATAAACAAACATTTTTTATTTAATCTTTTTGCTTTATTTTTAGGAAAATAAAAATTTATGTTGAATTTAGGGGTAACGGAGAAACACAAATGACAAAAGGTGTTCCAATGGAATTTTTGGACCTTGTGCGTTCTAAAAATGACCTAGTAGATGTTGCTAGCAGATATTTAACGCTAACGCACCGAGGCGGAAATTATTGGGCTTGCTGCCCTTTTCATAATGAAAAGACAGCTTCTTTTTCTATAAAACCTGATGGTCAGTTTTACAAATGTTTTGGCTGTGGAGAGGCTGGCAATGTTATAAATTTTGTTGCCAAAATGGAAAATATAGATTTTATGTCCGCAGTAGAAATGCTTGCAAAAAATGCAGGGCTAGAAATGCCTTCTAGCGAGCAAAACGAAGAGATGCGAAAAAGAAAGCAACAGCGAGATAGACTATTTCAAATTTTAAAATTAACAACCGAATTTTATGCTAATAATTTATTAAATAATCCTAATTCGCCACAGGCGGAATATATAAAATCTCGAAAATTAAATGAAGAAACTATAAAGAAATTTCAATTAGGGGTATCTTTAAACTATGACGATTTGCCAAAATTTTTGTTAAAAAACAATTTTAAGGAAGAAGATTTGCTTGCGGCAGGTGTTGTTGGAAAAAACGAACATGGTTTATACGATTTTTATGGAAAACGCGTAATTTTTCCGCTATGCAATGGGTTTGGAGATGTGGTTGGTTTTTCAGCCAGAACAATTGAACAATCCCCTGAACATACGAAATATAAAAACACTCCACAAACACCAATTTTTAATAAAAGTGAAATTTTGTTCGCATATAATTTTGCTAGGGAATTAAAAAAACAACATTTGCTAGATAGCCTTGTTATTGTAGAAGGTCATATTGATGTTATAACATGCCACCAAGCAGGAATAACAAACACAATAGGTTGTATGGGAACGGCACTAACGCAACAGCATGCACGAAAAATAAAACAGCTTGTAGATAATGTAATTATCTGTTTAGATGGTGATAGTGCCGGCTCAAATGCAACATACAAAGCCATAGATGTTTTAAAAAATGAAGGTTTAAGGGTAAAAGTTGTTCGCTTAACAGGCGCTAAAGACCCAGACGAATTTATTAAAGTATATGGCAAAGAAAAATTTTTAAATTTTTTAGAGAATGCAATAGATTGTGTTGATTTTATATTGCAAGATAGTGCAAAGAAATATGATTTAACCAGCAATGCAGATAAAACAAAATATGTTAGCGAAGCCCTTAATTACATATCTAAATTTTCAACAATTGCTGAACAAGAAATATATTTAAGCGAACTTCAACAACTTGTAAAAATTCCGATAGACGCATTAAGAAAAAGTTTAACAAATCAAACAAACAAAACAACAGCAATAAAGCCTGAACTTGAACAACCAAGCGAAAATGTTAAAAATAAATATATTTTAGATAGTAAAATTATGTTTTTGGCGGCAATTTTGCACAAAAAAGTTAAAAATTTTGAACAAATTGTAGGATTTTTTGAAGGAAACGACGAATTAAGTGAATTGTACAAGTTTTTAATGGAAAAAATAGGTAATAATAAAGATTTTAATATATCTACATTATTTGATAATTTTGATATTGCTCCCAACAGTTTAATAGATAAAGTTATAAATTACAATTTTCCTCCTGATGAAGTTTTTAACACAATGTTAAAAGATACTATTAAAAGGGTAAAAATTTATGAACTTCAACAGCAAAAAGAAGATTTAATTAACAAAATGAACAATTCTACCGATATTAATGAGCGATATGATTGCTTAAACAAACTTAAGGAACTTGACGAAAAAATTAAAAAGGAGAAAATGTGATAAATATAGATAAGGAAGATGAACTTTATAAATATTTGTTAAAATTAGGCGTAGAAGATAAAGAAAAAGTTTATCTTGAATTGGCACAAAATGGGAGATATAAAAGGAAAGATATTCAAACATATTTAAACTCTAAATTTCAACCTAGCGTAACAAACGAACTTAACGAAACTGATTTAGAACCAATTTTAGATTATTATGTAGATATAAAAAAGTTGCCTCGCATATCTAATGTGGAATTAAAACAAAATTTAAAAGAATTTTACTTAACAAAAAACAAAAAATTAATGCAAAAAATTCAGCAAGCGTATTTAAAAGATGTACTTTATATGTGCATAAATTACAAAACTCTGCATAAAGATGTCGATTTACAAGACCTTGTTCAAACAGCAAATATCGGTTTGCTAAACGCCGTGAAAAAATATAATCCTAACAATAGATTAGATTTTAAAGATTACATAGTTTTTTATATTAGAGAAAGCATTATAAAAGAATTTGAGGAGAAAAATTAATGGAAAATTTAGAAGAAATTAAAAAAGCAACATTAAATCAATTTAAAGAACAACATAAAGTTTCTGTTTCCGATGATAGATTGGCTAATATTTTGGTAGATAAATATAATGACATCGACATGGCTGAGGTGGAAGAAGTTAAAGAATATTTAAAGAAAAACGGCATTACCATAACCGACACAATGCCAGCGGACATGGAAATTGATGACAAAGCCTTAGAAGATATTATAAGCCAAGTTAGCAAAAATGACCATGTAAAAAGTTATTTAAAAGAAATTGGCAAAATTCCGCTTTTAACACCTGAAGAAGAAAGAGAATATAGCAGGCAAATGATTGAAGAAAATAGTAAATATGCAAAAAATATGCTAATAGATTCAAATTTGCGCCTTGTTGTAAGCGTTGCAAAACGTTATCAAAGCATTCACAATATGCCATTTTTGGACTTAATTCAAGAAGGCAATTTAGGACTAATTCGTGCAGTTGAAAAATTCGACTACAAAAAAGGTTTTAAATTCTCAACTTATGGAACATGGTGGATTAGGCAAAGCATAACGCGTGCTATTTCAGACCAATCTAGGTTAATGCGTTTGCCGGTGCATATGGTTGAAACAATTTCAAAATATAGCAAAGCTGTTAGAGATTTAGTTCAAGAACTAGGTAGAGACCCCACAATTGAAGAAATTGCCGCAAAACTAAACACAACGGTTAATAAAGTGGTTGATATTCAACGTATTTCACAAGACCCAATTTCACTAGAAAGCAAAATGGGGCATGAAGAAGATAGCAAAATTGGAGATTTAATTCCAGATGAAAACGCACAATCTCCTTCGGAAGTTGCTCAAAAAAATATGTTAAAAGAACAATTAATGGGAGTGTTAGAAAGTTTAACTCCAAGGGAACAAAAAGTAATTCGTTTAAGATATGGGCTTGACGATTCTCACCCAAGAACGCTAGAAGAAGTTGGCAGGGAATTTTCAGTTACTCGTGAACGTATTCGTCAAATTGAGGCAAAAGCATTAAGAAAATTAAGGCACCCAGCAAAACTTAAAAAGTTGAGAGATGATTTAGCCGAAGAAGAATATTTTGTTCCAGAAAAAAAGAAATCAAAAAGAGGGAGAAAAAGTAAAGAATGAAAACAATTTTAGAAATCCAAAAATTAGATGCACAAATAAAAGCGCTAGAGCGTGAAGTGGATAAATGTCCAGCAAGTGTAGATTTTAAAAAATATAAATCAATTTTGCAGAATGGAAGGGAAAGATTTAACCAATTAGAAATTCAAGCAAATGAAATAATTAAAAATTTTAATTTAGCAAACAATAAATTTCCTAAATATAAGGGCAATAGCGATATTATTAGAAAGAAAAACACAGCCAATATAAATTTGGAAAATATTTCTTCTTTAATTGGTGAAGCGAATGCGTTAATTGGAGATTTAACGGAAGAAAATAAACGGATGGAAGATTTGGTAAGGAAATCGGAAGAAATTGTAAGAAAAAGCGCCGAACTTAGCCAAAAATTAACCGAGGCAAAATTGCGTTCAAAAGCAATAAAAGAAAAAATTGAAGAGAAAAAACAAGAAGTTGCGCCAAAAATAGCCGAAATAAACAAAAAAATAAAAAGTTTAGAACCTCAAATTCAAGATAAAGCAAACTATGAAAAATATAAAGAAATGAAAGAAAATGGAATATTTCCGGTTTTTGTTAAATTAAAAGATGTGTTTTGCGGACGTTGTAATGTAGAATTGCCATTAAACTTTATTGAAAAATTAAAAACAAAAAAGATGTTGCCATGTGAACATTGTGGCTGCATAATTATGTTAGATAAGTAATTAAATTAGCCGTGCTTTCATATATTTAAATATGAAAAGTGGCGGTAAATTATGGTCCACTCTTGTGGACTATTTTTTAATTTTAAGCGCAATTATTGGTGTTGGTTTTGCTAGCGGAAAAGAAATTTATGTTTTCTTTTTTAATTTTGGTCAAGCCTCAATTTTAGGACTTATTGTGTTTGCACTTTTGTATTTGTATTTGTTTTTTATTATAGACTACATTAAAAGCAAAATAAAAATTAAATCTTACAATGAATTTAATGCGGAAATATTTGGTGGTTTATGCAAAATTTCTAATTTTGTAATGCTAATAAATTTTGCAATAACAAGTGCAGGTATGCTTGCGGGAGCGGATTATTTATTTAAAACATTTTTTAATGTTGGTTATCATATTCCGTCAATTTTGTTGTCAGTTTTAATTTGCTTGTTGCTTGTTGGCGGAATGGGTAAAATTAAAGCAGTTTCAAATTTAATAATTCCTATTATGATAACGGCAATTGTTATAAATTCAATTAAAAATATAAATCCTATAAATGTAAAATTTAACATAACTGCAAAAAATGGAGTAATGGCAATTTATTATGGTTTACTTTTTGGAATAAACAATTTTGTTGCGGCACTGCCTGTTATTTTTGAAACCAAATTAAAATCAAAAGGTAAAGTATTGGTAATTGCCAGCATTTGTTTAATAATTTTATTAAACATTTTAGTTTTAGCAAGCAACCATTTTTCTACAGATATGCCAATGTTCGAGGCAAGTAAAAATGTTTCAAATTGGTTTTATTACATTTATTTTTTAACATTAATTTTAGCACTGTTTTCAACTTTAATGATATGCAGTTATAATATGCAAACAATAATTTTTAGAAATAACAAATCGCTGTTCTCGGCATTAGTAATTGTTATATTAAATTTAATTTTATCTCAATTTGGTTATGCCTTCATTGTAAAATATTTGTATGTAGTTTCAGGGATTATAAGTTCAATTTACATTTTGCTGTTAATTGTTATGGTTATAATAAAATTATTAAAATTAAAAAATAGTGCTAAAAAAATTAAAAAAACTTAAAAAATAATGTGTTTTTTGCAAAATTTAAAAAATTTTTGCTTATTTTTTTAAAAATATTATATTTAACACCATTAATTTTGTTAATTAAAATTTAATTTTTTATATAATTAAAAAAAAATTCAAATTTACATTTTAAATTTTAAAAAACTTGCTTATAAAATTTTAAATTACTTTTTATTTTATTAACATAATTTTCTGTTTCTTTAAATGGAATTTTATTTAATGTAATTTTATCATTAGAATATTGTTCATTGTTAAGCCAAACACGCACAATTGTTTCGCCTGCATTGTAAGCGGCAAGGGCAGTAAAAACATTGCTGAATTTGTTTGTTAAATATTCTAAATACATACACCCGTATTTTATGTTCGTGCTTGCATTTAATAAATCGTTTTCATTTAAATTTTCATTCTTATTAAAATAATCGTTCATATAACTTGCTGTTGAAAATTTTATTTGCATTAATCCAATAGCACCTTTATTAGAAATTGCTTTTTTGTTGTATCCGCTTTCTACATTAATAACACTTGCAACTAATGCAGGACTAAGATTATAACTTTTGGAATATTCAACAATTTCAGTTTGAAATTTGCAAGGGTGAGATATTGCCAAATATGTTTTATAGCATGCAAAGCATAATGTATAACCAAATGCAATTAACAGAACAATAACAATTTTTTTCATAATCTATTTTATGTGGTTAAAATTTTTTAATTCAGCAATTTTTGTTTGCTTTTTACAATTTTTTTGTTACAATGTTTAAATGATTAAAGTTGTGGTTTTTGATTTTGATGGTTTGATGTTTGATACCGAAAAAATTTGGAAAAAAAATTTTTATAAATTCAATAAAATTTATAATTTACATTTAACCGAAGAAGATAGAAGAAAAATGGTTGGCAAAGATGAAAATTATACTCGTATTCAATTAAAAAAAGATTATCCTAATCTTGATGTGGATAAATATAGAGATGAAATTAACGCGGAACAAGATAAATGTTTATTGGCAAAAAAAGTTAAAGCAAAAAAAGGGCTGTTTAAATTATTAAATTATTTGTTAAAAAATAATTATAAAATTGCAATTTTGTCTGGCAGCCCTAGGTTTAGGTTAGAGCGAGTAACAAAATTTCATAATTTAAATTTAAACATTTTTAATTTGGTTATAACAGCCGAAACTTATAGTGCAAACATTCGCCCTAAACCTTTTCCGGATGCATTTTTGTATTGTGCCAAAAAGTTAAATGTTAAGCCTAGCGAGTGTATTATGTTAGAAGACGGCTATAATGGAATATTTGGTGCAGAAAAAGCAGGCTTTAAATCTATTTTTATTCCAGACACATTGCCTGTAACCAATGAAATTTCAACTAAGGCAACAGTTTTAAAAAATCTAACGCAGGTTATTGGTTATTTGAAAAATGAAGGGTAGTTAAAACCCTTCGCAATCTTTTGCTAAACTAATAATGTTATCTCCATATTTTTCTTTCAATCGGTCAATGGCAGAGCATAAATTTTCATTTTTTATGTCTGCAAAAATGTTCACTTGTTTTGTTAAACCGGTTGTTAGGTTAGATGTGCAAATTCTTAATGCTCTAATTGGAGCAAATTTTTCGCCTGCCAAACCTAAAAATAACTCCAAAGCAAGTTTGTAAATATCATGTTCGTTGCTAAAACTGTAACTTGTGCTAGTTTGCGCTCCTAAATAAGTAAAATCGGCAAATTTAATGCCTAAATGAAGCGTTCTTGCCATAAAATTATGGGCTCGCAATCGCCTAGAAATTTTTACAGATAAATCCCTAATAAAATCCTTTATTTCGTCAAGAGTGGTCATATCATGCACGGCAGTTGCTCCGTTGCCTACGCTTTTTGTATCTTCATCACTAGGCACAATAAGTTTGTCGTCATCAATTCCGCTAACCGCATTGTGTAAATATACGCCAATAATGCCAAATTTTTGCTTTAAAAATTCGGGCGAAAGCATGTATAAATCATATAGCGTGTTAACATTCATAAGATACAATTTTTGTGCAGTATGTCTTCCAATCATTATCATATCTTCAATTTTCATTTTCTTTAAAATGTCTATATGATTTTCTCGGTTAATTTCAGTCAAACCCATCGGTTTTTTCATATCGCTGCCAAGTTTTGCAAGCGTTTTTCCCCACGATATTCCCACCGAAACAGACAGTCCTAACTCGCTAAACACTGCGTTTTGAATGCGTTTTGCCAACTCTTTTACCGAACAATTGAATAATTTTAAACTATCAGTAACATCAAGCCAACATTCGTCAATTCCAAACGGCTCAATAAGGTCGGTAAATCTATAATAAATTGCGTGAGCCAACTTGCTATATTCTTCATATTTTTCATATTTAGGTGCAACTGTTATAAGGGTAGGACATTTTTGTTTTGCTTCCCAAATAGCTTCGCCTGTTTTAACTCCAAACACCTTTGCTAAATAATTTTTAGCCAAAATTATTCCCGTTCTCTTGTAAGGATTTCCAGCAACGGCAACCGCATAATTTTTAAGGCTAGGATTAAGCAAACATTCAACAGAAGCATAAAAATTGTTCATATCTATATGAAATATAACTCGTTCTTTTTCCATTTTTAACTCCTTTACAATTCATTTGTCGCACTTAAATTTGCTGGCTCATATTAATTTGCACGGCAGAATAACATCTTACAATGTCATTGCAATGCAAAACTTGCATTTTGTGCTTAGTACACGCATTATAGCACAAATGTTCTATCATGTCAATAAGTTATAGAACAAATGTTCTAATTTTTAAAAATTTTATAAATTCTTGCAAAAATGAGATATAACAAATCAATAAAAGTTGAAAAAAAGAGAATGAATAACGAAATAATTTGTTTATATAACGAAGTTACAATTAAAATAAAACCCAAATAAAAAAAACCTATACAAATAAAAAACTATTATAAAATAAAAAATATCAGTTGACAAAACAACAATAATAATGTATAATGCAAAAGTATCATAGCACAAATATGCTACTGTGGCTCAGGGGTAGAGCACCACCTTGGTAATTATATTCTTAACCACATTCCATATCATCAAAATGTATTATAAAATAATGCTTTTTCGAGTTTGAGTTGTTGTGAAAAAATGTAAAGTGTAAAAAAAGTGTAAAAAAGTTGTAAAAATTTAATAGTTTTTATGCTACTGTGGCTCAGCGGTAGAGCACTGCCTTGGTAATTATATTCTTAACCACATTCCATATCATCAAAATGTATTATAAAATAATGCTTTTTCGAGTTTGAGTTGTTGTGAAAAAATGTAAAGTGTAAAAAAAGTGTAAAAAAGTTGTAAAAATTTAATAGTTTTTATGCTACTGTGGCTCAGCGGTAGAGCACTGCCTTGGTAAGGCAGGGGTCACGGGTCCGATTCCCGTCAGTAGCTCCATAAAAATAAGCAAATACAATGCCACTAAATGTGGCATTGTTTGCTTTTTATCTTAAACTTTTTTAATTCGTGCAATCCATTCGTCTGAAAATGGTCCAAAATTAGGGTCTTTAGACTTATTTTCGTCTAAAAATATAGGGTCAAATTCACCGCTATCATTATAATCTTGCACTTGGTCTTTATTTTGTTCATAAAGATTAAAATCTTTAAGTTTTTCTAATGCCTCAGGTGTATAGACATAGTTAATTTTTTGTCCCTTATATTCTACACCTTTACTTTCATAGGCATAACTTGACAGATTTAACACAACATTTTTATTTAACAATATTTCATCAATGTCTATTTCTTCTGCTTCATTTATATTATATGGACATCCAACGGCGTCTCGTATTGCAAAATATTTCCACGATAAACTTCTATTTTCTAAATACGAAACTCTATCTATGACTACTCGGCCTATATGACTGCCAGTTAGCAGTTTTAATGAAATTTGAAGAATTCCTTCGTTTTCATTTACTAATTTAATATCAATAATTTTAGATATAACACCATATTCAGTTATGGTGTTATCATTTTGTGGGCATCTTTTTTGCCCTTGACAAATTTTAGTCATATTTTAATATCTTCCTTTTAATTTGGTTAAATGATTTTGTAAAAAAGGTTTATGATTAATATCATAATTCGCTTTTATATTTTTTTTTGTACAATTTATTGTACTAAATAATTATTATAAATTCTTGACGCTTCAATATCTTGCTGAGCTGTCGTGTGCGTGTAAATTGCAAGTGTTATTTTCTCGCTAGCATGTCCCATTCGTTGCGAAACAACTTTTAATGGAATATTAGCATTAATTTGCAATGTTACAGCTGTATGTCTTAAAGAATGTGGTGGAACATGCTTTAAATCGTTATCTAGCTCAAATTTATCGAGCCATGTATTTATCGTGTGTGGATTAAGTGGATTTCCGTTTGTTTGCAAAAATAATCTTCTGCTATTTTGCCATAAATCTCCATGCAGTTGTTTTTGCGTATCCCACCATGACTTATATTCTTTTAAAACATCGACTAAAACTTGTGGCATTGATAATGTTCGTCGTGAATTTATTGTTTTAGGTTTTTTAGTAATTAAATTGAAATTTTGGACATATATTGAATTGCGATTTATAGATATACAATTATTAGCAAAATCAATATCGTCCCACTCTAATCCAGCGATTTCACTTTTTCTCAAACCTAAAAATATTAAAAGTGAAAAGGCTGTCTTTTTTCGGTAATCGTCTAAATTTAGAGTTTTTTTAACAAACTCTCTCGCTTCATTTTCGTCAAAAATTGTTTTTTCTTTAGCTGTTCCGTTAATAGTTTTTGTAAATTCTCGTGAAGCAAAATTGTGTTCTATTAATCGTTGTCTTTTAGCTTCACCTAATATTACAACTAATGTTGTTCTAATGCTACTATTTGTAGCTTTTGAATATTTTAAATCTTTCGTTTCAATATTAAAATAGTTATTTAATGGAACATTAAAGTATTTGCAAATAGTTTTAGCTGTCTTAATACTAACAACTTGTCCTATTTTTGAAGCAAGTCTTAAAGTTAAACGATTTATGCCTATATTTTCTGCCAACTTTTTATGATTTATTGGTTCATTATTCATTAAATTTAATATAGATTTTTTCACTACTACAATCTGTTTTTTATAGGTGCGGTTGCAAAGATAGTCGTAAAAGCTTTGAGTTAAAGTAGGGGATATATTTTTTAGCAAATATTTGCTAAAATATGGATTGATTATTTTTAAATTTTCTTTTGCTCTTATATAATATGTATAGCTCTCTGGGTTTCGCACTAAAATGTTGTTAAGCCATTCATTCGCATAGTCGACAAACATAATATTGTTGTCTTCCGCTTTCGTTCCGTTGGAAATGCTCTCGCTTTCTTTTTCAAATTCAACTTGAACTTTTAATAATTCGTGCTGAATTTCTTTTTTTGTTGTTAATTTAGTTGGTATTTTCCATGTTTTAGTGTAAACTTTTGGTCGATTGTTTTTAGGGTCCACGCCACTATAAAACAAACGATATGAAATAATCTCTCCATTTTTATTTTTTCTTTCTTCAACATGCATATTTGGCTCCTACTGCATTTCGTTATAATTTAAATAATATAATAAATTATCTAAATTAACTAACTCTTTGTTTCCGCTAGTGAAATGTTTTATCTTATTGTCTTTAATCAGCGTACGGATAAACCATTCTGTTATAGCGGTGTCTGGGTCCAATGCTTTAATATAGCTAAGGCATTGGTTTATCGTTCTACTTCTAACGATTTTTTCCATAATTCACCGCCATAATTTTATTTAATTTATATCGTTTTTCGGGAAAAGTACACTGTTTTTCGCAAAAAACTCAATTTTTTTTGTTCATAAAACTCCTTTTAATTTATTAATATTAATTTTCGTTTTTTTTAAGATGAATTAAATTTCATAATTATAAACCTCCTCTACAAATTTTTTACTATTTTATAAATTTAGCGAAATTTTGCAAGAGTGTCCAAATTTCGTTGTATTAATTGATTAATTATGCTATAATATAGCATAAGATATGAACAAAAAAATGAACAAAATCATAATAGAGCATTTTGATGAAACACTCGATGTTGAAAATTTTTCAATTAGGTTAAGGGAATTATTGGAAAATAACAATATAAAGCAGACAGAACTCGCAAAAGCTATAGGAGTTGATAATCAAACAATATCTAATTGGTTAAATGCAAATAATGGTTATAGACCTAAGTGGGTCGATTATATGTATAAACTAAATGAATTTTTATATAGATATGTTGATAATTATAGTCCATTAAATCTTTTTACTATGGGTTATAATAGGCTTGTGGATGCCACGGAATATTATCGTAAACAAGAAGAAGACAGAATAGGCAAAAACAAGTTAGAAGTTGAACGGCATCTTGTTTTGCTTAATACGATTAATACTAATTTAGAAAGGGGTAAAGAGTGGAAAGGTATTGATTTTGCTTCTTTGTTTAGGAAAAACAAATTTTATGACTTAATTCAGCAAATTAATGAAAAGCATTGTTTACACAAAAAAACAGATAGTAGCGGGAAAAACTATTATTCTATTAATTTGAAAGAGGAGTTGTTTGATTTTATTGTTAAATTTCTGAATGAGTCAAATAAAAAATAAACAATTAAAATTGCACCCTAATGCACAAAAATTTAAAAGATATATAAATTATTAAGATAATAGTTTTCGTGCACTCTAGGTGTATCTGGGTTAATCTGGTGATGAATAAGAATAAAAAAGAACTATCTTAAAGCGATAGTTCTATGATGGCGTTAAAATATTTTAAAGTGTTTGTGTTGTGCTTTTATTTTTTAGATTTTTGTTTTTTTACCAACTCGTCAATCTTTGCTATGTTTACTTTGGAAAATGATGAGCTGTATAGAGATTCATCATATACTCTATCATCGTCAACATCTATTTTATATGAGAAGCATAAGGACAATATATGCTGTGCTGTGTCGAAATCATATATTTCAGTTTTGATTCTTTTTAAAAATCTTACCAGTGGTTCTTCATCAGAAATAAACGGTGCAAGCTGATAATTAGGATATTTAGCATCAACATCTTGGGCTATCACTGCTCGAATAGCAAGATATTTAGCGGCAAGTTCGCTATTATAAAATTTTGGATTTATGACACTAATAAATTTTTCAAAAAAATCAGTAGTTTGGTTGAATTTATAAGATACGAGATCCTCTGATTCATTCTCATCTTCAAATATTTTATTAATAAAATCTTCTTGTTCAAAATGGTTATCTGACTCATCTAATAAATCTTTGTTTGCTAAATATTCTTCTTTCTTGGCTTTCATATCTTGCCAGCAATAAATGACTTCACTTGCAACGTCAGCAAATTTTTTTCTGGCTTCTTCCGTGTTATACCACTCCAATGTATTTTCTTTTGGTGATTCTGGTTTAGATTTAAACAAATCTTTCAAAAAACTAAATATTCCCATATTCAATCTCCTTTTTACAGACAAGTATGCCTACTGATAATTTGTTCTTTTTCGTTATACACAGTAATACAGTTGCCTATTTTTATTGAAACTGTTGAGCTCGTAAAACCATGCAATAGTCCATGTTTTATAAAAACTATACGGTTGTTGTCATAAACATAGACACATTCGCCTTTTTGAATTGCTGTTGTAATCATACATAAACCTCCTATAATTGATTGTCAACACAAGTATTATAACAAATAATTCAATAAAAGTAAAATGTTTTTGTTAAAAAAATGTAAAAATATTGAGAATAATGTAAAATATTTGAATTTTTGCATAAAAAAAGTGAACACATGGTGTTTATGTGCTCACTCTATTATTAATTTATAACATTTAATGTCGAAATATTTATGATTTATGTGTATATTTCAATATTTTATTGAAATGTGTATTATTTTCTAACAATATTCACTAATAGATTTGTAGGCTGTCCCTTATATAATAATTATATAAGGGGATTTGGGGTATGAATAAAGATGATATCATTTTTAGAATAGGCAATATTAGGCGTGAAGCAAATTTGTCGGGTAGGGCATTATCTTTGCGTTTAAATAAAAATGATTCATATATAAATAGGCTAGAAAGCGTTAAGGATTTTTTACCGACTATGGAAGTGTTTTTGCAAATTTTAGAAGAGTGTAATTGTTCGGTTGAAAAATTTTTTTATCACAATCCTAAATCATACGAGAAAGATATGGAATTTTTAAGCAGTTTTGATAAGTTAACTGACGAAAAGAAAGAAGCATTGTTAAAATTAATTAAATAGTGTTGTCTTTTGTGTCTTTAATAATGCTAATTATTACTGCTTTATATTCGTGTTTATTAAGCTCATTTTGAATTGATTTCATTATTTTTACAATATCTTCTTCTAAATTTATGCATTTCATGCTGTTTGTTTCGCACACAAATAAAAATGGATTAGGTGTCATAGCTTTCCTTTTAATTTAACAAGTTAAATTATTAAATTGGTCGATGAAAAAACTCTTTGTCTATACAATATTTAGGTCCATATAAATTGTAATAAACATGTCCATCACTAAAATAATGTAGGTTTTGACCAGTTTCTTCAAAACATTCGTTGTTTATTTGGTTTATTATTTTGTGTTTATCTTGCTCCTTTGCTAATATTTCTGTTTTACGGGACATTGGGAAATCTTGGCTATGCGTTATAATTTTTATAAATTGTGGAAATTTTGTATAGTATTTATTAGAAGGCAATAGGTTTTGTGGTTTAAATAAAGTTAAGTATTCGATTATTCCGTAAGGCTCAATAACATCTTGATAGTCGGTTAATCCGTATTTTCAGTGAGAAGAAACTCATTGTTTATTTATTTGTTTAGGTTTGGCATTATTGAACATAATAAGTAGGTGTATATGATAATGAGTGTTTTTGTCATGTGATTCAATGGCACGAATATAGTATAATTTGCCGAAGTTTCGTTTTAAGCACTTAATAAAAGAGTTTGTTTTGACATTAATTTCGTTTCAATCGGTTAGTTTTTTTGTTGTTAGGGTAATAAAAACGCAATTAAGGGCATTTAATTTAAATTCATAGCATAGTTTACGATATTTGCGTAGAGTACGAACATATTGTTTTCTAGATATATAAGGTCATTGCTGGTGCACTATTTTAGTATTGACATAGTTATTTTTAGTATTTGAAAAAGGGTTGAAATAATTATTTTGAACTTTAATTCGTTCATTGTCATAAATAGTTATTTTGCATATATTGTCATCGTTTTTATTAGTCATAAAATTTTATCCTTTTAATTTAATTGCTTTATAATAAATTTAGCTGTAAAATTTATTTAGTTATTGATTTTGTTAGTAATACGATTAATATTATTTCATAATATTATGTCATAGAAATGTCTAAGTTTAAGTTATTATTAAAACTAGATATGTGAAATTATGAGAATGATTTTAAAAAAAATATAAAAATTAATAAACAATTTATTGACTTATATTTAATTTTTTATTATAATATAAGTGTTAATTATTGGTGTTAATATTTAAAAAGTGTAAAATAAAGTGTAAAAATATTTTCCAAAACTCACAAAATTAATTTAGCATAACAAATATTGCACAAGACATTTTGAATTATAAAATATAGCACCAAAGTTACAAAAGTTATTAAATCTATTAGTAAAAACCTATGCTACTGATGCCAATTTTAGTTTAGAATATTATTGGTAAAACACAAAAGAGGCCTTTTGAGGATGCCGTAACCTCATAAAAAACGAGCAAAAATTTCAATTCGCTAGTGTAGCACAGAGGTAGTGCACTGCCTTGGTAAGACGATTTTGAGCCCTAAAATCTACTTGCAAACATTTCAAATTTTGTCCCCAAATTTCATACGCTGGTGTGGCTTAGTGGGAAAGCGCGGCCTTGGTAAGGCCGAGAGAGCGGGTCCGATCCCCGCCACCAGCTCCAGCCTAAATCCCTTTATTTTCGGGCAGTTCCG
>CANQWK010000011.1 GCA_947627545.1 uncultured Clostridia bacterium | reverse complement strand
TGCGGGTGTAGCTCAATGGTAGAGCGCTAGCCTTCCAAGCTAGTTACGAGGGTTCGATTCCCTTCACCCGCTCCAGCAAATGCTTATACTTAAATTTGATATCTAAATTTCACTTAAAATTCAATGCTTTAACAAATGTTTAAAATTGTTCTAATAAATGCTTAACAAATTAAATTTATATGCGTTAATAGCTCAGTTGGATAGAGCATCGCCCTTCTAAGGCGGGGGTCGGGGGTTCGAATCCCTCTTGACGCACCAGAACGAAACTAAATTGAACCATCAATTTTTTTGTAAAAATTATTGATTTTTCTAAAATTTGTGCTATAATAATAGTGTTTAAGGAGCAAAACTATGAAAAAAGCATTGGTTTTACAACTTAATATAACCACCACAACCGTATCAAAATAGATATGGTGTTTTGTGTGTGTCAAGTTTAAAATGAAATAATACAAAGGCAGCAACAAAACCCCAAAAAGTTGCTGCTTTTTTAAAACTCTTTGAAAGGTGGCAACTAAAAAATGTTGCTGCCTTTTCTTTTAGGAGGAATTATGAAGATTTTAATCTTGAAAAAAATAAGAATTATCACCCGAAAGGGTTAAAAGAACTTTTTATGCAAAAAAACAAAATAAAAATTAAATTTAAGGAGAAAAACAATGGAAAAATTATTAAACAGAGAAGATATTGTCAAAGACATAAAAAAAGACTATTTTCTTCTCATGCCTAATGGCGAAGAAATATCGTTAGATTTATCTAACAAAGAAGAAGTTTTAAGTAAACTTGAAAAATATGGATATAGCGAACTTATCGACTATGTTAAAGCGGAAGAACTGCCCGGAGAAGTTAAGGCAGAGGCTCCGTCAATCAAAGAGATGAAAAGGCTTGAACTTGCCGATAACGAAAGCGCGAGTGACAGCGGAAATCACAGAATGTATCCAAATGGGCAGCTTATATTCAATCTTATCAAAGATTGGCAAGAAAGAATTGCCAAATATGATTTGGGCGCTATGGAAATAGGCTCGCCACTATTTTACAATAAGGCTGACGAGCAAATTTTGGCACAATGCGGCTCTTTTCACGAAAGACATTATTCCGTGAAAGTGCCAGACGATCCAAATAAAGAATTTATCTTGCGTTTTGCGGCTGATTTTGGCCTTTTCAAAATGGTGCAACAAGCGTCTTTTAGTTATAGACAACTGCCACTGCGCTTCTTTGAATACTCGGAGAATTTTAGATATGAAAAATCAGGCGAACTCTCTGGACTTAAAAGAGATAGGTTTTTTCACATGGCTGACATTCACTGCTTTTGCAAAGATGAGCAGCAGGCAATCGTTGAATATAAAGACATATTCAAAAAATATGAAAACCTTAATTCAGGCATGGGCATAAAATACGCAAATGTTTTAAGAATTGTTGATGTTTTCTATGATAAATACAAAAACGATTTGCTCGAATGTGTGAAATATGCAAATCGCCCACTATTTGTTGAGAGATTGGACAGAATGAAACATTATTGGGCTATGAAATATGAATGGCAGTCAATTGACAGTGTGCATGGCAACCAACAACTCTCTACTGTCCAATTTGATGTAAAGGAAGGCAAAGTTTACAATATCGTTTATGCTGACGAAAATGGCGAAAAGAAAAACTGTATTATTGTCCATTCTTCTGTCGGCGCAGTCGAAAGATGTATGTATGCTATTTTGGAAGAAGCACTTAAACTTGAAAGACCTGTGCTGCCACTTTGGCTTTCGCCTGTGCAACTCCGCATTTTGCCTATAAACAATGAGGCTCATCTTGAATATTGCAAAGGGCTTGAATTTGACGGAATCCGTTTTGACATTGATGACCGCAACGAAAAGCTTGGCAAAAAACTTGTTAGGGCAAGACAAGAGTGGATACCTTATGTTGTTGTGGTTGGCGAAAACGAACTTAATGGCGCAAAATATAAGGTAAACGACAGAAGGAACAATCAAGTTTTGGAAATGAGCAAAGCAGAACTTGAACAATTTATTCACGACCAAATTAAAAAATATCCATATAGGCCAATAGCCCTATCCAAATACCTTAGCAAAAGGCCTTCGTTTTACGGTTCGATTTAATAAAAATAGTTATAACTCTTTACTAATTATTAAATAACAATTTGATACACAGAGCATTAGACGACACCTTGTCTTATTAACGAGAGCGTGCTGCCGCACGCTGACAAGGTGTCGTTTTTCAATCAACCAAACAACTTAGCCACTGCAAAAGAATGGGCTAAAAAGTGGGACTTGGGTAAACCCAGTTGTCCCACTTTTTAGAATAGGTTCAATTTAGTTTTGCTATGGTGCACCAAGAGAGAATTGTACGAACCTAATCAGTTCGTATTTTTTATGTGGAATTGATTTGGAATTTGGTTTAAAATATGATATTATTATTTATGTAACAAAAAGGAGAAAATATTATGAAATTAAAAATAAAAAGAAAAGATTGGACTGTTGGTTTAAATAAACAAAACAAAGAATCCTATCAAACCATTGAAATAATCTCAAAAGGCAAATATTTGATTGATTCAAATAAAGTTGAAAAGAAATCAACCAAAGGTTTATTCAAAAAGAAAACAATAACAAATTATGAGACAGAAGAAAGTTTCTCAATAATCATAAACAAAGTTGAAGAAAATTCTATTTCGTTTGTTATTGACAAAAACAGCAAAGGATTACAACCGATTAATGTTAATGCATCGTCAAATTATACTCTTACAACTAATGAATCTTTAAAATTTGGCACACCAACAGAGGGAGCGGGCATAACTTTTGAATTATCTTTATTAAATTAAAACAATTTATGTGAGTGGTTCGTATAAACTTGCAAGCTCTACACCAAAAAACTATTAATAATATCAAGGAGAAACTATGAAAAATTTATTTGCAAACACTTTATATTATTACTACTACATTGAACGCTATATGTAGAAGTTTTTGATTTGCAAATAATAAAAATGTTTAAAACATCTGCCATATAGCGAATTTGCTTGTGGCAGTTTTTTTATTATTTCTGTCATAAGCCAAGAAAACTTGTGGCAGATTTTTTGTTAAAAGGAGTTTATATGATTTATAGATAATGCTTTTGAGCAATTATCAATAATGAGAAAAAAACAGATATAAATGAAATTTTAAATTTAGACAACAAAAAGGAATTTTTAATTAAAAAAGGGAAAAAGACTTTTATTAAAGTAGAGATTAAATAACTAACTTGATAGCATAAATTAAAAAAATGACCAAATTAATGGCCATTTTTTTAATTTACATTTAAATTATTTATTTTTTTATTTAATTTTTAATAGCATTGTATACATTAATAGCATTTTGTAAATTTTTTAATTGAATAAAATTTATAAAAATCTTTGCCAAAATTAAAATTACATTTTGTTTAAAATGTCCTCTTTCTTTTTGTTATATTCTTCTTGTGTAATTAAATTTTGGTCTAACATCTTTTTTAATTCAACAAGTTTTTCTTCTGTAGTTGGCTCAATTTTAGAATTTTGCTTTTGCTTTAAATTTTCGCTTTCTTCATCGTTGCCATCAAGGTCAAACATTGAGTAACCGTATTTTCGCCTTTGAGTTTTTCTAACAATAGAATTAAGAATTAAGGTATAGCAAATTGCAATTAGTAAAATTGTTATAACAACTCCATTAAACAAAAATGGGTTTAAGTTAAATGAAAATCCGTTTTTTGATATTTTTAAACATAAGAACAAAATTGTAAACCATACATCAACATAAATATTGCTTGCATACATAATTGCTTGCAAAACAATAAGTTTTTTTCTATATTTTAAAATGGTTGTTGTAATTAAATTTGCAATTGCAAATTGCATTGTTGCAATTAATGTGAATTTAATGAAATTTAAACTGTTAGCAAGTTTACCAGCGTCTAAACCTTCACCAACTTTTTTTACCAAATTAACAGCCACAATTGTTGCAGCAATCCACAAAATTGCAAACACAATTAATACACTTAAAAAGACTATTGAAACAATTTTATCATTCTTTTTTTCTAGCCTTTTAATCCACGGCATAGACATCAATAAACTGAAACTTACAATCAAAATAATTAGCAAAATTAAAACAAAATTAGAATTAAAGTGAAAAGCACCTCTAATGCCCAAAACCAAAATTGCCACATCAACAAACAAACCTAAAATGGCAATTGTTTGTAAAAAACTCCAAATGGTGAATTTCTTTTTTGGTTTTTGCTCACTTTCTTTTTTATTAATTAGACCCATAAATTCCTCCAATATTAATTTTATTTTAAAATAAAATCTTTTTAATTGTCAAGCATTTCCTTTATTATTGTATGTATATCACAAAAAAATATAATAATTATATTTTGAATAAATAGCCCTTTTAATATTAATCTTAATGATGTTTGCTAAAAATAAAAATCACGTTTAATTAACCCTTGTAGAATAAAAAATAAACTTGTTCAATAATAAAAAATTAAATACAATGATTAAAAATTTAATAGAAAAAATTGAACATAAAAAGCAAATAAATTCGAAATGAAAAATAATTAAATATCAAATAAAAAACAATTAAATGCAAATAAAAAATAAATTTAAAAAATTTAAAAAAATTTTTAAAAATATGTTAAAAATGCGTGCATTTTAAATTTTTTTGTGCTAAAATGTAACTAATTACTTGGGGTTTAAATTTAATAAAAAGCATTTTAGGTGGAGGGTTAATGAAAATTTTATCAACAGACAATTCGTTAGTTGACCATGTTAAAGATGAAATTCAAGGTAGCGTTGGCAAAAGCATTGAAATTAAAGAGTATAATAGGCAGCGCCGCTTATTGCACACCTATGTAGGGGAAATTAAAAGTGTTTATGACAGTTTGTTTTTAGTAGAATGCCAAGTGGACGAATACAAATTAAACAGGTCGTTCACTTATGTTGATGTTGCTATTGGAGATTTTGAATACTTATGGTTAAATAAATAACACCACTTATGTGGTGTTTTTTGTTAAATAATAGGTTTAAATTATTTTTTTCGGGCTAGGGTAGTGTTGTCTTTTTTTCGGTTTTGAAGTTCTTTAATTGGGCTTGGCTTGTCTTGATAACGATAATCTTGCCCATATTTTTTTATTGTTTCTGCAATAACTAATGTTATATTTATCTATTTCTTTTGTTTTGTTGTTAAAAGGGTTATTCATATTGCCTCCAATAAATGTATTTACTTAAATTTAATAATTAAACATAATTTCTAAAAATATATTTTTTTATTTGACTTTAACTTTCACTAATGATAAAATCATTTGCGAAAATAATTTTTTATTCATATTTATTGAATAATACTTATTTAAGGAGGTTTTATGCTAGAACTTTCTAACATTGTTAAAAATTATGCATTAAAAGACCAAACTGTTGCTGCACTTAAACAAATAAATGTTTGTTTTAGACGTAGCGAATTTGTTTCAATTTTAGGCCCATCTGGTTGCGGAAAAACCACTCTTTTAAACATTATTGGTGGGTTAGATAAATACACAAGCGGCGATTTAATTATCGAAGGTGTTTCAACCAAAGATTATAAAGATAAAGATTGGGACAATTACCGAAATCATAGAGTAGGTTTTGTTTTTCAAAGTTATAATTTAATTCCGCATCAAACGGTGTTGGAAAATGTTGAGTTAGCATTAACTTTAAGCGGAATAAAAAAGGCAGAAAGGCATAAACGAGCAAAAGAAGTGCTAGAAAAGGTTGGATTAGGCGATAAATTAAAATCCAAACCAAACCAACTTTCAGGCGGACAAATGCAAAGGGTGGCTATTGCTCGTGCTTTGGTTAATGACCCTGAAATTATTTTGGCAGACGAACCAACAGGTGCATTAGATAGCAAAACGAGTGTTCAAATAATGGAACTTTTAAAAGAGGTTAGCAAAAACAAACTTGTTATAATGGTAACTCATAACCCTGAACTAGCTGAAAAATATTCAAGCCGAATAATACGTTTGCTAGATGGCGAAATTATTGAAGATAGCAAACCATACACTCAAGCACAAGCCAACAAAGAAATTGAGAAACATGCTGCTAAAGTTGAGAATTTGCAAGATAATGGCTTTAAAAAGACAAAGAAAAAGAAATCAATGTCCATTTTTACTGCAATGTTTTTAAGTTTAAAAAACCTTTTAACAAAAAAAGGAAGGACAATTTTAGTTGCAATAGCGGGCAGCATAGGTATAATGGGCATATCATTAATAATGGCAGTAAGTGCCGGCATGACCAATTACATAAACACCATGCAAAGCGAAAGCTTGTCAAGTTACCCAATTTCTATTTCGGCTTTGTCGGTTGATTTAGATAAGGCTTCAAAAGCATTATTAACCAATGATAGTTCTAATAGTACAAGCGAAGAAGAAATTCCTGTTTATAATATGAAAGAAAGTTTAAAAGACTTTGGCAAATATAACTATTTAAGCCAAGATTTTGTGGATTATATAACCGATTATTACAATCAAGACAGCAAAAAAGATTATATTAATGATTTTAACGTAAGTTATAGCAGCGACATGCTTTTTTTAACATTAATGCACTCACAAACAATCGATTATTTCTATCCGCTAAACAGCAACATTGTGTTTAGTGCATTTGATGGCTCAACAAGTTCAACATTCTTTGAGGGCTTAGATAATAAAGATTACATTCTTTCAATGTATAATAAAATAGGAGAGTATCCTCAAAATAAAAATGAAATTGCTTTGGTTTTAAATTCTAGTTCCATTGCGGATTCAACTTTATATAGTTATGGTATAGAACTTCCAAGCGTTGATGAAAAAGGAAAATATTTACCTTTAAAATTTGAAGATATTATAGGCAAAAAGAGTTATACTTTAATTTTGAACGATGCTTATTATGTGCAAGGTACAGAAAAACCGATAGTAGATTTTACAGATTTTCAAAAAGAAGATGCAGCAACACAAATTCAACAAAAACAAGCAGAATTATACGCTTTAAATGCAAGTTTAAATGAAGAAAATTCACTTGAATTAACAGTTTCTTGCGTTTTAACTTTAAAAGACGATGCAAAAGGAAGTATTTTCTCCGATGGGTTTATGTACACAAAAGAACTTGCAGAGTTTTATCACTCAAACTGCCAGCAATCAAATGTTGTAAAAACCTTTAAAGATAAATATCTAAAAACCGATGCAAGTGGAAATTATGTAGAAGGGGACACTAATTTTGCCAATAAATATATATTAAAAATAAGTGAGTTAAATTATTTGAAAGATATGATTGGTGGAGATATTGATGAAAATTTTTATCAATATTCAACTCCAAACGGAATGATAAAAGCCTTGCATGACTATTTTGAAATGGATTTATCTTATGAACAAATTATAGATTTATATCTTCAAGTGTATGGAGCAAGCAATGTTCCAACCGGAGTTCATGTTTATCTTAAATCTTTTGAAGGAAAAGACGATTTGTTAAATATGATTGACAAATGGAATGACCTTGAAGGAGTTTACGAAATTAATTTTACCGATTCAACATCATTCTTAACCAACATGCTAAAATCATTAGTTAATATAATCTCTTACGTGCTTGTTGCATTTGCCGCTATTTCTCTTTTAGTTTCTTCAATTATGATTGCTATTATAACCTACACATCGGTTATAGAACGCACAAAAGAAATTGGCGTGTTGCGAAGCGTTGGTGCTTCAAAAAGAGATGTTTCGCGCGTGTTTAATGCAGAAACTCTTATTATCGGCTTATTGTCTGGTTTGTTAGGAATTGCAATTTCTGGCTTATTAACAATACCAATCAACTTAATTTTAAAACATTTAACAGGCATAGGCACAATTGCAGCAATGCAACCATTAACTTGCGTAATTTTAGTTTTAATAAGCGTTGTTTTAACAATTCTTGCCGGCTTAATTCCTGCTCGAATTGCATCTAAAAAAGACCCTGTTTTAGCTTTGAGGTCGGAATAAAAACAATAAATTATTTAATAAAAATTCCAAGTAAAAAAATAAAAAAAATAAACAGAAAGGACAATTAAAGTCCTTTTTTGTTTATGCTAAAAAATGATTATTTTGTAAAAAATGCTTTTTAATTAAAAATTTATTGACTATAACTTGTTAATTTGATATCTTATCAATAAGGTGATTTATGAAAAACAAATACATTGCCACAAAATTAAACAATGGGGCAAAACTTTATTATGTAAAAAACAAAATTAACAAATCAACGTGCGTAGATGTCCTTTTCAATTGCGGTTCGCGGTGCGATACAATTCCTGGCTTGGCGCATTTTGTAGAACACATGTTTTTTACAGGTACTAAAAATTTAACCAAAGAGGAGATTAGCAAAAAATATTCTAAATTTATATCAACAAATGCCTACACAAATATTAGAGAAATCTGTTTTACAGGCACAATTTTTTCTAGCGAATTAGAAGAATATTTATCAACAATAGCCACCTTAATAACCGAAAGCACTTTTACTCAAACAGCAGTGGAAAAGGAAAGAAAAATTATTAATCAAGAAATTGCAGAATATAGCGATAAATATGAAGAAATTGCCCACGCCTTTAATTTATATAACCTTTATCAAGTAGAATCATTTAAAGAAACAAGTCGCACTGTTGGAAACATAAAATCTATTGCCAAAATAACAAATAAAGACATTAAAAAATTTGTAAAAACATATTTTGTTTCTAATAATCTGGAAATATATATAACCAGTCCGCTATCTTTAAACAAGGTTAAAAATGCAATTAATAAAAATCTGGTTAGCAAATTGCCGCAAAATGCTAATTTACCAAAATTGGAAGTTCAATTTTTCGATGTAGCAGATAATAATTTTTATAAAACAAAAAAAGCGAATATAGAAAAAACATATATAAGGTTAAACCTAACTTTTAAGCAAGATATAAACGATTATGTTTTTGAACAAAAATTTTTAACTGTTTTAAACATGATTAACGATGCTTCATTGGGCATAGATAGATATTTAAGGCTTAAGAAAAGTTTGGTGTATTATTCTTATTTTAATTATTGGAGATTGAAACAAAATGGAATTTTGTCTTTTTATTGCAATTGCCAAAAACAGAATGTTAATGAAATAATTAGAACTGTGGCAAGTTTTATAAAAACAAAACTTAAAGATGGCTTTGCCTTAGAAGAACTAAAAAACAACAAGCGCTTGTATAGGCATAGAGAGATGTGCAAATCACCGTCAATGAATGGACTAATAGGCAAATTATACGATTATCGCTGGTATAACAAAATAAGAGATAACAAAAAACTAAGAAAAATAAGGTTAAACTGCACCTTAGATGATTGCAATAGCACTTTTAAAAATGCAATAACAGATGCTAAAATTAGTTTAAGTTTGTTTGGAGATTTCGATAAAGAAACTTTGCCAACTAAAAAAGAACTTAATGAACTTTTTAATTTTTCAAATATACAGCCAACAAAAAATTAAATTTTGCTTGACTTTTAAAAATATTGTGATATACTAATAATAAGAATTTCATTTTTTTAAACAATTTAACAACATATTTATGTTTTTAAATATAAATTAATAATATTTTTCAGGTTTGAGTAATGCAAACCTTATTGTTGTGCGTTTATAAATGATTTTTTATATAAATTTAAAATAAAGGAGATATATGTCAAACGATTTAATTTCAAGCGAAGAATTTGATTCTTCAATTAAAACAAATGCAGATTTTTCAACTTCTAAACCTAATATTAACAAAGTTGAAAATAAAACGTTTTTAAACAAACCAAATTTTAAACAGAAATCTAACAAAACAAATGCTTTGCAACAAAACAACGCAACTAAAACTATTGAAAAAAATTTATCTATTTTGCAACCTAACATAAAACCATTAGAACAAAATCAACCTTTAAATGAAGTTGTTTTTTCTAGTGAAGAAGAAAGCAAACAACCAAAACCAAGGGCTAATAACTTAAAAGTTATGTTTTTAGGTGGCATTGGCGAAATTGGCAAAAACATGACCGTGTTAGAATATGGCAAAGATATTATAGTTATAGATTGTGGCGTTATGTTTCCGTCAATTGAAATGTTAGGCATAGATTTAGTTGTGCCAGATATAACTTATTTAATTGAAAATAAGGAAAAAATAAGAGGATTTGTAGTAACTCACGGTCATGAAGACCATATAGGTAGCATTCCTTATGTTGTAAATGATATTAAAGCACCAATTTATGCAAGTAAAATGACATGTGGCTTAATAAAGAAAAAAATGGAAGAGCATAAAAAGGTTGAATACAAAGCAATTGCAGTAAAGGCAAAACAAAAAATTCAATTAGGTTGCTTTGAAGTAGAGTTTATTCACGTAAATCACGCAATTCCAGGTGCGTTTGCTTTGGCAATAAAAACTCCAGTAGGCATGGTTGTTCACACTGGGGATTACAAAATAGATTTAACTCCTATTTATGATGAACCTTTTGATTTTCATACATTTGCAGAATTAGGTAAACAAGGCGTTTTGCTATATATGAGCGATAGCACAAATGCCGAACGCGAAGGTCATTCGCTAAGTGAAAGAGTGGTTGGTTCAACCCTTGAAAAATTATTTGTAGAAAATAAGGATAGAAGATTAGTGGTGGCGGCTTTTGCCTCAAATGTGGACAGAATGCAAGAGGTAATGAACCTTGCAGAAAAATACAATAGAAAAGTGGTTTTAACCGGCAGAAGTATGGTCAATGTAACCGATGTAGCTACACAAATAGGCGAAATGAAAATTAACAAAGCAAACATTATCGAGGCAGACAAAATTAAGAATTTCAAAGATAATGAACTTTTAATTCTATCAACAGGTAGCCAAGGCGAGCCAAATAGTGCGTTATCACGTATGGCAGCAGGCGAATTTAAAGGCATTGAAATTGGAGAAAATGATACAATAATTTTTTCAAGTTCGCCAATTCCAGGCAATGAAAAATCTATTAACAACACCATTAATAAATTAATTATGCTTGGTGCAAAAGTTATTTATAATCAATTGGAACAAGTGCATGCTTCTGGGCATGCTTGCAAAGAAGAACAAAAGTTAATGCTTAACCTTATAAGACCAAAATTTTTCATTCCTGTGCATGGCGAACAACGTCATTTGCTAGCACAAAGGGAAACAGCAATTGCAGTTGGAATGGATAGACATAACATCTTGTTGCCAATGCTTGGCATGAGAGTTGAAATAAATAAAAACTTTATGAAAATGACAGGTAGCGTTCCTTTCGGCAGCCGTTTAATTGACGGCGCAGGCATTGGCGAAATGGAAAGCAATGTTTTGCGTGAACGTAAACAATTGAGCGAAGATGGTTTATGTATTGTCATTTTAAATGTCAACACTAGCAAGGGAGAGTTGAATTCAAGGCCAGAAATTGTATCACGTGGCTTTACTTATACCGGCGAAGCTCAAACATGGTTGGAAGATGCTCGCAGCACTATAATAAACAGCATTGACCAAGAAAGTTTGCGCGCAAGGGATTATTTAAATGTGAAAATTTCTTTACGTAAAGCACTTACAAATTATTTAAACAAAAAATTAAAACGTAAGCCAATGATTGTTCCTATTATAATTGAAAGTAACGACTAATTTAATTTAAAATTATCGAATTGTAATAAAAAGATATATAATGCAAATAGACAAGGAAATTAAACAAAAAGGAATAGAAAATAAAGTGCCAATTTCATTAGATAGCACTTTATCTTTTATTTGCCAAACGATAAATTCTAATAATTTTAAATCGGTTTTAGAAATAGGCACAGCTGTGGCATACGGCACAATAACCATAGCCGAAAACACCTCATGTACACATATTGATAGTTTAGAAATAGACCCAGAAAGATATGCAATAGCAACGCAGAATGTTAAAGCACATAACCTTAACAATAAAATAAATTTGTTTTTATGCGATGCAATAAACTATATAAAAACAACAAATAAAACGTATGATTTTATTTATTTAGATGGTCCAAAAGGTCAATATATAAATTATTTACCTTATTTAATAAAACTATTAAACAAGGGTGGGGTGCTATTGGCAGATAATTTATATTTTCATGGTATGGTAACAGGTAAAATTCCAATTTCAAAAGGCTGCAGGGCAATGATTAAAGGCTTAAAAAATTATATAACAGCCATTAAAACTAGCCCTGAATTAAAAACTCAAATTTTAGATATTGGCGATGGATTAGGTTATTCAATAAAAATTTAATACATATAAAAAAAGCAAATAATTTTATTTGCTTTTTTAACATTGAATATTAAAAGTGTCTTTATGTTCAACCTCTAAAATTTTAAAAATTATAGCATAAAAATGATAATTCAAATCATTTTTGCGTTGCCAAATTCCATCTTCCACATCATCAGGAATATAGTATAAAACAGGAATGCTAATAATAATTTTATCATATTGTTTTTCATTTAGCAATTTTTCAATATTTTCATCACTATCAATAGTTACATAAACATCTAAATTCCACATTAATTGCGAATTTTTATTTAAGGTTAAATAGCCAATATTGCGCCCTTTTTCAGTTCGGCCTAAACATTCAATAGAAATATTGTCATCTGTTGGTGAACAGCCAATTTTTTTGTTAACATTCTTATCAAACAATGTAGAAAATTTAAAAGAATAAAAATCTTGATAATTTTCCCCAAATTTTTCTTTTAATTTAGCCTCAACTTTATCAATTTCTGTTTTTAAAGATAACACTTCTTTAAAGGCTTCTTCTGTAAGGTGTTTTTTATAAATTTTCATTAAACTTTCACAAAGCGGAGATTGCACGCAACCAATAGCTTTTGCTTCTTTAATAAATTCTTCAAAATGATTTTCTTTAAAATTAAGCCTTTTAAAATCTGCATTAAAATAACTTTGAGCTTTGGCATTTTTAGTGTTGTACTTTTGTGTTAATGTTTCAAATTCGTTAAAATTCATTTCAATTCCTTTTTAGGTAACATCTAGGTTTATAGCCTATTTAGTATAGTTTATAAATTAAAATTTGTCAACCATTTTATAAATTTTGATTAATAAAAATTTTAAAAATATTTAAAAAAACTAAATTTAGTTGAAAAATTATAAATTATGTGCTAAAATGAAAATTATGGAACTACTTTCGCCAGCAGGAGATAAAAATAAATTAATAATGGCAATAGAATATGGTGCAGATGCGGTATATTTAGCATCTACACGCTTTGGTTTGCGTACGTTTGCAGGCAATTTTAATTTAGACGAACTAAAATGGGCGGTAGAATATGCTCATAGTAAAAATGTTAAAGTTTATGTAACTGTAAACATAATTCCACATGAAAGTGATTTAAATGATTTGCCTGAGTATATAAAATATTTAAATAAAATAAAGGTAGATGCCGTTATTGTTGCCGATTTAGGCGTGGTTTCAATAGTAAAAAAGGTTGCACCTAAAATGGCAATTCACATAAGCACACAAGCCAACATTACAAATAGCGAAAGTGCAAAAGTTTTTGTAAAAATGGGGGCAACTAGGTTAATTTTGGCACGAGAAATGACCTTGGAAGAAATAAAAACCCTTCGCCAAAAACTTCCAAATGTGGAATTAGAGGCTTTTGTTCATGGTGCAATGTGCATAAGTTATTCTGGAAGATGCCTTTTAAGCAATTTCTTTACAGGGCGAGATGCAAATAGAGGAGCTTGCGTGCAAGCGTGCAGATGGAATTATGCTATAAGGGAAATTAATAAAGAACAAGAATATCCAATAGAGGAAGATGAACATGGCACTTATATTTTAAACAGCAGAGATTTATGTATGATAGATTATCTTGATAAATTGCAACAGGCAGGTGTAAATTCAATAAAAATTGAAGGGCGAATGAAAACAGAATATTATGTTGCCAACATTACAAATGCTTACAGGCAGGCATTAAATTATCTTGCTACACACAAAACATATAAATTGCCAAATAAAATAAGAGATGAAATTTATAAGTCCAGCCATAGAGATTATTCTTGCGGTTTTTATTTTGGCGAGCCTAAACAAAGTTTAGATAGCAGTTTGCCAATTTCTAGTTATGAATTTGTTGCAGTTGTGTTAGAAAATACAAACAACGGAAAAACATTAGTGGAAATGCGTAATAGATTTGATAAAAAAACCACGTTAGAATTGTTATCTAAAATTAAAAATAATGCTATAATTAATGTAAGCAAAATAGAAGATTTAGAAGGTAAAGATTTGGAAGAATGTAAAATTCCAAAACAACAAGTATATATTTACACAAACCAAAAATTATTAAAAAATGAAATTTTACGCAGAAAATTAGAAAAAAATTAAAAAATATGCATTTTATTTTAGTAATTTAAAAAAATTTTAAAATATATTAATTAATTTAAAACAAGAGGACAAAAGTGAAACAACTTAATAGTTTATTAATTATTTATAATCCAACAGCAATGAAAGGTAAAATTGACGAGCATTTGCCACAAATAAAACAACGCCTTTCAATGCGTTTTTCTGTTGTTGATGCAATAACAAGCCCAACTCCTGACGGAACCGAAGAATTAGCCTATAAAAATGCAAATAAATATGACATAATTGTTTCTTGTGGCGGAGACGGAACCTTGCATCAAGTTATAAATGGTGTTATGAAAAGTGGGGTAGGAACAACTGTTGGCATTTTGCCATTTGGTTCTTGTAATGATGTTGCAAGAACATTAAAAATTCCGCTTGATTTAAATAAAGCAATAGATTGCATTTTAAGATTAAACACCACAAATTATGATTTAATGTTTGATGGCAGCGAGTATGTTGCTTATTCATTGGCTACAGGCTATTTAACAGGAGTTAGTTATACTGCTTCTAGCAAACTTAAAAAAAAGTTTGGCAGGTTTTCTTATGTGCTTTCAGCAATAAAATACATATTTAATTTTAAATGCCAACCTATTACAGTAACATGTGATGGCGAAAGAATACATGGAAAATTCTTTTTTACATTGCTAGTTAATGGAGAATCTACCGGCGGCTTTTTAATAAATAAAGGTCAAAATTTATCTAACAATAAAGTAAAACTTGTTATGATAAAAAAGAGTGGAATAAATAGTTTATTTACATTTTTAAAATTGTTTTTAAAAGGTATAAATTCAATTAAAAAAAGCAAGTGTGCAATAGTAAGAGAATGTAACACAATAGAAATAGAAAATCATTCAAATTCTCCTTTCACACTAGATGGTGAAAAAGCCACATTCTTAAAAAAACATATAGAAGTTAATGAAATGATTAAATTTATAAAAGGTTAAAGAGCGGCAAATAATGCTGCTTTTTTTAATTTTTGTTATAAATAAAATTTTAAAATAATAAATTAAATTATGAATTTAAGTGAAGTAAAATTAAATACCGAATGTTTAATAAAACAAATAAATTTACAAGATGAAAAAATTAAAATAAGATTAATGGAATTAGGATTAATTGAAGGCACAAAAATTTTAGTTAAAAATAAAAGTGTTTTAAAAAAAACATTACTTGTTATTTTTAATTATTCATGCTTTACAATAAAATACGACATAGCAAAAAATATAATGGTGAATTATGATTAAAGTTTTGTTAATCGGCAACCCTAACGTGGGCAAATCTACCTTATTTAACAGTTTAACAAAATCCAATGCACATACTGGAAATTTTCATGGTGTAACGGTTGAAGAAAAACGAAAAATTGTAAAACTAAATAATGAAGAATATGAGTTTGTAGATTTACCTGGCATATATTCATTAAACACTTTTAGTTATGAAGAAGAAGTTTCAAAACAAATAATTTTAACAGAAAATGCAATACGTCTTTTAATTGTAGATGCTAATAGTTTAGAAAGAAATTTATATTTAGCTTTGCAACTAAAAGAATTAAATTTAAACTTTAAAATTTTAATTAACAATTATGATTATTTTTTAAAAAAAGGAAATAAGTTAAACATAAATGAATTGCAAAAACATTTTAATAATGTAGAAATTGTAAATGCAAAAAAATGCAAATTGAGTTTAAATTTGTTAAATTTAGAAAATAATTCAAACCAAGAAATTTACGAAAAAAATTTTACAAATACAAAAAATGAAGCATTTTTTCAAAAAAATTTGCAAAAAAATAGCGAAAATTTAAAATTTTTTAAAAATTTTTATAAAAATGAACGCGGACAAATAAAAGAAAATAATTTAAATTATGAAAAAAATTTAGAACAAATTTCTCATTTAAAAAAATTTATTGTTGAAATTAAAAGCAATTTTAATTTGTCTAGCGAACAAATAATTTTTGCATTTAATGGAGTTTACAAAAATTTAAATGAAGAACAAATTTTATATATAAAAAATTTACTTCCGCAAATTATAAAAGCAAGATACAATTATTTAAACAAAATGTTATCGTCAACTTTAACAATAAAAAAAAATTATGTTTATGGCTATTGCAAAGCGGATAAGTTTTTGCTTAATCCACTTGTTATGATTGTTGGTTTTTTTGCTTTCTTTTTTGCTAGCATTTACACAATATTTTTTGCCATTGGTCCAATTGTTGCTAACTGGTTAAATACTGCTTTTAATTTTTTTGTTATTAATCCAATTATGAATTTACTTTACACATCAACCAGCAATGTTTGGCTAATTGAATTTTTTTCTAGCGGAGTGTTTAATTCATTTACAACAATAATAACATTCCTTCCGCAAGTTTGTTTGTTATTTATATTTTTAACAATTTTAGAAGATAGCGGAATTATTTCTCGCATGGCTTATGTTCTAGATGATTTTCTAACAAAATTTGGTTTAAATGGAAAATCTATTTACATAATTTTAATGGGGGTAGGTTGCAACACAATGTCCACACTTGCTTCACGTAATGCAAACAGCAAAAATTTAAAAATAAAAACCGCATTAATTAATCCTTATATAAGTTGCATGGCAAGGTTGCCAATTTATGTTATTGTCGCGTCAGCTTTCTTTGGCAAAAAATCTTATTTTGTAATAGTAGGATTATATTTGCTTGGCTTGACAGTTGCATTAATAACGTCTGCAATTTTAAATAAAACAATTTTAAAAAACACAGATAATAATTTGTTTTTAGAATTTCCGCCTTTGAGGCATTTAGATGTTAAACATCTTTATAATGTAGGCAAAACCAATGCAATTGATTTTACTCGCCGAGTGTTTGGCGTGGTGCTAAGCATTGGAGTAATTGTTTGGATTTTAACGCATACAAATTTTTCGTTTCAATACACTCAAACAATGACGGACAGTATTTTGTTTTTCTTTGCCGAAAAAATAGCCTTTTTGTTTGCACCAATTGGACTAAATAGTGCAGGGGTGGTGTGTGCTTTGGTTGTTGGCATTATGGCAAAAGAATTAATAGTTTCAACCCTTTCAATAAGCAACAACGCTGCCAGTACGGCTGCATTAATTTCAAGTTTAACATTGTCAAGCAGTGTGGTACATTTTAACACAGCAAGTGCAGTTTCGTTTTTAATTTTCACTTTGCTTTACTGTCCGTGTATATCTAACTTAGCCGTGCTTAAAAAGGAAGTTGGAAAATTTTATATGTGGTTTGCAATAATCTGCCAATTAACCACCGCATATCTATTAAGTTTTGTGTTCTATCAAGGCATAACAAATGGAATATTTATTCCAATAATGACCCTTGCGGTTGCAACAATAATAATATTTTCTGCAACTTACATAATAAAAAAAGTTAAGCACCCCAAATGCCTAACTTGCAACAAATGCAGAAAAAATTAATATTAAAAATTTTGTTCAAAAGTTCCAGATTTTAAAGATGATAAAGTTTTTTGCATTTGTTTGAGCAATCCATGTGATTTGTTAACAATATCGGCAGTAAGAATGCTGCCAGCAAATCTTTTTAAACTGTTTTTTTGTTCTTCTAAAACTTTCATTGCCAAAGACAAAGAAATTCCTCTGTTTTTGTATAAATTAATTAATGAATAATAATTTCTCATGTAGTTATCAAATTCATTTTTGTCAGGATTAAAATATATTTTATTTTGTTTTTCCATAAAATCTCCTATATTTGAATATTTACCAATTATCTAATTAAAGTTTAAAAATTTGAATATTTTCAGTAATTGTCTAAATTAATACTTTTTATTTTATCACATAATTTCTAATTTGTCAATATTAAAAAATTTTTCTTAAATTATTGAAAATAAAATAAATATGTGTTAAAATAATATTATGAGCAAAAAACCATTAGTTGCAATTGTTGGCAAGCCAAATGTTGGCAAATCCACTTTTTTTAATAAAATTGCAGGTAGTAAAATTAGCATTGTAGAAGATATCCCAGGTGTAACCCGAGATAGAATTTTTGCCAACGCCGAATGGTGTGGTTTTAGTTTTCAAATTGTGGATACCGGCGGACTTGATTTTAAAAAGGATGATGAAATAAATTCTCGCATAATAGAGCAGGCAAATTTGGCAATAGACCTTGCCGATGTTATAGTGCTTTTTGTAGATGGCAAACAAGGTTTAACTCACGATGATATTGAAGTTGCAAATTATCTTCGCCGAGCAAAAGCACCAAAAATTGTTGCAGTAAACAAACTAGATAATTATGAGGTAGAAAAAACTTACGAATTTTATGAACTTGGTTTAGGCGACCCAATAGCAATTTCTGCCGAGCAAAGCAAGGGAATTGGCGACCTATTAGATGAAATTGTTAAACACCTTAAAAAAATAGACAATCAAGCGGAAGAGCCAGCAACAAAAATAGCTTTGGTAGGTAAGCCAAATGCAGGTAAATCAAGTATAACCAATCGTTTGCTTGGAGAGGAACGAATGGTTGTTAGTTCGGTGGCAGGCACAACCAGAGATGCAATAGATAGCCCTTTTAAATGGAACAATAAAGATTATTGCCTAATAGACACCGCAGGTTTAAGGCGAAAATCTAAAATAGAGCCAGATAGCATTGAGCGATATAGCGTTATTCGTAGCCTTAACGCAATTGAAAGATGCGATGTTGCAGTTTTGGTTATAGACGCAAGCGCAGGCATAACCGAACAAGATGTTAAAATTGCAGGCTTAATTCATGAGCAATATAAACCAAGCATAATAGTAATAAATAAGTGGGATTTAATAGAAAACAGCGAGCAACAACGTAAAGCGTTTGAAAAGCAGTTTGAACAAGACCTTGCATTTATGAAATATTATGTAACACTTTATGTTAGTTGTGAAAATGGTAAAAATATGGGCAAAATAATGCAAGCTGTTGAAGAAGTTTATCAAAACAGCAAGCGTGAAATTCCAATGTCATTATTTAATAATGTTTTAACCAACGCAATAAGTACAAACGAGCCACCTGCTAAAAATGGCAAAAGAATAAAAATAATATTTGGAAAACAAACCGCAACTTGCCCACCAACTTTTACAATTTATTCAAATCACGCCGAATTAATAGAAAATTCATACTCTCGATATATAGAAAACAATCTTCGCCGAGCCTTCGATTTTAAAGGAACGCCAATAAAAATACAATTTAAAAATAAAGGCGAATAAAATTTAAAAATAATACAAAAAGAAGATTAAAAACAATAAAAAAAGAAATTAAAAATAATATTAAAAAATTAAAAAAAGAAAAATGAAAAGTGGAAAATATAAAAAACTCACTAAAAAGTGAGTTTTTGTTTTTTTAAGATGTTTAATAATAAAATAAGATAAGTGCCTAGATATTAACATTTTTGTTGTTAGTGCTTGCTAAAAAAGCTTGCCAATCTTTATTTAATTTCTCTTTTCCTTTAACAAAATCTCTTAGGTCAGCGTCAGCTTGGCATTCACTGCTTGTTACAAAAAATGAAAATACAGCTCTTCTTGCATTTAAAACCTTTTCATTGTCCAAAATTATTCTGGCTGTTTCGTCTTTTTCATTTCTGTAAATTTTCACAACCGGCATTCCTGTTTTGTTTTCAAAGAATTCTTGCAACTCTTCATCTGTCTTTTCGTTTAACATTATTTCCTCCTATTTGTAAACATAAACCTTATCTTAGCATGAAAAATAAATTTGTCAAGCAAATTTTCAATTTTTTATTTATATAAGCAAAATTTTTTTAAAACATATAAATTTTTTTATAATTTTAATAAATAAAATGTACAAAAATAAGAATAATTGTTTATAAAAATTTTAATTTTAATATTAATTATAAATTTTAATTGATTTAAATTAATTAAAGTGATAAACTAAACATAAATAGAAATAAATTCAATTAATAAATGATATTGTTGAATTAAACGGCATTGGCAAAATTTAAAATATAGTGAGATTGTATGAATTATCTTTATTACATATTATTAGCAGTTACAAGTTACCTTATAGGCAATGTAAATTTTGCTAGGGTAATTTCAAAAATTATGAAGGGCGATGTAACCAAATCGGGCAGTGGTAACCCTGGCACGCTTAACACATGGCGGACATTTGGTTTTTGGCCAGGAATTTTTACTTTTGTGTTAGATATGCTTAAAGGATTAATTCCTTGTTTGATTGCTTATTTAACATATGGGCATATTTCAGGTTGTAATGCAGAAATTGCACTATATGTTGCTGGGTTTTCGGTAGTTTTGGGGCATATTTTTCCTATCATATTCAAATTTAAAGGAGGCAAGGGCATAGCAACAGCAATAGGTGTGTTTGTTGTGGCTAATTGGTGGGTGGCTTTAATTGCTTTTGTTGTAATGATTATTGGAATGTTGTTTATTAAATATGCGTCAATTTTCACACTTGGCTTTGTGCTTGCAATGAGCATTGTAGAAATTTGTTTGTGTAATCCTGCAAATTGGATTAATTATATTTTAATTTCAGGAATATTGTGTTTGGTGTTTTTTGCTCATCGCTCCAACATTAAAAAACTTTTTACTGGTAAAGAGAATAAAACGGAACTTTGGGCTATGGTTAAAGGTTTATTTAAGAAAAAAGAAAAAAAAGATAACTAAATATTGTTTTTGCTTGTTCTTTTGTAACTTTTCTTGTAAGAAAAGTTACGCAAAAGAAAATTTTTTAATAAAATTTTTTGTGATAACAAAAACGATAAAAGAAGGTGATTTGCCACGATAGATACACATTGCCATTTGAATGACACACAATTTGACAACGACATTGAAGTAATTGTCAACAATTTTTTGCAGGCTGGGGTAACTAAGGCAATTTGTGTTGCGTGGGACATTAAATCAAGCAAAAAAGCCGAGCAAATAGCAAACAAATATGCGCAAGTTTATTATTCAGTGGGCGTTCACCCAGACGAAGTGGCAGGCTTTAATGAAAATGAACTTGAAAATTTAATAAAAACCGCAAAATTAAAACAAACAACCAAATTGGTTGCTGTGGGGGAAATTGGGCTAGATTATTTTCATAATAAGGACAACAAAGCCGAACAAAAAGCCGCTTTTATAAAGCAAATTGAACTAGCAAATAAATATCATTTGCCAATAATAATACATTGCCGAGAAGCCTATGGCGACACACTTGAAATTTTAAAAAGATATGCACCTTTTGAATATGGAGCAGTTATGCATTGCTATAGCGGCAGTTTAGAGTATGCAAATGAACTTTTAAAACTAGGCATAAAACTTTCTTTTACCGGCGTTGTAACCTACAAAAACGCAACAAATGTTAAAGAAGTTGCAAAAAATATTCCGCTAAACTCATTCTTTTTGGAAACCGATTGCCCATATCTATCCCCAGTTCCGCACAGGGGAGAGCGAAACGAGCCTGCTTTTGTTAAACACGTTGCCGAATATATTGCCGAACTTCGCAACATTCCTTTAACCGACCTAATTTCCGCCACCGACCAAAATGCCATAATGTTTTTTAAATTAAATTAATTAAAATTTAACATTTTGTTGTTTTTACAACATTTTTTATAATTTTTCAATTTGTAACAAAAAAAATTAAAAAACTTTTTTAAAGGGTATTGACAAATTTTAATTCTATGGTAAAATGATAATGTCAGCTTGGTCAGATGGTCGCAAGTGGAACTCCATTTGAGGAAAGTCCGAGCTTCATAGAGCAGGATGCTTGCTAACGGCAAGTCTAGGCAACTAGAAGGAAAGTGCAACAGAAAATAACCGCTATACCCCTGAGTGGTTAGTAAGGATGAAAAGGCGAGGCAAGAGCTCACCGCAGGTTTGGCGACAAACTTGGTCCATGTAAACCCCATCCGAAGCAAGGTAAAGGTATTCGTTTTAACGTTGCTCGCTAGAATACATACACCGCTAAAGCCATAAAGCAATTTATGGATTAGATAGATGACCATCTAATACAGAACTCGGCTTATAGACCAAACTGCCACCTAAATGCTTTCATCCTTTTGGATGGTGGAGAATGAGTAACATCATTCTCTATTTTTTTGTTTATAAGCCAATTGCGGTTAATTATGTTAAATGTTACTAATTATTGGTATTACATAAAGTTACTAAATAAATTACTAAATAGGTTTTAAATAAATTACTTAATAATAGGCTATAATTAAAGTTACTAAAATTTATTCGTTATGTATGCGGTCATATTCCATGCCGTTTTTAAACTCAGCTTGAATTAAATCAAATGCTTTTCTTTCTATTCGTGAAACATAACTACGGCTTATATCTAACATGCTAGCAATTTCTTGCTGAGTGTGTTCAATGCCATCTTCTAAGCCATATCTTAGCGACATAACTTTATATTCTCTATCATCTAACAACCGTTCCATTTCCTTTTTTACATCTTGCATTAAAACTTTAACTTCAACAATATGCCCTGGTTCATCCTCGTGTTTTTGTGGAATGATATCTCTAAGCGTTAAATCGGCGCCCTCGGAATCGTTGCAAATAACCTCATCTATGCTAACGCAAACTTTATGTTTTTTATTTGACCTAAGCAACATTAACATTTCGTTTTCAATGCATCGACTAGCATAAGTAGAAAGTTGTGAACCTTTGCTTAATTGATAACTATCAATGGCTTTAATTAATCCTATTGAACCTACCGATATTAAATCGTCAGCCTCGGCAGAACCACTATATTTTTTTGCAATATGGGCAACTAAACGCATATTGTGATTAATTAAAATTTCTCGAGCAGAACTATCTCCATTTAACATTTTATTTATGTAATTTTCTTCTTCCTCTCTTGTTAGTGGTTTAGGGTAGCCGTTATATTCGTTTACATAACCATGAAACATCATAAGTTTGCTTGTGAATTGTGCTAAACTTTCAAAAACCATTTTTCACCTCTGCCAAATATATATGTAGAAAAATGGGGGATTTTGTATGTCCCACGCAAAAAACTGCCTTCTTTAATCGTTTTGCTATTCGCAAAACTTAATTTATAGGCAGTTTTTTGCGTTATATTAGAGGGCAACGTCTTTCCCTCTCATTACTCACCCTTTGAAAAGGACGAAATAAAAAATAGAAACTGCCTTCTTTAATCGTTTTGCTATTCGCAAAACTCAGTTTATAGGCAGTTTTTTGCGTTATATGAGAGGGCAAATTTTAAATGATTATTTTAATTTAATTAATCTTGTCGGTATAAATTGTATATTTATTTAATGCTTCTTTTAAAGTATTTATTGCGTCATTACAATGTCTTACAATAGTTGTTCTGCCCATATTTAATTTTTTGGCAATTTCGCTATGCGTAAGTGGTTCGCCATTTGAAAAACCAAATCTTAAACTAAGAATTTCGTAATCTATACTAGACAAATTTTCTTTCATTATTATTTCTAGTTGATATCTTACAACTTTGCTAGAAATAAGTTCATTTATTTCGTGTTCATCACTGCAAAACACGTCAAAAAGATTGCCGTCTTTGTCATCTTCTTTAACAAAAGATTTTTCTAAACTAACAATTTTATATTTAGGAATTTTTCTAAACTGCAATTTAATTTCATTACTTATACAAGTGCCTAAATAGGTGGAAATGGCCACATTTTTTGAAGGATTATAAGTTCTAACACCTTTAATTAGGCCTATTGAACCAATTGAAATTAAATCGTCAATATCAAAAGCACCTTTAAACTTTTTTGCAATGTGAACAACAAGCCTCATATTATGATTAATTAAAATTTCTTCGGCATGTTTGTCGCCTGCAAGTTTAAGTTTTACATAATAATCTTCTTGTTGTTTGCTTAATTTTGCAGGAAAACTTGAAACAAGATTTTCATCTTTGTTATTTTCTAAAATTTTATTAACTAATTTTTTGTTGTTAATCATAATTTATATTACTCAAAAGCATTAAACAACTTGACTTAAATTAAATAAATTGTTAAAATTTAGTCATGACTAGACAAGAAAAAATACGAAATTTTTGTATTGTTGCGCATATAGACCATGGCAAATCAACTTTGGCAGATAGGTTAATGGAAACTACAAACACTGTTGCCAAGCGAGATATGGAAGAACAGTTGCTTGATAGCATGGACATTGAGCGTGAAAGAGGAATAACAATCAAGTTGACCCCTGCAACAATGAAATATAACTATGAAGGGGAAGAATATACTTTAAATTTAATTGACACTCCCGGTCATGTAGATTTTTCTTACGAAGTAAGCCGTTCGCTAGCAGCGTGTGAAGGTGCAATTTTGGTTGTTGATGCAAGCCAAGGAGTGCAGGCTCAAACACTAGCAAATGTATATTTAGCGCTAGATGCCAACCTAGAAATAGTGCCGGTAATAAACAAAATAGATTTGCCAAGTGCGGACATAAAAGGCACAAAAAAGGAAATAGAAGATGTAATAGGCATTCCGTGTGATAACGCGTGTGAAATAAGTGCAAAAACAGGCTTAAACATAACAAGCGTTTTAGATGCAATTGTAAAATACATTCCTTGCCCGAAAGGTGAAGAAAACAGGCCGCTTAAAGCCTTAATTTTTGATAGTTATTACGATAGTTATAAGGGTGCAGTTAGCATGGTTCGTATTTTTGATGGAAGTGTTAAGGTAGGCGATGAAATTTTATTTATGCAAACGCAAAAAAGTTTTGTTGTAACTGAAGTTGGCATATATAAACCGCAAGCCTGTCCAACCGAAATTTTGCAGGCTGGGGAAGTAGGTTATATAGCGGCATCTATAAAGAATGTAAGCGACACCAAAGTTGGCGATACAATTACACTAAAAAACAATCCAATTGAAAAAGCGTTAGAAGGCTATAAAGAAGCAACAAGCGTGGTTTTTTGTGGCATATTTCCGCTAGATGGCGATAAATATCAAGAACTAAATGATGCGTTAGAAAAATTAAAACTTAACGATGCCAGCCTTCATTTTACAAAGGAAACTTCGCTAGCACTTGGTCATGGCTTTAGATGTGGTTTTTTAGGTCTGCTTCACATGGAAATAATAACAGAAAGGCTAGAGCGTGAATTTGGCCTAGATATAATAACAACTTCGCCAAGCGTGGAGTATAAAATTTGGGACAACAAAAATAAGGAACATGATGTAACCAATCCAAGCGAAATGCCGCCAATGGCAAACATAACAAAAATGGAAGAGCCTGTTGTTAAAATGGAGATAATAACTCCTAAGGACTATCTTGGCGGAATTATGGATTTGTGTGCAGATAGGCGTGGCATGTATTTAGATATGCAATATATAGACGCCAACCGCACTAAACTTATTTACACCATGCCATTAAACGAAATTGTATATGACTTTTTTGATAAAATAAAATCATTAAGCAAGGGTTATGCAAGCATGGATTACGAACTTAACGGTTATCAAGAAAGCGACCTTGTAAAACTAGACATTTTGCTAAACGGCGAAATTTGCGATGCACTTTCAATAATAGTGCATAAAGATAAAGCGTACGCACGTGGCAGGGCATTATGCGAAAAATTAAAAATGGTTATTCCTCGCCACTTATTTGAAATTCCAATTCAGGCGGTAATTGGCGGAAAAGTTATAGCACGAGAAACCATATCGGCAATGCGAAAAGATGTGCTTGCAAAATGTTATGGCGGAGATGTTACAAGAAAACGCAAATTGCTAGAAAAACAAAAGGAAGGCAAAAAGCGTATGCGTAGGCTAGGCAGCGTTGACCTTCCAAGCGAAGCGTTTGTAACAATTTTAAAATTAGATGACTAAATTAATGGCATTATACATTCATATACCTTTTTGCAATAAAAAGTGCGATTATTGCGATTTTGTTTCTTACCCTTTAGGCACGGGATGTATGAAAAATTATTTAACCGCACTAATTAAAGAAATTGACCTTGTTAAACAAACCTATTCAAATCAAACTTTTAGCACCATTTTTATAGGTGGCGGCACTCCAAGCGTTCTTTTTGGCGGATTTATAAAACAATTAAGCCAAAAAATTTTTTCTAGTTTTAAGTTTTGCAAAAATGTAGAATTTACAATTGAAGTCAACCCAAGTTCGCTAACCGAAGAAAAATTAATTGAATATAAGTCTGCCGGAATAAACAGAATTAGTTTAGGCGTTCAATCGCTAGATGATAAAGTTTTAAAATCGGTAGGCAGAAATCAAACCAAACAAGACGTTTTAAACGCCTTAAAATTAATTGAAAAACATAATTTTAAAAACGTTAATGCCGATGTTATAATAGGCTTGCCAAATTCAAGTAAAAAAAGCGTGCTAAACACCATAAAATTTTTAATTCCGCACACCACGCACATTTCGGCGTATGGCTTGCAAATAGAAGAGAACACTCCACTATATAAAAACATAAAACAAGGCAAATTAAGCCCAATGCCAGAAGATGAAATTGCATCTACCTTTTTATCAGTTTCAAAAACCCTAAAAAATGCAGGTTTTAATCAATACGAAATTTCAAATTTTTCTCGCCCTAAATTTGAATGTAAGCATAATCAAAAATATTGGAACGGCTCGTACTATTTAGGCTTAGGCATTGCGGCACATAGCTATTTTAACAACAAAAGGTTTTGTAATAGTTCAAATTTTAATAATTATTTAGAAAAAATCAACGCAAACACTTTGCCCATAGAAACAGAAGAAGTTTTAACAAAACAACAACAGATAGAAGAATTTATAATGCTTTCACTTCGCACACAAAAAGGCTTAAATATAGCACAATTTAACAAAAAGTTTAAACAAAACTTTTTGCAATCGCGGAAAAATTCTATAAAAAATTTAAAAAAACTTAACTTAATTGATATTAAAAATAACAATTTAACTATAAAACCTTCAAAAATATATTTATCAAATGCTATTATTTTGGAACTAATTTAAATTAAAACATTACTTAACTATTAATAGAAATTAGAAAATTTAATTTATGTATTTTTTTAAAAGTCAATTTTATACATTTTAAAAAAAATGAAAAATTGTCAAATGTTTTTTATACTTTTTAAAAAAACCTGTTGACAAACAAAAAATAATATGATAAAATGATTAACTCAAAGGAGAAAATGATGGAAAGCATTAAATTTAAGAGCAATTTAAGCAAGAGAATTATTGCACAAGAAACAATTGACAAATGGAAAGCAATGCAACCAGAAGTTCAAATTCAAGTTCAGGCACGAGAAGTAGAAAATGTAAGTTTGAAAGAATTTTTTTCAAAATTAATTTTAATTCATAAAGCTCCAATAAAATGTTTGCCAGAAGATGCACTTGCCGATTTTGATTTTTTAAAAAGCCTTGTTAAAAGTAATCCTTCAATTTTAAACGAAATTTATATGTTAGATGATAACCATTACATATATAACGAATTTTTACCAGATATTGATGTTAATGAACTAAAAAGGCTATTAAAAAGTAAACATCGCATTTTGCCAAACATTCGCAGTGATATGAAATATTTAACAAGCTGTAATTATGAACCTAAGTTAGAAGATTGCCTTCCTATTCCTAAATGCAAAAAGAAACAATAAGCATATACATTTATCTATATTATTCATAATTATATTTATGTTATTCTTAAACAATTATAAAGCCTAATTAGGCTTTTTTTTATTTGCAAAAATTTATAAAAAAATTTTAAAAAATTGGCAATTTTTACTTGACAAGCGTTAGCAATGTGTATAAAATAGAGTTAGCAGTCATATAATAAGAGTGCTAAAAGATAAAAGTCGAATTATCTTAAAGTTGCAATTTAAAGCAACACAAGAATTTTGTAAAAAAACATTTGTGTTAATTCTTGCCAAGTTGTTATTAAATTTAAAAAGTGCAGTTTATGGAAAACGAAAAAAACAAACGTAAACATCAAATTGTTTTAAAGGCGGTGGACGATTATATAAAGTCTGCTCAGCCAATTACAAGCGGTTCGTTAAATGTTCATTTTAAAGATTTAAGCTCTGCAACTTTGCGTAATGAACTAAATGCGTTAGAAAGCATGGGCTATTTTAAGCAACTTCACACTTCAGGGGGCAGAGTGCCAACCGCTCTTGCATACAAAGAATATGTTGCAAATATATTAAACAATAGCAAATTAAATTACAGCAACATAAAACAAGTTGTAAGTTCTTATGAAAATCGCTCAGTTAGTTTAATAAGCACATTATCTAGCCTTGCTAAGCGGTTAAGCAGGGCAACAAACTGCCCAGCCGTGCTTGTTCAACATGGGCTTCAAAAACTTACTATTGAAAACATTCAAATAATTCCATTAATTAATAAAGATGCACTTTTGCTTGTAGAAACAAATGCAGGCATTATAGATGACAATATGAGCCTAGACCCTAATATAGACCGTGCAACATGCAACGAAGCCGGCAAATATTTAACAGGTCAGTTTAAGGGCAAAACAATAGAGTATATGATAGATAATGTAAACTCAATATGCTTAAAAACAGGGGCTCAAATTGCCGAATTTAAGGAACTTATTGATAATGTTGCTGAAGTGCTAATTGAGGTTATAAAAACAAAATGCGATGTTTCAAACGAAAATCCTAGCGAATTGCTATATGGAAAAACTGCAAGCGAAATAGACGATGCAAAATCTGTTTTTGAATTTTTGCAAGATGCCGACAAAATTATAGATACAGTTAAGGAAAACACCGAAAATTTAAACTTTAAAATAGCTGAGGACGGCAAAAATGCGTTAAAAGGCGGAATGATGCTTAGCGCTCCAATAATAATAAACGGAGTGCCAATAGCCAGCCTAGCCTTAGTAGGTCCAAAACGTGTAGATTATGCAAACATTGCGGCAGCATTAAAGTTCATTACAGGTCAAATAAATTTAAAAGGAGGCGATAATTAATGAACGAACAATGTGAAGACCTTGACGGAAAACAAGAAATGCAAGAAAATTCTAAACATAACGCTAACAAAAAACATCATGGTAAAGAAGATATTACAAATGACTGCACTTGCAATGAAACCTGCCCAAAAGAAGATTGCGAGTGTGATAAACAAGATTGTTGTAAAGAAAGAGATTTAAATAAAGAATGTAGCAAAAAAGATGAAAATTGCAATGAAAATTGTAAATGTAAAAATCAAGAAATTGACGAACAACCAATTCCTCCACCAGAAGAAAATCAACCTAATTATTTAAGCGATTTACTGCGTGTACAAGCCGAATTTGACAACTATCGCAAACGCATGATAACATCGCTTTCAGACGCACGGCAAGACGGCTTTATGGACGCAATAACTCAGTTCTTGCCAGCATTAGATAGTTTTAAAATGGCATCGGACATGATAACCGACAAAAACACGCTAATGGGCATTAAGTTCATAGAAAAGGGCATTTTAGATACACTTTCTAAAATGGGAGTTGAAGTTATAGATGCTACAGGCAAGTTTGACCCACATTTGCATCAGGCAATAGACACAGATAGCACTGCCGATGTTGAAAGCGGATATATAGTAAAAGAAGCCTACAAAGGCTTCACTTATAAAGGCAAAGTTATAAGATATTCCCAAGTTATTGTTAAGAAATAACTTTTCTTTGAAAGAAAAGTAACAAAAGAACAAATAAAAAATAATTAAAAACAATTAAAAATTCATAAATTAAAGGAGTAAAAAATTATGTCAAAAATTATTGGTATCGATTTAGGCACAACAAATAGTTGTGTTGCAGTTATGGAAGGCGGACAGCCAACCGTTATTCCAAACAGCGAGGGCGGAAGAACAACCCCTAGCGTTGTTGGTTTTAAAGATAACGACCGTTTAATTGGTCAAGTAGCAAAACGTCAAGCAGTTGCTAACCCAGACAAAACAGTTATTTCAATTAAGCGTGAAATGGGCACAGATTACAAAGTAAACATTGATGGCAAACAATATAGCCCAGAAGAAATTAGTGCAATGATTTTATCTAAACTTAAACAAGATGCAGAAGCATATTTAGGTAGCCCAGTTACTCAAGCAGTTATAACTGTGCCAGCATATTTCAACGATAGCCAACGCCAAGCAACTAAAAATGCAGGCAAAATTGCAGGTCTTGAAGTGTTGCGTATAATCAACGAACCTACCGCAGCCGCACTTGCTTATGGGCTAGACAAAAGCGATAGAAAAAATCAAAAAATTTTGATTTACGATTTAGGTGGCGGAACATTTGATGTTTCAATCCTAGAAATTGGCGACGGCGTGTTTGAAGTTTTGTCAACCAACGGTAACACTCGCCTTGGTGGAGATGACTTTGATAATCGCATTATGGATTTGTTAATTAGCGAATTTAAAAAGGAAACAGGCATAGACTTATCTAACGATAAACTAGCAAAACAACGCCTTAAAGAAGCAGCAGAAAAGGCAAAAATTGAGTTAAGCACATTAACTCAAACAACAATCAGTTTGCCATTTATTACCGCTGACGCAACCGGCCCTAAACACTTAGAATACACATTAACTCGTGCAAAATTTGAAAGCATGATTGCCGACCTTGTGGACCAAACATTAGTTTGCACAAGAAACGCACTTAAAGACGCAAATTTAACCAAAACCGACATAAATAATGTTGTTTTAGTTGGTGGCTCAACTCGTGTTCCATGCGTTGTAGATGCTTTGGCAAAAGAAATCCCAGTAACTCCATTTAAGGGCATTAACCCAGATGAATGCGTTGCAATTGGTGCTGCAATTCAAGCCGGCGTTTTAGGCGGAGATGTTAAAGATGTGTTGTTGCTAGATGTAACTCCATTATCTTTAGGCATTGAAACATTAGGTGGAGTTTGCACAAAACTTATTCCACGCAACACCACAATTCCAACCAAGAAAAGCCAAATTTTCTCAACCGCACAAGATAATCAACCAGGTGTTGAAATTAATGTTTTACAAGGTGAGCGTGAATTTGCCGCTCAAAATAAATCTCTTGGCAGATTCCAATTAACAGGAATTCCACCAGCACCAAGAGGCATTCCACAAATAGAAGTAACTTTTGATATTGACGCAAACGGCATTGTTAATGTTTCGGCAAAGGATTTAGGCACAAATAAGGAACAAAAAATAACAATTACCGCATCAACAAATTTAAGCGAAGACGAAATTAACAAAGCAGTTAAAGAAGCCGAACAATTTGCCGAAGAAGATAAGAAAAAACGTGAACTTATTGACGCACGCAACGGTCTAGATGGAATGACTTTGAACATTGAAAAGGTTATGAAAGAAAACGGTGATAAACTAAGCGAAGAAGATAAAAAAGCGCTAACCGATGCAGTAGAAGAGGCTAAAAAGCACATTGCAAGCGAAAGTTTGGACGAAATTAAAAAGGCAACAGACGACTTAACAAACGTTTCTAACACAGTGTTCAGCAAAATGTATCAAAACATGGCAGGGCAACAGGGAGCAAACGGCACAAACCCTAATGGAAATCCAAACGGTGACAAACCAAAAAATGATGGCGACCCAGAAGTAGTTGTTGAATAATAATTTAAAATATTTGTTTAATTAAGTGGCTTTTCTTTCAAGAAAAGCCACCAAAAGAACAAAAATAAATTTATATAATGAGGAAACAATGAAGATAAAAGGACACAATGCTCAGGCAGAAAATGTAAAACTTTTAAAATCAATGTTCAAGGGCAAAGTTGAAGTTGACGAACCTGGAGATATTGATGTACAAGAAGTTGACCAAGTCAGCCAAAAAATTCTAAACGAATTAGAAAAATATTTCATCAAATTAAGAGAAAACACATCTGCTACCGATATAGAATTAGAACATCCCACTATTGACGATAACAATGAAATACGGCTTAAACGTGGTGATGTGTTCCACACAATTTCAGCAGATGACAGCTATGCTAATTTAGTTGAAAGAATTAAATCTATAGCAAAGTATGGGCTTCTTGCATCAGAGTGGTTTGGAATTAGATATGATTCAAACGAAATTCCGTTTAAAGTTGGTTTTCATAAAGTTGTTGAAGATTGCAAATTTAAAGACTTAAAAATGTTTTTAGAGATGTCTAGAAATAGTAAAACCGCAGAAATTTCTAAAAACAATGATATATTATTTTTTGTTAATCAAAGTCAACCATTGCTTAGGCCGTTATTTGATTCTGAAAAAACTTTGGCACTTGATAGGGAACTCAGTTCAGTTAATATAAATGACCCAGAAACTTGGGAGAAAAAGGCTAGAGCGTCTGCCGAATCGTATTGTGAAGATGAATATAATTATTTATTAACTTTGTATAATAATAATTTTATTAACCCAGACAAATTTACAATTTTATTGAAGAAAAATAATTTAATATTAAGAAATATGGTTGAGCACTTTGCTGGGGAAGATATTTTTAAAGCGGTAGAAGATAAAAAATATACAGTTGAAGAGGCAGTTGAAAAAATAAAAAATTTAAATCTCAACATTGAAGATGTAAAGACATATGCAAGGCAAATTGCCGAGAGTTCAAAAGAAAAAAGATATCAACAAAACTTGGAATCTCGCAAATTGTCAGCCAAACATTTCGAAAAAACTATATTTTCAGTTTATGTAGGTGTTCCAGCTGCGTTTATATCAGCAATAAGAGTACCTCAAAAACTTGAAAACAACAGTGAATTTATAAATTTATTGCATAGTTTATTCCCAAATGCCATAATATTTGGAAGTTTAGGCAATGTTTTGGTAGATGTTGACAATTTTAATAAATTGCTATAAAATTTAAAGGATTTTTGTGAAAAAAGCGTTAATTGTTGTAGATTTACAGCATGGTTTTAAAAGCAAAGAAAATCAGTTTGTTTTTAATAATGTAAATAAAATAAATTTAGGGCAATATTGCAAAATTTATGCCACACTATTTTTTAATGATAAAACTCACAATTCAAATTATGTAAAAATATTAAATTGGAACGAACTCACAACCCCAAAAGAAACAAATTTGGCAATAAACTTGCCAAACATTGAAATAATAAAAAATATGGTTATTCTTTACCTAAAAATTTTATAACAACATTAAAGAACAATAAAATTGAACAAGTTGATATATGTGGAACAGATTATGATAGTTGTGTGTTAAGCATAGGTTTTCAAATTTTTGATGCAGGAATTGTGCCAAAATTTTATAAAAACGTAATTGGAACACATTCAAAAAAATCTATTTCATTTGAAGAAATTGAAAAAGTTTACACAAAAAATTTTGGCGAGGATTGTTTTATTTAAGCATAGTTATAATTTAACGAGGAGCGTATGGCTAATAAAGATTATTACGAAACTTTAGGAGTTAACAAAAATGCTAGTGATGATGAAATAAAGTCAGCATTTAGAAATTTAGCAAAAAAATATCACCCAGACTTAAACAAAACTCCCGAAGCAGCGGAAAAATTTAAAGAAATAAACGAAGCGTATTCGGTGTTAAGCGATAAATCTAAACGAGCAAATTACGACCAATTTGGCTCAGCTGATGGTCCACAAGGCTTTGGCGGTGGGTCTGGCGGTTTTTCAGGCGGATTTTCAAGCGAAGGTTTTGGCGGATTTGAAGATATATTTAACATATTTTCAAATTTTGGAGGACGTACTGGTCAGGCTCAAATGCGAGAAGAAGGCGAAGATATTAATATAAATCTTGTTTTGTCCTTTTTAGACGCTGCATTTGGCTGCGAAAAAGAAGTTAATGTAACACGAAAAGAGCGTTGCCCAGATTGTAACGGAACAGGTGCAAAAACCAATAGCGACTATGTAACTTGCAGTGAATGTAATGGAACAGGCAGAGTAACCTACACACAACAAACTTTGTTTGGAATGAGCCGAACAGTTGGAGTTTGCCGTAATTGTAACGGAAAGGGTAAGGTTGTTAAAAATAAATGCCCAAATTGTCATGGCTCAGGTTTAAAAACAACCACCGCTAAAATAAAAGTAAAAGTGCCAGCCGGCATTGATAATGAACAAGTCATTCGTTTAAACGGCGAAGGCAATCAAACTGCTTCGGCAAACGGTGTTCCAGGAGATTTACGCATATCAATAACTGTTCAACCTCACAGTTTGCTTGTCCGCAAAGGCTTCGATTTATATGTAGATGCCTATGTGCCAATAACCACTTTGCTTTTAGGCGGAAAAGTGGAAGTTCCAACATTAAAAGGCAAACAAACAATAGATGTTGCACCACTAACACAATCTAACACAAAATATACACTAAAAGGCAAAGGAATTAAATATTTAAAAGGCTTTGGCAGTGGAGATATAATTGTAACATTAAAGGGAGAAATGCCAAAGGATATGGATAAAAATGCAATTAAATTAGTAAAAGAATTGCAAGCGGCTATAAATGAAAAATCATACCCTAAAACCAATAATTATACAAAAAAACTAGATTAGTGCCAACAGGCACTTTTCTTTTAAAATGATTATTTGCCTATGTAAAAGATGTTTTTGCCAAACAAAAACTTAATTATAGGTCTTAAAATTTTTGGTGCTTTCCAACAATATATTTTCATACTTTATACTATGCTTAGTTGTTATTTTTGGTTAATTAAAAACAACAAAATAAAAGTTAACAATTTTAAAAAGTAATTTAAAATCAATTTGCAATAATAATTTTAAAATTTACACCAAAATGTTGACAAATTGAAATTTTTATGATAACTTAATAATAGGAGGAAACAAAAATGAGCATTTTAAACAAATGATAATTGTTGTTTGTTAATAATAAACAAAATTAACAACAATTAACTTTTAATTGTTGTTTGTTAATAATAAACAAAATTAACAACAATTAACTTTTAATTGTTGTTTGTTAATAATAAATAAAAATTTATACAGCTTATTATTGTTTTAACAACAATTATCCTTTTAATTTAATTATAAAAAAAAGGGTAGTTGTTTTTTTATATCTATATGCAACTGCCCCAATAGGAGGTTGTATGTTAAGTGTAAATAAATTAAGTATAGAAACATTAAAAGGCAGAAAATTAATTGATAACTTATCTTTCGAGCTAAATAAGGGAGATAAACTTGCAATAATTGGAGAAGAGGGCAACGGAAAATCAACTTTATTAAAGGCAATATATGATTTAACTTTAATTAAAGATTATTGCATAGTTAACGGAGAAATTAAAACAAATCAAAAATTAGGTTATTTAGAACAAAAAATTTCTAATGTTTGGCAGAATTTTACTGTGTTTGATTATTTAACTCATACAAATTTAAATCAAGTTAATTATAGTGTTATATCAAACAATTTTCTAAAAGTTTATTTAGCCAAATTTAACCTAAACCCAAAAATATTAGAAACCGACATAAAAATAAAAAATTTGTCAGGTGGCGAACAAGTAAAAATTCAATTATTAAAAATTTTGTTGCAGCAACCAACAATTTTATTGTTAGATGAACCTACAAATGATTTAGATATAGAGATGTTGCAATGGCTAGAAAATTTTATTAATGAATATTCTAATCCAATTATATTCATTTCTCACGATGAAACATTGCTTGAAAATTGTTCAAATGTTATTTTACATTTAGAGCAATTAATTAAGAAAACAAAGCCAAAACACACTCTTTTTAAGGGTAATTATAAAGATTATATTCAAACAAGGCAAAAAAACATAGAAAAGCAAACTCAAATTGCCATATTTGAACGCACTGAAGACGAAAAAAGAATGGAAAAATTGCAAAATATTTATAACAAAGTGAATTCTCAATTAAATTCAATTTCAAGGCGGGACCCACATGGCGGATTTTTGTTGAAAAAGAAAATGAAAGCGGTAAAATCACAAGAAAAAAGGTATGAGCGAGAAAGAAAAGAAATTACAGAAATTCCAGATGTTGAAGAAAGCATAAAATTGCTAGTTGATGATAAAATAACCTTTCCTAGCCAAAAGGTTTTATTAAATGTAAATATCGAAGAATTAGCAATTTCAAATAAAGTTTTATCACATAACATTAATTTATTAATAAAAGGTCCGCAAAAAATAGCAATTATTGGACAAAATGGTTGTGGCAAAACTACTTTTTTAAAAACAATTTTACCAGTTTTGCAAGCAACAACTGGTTTAAAGGTTGGTTATTTTTCTCAAAACTATGCCGAAACCTTAAATTATAACAATACTCCAATTGAGGAATTAGAGTTGGCTAATGACAAAATTAACCCTCAAACCCTTTTAGGAAGTTTAAAATTTACAAATGAAGAAATGTCCCACAAAATAGCAAATTTAAGCGAAGGTCAAAAGGCAAAATTGCTATTGTTAAAATTAATAGAAGAAAAGAGTAATGTGCTTGTTTTAGATGAACCAACTAGAAATTTAAGCCCATTGTCAAACCCTGTAATTAGAAATTTGTTAAATTTATATAAAGGGGCAATAATAACAGTTTCTCATGATAGGAAATTTATAAAAAATGTATGCAATGTTGCATATAAGTTAGATAAAAACGGACTTCACGCCACTGAATTAAACAATTTATAGCAATGCAATTGTAAAATTATAATTTTTAATTTAAATAAAAAAAGAGAACAATTATTTGCTCTCTTTCTTCATTGTTTTTAAGCATTTAGCACATACATTCTTTTTACCTTTTTTGCCATCAATTTCAACATCAACTTTTTGTATATTTGCATCAAAAGTTCTTTTTGTGTGGCGCATACTGTGGCTTACATTATTTCCAGAAGTGCGACCTTTTCCGCATACTGCACAAACTTTCATTTTCTCCTCCTATATAGATTATTTCAATTAATACTTGCATATAATAACATATCAAAACACAAAAATCAAGTATTTTTCAAAAATTATGCAAAAATTGTTGATTATTTTTTTATAATGTTCTATAATAAGGTCGGAGATTGTAATGAAATTAGCCACTTTTAACTCATTTGGAAAAATTTCAATTAGCAAAAAGGCAATTGCAAAAGTTGCCGCTGTTTCTGTTATGGAATGTGTGGGTGTGGTTGGTTTGGTTTCTCAACGCAGTTTCTTTAAAGGCAACGCTTTAACAATTAATCACAAGGGCGTTGTTATCACAAATTTAGAAAATGATATTATGAAAATAGACGTTTACGTAATTATGAAACATTGCGGTGTTTCCGCATCTGCCGTTTCAGAGTCTATTAGGCAAAGCGTTAAATATTCAGTTGAGCGCTTTTCTGGTATGATGGTTAAATCGGTTGCTGTTCATATCGTAGATGTTAGAGTATAGGAGTTTAATAATTATGTCTAAAACAATAGATGGCTCTACACTAAGGAAAATGTTTTCAAGTGCCTTTTCGTTAGTGGAAGAGAATAAAAAAGATATAGATGCACTTAATGTGTTTCCTGTTCCAGATGGAGATACAGGCACAAACATGAGCCTAACATTAAAAAGTGCGGTTAGTGAAATGAATGCTTGCGATTCCAACACAGTGGAATCTATTTGCGTAGCATTTAATCGAGGAGCATTAAAAGGTGCAAGAGGTAATAGCGGTGTTATAACCTCGCAAATTATTAAAGGCATTTGCTCGGGTTTAATGGCTAAGGAAAATGGCATTTTAATTAAAGATTTTGCCAAAGCCATTCAAACAGGTGCAGAAATGGCGTATAAGGCAGTTACAGTGCCAAAAGAAGGCACAATTCTAACCATTATAAAAGCAATGGCAGAAAGGGCAAAACAAGCGAGTAAATCTTGCAAGTCTTTTGAAGAGTTTTTTAATGATATCATCAATCATGGCGAAACCACTTTGCAAATGACACCAGATATGTTGCCTGTTTTGAAAAAGGCTGGAGTAGTTGATGCTGGCGGACGTGGTCTAATTTACATTTTTAGCGGTTTTTATAAGGCATTAACAGGTGAATTAACTGAGGTAAACTTTGTAAATAATGTAGAAAAAGACGTTACAAGTGAGGATTTACACGTAAATTATCAATCTTTGGCTGACATTAAATATGCTTATTGCACCGAATTTTTTGTTATTAATATTTATGAAAAAACTACCGATGCAGACATTAACAAACTTCGTTCTCGACTAATGGAAATTGGAGATTGTGTACTTTGTATAGGAGATTTGCAACTTATTAAAGTTCATGTGCATACAAACGAGCCAAATAAGGCATTAGGCTATGCACTTCAATTAGGCGAACTTAACGGCGTAAAAATTGAAAACATGCTAGAACAAAATCGTCAACTTCGCAAACAACAAGAAAAAACACCTGCCAAAGAGTTCGGTATGATAGTTGTTGCGGCTGGTAAAGGTCTTAACAATGTGTTTAAAGATATTGATGTTGACTATGTTATTAGTGGCGGACAGACTATGAACCCTAGTGCAAATGATATCGCCACTGCGGCAGATAGCGTGAATGCTAAAAACATTTTTGTATTCCCTAACAATAAAAATATAATTATGTCAGCTATGCAAGCTAATGACATAACCGATAAAAACCTTATTGTAATTCCAACCACAAGCATACCAGAAGGCGTAAGTGCTGTATTAGCCTTTGACGCAAACTCATCAATAGAAGAAAACAAGGCAAACATGATGGATGTTATTGCAAATGTAAAATCAGGTTCTGTAACTTATGCAGTTAGAACAACAAATGTTGACGGAATTAATGTTAAAGTAGGCGATATTATGGGTCTTGATGGACATACTGTTTTAACAACAGGTCAAGAAGTTGGAGAAACAACTATTGATTTAGTTAAAAAGATTATGACTCCTGATGCTAGCAACTTAACATTGTTTTATGGAGAAGGCGTAACAGAAGAAGATGCAAATAATTTGCAAACAAAATTAGAAGAATGTTTCCCAGATGTTGATATATCTATGGTTTTTGGCGGACAACCTGTGTATTATTACATAGTATCTGTTGAGTAAAAATTTTTAAAAAATTGCAAAATTAACGTGTTTTTTACAATTATAAACTAAAAAATCCCTCTATTTTTGGGATTTTTTTATTTTTTTTATTAAACCTTAAATTAATATTCTTATTATTAAATTTGATTTTATTTGACGAAAAATGTATTTTATTGCATTAAAAGGGCATAATAAGGGTGTAGGAAAGCCTACATAAAAGGAGAAATTATGTTTGGTAGAAAGAAAAAAGAAATGGCGGTAAGCTCAACACCTAGCGATGTGCAAAATTCATGCGGAACAAAATCTTGCGGCGCAAAATTAAGTTCTTCAACTAGTAATTGTGGGGCGAAATCCACTTCTAAAACTGTTAAGGCGGTTTCAAGTAAAGTTGCAAAAAATTCTTGCAGCAATTCATCAAAAGCATGCAGCGGTAAAATGAGTTCTTCATCAAAAGCATGCAGCGGTAAATCTAATTCTAAAATTTCAAACAACTGCAAATGCGCAAAATAAAAACTTGTCTTTTTGACAAGTTTTTTCAATATTTCAATTATTTTAATTAATATCTTTAGGTGAAGCCTCAAATAATGTATATTTATAATTAGTTGATGATTTATAACCTTTACCTATAATTTTAAATCCATGTTTAGTATAGTAATTATATAAAAAGTCATTTTCACTTCTACAATCTAATCTTAGTTTTTTTATTCTTTTTTTTGTTGCATATTTTCCTAATGCTTGCATAATTGCACAACCAACACCATTACCTTTTAATTTTGGTTCAGTAACTAAGCCTGTTATATATTTAATGTTATTTTTTTCAAATTTTAAATTATGCCAAAAGCCTTGATTTTCGGTATCGCTTAACTTTAAAGCACCAATAAAGTTTTCATGTTCAAGAAAAACTATAAGGCATTTGGCAGTATCTTTTGATAACTCATCTCTAATATTATCAGGATTATTCCTTTCAACATAATTATTTTGCCACTGATTAATACCTTTTTTCTTAAATATTTTAACATATTCAGCAATAGCTGCAGAATAAAATGATATAAACATTTTATTTTTTTGTAAATTTAAATTGTTGCCATTTATTTCAATCACTTTTACATTCTCAAACATATAAATCTCACAGTAATATTATGGCAGATTTATAATAATATGTCAAACTAATTTATTAATGTTAAAATATAAAAAAACACCTTAAAAGGTGTTAAGGTGGAGCGGAAGACGGGGATCGAACCCGCGACCTTTGCCTTGGCAAGGCAACGCTATACCACTAAGCCACTCCCGCACGTCGCAAATCTCGCTCTTGCTAGTTTGCAGCATTTCATTTGCAAACATAAGCCTTTTGCTCGTTTGCTTTAACTTTACATTTTTTAATTAGTTATTAATTAAAAAATCAAAGGTGGTGGGAGATACAGGACTCGAACCTGTGACCCTCTGCTTGTAAGGCAGGTACTCTACCAACTGCGCTAATCTCCCATACAGATTGCAATACTAATATATCACAATCAAAAAATATTGTCAAGAAAAATTAACAAATTTTTTCAAATAAATTAAAATTAATTTAAAGAAAGAGTCTCTTCTTCGTCAACCTCAAAAGAAACTTCATATTTTTTCAATATATTTAAAATGTCAGTTAATGTAATGTTATTTTCGTTTTCTGCGTAGGTTGGCAAAATAATTTTATCTTCAAATTTAATTAAACCTAAAAAGTTAACACCAAACAAATCTTCACTTCCCATTGATGCGTCTGCTTTAATAGTAGGATGCTTAAATCTAATAAGACTTTGAATGTTAGGGTAGAATTGACAATTAGAATTGCCCATAGAAACAGATTCTTTAACCGCATCTTCTAAAACATAAACATCTCTAGCAAACCAAAATTCAGGCAAATTTTCAGTTTCATTTTGCTTGTTTTTCTTGCTTTCTGTGTCCATAAATTCAACAATATTATAATCAATATTGTTCTGTTCAAAATATGCTTCAGCTTGTTCTAAAATCTTTTTGTTACTATGCAATAAAAAAATAACTACATCACTATCTTTGCTGTAAATTATATCATTATATTTTAATGATTTAACATTCCTGCCGGCAATTTTAAATTTGCACATTACATTTTTATAAATTAACACATCACTTTTAATATTTTGAAGTGCTGCATAAATCTCTGATGGATTATTTTGAATTGCCCAAATATCTAAAACTAAATTTTCCATATTATTATATTATACATAAAACGGCTAAATTGTCAATAGTCAATTAAAAATTCAATGAAAAATTTAAACAAAATCAGTGATAATGTTCATAAATTGACATTTTTAAAAAAATTTAAATGAGATATTTTCATATAAAATTTTTATAGAAAAAACCTTTTTTTAAATAAAAAATTTTTTAACTAAGAATAAATTAAATAAAAATATGTATTTTAAAATAAAAAAACCACCATAGAACAGGTGGATTTTATGTGGTGCCGGTGGTCGGGGTCGAACCGACACGTCCTGTTACGGACCCAGGATTTTAAGTCCTGTGCGTCTGCCATTTC
>CANQWK010000010.1 GCA_947627545.1 uncultured Clostridia bacterium | reverse complement strand
CAACCGAAGAAAGTTACATTCTTCCATTTGGCTCAGTGCTAAAAGTTAAAAATGGCGATGTTGTAACTCCAGGCACAGCATTAACTGAAGGTCCATTAAACCCTAAAGATGTATTGCGTACACGTGGCGTTAAAGCCGTTCAAGAATATTTGTTAAACGAAGTTCTTGAAGTATATAAATCTCAAACCGTTTCAATTAACGCAAAACACCTAGAAATTATTATTAGACAAATGCTTAAAAAGGTTAAAATTGAAAATGCTGGCGATACCGACTTACTTCCAGGCGATGTAGTTGACATAAGAAAATATGAAGAAGCTAACTTAAAAGCTATTCAAGAGGGTGGCATGCCTGCATCTGCAAAACGTGAATTGCAAAGCATAACCAAGGCAAGCTTAACAACTGAAAGTTTCTTATCTGCCGCTTCATTCCAAGAAAGTAGCAACGTGTTAACCGAAGCAGCCTTAAAAGGTAAAGTTGACCACCTTGTTGGCTTAAAGGAAAATATCATTATTGGTAAGATGATACCAGCAGGAACAGGTGCTCCAATTTATCGCAACATTCTTCCAAAACTTGTTAAAGAAGAAAACGAAGTTAACCAAAACTTTAACATTAAGTTTGAAGATATTGATGATGAATAAATTTAAAAGTCCACAAAACAAACTCATTTAGTTCAATTATAAATAAACATTAAAAAAGCCCACATATTGTGGGCTTTTTTCTTTTAAAATAGAAATGTTAAATTAAAATAAAATGTTTTTTATATATTAAAATACATTAAAAAATGATTTAAAAATTTATAAAAATTATTAACAAAAAATTTTAAAAATATTTTTAAAAATTTATTAAAATCTATTTACAAATATTTTTTTTTGTGCTAATATATCAGTGAACTTAAAGGAGGTTATTATGATTGAAAAATTAACCAAGGGTGAAGCAAAAGGTAAAAGCTTTAAAGAGAGGGCAGAAGAAGGCAGAAAAAGTTTTGCAAAAGGAAAGGCTGAAATTTTGCTAAGGCTGCTAGGAATAACCGACGAAACTAGCGATAAAATTAAAAAGTTAGTTGAACTAGGAGATAAAAGAAACGCTATTTTTATGAAAAGATTACAAGAAGCTAGAGAGACCCGCATTGCTAAAGAAGAAGGTCAAACTTTTTAACTTATTTATAACTAATTTTATTTATAAAAAAATTAATTCAAACAAATGCTTTATAATATAATTTATTTATTTAATTTTTCAAACTCCTTTTAGGAGTTTTTTTATTTAAAATTTATAAACTAATGTATTAAATAAAATTTAAAACATATTTATAATAAGATTATTTTACACTTATTTATTAACATTATTAACTAATTTAAAAAAGAGGTTAAAATTGTTTTACATTTATTTTTATTTGTGTTAAAATAATTTTGCAAAATATATTAGCGGGGGTTTATGGAAGATTTAGTTTATCCAGCAGTTTTGTTTAAAGATGACGAAAAGGGTACTAACACTGGTTGGTACACAATTAACGTTGTAGATTTAGGCATTATAACCGAAGGCGAAACAATTGAGGCAGCTTTTATAAAAGCAAAAGAATATTTATGTGCAATGGTAGATTGTGCCATTAAGTTTGATTGCGAACTTGAAAAACCAACCAAGTTTGAAGAAGTTGCTAAAAAATATAAAAAGAACATTGTTTTATTGGTAGATGCTTTATCTTAAAAGTGAATTTTATGGCTTTATAGATGTTCTATCTTAAAAGGAGGTTTATGGCAAAGGTCAACGAACAAAATTGGCCTCAGTTGGACTTCTTAATTAACAACTTTTATGAAATTGTGGAGTACAAGCGAGGCAGAGGCATATATGGTGATAGGGTGGTTTTAAGGCGTCCTAGGCATTCAGCCGCTGTTTTTGGCGAACCCGAAAAACTTTACGAGTTTTATTATATGGACGCAAACGCTGTTAAAGAATTACCTCGCACAATATTGGAAAAAATAAAAGTAATAACAAGGTTTGTAACATCGCCAGAAGATATGAATGTGCTATGTAACTTTAACAATGCTGGCTTTATTGAGCCTAGCACTTGGGCGGTTGAAACGCAAACCGCTTTAAACCAATCTAAAAGTTTAGATTTTGCAGTTTTAAACAAGATTATAATAGAACGTTATAAATTATTAGACCAAACCTTTTTGCAAAAATTAAAAGAGCATAGGCAAAAGCAATATTTCTTAGCAAGCAGTGATGAATTCAATTTTACAACTAAGGAATATGTTGAACAAAAATTAAAAGAAATTTAAGTGGCATAAGCCACTTTTTTTATTAAAATTTGCTACACAACTCAATACAAAAAGAAAAATATGCTATAAAATTTTTTAAAAATTGTTTATTCGACATAACAAGTTATTTTTCATTCAATAATTATACGTTTAAAAGTTAAACTAAAAGTGTTAAAAATTGTAAAATTTACCTTATTTTAATTGACTTTTATTAAAAAATATATTACAATGGACAAGACTAAACTTATTATAGGAGAAAATTATGAAATTTATCAGAAAATATTTTAAGCAAATCCTTTGTTTGGCAGTTATTGCTTTGTTTGCAGTTCTATTTGCTTTTAACCCAACCATCGCAACAATTGCAGAAGGTGTTTATGCTGTGCAATCAATTGAAACTGCATTAGAATCTATAAACATGCCTATTAGCGTGGTAGATTTGTCTAAAGGTGATACATTCAGCATTCCATTAATTTCTTCTTTGGCAAGCAAAGATTATTTCATTCGCGTTATAGACCCTATTGGTCAAACTCACGATTGTAAAGTTACTAGTGGCAGCATTACTGAAAATGATTATTTTAGAAAAACAGCAGACGCAGTTACTGTTAAATCTTTAAATAATGGTATTTATAAGGTTGTTTATTTTTACTATGATTCAACAAACAAAAAATTTAATTATTCTTACCCTTATGAAGTAGAAGTTAAAAGCGTAAGTTATGAATTAGACTTTATTGCAGAAAACGGCAAAAAAGTTTTAGTTCCAAGTTCGGCAAATGATAAACAAGAAATTATTTTGCCTAACGCTTTTGTTAAAATTAAAGGCACAGACGATTACAAAACCGAAGGCGGCGACACAAAACTTGTTGTTACCCCTGTTGTTGTAAAAAATGGTGCAACAATTTTCGATTTAAGCCAAGAAAAAAGTTCAACCGAAGTTCAATTAATTGAAAGTGAAGACGAAAACAACGGCAGATACAAATTAATTACTAATTTAGGCGAAGATGAATTTGCTACCTATGTTATTAAATATAGATATCTTGGCGGTAGTGATATCCCTACTAAAAATTATACTATTAATGTTTCTAAGGATTTTGAAGCTCCTAAAACCTTGGAAATTGATAAAAAGGAAATGCCAAAAAATATTGAACTTGGCAAAAGAAACATTGAACTTCCTGAAATTTCAGCACATACCGAGTATAGCGAAGATGTTGACTATAATATAACTGAAATTAAAATAGAAAAAGAAGATAATAAAAATATCTATCAAGTTTTAACTAATAATGATAGAACATTTGACATGACTCTTGACGCCTTTACATTTGCAAATGGAGAAGAGAAAAGTTATGCTAACATGATTAAAAACAACAGTTATTACAAAATCACTTACAAAATAGAAAGTTACTATGGTTTAACTGCTGAAAAATCGTTCTTAATTAGCGGCGTTGCCGATAACACAAAACCTACCGTTTACATGGCTTATAGTTATGACCTAGAAGGTGGCGATTGGGAAGTTGGAGCAGACGGAATTCCAACCTTAAAGCCAACAGTTGAAGGCGCAAAAGTTGACGCAAAAGCTGAAAAAGATGGCGAAGATGTTAAAGTTGATGAAGACGGCTACACAGTTTACGATGTTAACACCGATTATGATGTTGAATTAAAATCTAGTTACGGCTTTGGCGAACTTGTTTTCCCTGCTATCTATGCACAAGATTTAGTTAACACATATGATGAATTTACATTCATTCGTTATTTTGAAAACAAAAATAACTCTTATGAAAAATATTACATTGATAACATTAAGTTAGACGAAGATAACAACATTGTAAAAGTTAGCGACGAGGAAGACGGATTCAATGCTTCAGGCGACACAAACATTGGTCATTTCAACCGCGTTGTTCGCTTCAAATTTAAAGATAAATCACAAGTTGTTGATAGCAAAACTTACAGACTAAGATATTATGTTATAGCAAATAAAAACTATGTTTCTAAAACTGTTCAAGAGGGCAATTTGTATGAAACAGGCAGCACTTATTATGAATTTAAAATTTTAAATCGTGCTCAACTAGGCAGTGCCGCAAAAAATGAAGACGGAACTCCAATTTCAGGCGTAAGCACTCCAACAATTGCAATTGACGATTTAAAAAATGAAAGTTCAATTTCTAAAAATTCGGAATTAACTTTAACTGTAACTGCAAAAGATGAATATGACACAAGATTAAAAAATGCCATGTTCTATTACACAAACAAAACAAGTGAAAACACTGTTGAAAAAGACGTTACAGATGCACTTAACACTTTGATTTTAAAAGGTGTTTGGGATAGTGATGACAATACTCCTGAATTAACTGAAACCGACTTTACAAACTTTAAAGCAAACGTATTAGATACCAATGAATTTGTTGAGGCTATGGCAGGTAAAGGTTATACAAACTTTAAAGTTATTAAAGCAAATGAAAATAAATCATTCGATTTAAAATTAAATTTAACAGATGGAACTGAGGTTAATTTAGTTGCTATTGCGTTGAACGATAACAACAACATTGCTGTTGCAACTAAAAAATTGGTGGTTAACAATACTACTGAAAAAACAGCACCAGCATCACAAACTGCAATAGCCGCTACAAATGATGAAGACAAAAACCCACTTGCAAGTTTAGCAGACCGCAAAGATGGCGACACCAAATTTGCATTAAATTTGACAAAAGAAGAATCTTTTGGACAAGGCGACAAAATTTATTTGCCAACTATTAAATTTAAAGATGCTGAAGATAAGAGCTTATCTGCATTTGTTAAATATTACATTTTAAATGACGATAAATTAACTGAATTAAATAAATTAGCTGACCCTGAAAAAGCAGATAGTGTAAAAATTCCTGAAATTCGTTATTTAAATCCTTCAAAAGTTAATTACTCTTATGAAGAAGATGGAACAACATCTATTAATGGTGGTTATATTACAGCAAGTTCAACCGGAACATATTATGTTTTATACACTGCTATTGACGATGCAGGCAACCAAACATTCTTAACTTATTCATTTAAAGTTATTGATACAGTTGCTCCAACCTTAACAGTAAATGTTAAAGGTGCAAACAAATCTAATGACGAAGGCAAAATTGCGGCTGACATCAACACCATTTTAACATTTGAGCCTACACTAACATCTAGCGAAGGTAAAGATTTAACCGACGATGCTAATTCTAAATATGAAATTAAAATTGTTGGCACAAAATACGGCAACAGTCCACAATTAGCAGGCAGCGGAAAATATGCTTATAAGTTTGATACTCCAGACACTTATTCTGTAACTATTTCTGCTACTCATAAATATACAGATGAAGGCGCAATTGTAAGAGAATCTAACCAAGTTCATTTTGATGTAAACATCACCGTGCCTGATATTGAATGGTCAAGCGATATTGATATTCAACCACAAGCAGAAATTGGCGAAACAATTTATTTACCATATATTACTGCTCAACACGGAACAACCGGCATAATGGGAGAAGTTGAAGTTCATGTTAAAGACCCTGATAATAAAACTCCAGAGCATGGCGATGCAAAAGTTGTAAACATTGATGGAACAAATTATTGGGAATTTACTTTCAACGATAATACAAATGAAGAAAAAGTAAATTACACAACAAGAGGAACTTATCGAGTAACTTACACCGCTGTTTCGGAATATGGCACAGCAACTCCAAAAACCTTTGACATTAAAGTTGGCGATAGCATTGCTCCAACATTCAGCATAGCATCGGATAAAATGGCAACTTTGCGTCAAGACATTATTTATGACGGAACAAACCCAATTGAATATAGCATAGACCTTGTTAGATATTCAACCAGAACATTAAAAATTATTGTTTCTTCTAATGGTAAAGAAATATATAATGTTGATACTGGCTTGCAGATATTTGATAAAAATGGAACAAGCACAGCAGCTCAACCTTTCTTGAACTGGTCTAACTTATCTGTTGAATTGAAAACACAAGACGGCAGTTTGGTAGAAAATACCGATACCGAATTAGAAAAACAATATACAATTAACGGCGTTGGTAAATATACACTTGTTTTAACAATGACCGATAACAACAATAACACAACAACAAAGAACATTGACTTTAATGTTGTAAGCAAATCAGAAGCTAAAAATGTTAATGACAATGTTGCAGGTATAGTTTTAATTGTTGTATCATTAGTAATTTTAGCTGGCGTAATTTTGTTCTTTACCTTTACAGGTAAAAAAGGTGGCAAAGGCAGCAACAACAGAAGACTAAATTCAACTAAAAATTCTAAAAAAGAAAATGAGAATAAAGTTGAAAACAAAGAAAATGTTGAAGCAGAAGGCGAAGCTAAAACAGGCGAAGTTGAATAACTGAGTAAATAAAAAGAAAACGATTAATTCGTTTTCTTTTTTATGTTTTTCTGCTTATATTATTATTATTATTATTATTATTATTTTGCATTTTATATTAGCAAAAATTTAATTAAAAAATTAAAACTAGATAAACATAAATTAAGGAAATAGAAAAATGTAAATTTAAAAATAAAAGATAAAAATGAAAAAAAATAAATTAAAAATTAGAAAAACAAAATAAAAAAACGAAAACTATTTAAGTTTTCGTTTTAATTTTGCAATTTCTTCTCTTAGTTTAATTGCAGTTTCAAAATCTAATTGAGATGCAGCAGTGTTCATCATGCCTTTTAAACTTTCAATCTTTTTAGCAATGTCTTGTTTTGAAAGTTTATCTTCTGGTGCATCAATTCTTATTTTTAAAGTATCAACAATTTCTTTTTTAATTGTGGTTGGCTTTACATTATGTTCAAGGTTATATTTTTGTTGCTTTTCTCGGCGGCGGTTGGTTTCGTCTATTGCAAGTTTCATGCTGTCTGTAATGTTATCTGCATACATTATAACTTTGCTTTCACTATTTCTTGCCGCTCTGCCTATAATTTGAATAAGCGAAGTTGCACTACGCAAAAAGCCTTCTTTATCCGCATCTAAAATTGCAACAAGGGTAACTTCTGGCAAATCTAGGCCTTCTCGCAGCAAATTAATGCCTATTAAAACATCAAATTCATCTGCACGCAACTCATTTATAATTTTTACCCGTTCTAATGTGTCAATATCACTATGCAAATATTTAACTCTAATTCCGTTTTCACCAAAATATGTGCATAAATCTTCCGCCATTTTTTTAGTTAATGTGGTTACTAAAATTTTGCCACCTTTTTCGGTATTCTTTTTAATTTGGTCTAATAAATCGTCAACTTGCCCATTGCTAGAACGAACTTCAATTTCAGGGTCTAACAAATAAGTAGGGCGGATAACTTGCTCAACAACATTGCCCGCAAGCCCTAATTCATATTCATTTGGAGTTGCCGAAACATATATAGCTTGCCCAATTCGCCTATTAAATTCTTCAAAATTTAGTGGGCGATTATCGTATGCGCTTGGAAGCCTAAAACCATAATCGACTAAGCTAGTTTTTCTTGCGCGGTCGCCATTATACATGCCTCTAACTTGCGGCAATGTTATATGGCTTTCATCAACAAAAAGCAAAAATCCTTCTGGAAAGTAATCCAAAAGAGTATAAGGAGGTTCGCCAGGCTCTCTGCCGTCAAAATATCGAGAATAATTCTCAATGCCTGAACAATAGCCCATTTCTTGCATCATTTCAAGGTCATAATTTGTTCGTTCGCGAATTCTTTGTGCTTCAATGTATTTCTCTTGTTTGGTAAATTCCGCTTCTCGCTTTTCGGCGTCTAATTTTATTTGTGCTAAAGCGGCGTTTAAGCGTTCACTTCCAACTGCATAGTGGCTGGCAGGGAAAATTGATGCGTGCTTTAACTTATTAAGTACCTTTCCGCTAACAACTTCAAATTCACTTAAACTTTCAATTTCATCGTCAAAAAATTCAACTCTTACAGCAATTTCGCTGCTATCTGCGGGGAAGATGTCAACAACATCTCCTCTTGCCCTAAATGTTGAACGCTGAAAATCTATATCATTGCGAGTGTATTGAATGTTAATAAGGCGGCGCAAAAGCTCTTCTCGGCTAAGTTTGTCGCCAACACGCAAAGAGATGTGTAAATCGTAATATTCCTTTGGTGCACCTAAACCATAAATGCAAGAAACTGACGCAACTACAATTGTATCACTTCGCTCTAAAAGGCTAGAAGTGGCACTGTGCCTAAGCTTATCAATTTCGTCATTAACACTCATATCTTTTTCAATGTAAGTATCACTAGAAACAATGTATGCCTCAGGCTGATAATAGTCATAATACGAAACAAAAAATTCAACACGATTATTAGGAAAAAACTCTCTAAACTCATTGCATAATTGGGCTGCCAAGGTTTTGTTATGCGCTAAAACAAGGGTGGGGCGGTTTAATTGAGCAATAACATTTGCCATTGTAAACGTTTTGCCGCTGCCAGTAACACCTTTTAAAACTTGTGCAGAAAGCCCATCTTTAACACCTTCAACAAGCGAAGCAATTGCTTCTGGTTGGTCGCCCGTTGGTTTATATTTAGATACTAATTCAAAATTTCTATATTCCATAAAAATGCCTATCTAAAAAATAATATTTTTATAAGGCCGCCAATTATTGCGGTAATTACAGCTAAAACGCATGAGCGCCCAACAAGCCACATTAAATTGCGTTTGTTGTTGGTTAATTCTCTGTGAAAACCTTCGCCTTTCATTTTAAGCGAAACACAATAAACGGGGCTGCCTTTTTTATCGGACTTAAAAAGTTCAATATAGTTATCATAACTTAAATTAGTCATAATCTTTTCAAGTTCATCAGGGTATATTACATATTTATCTGCGGCAAAAGAAATAATTTCTCGTGGCGAAATAAGGCAAGATTTTTTATCTTGGCACTTTTGATAAACATATTCCATAACATATTTTTCTTTAAAAGTTAACATAACAAAATCCTAAATTTAAAATAGATAAAAGAAGATAAAAAGTGCAATCATGCTACCTACAAAAGCGGCAAGGGCAGTGTAAAGATAATTTAAAAATGGCTTGGCTGATTTTTTAATTTTTTGCTTGCTGCCTTCTTGCTCTAAACAAATGCGTGCCTTTGGCGAAAGGGAATAGCAATAAGTGTTTTCTTCAAAAAATTTTATGTTGATATATTCTTGTTTTTCTAAAAAATCAATAATCTGCTTTATGCTATCTGCATCATATTGCGATTTTTGGGCAAGGTTTGAAATTATTTCATCAGCAGTAACAACTTTATAAGCACTGCCCTCAGTTAGTTTGCTTAAAGCTTTTAAAACAGCATAAGATTTTTTATCTAACATATACACTCCTATTATAACATCTAAAAATATTTTTTGCAATCTTTTAAATATTATTTAAATAAGATTATTTAACATTTTTAAAACTAAAATCTTTTAAAATTTTTTAATTTTTGCAATATTTTAAACATTTTTTATTGATTTTTATTTAATTTTTGAAATTTTTTATTAATTATTATATTATTTTGCATTTTTTTAAAATTTTTTAAATGTTATTAGTATTTTAATAATTTGTTTATGAATTTCAATAAAACTAAATTTTTTCATACGCTTTTAATTTTTCGTTAATAAAATTGAAAGCAATTTCGTAAGGTTCGTCTGTTGTTAAGTCGATATCAATTGATTTTAAAATGTCCATAAAATTTTTATTTGTTCCATTTTTCAAAAACTCAATATATTTTTTGCTATAATTTTTATCTTTAAGCAATTTAGAAACAATAGCAATGGCAGTAATCATGCCTGTTGAATAAGAGTAAACATAATAAGGACGATAAAAATGAGGAATTCTACTCCAACCATATTTAACACATTCTGGTACAACGCAAGTTTTGTAATATTTTTTTGCAACTTCAAAATATTTATTGTTTAAATCTTCGTAAGTAATAGGAGTTTCTTTTTCAACACAAGTGTGAGCAAAGAGTTCAAATTCGCTGTACATTGTTTGTTGAAAAATTGTTGCACGTACTTCATCTAAAAATTGATTTAAATAATATTCTTTTTCTTTTGGCTTGCAATTTTCTAACATATAGTTTACAAGCAAAATTTCGTTTACTGTGCTGGCAATTTCTGCAAGCGGAATAATTATAGATGCTTTTTCTTCTGGCTGTGCTTTTAAGTATAATTCACTATTGATGCAATGACCCATTTCGTGGCACAAAGTTGACAATGAAGAGTAGTCATAAGCCCAATTCATTAAAATTACAGTTTTAGCACCATAACAATCCCACGAATAGCCACCTGTTGCTTTGTTTTTGTTTGGCATATAGTCAATAGATTTATCAGTTAATTTGCGTTTAACATTTTCAACATATTCTTCGCCTAGAGGTTTAACAATTTTTAACAAAATTTCTTGTGCTTTTTCCACTGTCATTTTGCCAGAAACTTTTTTATCTTCAAATAAATCGTAATAAGCGTAATCTTTTATTCCTTCCTTTTTAGCAGCAATTTTTAAAAATTTGTGCAAAATTGGCAAATTTTTGTTTATTTCTTCAATATTTTTGTCAAATACCGACTTTGGAACATCATTTATAAGTAAGGCCTGTTCAAGCGTGCTTGAATAATTTTTTAACTTTGCAAAATCAAAATCCGCTTCCATATCGCCTATATAAAGCGATGCAAACGTCTTGTTAAATTTTTTAAAACCATTCATCATGGAAAAGAATGTGTTTTTGCGTAGCGTTCTATCTGTGCTAATAACCAATTCACCATAACTAGCATTGTCAATTTTATGTGCTTTGCCTTTACTGTCTAAAGCGTCTTCAAATTCAAGTTCGCTATCCGAAATAATGTCAAACACGCTAGAATTTTTATTGAATGCTTTGTTAATTTTGCTTAGCAAGATGCTTGATTGTTGGTCTAATTTATGCGGCTTAAATTTAATAATATCTTTAATTACATTTTCAACATTTTTAAAACGTTTATCATTTAAAAGAGAAAGTAAATAATCATCTTCCAATTCATATAATTGTGGGTTAGCAAAAGCCGTTGCTTGATTTAGTTTGTTGCATGCATTTTCAAACCTTTGTTGTAATTTTAAAATTCTAGTGTTGCTGTTATCTTCATTTAAAGTGTTGTAAATGTAATAATTTAGTTTTGTAATCTCTCTATTTTCTTTTTTATATTTAAACCAAAATTCATATAATTTTTCTTTATCTGTAAATTGCCCATTATATTCAGGCAAAACCTTTGTTAATTTTTCAATGTATTTAAACACTTTTTCAATTTCGGCGTCTGTTTTAAACATGTCTAAATCCCATTTATATTTGTCTTCAATTTGATTTCTTGTTTTCATATTTTCCCCCTATAATCAGTGTAAAAATTATAAGCACATTTGTCAAGCAAGTTAAAAAATCTTGCTAAATTTTTGCGGAAAAAATTAATTTTTGAACAATATTTTTTATTTTGTTAAAATTTTTAACATTATTTTTAATTCTATAATAAAAAGTTAATGTAAGACAAAGACAATTAAAATTTATTAACCAAAATGTTGACTTTTGTTCAAATTTGTAGTAATATATACACAAGGAGAAATTATGTTAAGAAAAATTGTTTTGTTGTTATGTGTTGCATTTGCTGTTGTATGCTTTGGCTATCCTTGTTTAATTTTGCCAATTGGCAGTTATGAATTAGATAAACCATTATATGATTCTGGTTATTCTGGCTTGGAAGCTGTAACAACTTATCAATTTAAGTTTAATGGCAAGGTTGAAAGAACAATTAAATTAAAAGACGAATCCAATGGAATATCAACAACTGAAACTTTGTATTATAAATTAAAGGGCAATAAAATCATTTTTAGCAAAGAAAAAACCCCAACTAAAGAAGAGGAAGGACAATGGATTGCAATATCTTCAATTTTTAGGCTAGGCAATGGAGCATTTAACGTTTATGCTTGCGGAGCGTCTATTGGTGTGGCTTTGCTTGCCGCGGTTTTAATTGTAACTGCACCTAAAAAATATTAAATGGCTGTTTAAGCCATTTTTTTATTATGTTTTTACATTTATAGGAAATTTTGCTGATTTTTTAATAAATTTCATTTTGCAAACAAATCTATTTTTATAAACAAATTTCATATAATGAACAAATTTTTTTAATTATTTTCAGTTTATTTTGTATATAACAAATGTTTATTTTTTAGTATTTAGGTTCATTTATAATTAATTAAAAATTATTATTAAATTATTTTATAAATACTTGAAAAATCAAAATATTTGTGGTACACTAAAAGATAATAAATTTTGTTTTTTTTGCTTATAAAAAATTAAATGGCAAAAAATAACATATAGGAGTAAACTATGCTTGAAAATATAATTATTAGAGGTGCAAAGGAAAATAATTTAAAAAACATTAATTTAACTTTGCCTAAAAATAAATTGATTGTGTTTTCTGGCGTAAGTGGATGCGGAAAATCCACTCTTGCGTTTGACACAATTTTTGCAGAAGGTCAAAGGCGATATATGGAAAGTTTGTCAAGTTACGCTCGCCAATTTTTAGGGCAAATGACAAAGCCTGATGTGGAAAGCATTGACGGATTAAGTCCTGCAATTTCAATTGACCAAAAAAGTACTAATAACAACCCTCGTTCAACGGTTGGCACTATAACAGAAATTTATGATTATATTAGGCTTCTTTTTGCAAGAATTGGAAAACCTTATTGTCCAAAATGTGGAAAGCCAATTAGTGTTCAAACACTAGACCAAATTGTTGATAGAGTTATGGAAGAAGAAAATGGTGCAAAAATGTTAATTATGGCACCAATAATTAGGTCGCAGAAAGGCAGCCATGAAAAGACAATTGAAGGCTTGAGAAAAGATGGCTTTGTGCGAGTTATGGTTGATAAAACTTTGTATTCGTTGGACGATAGCATTGTTTTAGATAAAAATAAAAGGCATGACATATATGTTGTTGTAGATAGAATTGTTAAAAAGGACGACAGCAGTTCTCGCTTAGCAGATAGCATTAATAAATGTTTGCAAATGGCAGATGGTTTGGTTATTGTAAACACGAACGGAACGGACAAATTATATAGCGTTAAATACAGTTGCGTAGATTGTGGAATATCTATTCCGGACATTGAGCCAACTTTATTCAGTTTTAATAATCAAGCTGGAGCTTGTCCTAAATGCGGTGGGCTTGGCTACGTGGTTAAGATAGGCGAAAATGCCATTGTTAAAAACGATAGGCTTTCAATAAACGAAGGTGCATTAACGGTTATGGGTTTTAACATAGATGCAACAGGCGTTACAAAAAAAGCGTTAAACAAACTAGCAAAAAAGCACGGATTTACGCTTGATACACCTTATTATAAAATACCGAAAGAGGCACGCAACATTTTAATTAATGGTGAAAGCGGAGATAAGGAATTGGTTGCTCAAAATTTGCATCAATATTTAATGCAAAGCGATGCTTTATTTATGGGCATTATTCCAGATTTGTTAAGGCGTTTTCAAGAGAGCAACAGCGAGTATGTTAAAGAAGAAATTTACAAATTAATGAGCGAAGATACCTGCCCAGAATGCCTTGGCAAAAGGTTAAATCCAAATGCACTTTCAATTAAAATAAATGGCAAAAACATTGCTGAAGTTTGCGAGTTGTCTATATCTAAAATTTATGAATTTATGGATAATTTAAAATTAAGCAAGGCCGATAAAACAATTGCTGAAAGCATTTTGCATGAAATTCAAGCACGATTAAGCTTTTTGCTTAATGTTGGTTTAAATTATTTATCATTAAACAGGCGTGCAGGCACGCTTTCTGGTGGTGAAAGTCAGCGAATTAGGTTAGCAACTCAAATTGGCAGTGGTTTGAGCGGAGTTTTGTATATTCTTGACGAGCCAAGCATAGGTTTGCATCAGCGAGATAATGATAAATTAATTGAAACCTTAAAAAATTTGCGAGATTTAGGCAACACATTAATAGTTGTTGAACATGATGAGGACACAATAAGGCAGGCGGATTATTTAGTAGATATCGGCCCATATGCAGGTGTTCATGGCGGAAACATTGTTGCACAGGGCAGCGTGCAAGATTTAATTAATAGCCCCAATAGCATAACAGGAAAATTTTTGTCTGGCGAAATGAAAATTGAAGTTCCGTCAACAAGAAGAAAAATAAACAAAGGATTTATTCATTTAATAGGTTGCAAAGAGCATAACATAAATAACTTAGATGTTGCAATACCTAAGGGAGTTTTAACATGTGTTACAGGTGTTAGCGGAAGCGGAAAATCAACACTTATAAATGACATTTTTTATCAAGCCATTTTTAATAAAGTAAATAGGCGAGATAAAGAAAACAACATACAAGCACTTTTGGATGTAGATGAAATTGATAAAGTTATAATGATAGACCAAAGTCCAATTGGCCGCACTCCACGAAGCAATCCTGCCACATATTCTGGCTTGTTTACCGACATTAGAAGATTATTTGCGTCAACTCCAGCCGCGAAAGAAAAGGGTTTTGATATAGGCGAATTTAGTTTTAATGTTGAAGGCGGAAGGTGCGAAGCATGTTCAGGCGATGGCGTAAAGCGTTTAAGAATGTATTTTATGGCAGACGTTTTTGTTCCTTGTGAAGTGTGCGGTGGAAAACGCTATTCAAGAGAAGTGCTAGACGTAAAATATAAAGGAAAATCAATTTACGATGTGCTAGAAATGACAATTGACGAAGCGTATGAATTTTTTGCATCAATTCCACAGATAAAAAGAAAATTACAAACATTGGTAGATGTAGGTTTAGGATATATAAAACTAGGACAAAGTGCAACCACACTTTCAGGCGGCGAGGCACAACGCTTAAAACTTGCAAGCGAATTAACAAAGCGAGACACCGGCAACACAGTATATATTTTAGATGAACCAACCACAGGTTTGCATTCTTACGATGTAAAAAAACTTGTAGATATTTTGCAACGTTTAGTTGGAGATGGCAACACAGTTGTTGTTATTGAACATAATTTAGATGTAATTAAAACGGCAGATTATATTATAGATATGGGACCAGAAGGCGGTGAAGGTGGCGGAACAATTGTAGCAACAGGAACGCCAGAAGAAATTTGTAAAGTAGAAGCGAGTTACACAGGTAAATATTTAGCAAAAATGATAGAACAAACAAAAACTCTAGGAAAGAAACAATCAAAAGAAAATATAGAAAAACCTAAAAAAGAAACAACAAAAACGGCAAATAAACAAGAAAAATCCACACAAAAAACTGAAAAATTAAAAAAGGAAAATAGTAAAATTAAAAAGAAAAAATAAATTTAAAAGAAATATAGATGAAATAATTAAAAAAATATAAAAAGCATTATTAATAGAGATATAAAAAAAATATAAAAGTATTATAAATTAAAATATAAAATAATAAAATAAATAAAAATTTTTTAATTTTTTAAAATTTAGGGGTAAAAATGACAAAAAATTTAAAAAAATGCTATCAAACTTTAAATTTAAAATTAGATGCCACTGAAAATGAAGTTAAAGTTTGCCAAAAAATTAAAATAAAAGTTTTGCGAGCAAAAGCACTAAAAACAGGTAAAAGCAATCAAAAACGAATAGATAAAATTAATTTTTGTGCAAACACAATTTTAGAAAACATTAAACAAAACGGAGTTGGTAAAAACAAAATTTTGTTTGACACAAGTTTAGAAAGCATTTCAACAATGTTTTTAGTTTTAATAATCATTTTGGTTGTTATTGGCATTATTATTAATGTTTTATTATAATTATATTTATAATGTGTAGAAAATTTTGTTAATGTTTTAAAATAGTCTATAACTAAAATAAAAAACTCGCATAAGCGAGTTTTTTATTAAATAATTTTATTACAACAAATTTAAACCATTTATACCAATCATTTCGCTTAATCCTTCAACATTATATTTCAATAGGCGAGAGTAGGTTATTGCATCTTCTTGGCTATCGTTAATTATAGATGCACACAAATATTGCAAATAATCGGATACCGGCTGCATGTCTTTTCGTGAAATAGATATTGCTAAAATATCCATTTTTTCAGTCCAATAATCGTTCAATTTTAAAATTTTTTGTTGTAAATTTTCATTAGCAATTTCAGTGGTTTGCAAAGTTTCGTAAATTTCTGTGCAATCCTTTTCCATTTTGTTAAAGGTTTTGTTTGTAAAAACTAAATCCCAAACACACAAACTTGCAACCGCTAAAAATATTATAAACATTGGAATAAAAGTTTTCATTTTTTTGCTCCATTTAATAAATTTTCTGCTAATTTATATTTTTCGCCTTTAATTTGATAATATACTTTCCCTGTTTTATCAATAGACAATATTATTAAATCTTTAAGTTTTTTAACATTAATTTTATTTAACATTAATTGCAATTTGCTTTCGTCAATGTTTAACTCTTTCATTTGTTCTTTAATAATTTTTCCATCGCTAACAATAACATGAGGCAGTTGAGCATCTGGATTATTTGCTTTAACGTCTTGTGCAGTGGCAGGTGCGTTTATGCTTGTTGGAATTACACTCATTTTTCCGTTTGTTTCTATTATTACATAAAGCACTTGGTCTAGGCTATAATAGTTGCATTGCCTTATGCCTTCAAGCAAATCGTCTATGTTCATGTTTAGGTCCTTAAGTGCTTTATATTCTATACCATTTGGACTTACAACAACCACTGGTCTGCCACTTATAATTCGCCTAAAATTGACACTTTTTCTTGTAAAAAATGTTAGGCAATAATGAATTAAAACCAAAATTGCCAAAGGTAAAATGCCGTTTAAAAGCGGAATGTTTGTATCACTCATTGGAAGGGTGGCTAAATCTGCAATAATTAAAGTTATAACAACTTCGTAAGGCTGCATTTCGCCAATTTGCCTTTTGCCCATTAGCCTTAAAAATACTAAAACTGTAATATATATTATTAAAACTCTTAAAAATACAGTAATCATATTAAAATTATGCACTTTAAAAATTTTTTTATTCAGTTTATTAATTTTCAAGATAGGTTAAATATTATTAGTTCTACTTAAAAATTTAAAATTTTTAAAAACTATTAAAATAATCAATTTTTTATTATTTAAAACATATAAAAATAAAAAAATAAGCAAAAATGCTTATTTTAATTTTGTTTTTTCTTTTTTCGTTTTAACATTGATAAAATTTCGTTAATGTTAAATAAATTAAATAATTTACAAAGAGTTAAAGTACAAATAATGCTTATTCCACCACCAATTAAACCTGCAAAAAAGTTTGTAAAAAAGTGCAATAAAATGTTAGAAACAAAATGTCCAATTAAACTACAAGGTGTTATTATTAGTGAATATTTCATTGTTGTTTTAATTAAATTTACATTAAGGTTAGGCACAGATTTTTGAATTTTACGAGTGTTTAACAAAGTTATTAAAGTCATAGATAAAAAGAACGAAATAATAACGGAATTAATGCCAACAAGAGGGGTAAAAACAACAAGGCTTAAAATTAGCACTGCAGAGCCAATAATGTAGTTAATAAAAGATTTAACTTCTAAATTAAGGGCATTTAAAATGCTGCCTGTTAAATTGCAAAGAGTTATTGGCAAAACGCACACTGCCGATAGTTGCAACAACACGCCAGAAAGTGCGTTATTATAAAGCACCAAACCGATTAAATCTCCAACCGAAAGATAAAGTGGAATAAAAATCATGCTAATAAAAATTGATACTTGAATTGATTTGTTTATATTTTGAGATATTGTTGAGTATTCATTTTTAGTCATAAGCGAAGTTATTGACGGAATAAGCACCATGCTAATGCTACCAACAATAGACATTGGCACAAATAACAGCGGAAAGGTCATGCCCATTATAACACCAAAACTTGCAACGGCTTCACTAGTAGAGTAACCTGCAACAATCAACATAGAAGGAATTATTATAGTTGTTAAAGGTTGAACAAGAGAGTTTGCTAATCTTATTCCTGTTATGGGAGCAGCACCTTTAATTACATTTTTATATTCTCCTGGCGAAAAATTAAGTTTTGCTCGTTTAAAGTAAATAATAATTGTAATAATGGCTGAAATTAGGCAGGTTAAATTAAAAGCAATTGCTGAATATTTTGTTGCAACGAACATATCGGTAACGCTAAACAACATAACAAAAGTTAAAGCAAACCTTATAATTTGTTCTAATAATTCGGTTAGTCCACAACTGAAAAAATCGTTTTGCCCCCATAAAGCACCGCGAAATATTGCATATACCGCACTACAAATTATGGAAGGAATTAAAATCATAAGCAATTCAACGGCTCGGTTATCGGTTAAAATAATATTAAAAACCGATTTTAAACAGAACACAGCAATTGAACATATAACTGCAACAATCATTGCAATTATAAGAGCCGAACCTACCGCTTTATTTCTATTTTTTAACTGATTTTGAGTTTCATATTTCGATACAAGTTTAGCGGTTGTTAAAGGCAAGCCGCTTGCAATAAGCGTCATGAAAATGCCTAAAATGGACGATGCCATTTGAAAAAGACCTAAGCCTTCTGCTTTAAGTTTTCTTGATAAATAAATTCTAAATAAAAAGCCTAAGCCTCGAGTTATAATAGAAAAAAGGGTAACAACAGCAACTGCTTTAAAAATAGATTTCATAGTTAAAATAATATATATTTTAACTTAGAAGAATATTCTATAAAATTCATTAAAACAAAAATAAAAAGAATTAAATTATTAGTTTTATTTATATTATTAATTTAATTGTAAATTAAAATGAAATTTGAATATATAATAATATGAAAATTAATTTTGATAGTGATTTTTATTATAGAGTTTTAAATGGAGATACCATTAATTCAATATGTGAAAAATTTAACTCAAGCAAAGAAAACATTATAAGAAATAACAATTTTATAGAGTTGTATGAGGGCGAGTGGATAAAAATTAAGGTAAACAATTACATTATTCATTATGTTAAGCCAATGGAAAATTTAGAATCAATTTCAAAAAAATATAATATACAAAAAGAGAAAATTATTTTAGATAATAATTTAACCTGCGAAAAACTTTTTATAGGGCAAAGTATAAAAATTTATTAAAATTTTAAAATTTACTTATAAATGATAACAAAAACAAACAAAAAAGCCTGTAACGGCTTTTTTGTTTAATTTTTAATGATATTTTATATAAAGATATTTTTTATAATAACTATTTGTTTTTGCTATTATTTTGTTCGTTAGCGTCTTCTACATTTTCTTCATTTGGTAAATTTTCAGGTTTTTCGTTTGATAATTTTTTTATTAATGAATTTAAATAAGTTTCACTTTTTACATATTCAATTTCATTTTCCTGCTTTTTAATATTAAGCCCAAGTGCAGAAGATAATTTTCTATTCTTTTTCATATCTTTTTCAAGTTTAGCAATTTCATTTGCGTCTGCATGCTTAATTTTAAGTTCACGCATTTTTGTAAGGTCTTTTTTATAGTCTTCTTCGTAATTAGTACGCTCAGCGGTCATTTCAGCAAGTTCTTTTTCTAGTTTTCTCAATTCTTCTTCTCGAATAGTTGCTGCCTTTCTTGAATAATATTGTTTAGATACTGTTTTATTTCTATCATAAGTAGTTTTAGATTTTTTAACAGGTTTTTTCCATTTAACTTTGCGTAACATAATGCCAACCACACAAATTACAATAACAACTGCAAAGATAATTGAAGGAAGATAATAAAACCAATTGCTTTTATTTGAATTTGAGGTTGTTGAATCTGTTTGAGTATTTTCATCGTCAGGAGTTTCTTCTTCCTTAACTTGTTTTAAAACTAAGGCAGTTTTGCCAGCAATTGCTTGTGCATTAAAATCTTCTTCGGTTGCAAATTGTTCAAATTTAATGTTTCCAAAGAAAATTCTACCTTGACATTTTGCATTTTCATTGCCTAAACCTAGTGTTATATATGCGGTTGTTGAATTATCTGGATTAATATAAAAGGTGTAAGTTTGCCAATCGTCAGCTGATTTAATGTTTACAAAATTTTCTTGGAAGGAAGAAAGGCTAATTCTAGCTCCGGTTTCTTCTTCACTGCTTGAACTTAAAACAGGAGTAAACACATCTATTGAAAATTTGTAATAATTGCTAGCGTCTAACTTAAAGCCTAAATTAGAAGTTAAATTATAAAAAGTGTCATTTTCAACTTTAATTCCTATAATGTTAGGATTTGTAAATTGGCGAGCCTTTTTTAAATTGTCAATTTGATAATCATTCTCAACCATTTGACTAGGCAAAACATCGACTAAACTAGAAATGCTTGTATCTATAATTCCTGCAGAGCCACCTTGTAAATCGCCATCTCCAACAAAGAATAAAGAACTAGCAAAATCATCTATGCCGTTAGATGCAAATAAATTAGATAAATCTATTTTTTTTGTTGTTTTTCCATCTTGCAAAGCGGCAAATGTTTCGCTGCTTATTGATACATTACTGTTTTTAGCGTGGTCATAATTAAAAGTAACATTATCTACAAAGCAAACTGCGGCATTTTTAGAAGTCATTTTAATTTCTAAAACTGCATTTAAAGTTTGATAAGGATTATATATAATAAATTTTGCAGTTTTCCAAATAGGAGCTTCCTCTGCGGCAATTGTTAAACTGCCAAGTCTAATGTTGCTATCTCCACTATGATATAAATTAATGGTTACATCTGCCAAAACAGGCATAACATCTAAATAAATTGCTGAATATCCGGTTTCTAGATTAGGAGTAATTTCTTTGCTTGTACTAGTGTAACTAATTGAGGTTGGGGTAGAATTATACATCATTAAAACATTATCATTTTCAGCTGGTTTTGGGTTTGGAACAAATGCTGGAAGTTTTAGGCTTGCAAATGAATTGCTTTCAGTGTTTATAATGCCATATTTGCTGTTTTTATCTGCATCAACAGTCCAAGAATTTGGAGTTGCTGGAAGTGGTTTTTTTGCATCTTCAATTTGAAGATTGTTAAATTCACCATTGCTAAAATATTTGTTAGTATCGGAAGTTTCAGTATTAGATAGGTCTAATTTAACATTGTTAGTGCTGCTGGCGTTAGAGTAATTTGAATAATTTATTTTTGCAATATTAATGCTAGTAATATATAAACTACCTTCTGCAGAGTTGTCTGCCGAACCTAAATTAATAAGTAGGTCATAGTAAGTATCTTTTAAGCTAGAAGCTTTAACATAAAAACAATATTTTTGATAGCCATTATATAAATTTTCGTTTGTAGATGTAGAAATTGAAATAACTCCACTGTCGGTGCCTTGTTCAGTTTCTCCATCTTCATTTTCTTCTAATTTTGTTTGAATTAATTTTAAATTTGTTGTAGCAGTTAATGTAGATTTAGCAGTAACAGTAATTTTATAAATATTGTTTTGTTTAAATGTTGCAAAATTTTCCTTTTTATAAGTGCTGTAGGTTTGAGTAATGTTTTCAATTTTTAAAGCGGAAGTATGTTCTCCGTCATAAGCATTGCCGTCTAAATTATTGTCAGGATAAGAAATTTTTGTATTTTTCCCATTATTTTCACTTGAACTTGCAATGTTTATAAAACCGGTTAAAGCAATTTTTTCGGCAGAATTATCTCTTTTATTAATTTCGCTATAATATTGGCTTTCTAATTCAGTTTTTAATGTTTGCAAATATTTAGGGCTTATTTTATAGGCATGAACATTGTCATAAAGAACAACCCCATTGCCATCAATGGCTAAACCTAATTTAATGCTCATTTCGTCAAATTCATTTGTGCTTATAAAAAAGCGATAAGTTGACCAACCTGAATTTGTTGAAATATTGTCAATTGTTTTAATTGAAACATTGTCTGCATCATAAATTATAAGTTTGCCTACATTGTTATTTGAGTAAACATCAACAGATATTTCATAATAGCTGTCTGCATTTAATTTCATGGTGTTGTTTGTAGTGTATTCAAACCTTGAACCATATTTTTCGCTGCCATTTAGCATTAAAACATATTCGTGTTTTTGCGGTTCGCTGTTGGAATAATTAATATCACTATCGGTTAAATTTATAACACCGTGAATGTATTTATCATCTTCTTTTGCAACATTTTCATGAGAAAAGTTGTTAGGTTGAGATGGAGTAGAAGAAGTATCCGACCTCGAATCAAAAGAAGAATTACTTGTTAAAGTTGAAGTAACATCTTCATATTCACTATATTCCGTAGCAGCATTTGCTGAAAAGTGCGGTAAAAGAGAAAAAGCTCCCCAAACCGAACAGATTATTAAAACAAAAGCCAAAATTGCTATTTTTAGTTTAAAAAATGAGTTTTTGCTTAATTTCATTGTGTACCTCTTTTAAATGTTTACCTTAAAACTTTATTATTATAATATAAAAAGAAAAAAAAAGCAAATAAAATTATACAAAATGAACACAATATTTTGTATGAAAAAAGTAAAAAAGATATATATCATACTCTTTGGAGCATTAATTGGCTTAATAAATGGATTTTTTGGCGGAGGTGGGGGAATGGTTGTTGTGCCGGTTTTAAACAAATTGTTTGGAATGGAACAAAAAAAAGCACAAGCAACAGCGTTGTTTGTCATTCTTCCTATAAGTTTGGTTAGCACAATAGTGTATATGTGTCATAGTTCGGTGGATTTTGCGTCTGGTTGGCCGGTGATTGTAGGTATTGTGGCAGGCGGAGTTATAGGAGCAACTTTGCTAAACAAAATGAACAATAAAGTTATTAAAGGAATTTTTATTTTTTTTATGCTACTTGGTGGAGTTGCAATGCTTGTTAAATAACTGAATAAATAAAACTAAAAGGAAAGATTATGATATTTTGGGAAATTGTTGTTGGAGTTTTAGGTGGAATTGTTGGAGGAATGGGTATGGGTGGCGGAACACTTACCATTCCACTTTTAACTATATTTTTAAATTATGAACAATTAAAAGCGCAAGGCATAAACTTAATTGCGTTTTTACCAATGAGTGTGGTTGCACTTTTTATTCACATAAAAAACCATTTAGTTGCGTTTAAAGAAACTTGGTTGCTTGCATTGGTGGGGTGTGTGTTTAGTCTCGGTGGGGCAATTTTGGCAAATCATCTCTCAAACGACATTTTAAAAAAACTATTTGCAATTTTTTTAATAGGACTTGCCATTTGGCAAATTGTTGAAATAAACAGAAAAAATTAAAATTTAAGTTAAAAATTTTAAAATTTTTGTAAAATTTGCCTTATTTTTTTTACTTTTTTAAAATTTTTACCTAATTTTTTTTTATTTTTTAGTTTTTTATTTACAAAAAATAATTTATTTAAATAATTAAAATTTTTAATTTATTTATTAACTTTATTTTATTTCTTTATAATTAAAATTAAAAACAAGAAACAATGCTTGTATAATTAACAACAATTTTTATTAACTCATAGCGCATTTTAAAATTAAAATCGGTTTCGTTAGTTATGTTTTTTAATGTGCCTAACGAAAAATATAATTCTGCTAAACAACTTTTTGCTTTGTTATATTTGCTATTAGAATTAAAGGCAGAAATAAATTGATTATATGTATCTGTAAAATTATCTGCTATTGAGCCAAAGTTTACTTTTAATTGAGTTTCATTTATTTGAGAAATATCATATTGATAAATGTTGTTATATAACTGCTCAATTGAATTTTTGCCAACTTCACATAATTTTTTGTATGCCGTATTTTCGCTAGAACTTAATTTTTTGTTTGTAAAAAATTTATTGTAACTTAATGTGTAAACTTTGCAATTAGGGTATTGAAGTTTTAAATTTTCGCACACATTATTTGCATCGGTTTTTGTTAAATATAAATTTGCCAACACATGATATTGACCATCAAAATATACATAGCCTGCTGCCGACTTGCTTTGTAATTCCGCACTCAAATTGCCAGCCTCTTTATAGGTTAAAAAATTGTTGATTTCAACAAAATAAAACTCATTTTTGCTTGGTTTATTTTGCCTAACTAACACAAATGCCAAACCAACCAAAATAATTACAAAAAAAATTATAACAGCAAACGAACCGCCGCTCGCTCTGTTATAAATTTTTTTATTATATTCCTTGCTATTAAATTGATATTCTTGCATATAAAATTATATTTTTAAAATTTATTTAATATGCAACCTATTTAAGTTTATTCATCTAAAGATGAAATTAAGTCATCAATATTTATATTTGCTTTTTTCTTTTCTTCTCGTTCTTTTTGAATTTTTTCTGAAATCGATTTTAATTTATCTTTATTTGCGCCTTTAACGTCACAAGCAAACCAAAATATATGGTCTGAGTCTTTGGTAGCAATAACAGCATCTTCAAGTTTTTGAATGTTTGCACCTTTTATATCTCTAGCAAATTTATAAATATATTCTGAATAATCAGTAGAGGCAATAACTGCATCTTCGAGTTTTTGAATGTTTGCACCTTTTATATCTCTAGCAAATTTATAAATATATTCTGCATTTTTAGTAGCAATAATGGCATCTTCAAGCTTTTGAACGTTAACGCCTTCAACATTGTTAGCAAATTTATATATATTATCTGCGAATTTAGTAGCAATAATAGCATCTTCTAATTTTTCAATATTAGCACCTTTAACATAAAGAGCAAAATAACAAATATAAATAGGTTTTTCTATTGTGGCAATGAAAGCGTCTTCAAGTTTTTGAACATTAGCACCCTTAACATCTTTAGCAAAATTATAAATGTACTCTGCATCTTTGGTGGCAATAATAGCGTCTTCTAACTTTTCAATATTAGCACCTTTTATTTTGCAAGCAAATCTATAAATATATTCTGGATTATTAGCAGCAATAATGGCATCTTCAAGTTTTTGAATGTTGGCACCCTCAATATGCACAGCAAAGCAATAAATGTGCAATACATGCTCAAAACTATTATTTGTAGCAATTAAAGCGTCTTCTAACTTTTCAATGTTGGCACCTTTTATTTGAAGAGCAAAGGAATAAATAAATTCTGGCTTGTTAGTTGCAATAATGGCATCTTCAAGTTTTTGAATGTTGGCACCCTCAACATCTTTAGCAAAATTATAAATGAACTCTGCTTTTTTAGTGAAAATGATATAATCTTGAATGTCCTCAAATAAATTTCCTGCTTTGCTACCTAACGAATGAATTTTGTTTAAATATTTAACAAATTCATTACAAATTCCATAGTTGTCTATTAAATCTTTTAATTCTAATTCAATTGAGTTTAAATTTTGTTCTTTTTCTTTATTTGTCATAATTTCTCCTTTTAATTTAAAGTAATTATATCATAATAAGGGCATTTTGTCAAATAATTTTTTTAATTAAAAATTTTCAATTTATGTTTATTCATATAAAGATGAAAGTAGGCTATCAATATCATCATCATTTGTTTCATCTTTTTTTAATTTTTGATTAAAAATTTCGGATAATCTTTCGGTGTTGGCTTTTGGAACAAAACAAGCAAATTCATAAATATAAAATCTATTTCCAGTATTTACAATGGCATCTTCAAGTTTATTAATGTTAGCGCCTTTAACATCACGGGCAAAATAATAAATATATTCCGCATTTTGGGTAGCAATAATAGCTTCTTCAAGTTTTTTGATGTTGGCACCTTTGATATGAGAAAATTTATAAATGTATTCAGAATTTTTATTGTCTATAAAAGCATTTTCAAATTTTTCAACGTTAGCACCTTTAACATATTTAACAAAATTATAAATATACTCAAATTTGTTGGTGGCAATAATAGCATCTTCAAGTTTTTCTATGTTTGCTCCTTTTATATCACGGGCAAATGTATAAATGTAATATGCGCTATTAGTGGATATAATGGCGTTTTCTAATTTTTCAACGTTAATACCTTTAATTTTATGTGCAAAATGATAAACGTGTTCTTCATCTGTATTGGAAATGATATAATCTTGAATGTTTTCAAACACATTTCCTGCTATGCTGCCTAATTTATGAATTCTATCCATATGTTCAATAAAATCATTGGAAACACCGTAGGAACTTACCATTTTTTTTAATTCTAATTCAATTGAGTTTAATTTTTGTGCTTTTTCTTCATTTGTCATAATTTTTCCTTTTGTTTTGTTTATTTTATTTAAGTTATAAATAAATTATTGTTAATTATAATTATAATTTTTTATTCGTCTAATGATGAAATTAAGTCATTAATAATATCTTCATTTTCATCATTAAATTTTTCTTCATTTTTTTGTTTAAAAATTTTGGATAATCTATCGATGTCGGCATGTGGAACAAGACAAGCAAATTGATAAATATAAAGGTTATTTCCAATATTTACAACGGCATCTTCAAGCCTTTTAACGTTAGCGCCTGGAACAGAACGGGCAAATAAATATATGTATTCTGGGTCTTTTGTTTCAATAAGGGCGTCTTCTAATTTTTTTACATTGGCGCCTTCAATAAAAATAGCAAATTTAAATATATGTTCTGCATTTTTAATTGCAATAAGGGCATCTTCTAATTTTTTTACATTAGCGCCTTCAATAAAACAGGCAAATTGAAAAATGTAGAATGCGTCATGTGTTGCAATAATGGCATCTTCTAATTTTTCTACATTAATGCAAGGAATATCGTGAGCAAATTCATAAATATATTTCTCATTTTTAGTTGCAATAATGGCGTCTTCTAATTTTTCAATGTTAGCACCATTAACATAACGAGCGAACTTATAAATATATTCCTCATCATTAGAGGCAATAATGGCATCTTCTAACCTTTCAATATTTGCGCCTTTAACATCGTGAGCAAATTCATAAATAGCTAGCAAACTATTAGCGTTTATAATTGCGTCTTCTAGTTTTTGTATATTAGCCCCTTTAACATTACGGGCAAATAAATAAATGTGTTCTGCGTCATTTAGTGCAATTAAAGCATCTTCAAGTGTTTCTATATTAGCACCTTCAACATCGCAAGCAAACAAATAAATATATTTTGCATTTTTGGTTGCAATTATTGCATCTTCTAATTTTTCTATGTTAGCACCTTCAACTTCGCAAGCGAACAAATAAATATATAGTGCATTTCCTCTTGAAATAATAAAATCTTGAATGTTTTCAAACAAATTTTCTGCTTTGTCGCCTAGTGAATTAATTTTATTCATTTTTTCAGTAAATTTATCGTTAATTCCGTGGTCATCAATAAATTTTTTTAATCTAGATTTAATTTCTTTTAATTTTTGGTTTTTCTCTTTATTTGTCATAATTTTTTCCTTTTATTTTATTGAGTGAATTTTATCACAGAATTGGCTGGCTGTCAATATTAAAATAAAAAATTATGTTACATTTTGTTATTTTTTAAAATCTTTTTGTTTTTTGGCAGGTTTTAGATAATCTGGTGCCTTATTGACCTATAATCAAAGTAGGAGGAACAAATGAATATAAAACCTTTATTTGATAGAGTTGTAATTCTTCCAAAAGAGGAAACAACAAAAAATTCTAGCATAATTTTGCCTGATACTGCAAAAGAAAGACCTCAGTTTGGCGAGGTGGTTGCGGTTGGCGATGGTGAAAATTTTGACTATGCCAAAAGTGAAATGAAAGTTGAAGTAGGCAACACCGTTTTATTTAATAAATATGCCGGTGCAGAGATTAAATTAGACGGAAAAACCTATATAATTATGCGACAAATTGACATTATAGGGGTGGTGGAAGATGTATAATAAAATTTTAATGGGAGATGAAGCAAAAGCAAAACTTTTGTCAGGTATTTCAACATTAAGCAATGCGGTTAAAATAACGCTTGGGCCAAAGGGCAGAAATGTTGTGATGGGAAGAGAAACTAACTCATTTATAACAAATGATGGAGTAACAATAGCGCAGGGCATTAAGTTAAAAGATGAAGTTGAAAACACAGCGGTAGAATTGTTGCGTGAAGCATGTATAAAAACCAACGATATAGCAGGCGATGGTACAACAACTGCCACAATTTTAGCGGAAAAAATATTTAGCGAAGGGCTGAAGAGTTGTAATATAGGTGCTAATCCTATACTTTTGCGAAATGGCATAAAAAAAGCGGTTAATTTTGTTGTTAAAGAAATAAAAAAAATGTCAAAACCAATTAAAGATAACAATTCAATTTGCCAAATTGCAAAAATTTCGGCAGGCAACGAAGAAACAGGCAAATTAATTGCCAAAGCGTTTGAAATGGTTGGCAAGGAAGGGATAATAACAATTGAAGAAGGTAAAAACATTTTAGATAGCCTAACAGTTGTTGAAGGCGTGCGAGTAAATAGAGGTTATGTAAGCCCATATATGTGCACAAATCAAATGCGTTCAATTGCGGAAATTGATAATCCATACATATTAATTACAGACAAAAAAATATCTAACATAAATGAAATTTTGCCAATTATGGACAAAGTGAATAAGGTTGGCGGTAGTTTGTTTATTATAGCTGATGACGTAGAGGGTGATGCACTTACAACAATGGTAATAAACAACATGCGGAATGTGTTTAGATGCCTAGCAGTTAAAGCACCTAATTATGGTGATAGGCGTAAAAAAGTTTTGGACGACATTGCCTTAACAGTTGGTGCAAAATTTGTAGCGGCAGATTTTTACAATAATTTTAACGACATAACACTTGAAGATTTAGGTCATGCAAGCAAAGTTAAAGCGGACAAAGAAATGGCTACAATAATAGGAGCAAAAGGCAATAAGGAATTAATAAAAGCCAGAATAAAAGAATTAAAAGAAAAGTTAGAATATACAACTGCACCTTTTGACCGAATGACCTTGCAGGACCGCATAGCGATGTTAAATGGCGGAATTGCTGTTATTAAAGTTGGAGCAATAAGTGAAGTTGAAATGAAAGAAAAAAAGTTGCGTATGGAAGATGCTTTAAACGCAACGCTTTCAGCAATTGATGAAGGTGTTATAGCTGGTGGCGGCGTAGCACTTTTACGCACTAAAAAAATGCTAGAAAAATATATAAACGAACTAAAAGACGATGAAAAAGTTGGAGCAACTATAATTTTGCATACATTAGAAGCACCTATACGCCAAATTGCAAAAAATGCAGGTGTTGATGATGGCGTAATTGTGCAAACAGTTTTAGCAAACGAAAATGTCAATTTTGGATATGATGCTCTTAATAATCAATTTTGCGATATGCTTGAAACGGGTATAATTGACCCTGTAAAAGTTACTCGAATAGCGTTAGAAACGGCAGCAAGCGTTGCGTCAACATTATTAACAACAGAATGTGTTGTTGCAAAAATTTATGAGCCATCAGATAATCAAATGTTAAAAGAATAATTTGTAAATTAAGAGTAAAAACTAAAATATTTAAGATTAAAAAAGATAAAAAATTTTTAAAAAACATAAAAATAATATAAAAAAACGATAAAAAACTTAAAAAATGATGTAAAAAATAAAAAATCTCAAATTTTTTTGAGATTTTTTTTGTTTTTAAAAATAATGTAAATTTTAAATGTTTATTATTTTTTATTCTTTTATTTGTTAATGTTTTGTTTATTCACTAATATTTTTATTTACATTTCTTTAATTCACTTTTACTTTTATCTTAATTGCTTTATTCAACAACTTTGCCAATTTCAACATTAAAATTGCATGTTGCATAATTTATATTTCTTACTGCGGAAACGGCTTTTATATCTGCTTCACATTGTTTTATAAATTCTAAATTAGAATTGCTAATTGTAATGCTTTCAATTTCAGTTTTTAAACTTAGTTTGTTTTCACTTTTAAATTGCCTAATTTTAGAAATTATTTCAATAACCTCGTCACCTTTTTCAATAATATTTTCGTTTTCAATGTCAATAGGATGCAAGGTTGTTAAATGTATGCTTTTTTCTTTTTCATAAGTTTTAAAATAATTTTGATAAATTTCTTCGGTTATATGTGGCATTGTTATGCCTAAAAGTTTTAACATTCCTAACAAAACATTATAACTTGCCCATTGAGCGCTCTCTTTTGCTGCTTGACCATAAATTTCAGGCTTATACAATCTATTTTTTGCAAGTTCAATGTAATTATCGCAAAAGAAATAGAAAAATTTTTCAATTTCTGCTTTTGCGTAGCCCATTTCTACATCATTATAAAAAGCACAGGTTTTTTCGTACGCTTGGTTAAATTTGTGCATAATGTAGCGGTCTATTGGTAAAATTTCTTTTGGTTTTTTCGGCTCGTAATCATATAAAAAGTTTAATACAAATTTTGAACCATTAAAAATTTTGTTTAGCAATTTGTAGCCGTCTTTCAAGCCTTCTTCATTAAACATAACATCTCGGCCGTAAGCTCCATTTGCACTAAAATATCTTACAACATCTGCACCATATGTTTCCATAATTTCATTTAAGCCCATTTTAGAATTATTTAAATGTTTGCTAAATTTAATGCCTTTATCTGCCATCATCCAGCCATTTATAATTAAACTTTTCCAAGGCAAACAACCTTGATGATAATAAGATTTTATAATTGTTCGCAAACACCAAGTTGTTATAATGTCTCGGCCAGCAAATCGCATGTCCATTGGCATTTTTTTGTTGCTGCCAACTTCATCTTCTGCCCAATTTGTGTTTATTTGTGGAGTAACCGAACTTGTTGCCCATGTGTCCATAACATCACTTTCTGGCTCAAACTGAGTGCAACCACAATCACATTTTCCTTTAAATTCGGTAGAAAGTGGATTAACAGGTAAATCTTGAATGCTGGCAAAATTTGGTTTGCCACATTTTTTACAATACCATACTGGGAAAGGCACTCCAAAATATCTTTGCCTTGAAATGCTCCAATCTTGGTTAAGGTTATTTACCCAAGCCATATATCTTGTTTTCATGCTTTCAGGGTGCCATTCTAGTTGATTGCCTAAATCTGCCCAAGTTTGCTTTAATTGTGGGGTTGAAGTGCGGATAAACCATTGTTTTTTAGATAAAAATTCAATAGGTTGTTCGCATCTTTCGTGAACTTTTACTGTGTGGCAAATAGGGTCTTGACGGAAAATGTAATTGGCTGCTTTTAAATCTTCAATTACGGCTTTGCGAGCATCAATTGATTTTAATCCTGCATATTTGCCGCAAATTTCAGTCATGCGTCCGCCATCGTCTATTGCTTGTTTTAATTCTAATTTATATTCTTTCCACCACTCAACGTCAGTTTGGTCGCCAAAAGTGCAGCACATAACAATGCCTGTGCCTTTATCTATTCCAACTTTACTGTCGGCATAAATTTTTACAACTCTATCTTCAAAAAGCGGAACTTTAACAAGTTTGCCAACTAAATGCTTATATCTATTGTCTTCTGGATTAACAAAAATTCCTACACAAGCAGGCAAAAATTCAGGGCGAGTGGTAGCAATAGGAATTGTTCCGCTGCCGTCTGCTAATTTAAAGTTAAGATAATTAAATATGCTATCTAAGTCCTTATCTTCCAACTCAAATTGTGCAACGCTTGTGCGACATTTTGTACACCAAGGGCTTGGTTTATTTTCTCTATAAGCAATGCCTCGCTTGGCTAAATCAATAAAAGATTTTTGGCTAGTTTTTTGGCTGCGATTGTCAATTGTGTTGTAGCCTAAACTTAAATCACAACTCATGCCGGCACGCACCATCATATCGCGGTAATTTTGATTATAACCATCTACAAGTTCAAGTGCAATTTTTGTAAATTCCTCTCTAGGAATTGAATGTGCTTGAATTTTCTTTTTCTTTTCAACCAATAATTCGGTTGGCAGACCATTATTGTCAAACCCCAGCGGATAAAAAAGATTTTTGCCTTGCATTCGGTTGTATCTAGCAATCATGTCGGCTTGGCTAAAACCATAAATATGCCCAATATGCAACTCGCCGCTAACGGTTGGAGGTGGAGTGTCTATTGAATAAGTTGGTTTATTGCTGTTTTTATCAAATTTATAAATTCCTTCTTCCTGCCAAAACTTTTCCCATTTTTTTTCAGTTTCGCCAATATTATATTTGTTTTCTAGCATAATTTCTCCTAAACAAAGCAATTATATCATAATTTTAAATAAAAATCAACTATGTTTATACTAATAATGTAAGTTTGAAACCCAAACATAAATAATTAATTTAACATTTAAAAATTATAAAACAACTTTGAATATTGACAAAATTATAACAATATGATAAAATAATATAGAGAGGGCAAAAGAGGTTAAAAAATGGCAAAAGTTAAACATGAAGTGTGTTTTAATTCTATTTTTGAAATACCATTTAAAACAATTAGTAAGTTTGAATTTAATAAATTAGATTTTTCAAAAATAAATAATTCCGATTATGTAAAAAAATTTCTTCAGTCGGTTGAAGATATAAAAAATTGTAATTTCATTGAACATATTGGTGCAAAAGAAATTGCGGAACTCGAAAGTATAATTCAAATAGTGTTAGACCGTTTAAATAAAAAATTAATATCAATTAATAAAATAGTTATAGGTTATTTATCTTATAACGATATGATAAATCAAGCAGCATTGCAAATATATTTCGACTGTAAAGACGCAAACAAAAAGTTGGCATTTGTTGAAACTGATGGCTTTGCAGTTTCGTTAATAAGGGTTTTCACTAATTACGAAAATGAACTTAGTTTAAAAGAAAATTCTATTTTAAGTGGGTTGTTAAGAAAGGCATTTGACATTTATTTTGAAGATAAATACGGCAAAAAATATGTAAATACAGCAAACATACTTAATCAAAACATGGAAAAATATGAGTTAGAACTTGCCAAAACTAAAGATAAACATTCAGAAGCTGACGCCAATTAAATATAGAATGTATTATTTAAAAGATTTCATCGTAAAAATTAATTTCCAGTAAGTTTTATAAATAAAATAAAAATGTTGAGTTAAAAATTCAACATTTTTTATTATTTTTGTGTAGATTTTTAAAAAATTCTTTAAAAAAATGCAAAAAATTTTAAAAAAGTTGACAGTTGTTCATAATTTTTATAGAATTTTAATATCATTTTATAAAAGGAGGAGGGAACAAAATGAAAGTTAAAGGAAAGGAGCTAATTTTAAAGATAACATCTTTGGTTGCAACAGTTTTGGCATTTTTAGGCTTAGCATTTAAATTTGCTGTTAAAAAAATTTCTTATAACTCAACTTCACATTCAGAATCAATCACTCGCAGTCAATGGGTAGATGTTATTAAAGGTGCTGATTATGTATCAAAAACTGCTCAAACTTTTTGGCAAATTGCAAGAGTATTTATGATTATTTCTTTAATTGTTATTGCTGTTTTAGCTGTAATTACAATTGTAGAATTCTTCTTTAATCACAAATACCTTTCACTTGCAAAATTTATTATCAGCATTGTTGCCATTGCTTGCGTTGTAATTTTCTTTGCAACTTTGATTATTGGTGGAATTTTGTATGCTAATAAAGCATCAGACTTAATGGGTGGCTCAATATCATTCATCCCACACGTTGGACCATTCTTTATGTTCATTTTCGGTCTAATTGCATCAATTGCTGCATTGTTAGATAGAAAGAAAGCGTAAATTACATAACCTTTCATAAACTAGGCATCAGCCTAGTTTTTTTTATTAAAATTTAATTAATAAAATTAAACAAATTATAAATAAATGTTAAATTAAACAATAAACAAATAAAAATTAAAACGAAAAAAAGTTAAAAATTTTATAATTTATGTTATAATAAATTTAATGGAAAATTTGCACATAGATTTTAAAAAAAGTCTTGGTCAAAATTTTATTTTTGACATTAATCTTTTAAATGCAATTGCTAATGATGGCGAAGTTGAAAAAACTGACACGGTTTTAGAAATTGGAGCAGGGGCAGGCACATTAACCAATGTTTTGTGCAAAAAGGCAAAATGTGTTTATTCTTTTGAAATAGATAATTCGCTATCTACATATTTAAATAAATTAGAAAAAGAAAACAATAATCTTAAAATTTTTTATCAAGATTTTCTTGAAACAGATATAAGCAAATTAAATTTAAAAGATGTTAGGGTGGTTGCAAACATTCCTTATTATATAACCACGCCTATAATTTTTAAACTTGCAGAATTTAAAAATAATTTTAAATCTATTTTAGTTTTAATTCAAAAAGAGGTGGCTTTAAGGTTTGTTGCAAAACCTAAAACAAAAGATTACGGCATAACAAGTGTTTGCTTGCAGTCAATTTTTGATGTTAGCATAACCCGAATTGTAAAAAAAGAAAATTTTACGCCACAACCTAAAATAGATAGTGCATTATGCAAATTAGTTCCGCACAACAAATTTAATTTAGATAGTTTTAAGTTTTTTTCAAAATTTGTTTCGGCTTGCTTTTCAATGAGAAGAAAAACCTTAATTAATAATTTAAAGTTGGATTATGACAAACAAAAATTAATTTTGGCACTAAAAAAAATTGGTTTTAATGAAACCGTTAGACCAGAAGAAATTGATGTAGAAAGTTTTGTAAAACTATATAATTTTTTAAAAAATTAAAAAATAGGGGCAAAAATTTTAATTTTTTTTAAAAAATAGTGCGATTTTTTTAAATTTTTAAAAATTTTTTTAATTTTATTAGATAATTTTGTTTAAATTTTTTTATTAAAATTTTTAAAAATTAGTTATAAATAAATTTTATTAAGATTTTAAGTTTTATTTGACTTAAATGTTTTTTAATTATATAATTAAAATGTAGAAAAATGTAGATAATAAAATAATCTTGTTTTGCATTTAGGTATAGATAGGGGTATTTATGCGTAAAAAAATTTTTAAAGTTATAGGCATTGTCCTTGCCGTTGCACTTGCGTTTGTAGGTGTGGTTGTTGGCATTATGGCTATTAGTGGAAAATTTAAAACTCAGAAAATTTATCCAACTGAGTTAATTTTTGATAATGACAATTTGCAAGTTGTTAATTATTATGACAATCATCTTTACAATTTTACAATAACAGGTATTGCATCTAACGGCAAAAAGGTTAATCAAAAAACATGTTACATTTATTTTGTAGATAGGGCAAACAATAATAATTATTTTGGCGAGGACCTTATTATGCTTTGCAACGAAGATGGCACTCCATTGCAAAAACAAGAAGGCACAAACAAATATAAGGTAAATTGTAATGAACCAATTTATTATAAATTAAAAAACTTTGGAACTAATCCTGCACATTTCAACAAAGAAAATTATGGCATAGCCGTTTTGCAGGCAGACGATGGGCGCGGTATGGTTAAATCTAACCTTTTAACAATTAGCGTAGACCAAGCGGTTGAACAAATTAAATTGCAAGGTTTAGAATATGGCACTGAAACTTTAAACGGAAAAGTTTATGGCGTTCAATCGGCAACAGTTAGTTTAGGTGCAGTGTTAGATTTCAATTTGGAACTTTTGCCTAATTATGCGTTGCATCCAATTAGCAATGTTGAAAATAAAAAAATAGAAATTTATTATTACAATGGCTCACGGTTTGAAACCGGCAAACTAGATAATGACTATGAATTAATTGATGATGAATTTTTGGCTGACCCAGAAAACAATTTTGTTAAATACATAACAAATGAAAATGAACAAAAAGTTCTTCGTTTTGAGCCAACAACGGAAGGTGGAAATTATAAATTTGTTATTGCCGTTTTTGATAGTTATCAAACGCAACGTAATATTGTTCAAACTCAAACAAAATATCAACGAGTTGACCAAATGATATACACCGTTGTTGATGTAGATGTTACAAGCGATAATGTTAGCGAAGTTGAATTTAATGAAAATTTAGAAAATAAAACGGACAAAGTTTCGCTAAATTTATATACAGATGATAACTATATAACATTGAATGGCGAGCCTGACCTTTTAACAAACACTAATAACAATGATTTAGGTTTAAAAATTGATGGAGCAACCACAAGCCGCCGTTTTGACAGTGTTGCCTTTGGCACAAACATGGAAAGATTTTGGGCTAACAGCAACATTAATTTTAAAGATGTAGAAGATAGAACATTAACATTTAATTTAAACAGCAATAATAAATTTGTAACCTTAGTAAATTTTGGTGAATTAGATGGAACATACAATTATAACATTTTAGGCAATTCAATTGTTATAGACCAAATAAATGCAACATTTGCAATAGCAAAGGGCAACATTACACTAAATAATAGGCAATTAATTACAACTTTAAATTATAACGGCGAGAATGTTCAATTTAGTTGTTCAAATGGAGCGGCATTTGTAACTAACGACTCTATTGTTATGCTAAGAACAGGCAGTTATTTAGAATTCTTTAACAAGAATGAAAATAACTTTGAACAAACAAATTTCATGTATTCTGCAACCGATTTAGGAGGTGGAGCAAATCGCTCATTTAATGTTGTTGTTAAGCAGTTGCCAGAGGTTGAGAATTTAACTTTAATGCTTTTAATTGTCAATAGTAATGGTCAACTTTTAACAACCTATGCAGAAGTTGTTGTTGAAGAACAAAAATCTGGTTTAAATTATGAAAGTTTAAATCATTCAATAGAAATCAATTATTCTAACGACAATACAAATTTTGGCGAAATTAATTTTACCGATATTGTAAATTTTGTTGGAGGCTCTTATTCAGCAGGAGTTTTTGTTACAAAGCAGGCAGATAATTACAGCATTGAAGTTTTAAATTATGTAACATTTGAATTAACAAGTTTAAATGCAAGTTTAAACGGAACTTATGTTTTGGTGGGGTACATTAACAGTGAAGGTGAATTTGTTAATGCCGTTAAAGCAAAAAATAAAGACTCGTTATCTACCACCTCTATTTATGTATTGCAATTAAAAAATGCGTATCAACAAACAACCGAACAAACAATTAGCAACATCTTAGACGGTCAAAATGCTGTAAGTTTGAATGCTTATGTGTTTGATAGCGATTTTGTAAACACTAATTACACTTTTGTTATAAATAACAATTATGCAATAGACCCTTCTAGTTTAACATGGAATTTTGACGAAAGTTCAGTTTATGAAGCGGGCGAGGGCAAAGATAATTACATTATTAAGGATGGAAATGAAAATTATCATGTGTTGGAAAACACCGGAGATAGCGATTTGCCTCCTCACAAAATTGAAATAACATCAAACATAGCGAATATGCTTTATAATTTGTCAAATATAGGCACTAACAACATTAAAATATTTACAAGAAATAACAACCAATTAAACAACTCAATTTATAACAACATTACAATTTTAAACGCTAGATTTGTAAAAGGTATAGAAGGTCAACCAGACAAATTTATAATAGAATTTTCAGTGGAAAATTATATTCAAAATGAGTGTTTTGTGTTGGCTATTCAATTTGATGAAAATAAAATAATTTATTCGCCTAACATTTATATTGATAGCAATGAAGTTGAACAAATTTTAATGAATGGGCAGGAACTTTCTGCCGATATGTTCGATAGCAACATGCCAAAATTAGAAATAGCAATAGACTATTTATTAAACGAATATGTTTATACATATTCAATTAATGGAAGAATAGTAAATTCTATAGATTTCTTTAACACTTCTTACTCTAAAAATGGCAACATATTTATGTTTACGCCAAGCCCAGCATTTACAAGTTCAATTAAAGAATATAATTTTAATTTTGTTTCTCAATCTCCTGATATTTTAACCTTTAATGGCGGCAATTTAATAATTAATCAAATAACAGGAAATTCTGGCTGCGTTGTTGCGGTTAATTGCAATAATAACGAGTTAGAACGATATTTCCGCATTGTTATAACCGCTAGTGATAACTTTAGTTTAACAAAAAAATCAGATACTTCAAAAATTACCGAAGATAGCGAAATTGGCTTAAAAGAATTAGTTGAATACAAATATAATGGCATCGTGCTAGAAGATGCTTCTCATTTCACAATTTCTAATTTATCAAGCCTTAACACCAATTTTGTTCAAGATGGAAACAATCCGCTAACCTTAGTTGACGCAACAAATGGAAATCAACCTGTAATAACAATTTCGCAAAAAGATGGCGATTGGATTATAACCAAAAGCAATAGATATAATTATATAGATATCGATATATCGTTTGATGTTTTTGTTAAAACAGCTGAAAAAATAACTGTATCAGTTTCCTTTATTTGCGATATAAGTGCTGAATTGAATTTTCAAAATTATGAATACTTTTATGCAGGCACAAAAATTATGCTTGTTGAAAAAGTGCAAAACAGGGAAGAATTACAAAACAAGCCAATGTTTATAATAAAAGATACAACAGGAAATTCAACTTTTAGAATAGCCTATAAAAAAATTGACGAACAAGACTTTAGTCGTTTATGCGAAATAGGCACAACAGACAGTGGCAGCAACATAACTCACGATTTAGTTGAAGGTTCTTACATTTATCAAATAAGTTTGCTAGTAGAAGATATCGAGTCGGTAATTGCAACATATAGCGTTTCAATTTTGCCAAACATAAAAATTAGCCAAACAGATGCTCAAGCAAATTATGGCTTAAACCTACAAAGCAACAGCAAATATGATATAAATAATTTGGTAACATTAAAACAATTTGCCACTCAAAAACAAGATGGCTCTAATATAATTTATGGCAGCAAAAATGAAGATGGCTCATTTAACCTTTACAATGAATTAAACCTTATAAATTTAGCCGATAGCGCCTATGAAAATTTAAAATTTAGCAGTTCAACTTTAAACTTTTTAACTTATATAAGCGAAACAAAACAATTTGCAACAAATTGGATTGAAAATGTAGGCGGAGCAAGCAGCGTTATTAGAAATCAAGCAGTTTTAACTTATGGTTCGCTAAATTTCCCTATAAATGTAATAATAACAAATTCTTATAATTCTAAATTAAACATTAAAACAGCATCAAGCGTTGTAAATGTAAATTTAACCTTTAATTATAAGGATTTATTTGAAATTAATGCCGAAGAAAATTGGATATTAAATTCAGTTTCTTGCATCGTTTATGAAGATAATGGCAATAGTAAAGATTTATCAGTTCAAGTGGTTGACGATATAACATTTAAAATTAATTTAGAAGATAATTATTTAAGCAAAAACTATAAAAATGCAAAATTTACTTTCACATTAAGTTATAATGGCAAAACTTTAATTTATTCTAATTTGGACAATGAAAATGTTTCTAACATAAACATAGATATTGAAATTGCACCATTTGCTCCTGAATTAAAAAACGAAATTTTAGCATACTCAAATGAAAGTTTTAACTTAGTTACCGATGTGTTTGATATTCTTAATGAAGGAAACAGCCAAAAAGAAGAATATTCGCAATACTTTTATTCAATTTCAATTGAAAGCGTTAGCGATAGTTCACTAATATCAACAAATGTGCAAAATTTGGTTTATATTTTAGACCCTGCCACAACGCAAGTTAGTTTAGCAAATTTTGTTGGCAACAGCAAAACTTTAACAATAAATTATTTAATAGAATATAAAGACGCAAATCGCACTAAGTTTAATTTAAGCAAAGAAATTACAATTTTAAATTATCAATCTATAGAAACAAATTATCCGTTTAAAAATTTCGCCACGGCAGGCAATTTAAACAACGCAAGCAGCGGAATAAATTTAACGTTTATAAGTTTAAATAACAACGAAATTTCTGCAACCGAACTTCAAAATTTAGGACGTAACATTACTTCTTACGAGCCTGTAAGCACGGGCGAAACAATATGCTTTGATTGGCAAAACCTTGTAAATTTAAATAGGGTAATTATAACCAATCGAGTTACAAAACAAATTGAAAATGCAATTGCCGATGTTAAATTGGTGGCATATTCTGACATTAATAATCCAAACATTGTATCAATTAATAATGTAGATGGAAAAATAAACATTACCTTTAATAATTCAGGCGATTTTAGTTTTACATACTTAGCATTTAAAATAATAACAAATTCAGGCAATTACACTTTCTATATTGTAAGATATTATAACAACGCAAACAATTCTGCATACACACAGGTTAATCCAGCAAATCATAGCATAAATATAAATAATTTAAACAATATTTTCTATACAAAAGAAAGAGATGAATTAAATGGCAATTCATACAAAATTTTTGGCAACCAAATTAATTTAACAAGCCAATTTGGCATAAACGCTTTAACAGGAGATATTGATTTATACTTATATTTGTTAGATTATAAAATTTTAGGCTCAGCACAAGAAGAATATGAATTAAATTTAAAAAATAAACTCAACAACCTATTGAATGCGGCAGACGGACAAGCAACTTTTGAACAATGCAATAGTTTTGTAGAATTAAAAATTGCCTTAATTATGGACAATAACAGCAGTGTAGAGTTGTATATTGGCAATATAGTTGCTTATATAAGGCCAAGCCAAAACATAGAAGCAAATTCATTGTTATCAAACGAAATAACAGGCTTAGAAAATGGCAGATATTTATATGATTGGCCAATTTCAGCACAAAGCGAGTTTAATAATCCTTTTGTTATAACCGGTTACAGCGGCAAACCAACAATAAACATTCAAGAAGTTAAAACAAGCGGATTTTCTGCAATTAACAATGAAGGAACAGACGCATTAGGCAACATAAAAATTATATTTAATTCAACCAATGCCGAAGTTATTAGGCTAAATAATGACAATCAAACAATAAACAGATTAATGTACACGTTTGAAGATTTAGAGTTTGTTGTAAAATATCATTATGATAACGGCTTAGATTTGTTCATTACATTTATTATGCAACATATAGATACACCTTCTAAAGCACCTGTACCATATAGTGTGGGTGAATATAACGGCATAAATTTTGTAGATAATTTAACAATTAATTGTTATGACGGAAAAATTAATATAACAAACCTAACAATAGATGGTCAGGCTCAAGAAGAAATAGACGGCTCTAATGGTTGGCAAGAATCAACAAGAGGCATTATAACATTCAATAGAGATGAACAAGGCAAATTGTTGTTAACATTTGAATTATCAAACAAATATTCATTTGTATCGTTTGATATTGAGTATTTAGACATTGCATCTAGCAGCACCGTTTTAAGACGTGTAGAAATTGATGTAAATGCTGCAATATATATTCATTATTTAGATAGTGCTTCTGGACAAGAAAATTTCCCAATTGCTGCTAAGTTTATAGATACAAATTATGAAAACGAAAAAGCAAGCGAAATTGTAGCAACAAATCAACAAAACAGTGGTTTGCAAACATACACAATAGGCGAACTAACCATAACCACTTTAGCAGGCTCAAAACTAGAAATTACAATAGACCAAAACTCTAATTTTGTTATAGATTATTCTGGCAAAATTTCAATAGACAACACAAGCGGAGCAACAATTTCAATAGGCTTTACACATTCCGCACAAGAACTAATTGTAATGTTAAATGTAAAAGTTTTAACTAGCAATGGCTTAGCATTTTCAAACAATTCTGGCGATATTTCAAGAAAAGTGTTTGTAAAAATTCCGCAAACTTATATTGGAATTACTCCTGTTTATTTAATTAAAGATGCAACTCATGAAAACGTTGCCAAAAACACAACAATAGAGAATATCCGCAACGTGTTATTTAGTAACAATGAACAAAATGAAACAGACATATCTACTAATGAAACAATTATAAACCGCAAACGCATTGCATTAAAAATATTACAAGGCGGCAAAGAAACAACCACTTTTGATTTTAACGAAAACGCTATAGGATTTTTAAATGAAAATAATCCTAACTATATAAAAATAGCAAGAGATGTTACTAACAGCATTGTTGACTCTAAAAACTTGCATTTTGCAGATGATATCGTAAACAACATTTATTCAAGCATTCGTTTAAGCAACGAGGCAGGCGTTATTGCTACAGATTATCAATATCAAATTATAGCAGGAACAACTAACGATGGCATTAATGTTTTGCCTTCTAGCGATTATGTTTACGATGAAAATACCGAACAATTTAATTTTATTGTAAATCAAAATAAACAAATTTCATACACCATTGCTAGATTATTAGATTTAAACAATACTGCATTTTATGTTACAGAAATAACACCAACCTTAAGTTCGTTGAACATCACACGCAACGCTGTTAACACTGAAATTAGTTATACATTTAATTATAACGATTATAATTTAAAATTTACCAAAACATCTAGCAACAACATTGCAATAGAATTTAAAATAAATGAAAATAATAATAACTTTTCAAGTGCTAATTTAGTGCTAAAATATATTGGAGAAGGTGGCAAAATTTGCACACTAAAATTAGGTTTTTATAATTGTGAAATTACAAATCCAGATAGAATAACAATGTACACTGGCACAGAAACTCAAATTAACGAATTGCTAAAAAATGCAGTTAAAATTAATAACGCAGCAAGCGATGGACCTACAATTTCGTTTGATTATAACAGCGAATATAGTTCTTATTCATATAAAAATGAACGTCAATCAAACATAAATGGTAGAAATAAAGTGTTTGAATGTATAAACAATAAATTGAGTATAAACCCTTTATCAGAAAATGCACAATGCGTTATAACATTTAAAGTTTTAATAAACGGCAATTGTGTAACTTATGTTCAAATTAATGTTGATATTATTTGCAATTTCGCATTTTATGTAAACTTTAACAATTCCATTGCAAATAATGTAGAAAATGGCAACGGATTTAATGTGAACTCAACAAATTCAACAGCGGCAAGCACATTTAATTATTATTTAACAGGTGCAACAAGCTTCCCTAAAAACATTGTTTTAACAAATAAAGATAACTCTAATGAAAATTTCAGCTCATACGTTTTAAAGGACGGAGAAAGATATTATTCATATATCAACATTATGATTTATCGTGTTAATGATAACAATCCGTTTGATATAGTTTCGTTTAACATATATGAAATTGTAAATGAAAATGGAGCAGAAACAGAAAAACTATTATTAAAAAATGCACAAGGCAACTTTATTTTGACATTAGAAAATGATTTTACCGGCTTAAAGCATTTAAAACTTGTAGCAGGCACATTAGATTCAAAAGATAATTTTGTTAGATATTTAAATTTAAACATTTTAGGCTTTATTTCGTTTGAATATACCGTTGATGAAAATTATGTTCAAGTTGGTGGCGGGCTAGGATTTAAATCTGGAAAAACAGTTTCTGCTATTAACAACCAAGATGTTAGCAATTTAGGCGTCAGCGTAATTTCGTCTTCTAGATTATCCGACTTTAATAACATTAGTATATCCTCAATAAGTTATGCAATGGTGCCTAGCGGAGAACAAAAAGATACAATTAAAGAAACCTTTGATGCCGAAAAAACAAAAATTACTTTAAATAATAAAGATACCGCTGCTGAGTTAGATAATACGCATTATGAATTATCTACCGCGGATAACCACTTTATATTAAATTTCAAATTGCCTAATGTAGATAGTTCCGAAAGTTCAAATAGAAAATATTTTATAGTAATTTATAAAATAGAATTAAAGCATTTTGGACAAAGTGAAGTATATTATGCATCGTATTTAGTTTATAATGACAAAACATTATCGGTAAATGGAACAAACAACACAATTAATGTTGACGATGCCAACAACTTGTTTGTAAAAGATAATAACTATTATTTAAGATTATTCCAATTTTCAATAGATTACACAATAGATAATGAAAATAAATATACAATGTATTATGATAAAGATAATAATGTCTTAAAATTAGCCTTGCCAGATGGCAACATCTATTCAGAGGAAGGAAGTGATGCAGATAACTATGTATTTACTAACAGCCAAGACGGAACAAAATCAGTTAAAATTCAAAAATCAAACGATGCAAAGGTCAACATAACAATTAAGGATGGAACAGAAACAACAAGTTCTGCCACTCGCACAGTAAATCAAACAGGCAAAAATGTAGTGTTTATGCTAAAAGCCGCTAATTTTGATAATTTTAAAGAGATACTAAATTATTCAATAAGTTTAAGAAACATTTCTGGCGGATTGAATTTTAATGGAGATAAAGGCTTTACATTACAACAAATTGACGAAACAGGAAGATATGGCTTATATGGAATTAATTTAACAACATCAGGCGGTTTGTTTAACAATGAATTTTTAGGGCAAATTGTAATTAAAGATAATGGAACTTCACTTTTAGACACAACCGATTTGCGTTTAACAACAACTGGCAATTTAACTCCAAAGGGAAGTTTTAAACTTTCTCAAATATTTACCAGCACCTCATTTAACACTACAAATAACGTTGATGTAATAGGTGTTGGAAATCCGTATGCAAATTGGGTAAAAACCAACCAGGGTGCCAATGCAAATAGTGTTGGAAGTGACAAAAGAATAACAGAAATAAATAATGTAAGTATTCCAACATTGGCGTCAGGTGAAACAACATATTATTTAAATCAAGCAACTTGGTCAGGAACTGGTATTAAAGACCTATATACAATTTCTCAAACTTATTACTATTTATCAGGTGGAACACTAATTAAATCTATAAGTTATAACTCGGCTGGTGCAACTTTCTATGTTGTGCCTTACACAAACTATAAGCCTTCAATTAGTGTTTCTGATATGTACTTTTCATTTAGCAACATCAATGGCACATTTACAAAAAATCCTATAACAAATGTAACAATAAAGGTTGATAGTGCTTATTTATCTTATGTAGAAGGAAACGGCACGTCAAAAATAACCGTTAAAGATTTATCTCAATTTACAAATGATTTAGGTTATTTATCTATTATGTGTACGATAGATGGAATAAGGGTAGAAATAAGGTTTACTTTAAAAACTTAGGCAAAAATTTAGTATAACCTTAACGCTAATTAGTTAAAAACAACGCAAAAACCGCTTGGTGGCGGTTTTTGTTTTTGTTTAGGGCATTTTTTTCAATAATTGTTTTATATTTGCAACGTAATGCTATTTTTTTATATTTTTTATTTATTTTTTAATATATTTGTATTTTCTAATATATATATTTTTTCTAATTCTAATATTTTTATTTATTTTTTAATATAATTATTAAATTTTTTAAATTGAATAGCAAATGGTTGACAATTTTAAAAATTTGATTAGAATATAAGTAGAGGTGAATTATGGCAGTACTTTCAACAGAAGAATTTGAAAACAAATGTATGGACATTATTGAAAAAATAGTGGCAATGAACATTAAAATGAATAGGCAAGGAGCAATTAAAGTTGCCGAAAAAATGTTAGATAACGCTAAAAAGAAAACAACCAACAAAAATGTAATTGCTATTTATGAGCGTGTTGTTAAAGAATTTAACATCGCAACAGATGTAGAATATGAAATGTTGCGTAAACAAATTTTTGGTGATACAGGCAAAAAGTAAGGTATTATATGGGCTTTTTTGATTGGGTTATGCACGGTTTAGGTTTTGAAGGCAAAGGCGAAAAGAAAAAATCTAAAACCGAAGTGCAAGAAGATAAATATTCTAATTTCAATTTGCATGAACGCATTGGCGACCAAACAGATAATGTTATGCCGCAACAAACCCCGTTCAATTCTTTTGGCATTCAAGCAGAGTCTAATATAATCATGGTAGAGCCAAAAACACATAAAGAAATTCAGCAAGTGGTGGATTATCTTAAACAAGGTCAATCGGTTGCAGTAAACTTAGAGGGCATTGCGTCTATTGATAGCGAGCGTATTTTAGATTTCTTATCTGGTGCTATTTATGGGCTAAATGGCAGCATTCTTCGTTGGCATGGTGATTTGTTTTTATTAACACCAGAGGGACATAAAATTTTAAAGCCTGGCGATAAAAATTAAATGCAAAAAAAAATTATAACATTTTCAGTTATAGCTATTGTTTTGGTAATTGACCAAATTACCAAACATTTTTTATTTAGTGTGGAATATTTTAATTTAATTCCTAAAATTTTATCAATACAAACAAATGGAGGCAACACAGGGGCTGCTTGGGGTATTTTTAGCGGAAACACAATTATGTTGATTGTGGTAAGCCTTGTGCTTATTGCAGCATTGTGTGTGTTTAACTACTTTAATAAAAATAAAACTATTTTTTATAGTATATCTTTTGGCTTTGTTATGGGTGGGGCAATAGGCAATTTAATAGATAGGCTTGTTTTAGGCTATGTTAGAGATTTTATCTTTTTAGATTTTTTGCCTAATTTTCCTATTTTTAACCTTGCCGATAGTTTCTTGTGCATAGGTGCAATTATGTTGGCAATTTACATTTTGTTTTCAGGGAAGAAAAAGGCGGCTTAATTTTATCTAAATTTCTTTTCTGTTGATTTCTATTGCTTTTCTTGCAAGAAAAGCAACAAAAGAAAACCTAAATTATAAAACCAATAAAAATAAATAAAAAATAAAATAAAAATAAAATGAAAATGCAAAAATTAATCTGTAACAAAAACAATATAAGGTTAGATGTGTTTTTAACAGAAAACACAACTTTTTCTCGCAGTTATATTAAAACATTAAATCAACAAGGCAAAATTGCAGTAAATGGCAAAATTGTAAAAGCAGGGTATATGCTAAAAGCAAACGATGCAATAACAATAGAAGAAAACTTAATAGAAACAATTAATGCCGACCCAGAAAACATTCCGCTAGACATTGTTTATGAAGATGACTGTTTGCTTGTAATAAATAAACAAGTTGGTTTGGTTGTTCATCCGTGTGCAAGCACCAAAAGTCATACACTTGTAAACGCTTTAATGTATCATATTAAAAATTTATCTACAATAAACGGCGTTTTGCGTCCAGGAATAGTGCATAGGTTAGATAAAGACACAGGCGGTTTGTTAATTGTTGCAAAAACAGATTATGCTCACAAAAAATTATCTGCACAACTTAAAGATAAAACATTAAATAGAGAATATAAAGCACTAATAAAAGGAAGGATTAAACAAGATTTTGTTGTAGAAGGTTATTTAGGTAGAAATCCTAAAAATAGAGAACAAATGACAATGGTAAGCGAACAAAACGGCAAATATAGCAAAACAATTTTTACAATAGACAAAGTTTTTGACCATTACACACTTTTAAATTGCAAATTAACAACAGGCAGAACTCATCAAATAAGGGCCCATTTAAAATCAATAGGTCATGCAATTGTAGGCGACAACTTGTACGGCGGAGCAGATAATATCTATAAAAATGGACAACTTCTTTTTGCTTATAAAATTAATTTTATTCACCCAGCAACAAACAAACAAATGACTTTTGAAATTCCTTTGCCTAAGTATTTTACTGATGTTATAGACAAAATTTCTTAAAATTTATCAATAAAAAAATATAAATAATGAATTTATAAAAATGTAAATTATAAATATATTAGGAATGTAAATATAAATAATATAAAAAGTTTTAACAATGATATATTTAATAAAAATTAAAATTTTTGTTAAAATTGTTTGCTAAATTTAATTTTTTTATGATATAATAAAGCAAGGAGGAAAAAATGAAGGGAAAAGGTTTAATTAACTTTTTGTCATATATCGCAATAGCATTTGTTGCAATTGCTTTAATTTTGGCAAAAATATTTTCAGCATTAAAATTAAGTTCTAGCGTAGTAAGTGCAATGACTTTAATTGCCCAATTAATTGCTTATTCAATTACCGCTGTGTTTGCTTTCTTTTATGCTAAATCCCGCAAGAACATTGGTTGGATGATTGCTTATGTAATTTTTGTAATCATTATAATTGTGTTCTTGGTGTTAAATTTTAACATTTAATGAAAAAGTTAAACATTAAACTCACCGTTTGCTTGGTGAGTTTATTTATATCAGTAATATTATTAATTATAGGCAGCATATTTAAAAATAATTACTGCCTTTGTTTTGGTTTAATTTTTGCAAGTTTATCAATTATTGCATATTCTTACAACGAGTTTGAAAAATTAAAGGTACAAGAAAAATTATTGAAAGAAGAACTTGCACAAGATACAACAGGGCAATTTTATTTTGAAATTAACCAAAATTTAAAAGCAGTAAAAAAACAACGCAAAACAATTATATGGGGTGGATTTGCATTTTCAGTTTTGCTTATAGTTTTAGGCATTGCTTGTGTTATTTAAGTCAAATTTATTTACACAAAATGCTAACATTATCATTTAGCTAGCAGTCAATTAAAATTTTATAAAAAAAGCAATTAAGAATTTTACATTTTTTGGCTTTATTGAAGAATTGTCAAATGTTTTTTAATACTTTTTTAAAAAAAATTAAAAAATTTTAATATTTTCTTTAAATATGTA
>CANQWK010000009.1 GCA_947627545.1 uncultured Clostridia bacterium | reverse complement strand
TACTACTATTCTTTGTGCTGTCTGTTACCCAACCTTTAAATGTATAGCCACTGTTAGTTGGTGCTGCTGCCGAAGTTATTACTTTATATGAACTGCTTTGCTCCGTTCCGTCTGTTGATGTTTTTTCGGTTTTCAAATCGTAGGAGTAATATTTAGTAACTCCTGTATAATTTGTTACTTTTGTTCCTTTTACCACTGTTTCTGTTTCTAAATATTTAAAATTAAAGTTTTGTGACGTTTCGGCACTTCGCGTTCCTGATGTATCACTCCATATTGCATAGTAGTCTTTGCGAGTATCTGCGGTTGGTGTAACTTTAAAGCCAACATCATGTGTTTTGGCTGTTGCTGTGCCACTGTCTGCCCAGCCTTCTAATTTGTAATTTGCCAAAGTGGCTGTTGGTGCGGTTATTTGTGTATATGTTGTGGCACCAGCTGTTCCGCCTGTGGTTGCTGTGGCTGAAGATGTGCGAGTATAGTTATATGTTTTCTTTACGCCTGTATATGGGACTGTTTTTGTACTTGTAATGTCTTGGTAGTCTGTTGATGAAGTTTTATAAAACCTAGCAACCGTTGGTGTACTTGTTACATTTCTTGTGCCTGATGTATCACTCCACACTGCATAGTAATCTTTACGAGTATCTGATGTCGGTGTAACTTTAAAACCTGTGTCATGTGTTTTGGCGGTTGCTGTGCCACTGTCTGCCCAACCCTCTAATGTATAATTTGCAAGTGTTGCAGTAGGTGCGGTTATTTGTGTATAAGTTGCTGTACCTGCCGTTCCACCTGTGGTTTCTGTAACTGATTTATTTAAGTCGTATGAGTAATACTTCTTTACTCCTGTATATGGGACTGTTTTTGTACTTGTAATGTCTTGATAATCTGTTGATGAGGTCTTATAGAACCTAGCAACTGTTGGAGTAGTGGTTACATTTCGCGTGCCTTTTGTATCACTCCATATTGCATAGTAATCTTTGCGTGTATCTGCTGTTGGGGTTACTTTAAAGCCGGTATCGTGTGTTTTGGCGGTTGCTGTGCCACTATCTGCCCAACCCTCTAATGTATAACCAGATAAAGTTGCAGTAGGCGCGGTTATTTGCGTATATGTTGCTGCACCTGCCGTTCCACCTGTGGTTGCTGTGACTGAAGTTGAACGAGTGTAATTATATGTTTTCTTTACTCCGGTATATGGCACTGTTTTAGTACTGGTTATATCTTGGTAATCTGTTGCTGAGGTTTTGTAGAACCTTGCAACTGTTGGAGTGCTTGTTACACTGCGTGTGCCACTGGTGTCACTCCAAATTGCGTAGTAATCTTTACGAGTATCCGAAGTTGGTGTAACTTTAAAGCCGGTATCATGTGTTTTTGCTGTTGCTGTGCTACTATCTGCCCAACCCTCTAATGTATAACCAGATAAAGTTGCACTAGGTGCAGTTATTTGTGAGTATGTTGCCGTGCCCGCCGTTCCACCTGTGGTTGCTGTAGATGAATATGCTCGGGTATAGTTATATGTTTTCTTCACTCCCGTATATGGTATGGTTTTGGTGCTAGTTACATCTTCATATCCGCCACTACTTGATGAAGTTTTATAAAACCTAGCCACAGTTGGAGTACTTGTTACACTGCGTGTGCCACTGGTATCGCTCCACACTGCATAATAAGTTAAGCGTGAACTACTACTGTTTGGTGTTGTTGTAAAACCGGTGTTATGTGATTTTGCTGTTGCTGTGCTACTATCTGCCCAACCCTCTAATGTATAACCCGATAAGGTTGGACTTGGTGCTGTTATTGGTGAATAAGATACCGAACCTGCTGTTCCACCTGAGCTTGATTGGCTTAAATATGATAACTTATAATTATAATATCTAGGAACATTATTATATGTTGTGGTTTTTGTATTAGATTTACTTATATAATCACTTGTTCCACTACCATAATAAAATTTTACAGTATATCCCGTACTACTAGATGTTCTTGTGCCTGTATAACTGTAATAAACAGCATACCGATTATATGAAGTGCTGCTGGTTGTATTCCTTGTTGTTAAACTCACAGTTGAAGAGGAAGATGATGAACTTGCCCAACCATAAAAATTGTAACTGCCAACGCCTTCTTGCGTAAATTCATTATATTGACTAGGACTATCTAAATAGTTAACTGTAACCGTTTTGCTTGATGTTCCTCCACTTGTATTTGTAGCATAATATAGTGTATAAGTGTCATCTTTAGAATTAAAACCTATTGTATTATGTGTTATACCACTGCCAGGGCAAGTGTTCCCATAAATGCAATTTTGAGGTGAAGATGGTAATGTAACAGAATTTTCGTTATCTACCAATAATCCGCCACCATTCCATGCTATATTATTATAAATTCTTGCGGACGAGCCTATTTTTAATGTTGCACCATTTGTAAGTTTAATTCCACCACCTTGGTCAGAATTGTTGTCATGAATTGAGCCGCCTGTGATACTTGCATTTACATTTGGGTCACAATAAATTCCCCCACCTTGCCATCTAGCATGATTATTGCAAATTTCACCACCTGTCATGTTTAAACTAGTACCTGGGTCAAAATAAAACCCTCCGCCATATACCATATCGGCCTCTGTATCATTTCCTTTAATCAATCCACCTGTCATATTAACAGTTGTGGAGCCACATATTCTTGCACCAGCTCCACTTGGGTTTCCAGAACATTCTTCGGTGTGCCCAGTTCTATTATTTATTATTTGTCCATTAAAATTTAAAGTGGTTGAGTTGCCATTAAAATACATTCCTCCACCATGACCTACGGTTGCTTTATTTGAATCAGATATACAGTTTGCTGTTATATTTACAGTGTTAGTTGAACTAGGTGCATAAAAATACAAACCTCCACCATATTTCGCAGTATTTGAAACTGCATTTATATAATTTAAATTAACTGTTGAATTACTGCTTAATTTAACATATATTGCGCCACCATCTTGGTTCGCGGTATTGCGTCTTACAATCATCTTTGTTCCATCACTTGTATTTCCTATGTCGGAAGTGCTTGAACCTGCTTCAAGAAAAATTCCCCCACCATAATATGCTGTATTATATTCAAGAATTGTGTTAGAATTGGCATTTTCAAAAAGTGAAGTAGTTCCACTAGCGTAAACACCTCCACCTTCATCAGTTGCTGAGTTATATGAAATTGTTCCTGAACTAGCAGCTAGTATAGTACCTGCAACTGCATAAACTCCTCCGCCTTGCCCTTTTGAACTACTACCTTCAACTTTATTAGCCTTATTGTATGAAATTGTACCCCCTGTCATATACAATTCAGATCGGCTATCAAGATATATTCCGCCTCCTTTACCACTATCTGCTATATTGCCTGCAGCAACATACGTTCCGCCAACATAAGAACCGGATTCCATCAAAATACACGTAAAAGTAGCATATATACCGCCACCATCTGAAGCAGTATTTGAATATACTTTTGCAGAGGAATTTTCTAAGATTAACATACTCTTATCCGATCCCCCACATGATGAACGAATCCCTCCGCCAGCGCCAATACAATCATTATGGCATACACTTGCTTTTAATGTAACAGTTATACCAATTGAATCTGCATAATAGCTTATAAATATTCCTGCACCATAACTTTTACCAGTATTATATTTAACATCTTCAGTAATAGTTGTTGTATTTATTACTGTTAACCCCAATGTTAAACTAATTTTTTTATCAAATCCATAATTGAAAAATACATTATTTACTTGAGAGAGATTTTCAACTTTATCAACAAGTGCTAAACCGCCGCCGCTGTTGGCTTTGCAATTTGTTATTTCTACAGCAATTTCCGCTGAACAATTTACAACAGCCAAACCTCCACCGCAATTTGCTGATTCACAATTTGTTATTTCGCCAGATAAATTCAATTCTTGAGGTTCGTTTGTTTCTTCATCTACAATTTGACCTGCGGTTACATTATAAACCAACACTCCGCCGCCATAGTTGGTTGTGTTGTTTATGTTGTTTTGAATTTTTACATTATTCATTGAAAAATCATAGCCATTGGCTATTATTACTGCATCACTTTTTAAGTTGTTTGCTTCTACATATTCTCGGTTGCCGTCTAGGGTTATCGTTGTATTAGATTTTCCGCCTATTTCTAGTTTAGAGTTATTTCCGCTTGCTATTAATGTTTGAGTGTTATTTTCACCTCGTGTTAGTGTTGTGTTCACTGCACTTTCTAAATGTAATGTGGCATTTGCAGATAATATTGCTGGCTCTTCTACTGTTATTTTTTCTACTATTAAATTTAGTTCGGCTGTGTCGCCATCTTTCATTGTGTTAAATGCGGTAGATAGGCTCTCTAAGTTTTCTACTTCGCCGTTTTCTTTAACTAAAACATTTTCATAAAAGCAGCCGGTTAAAAAGGTTTTGTTAAATTTGCTTAGTATTGGCAAATTGAATATAAAGCTTTTATCTCCTGAATAATTACACCATGTTGTTTTTAATGAATATTCTGCTTGATAATTCCAAGCATTGAAATTATTTACAACCGGATTTAAAAATAAATGAGGTTTTATAATATTTACATTTTTTAATTCTGCATAATTTGTTTCTGCATTGTTTGAATAGCAATAATCTATTATGTAATTAAATGTTTGGGCTGATTGATTGTTTGTGTTGTTATCTTCATTGGTTTGATTGTTTGTGTTGTTTTCTTCGATTATGTTAGTGTTGTCTGCTTCAGTTTGAGTACTTGTGTTAGTTTTGCCAATTATTTCATACACTAGCCCTGAATTGTTTGTGCCGTTTAAAGTTGTATCGGCAAATGAATTGGTTATGCTATTGTTTTGGGTTAATGTTAATTTACCTACTATTCCGCCTACATTGTTACCTTTTATTTTGCCTGCTCTTACATATACATCACTTATTGTGGTATCTATTGCTTCATCTACTATTCCGCCGGTATATTCATTGTTTGATTGTATTTCGGCGTTGTATAGGCCTATGTTCTTTATTGTTGCGTTTGTTGTATAGGCAAATAGTCCTCCTAACAATTTGGCATTTATTATTGTGTAATATGCACCATCAAACGTGCCTTGGAAGGTTGATTCGCCGTTTGGCATCTTTTTACCTATCTGCTCAGTTGGTTTGTTTTGTAAATCTATGTTTGTGTTTAAGTAAATTGTGTAGTCTTTAAAATAATTATATTTTGCGGCTTCTGTTTCATTTTGCGTTAGGTTTACAAACCATATATATGAGTCGGCTGAATTTATTGTAAAGGCTTTGTCTCCACGATTTGCAAATTGCTCTCCGCTTAAAAAATTATCTTCACTGCTGTCGCCGTTCCATTTATCTGTGTTCCAATCTAATAAACCAATTTCTTCTTTTGGTTTTGGGGTGGTTTGTTTTTTAGAAAAAAATATACCAATAGCCGAAAGAACTATTGTAAAGCATAACAATACTATTATGCTAAATAACGTTACAATTTTTGCCTTTTTGCTGGTTTTTGCTTTCATAAACAGCTCCTATCTCTTGTTTATATTATAAACAATTATCGACAAAAAAACAAACGTTTTCACATGAAAAGTAGATAAAATGAATAGATATTAATTTACAAAACTATGTTAAAAATTCTGTTTGGAATATAAACTATTTTTTTATAGCCATTTGGAATGTAATTTTTAACAGCCTCAACTGCTTTTTGTTTAATTTCCTGTTCAGTTGCAGTTTTTAAAACGGTAATTTTGCCACGCAATTTTCCATTTACTTGAATTGGAATTTCAAATTCTTGAACTTCTAAAACTTTTTCGTCATAAGTTGGCCAACTTTCATAACTAATTGTGCCGCTATGCCCCAATTGTTGCCATAATTCTTCTGTTATAAAAGGACAAATTGGATTTAACAATTTTACAAAACCTTCGGCGTAAATTTTTGGCAAACTGCTGGCTTTTGCAACTGCGTTTATAAAAATCATCATCTGCGATATTGCCGTGTTAAAGTTTAAACTTTCATAATCTTCGCTAACTTTTTTCACTGTTTGATTATATATAACCTTTAGTTCACCGTTATCTTCGTTAGTAATTGGTTTTTCTTGATAAATTCGATAAATTCTATCTAGAAATTTTCTCGCTCCGTTAACTCCATTATCGTCCCACGGTTTAGAAACTTCAAGCGGCCCCATAAACATAATGTATAAGCGAAGTGTATCTGCCCCATATTTGTTTACAACATCATTAGGGTCAACCACAAATTCAGGATATCGCTTGCCCATTTTTATTCCGTTTGCACCTAAAATCATGCCTTGATGAACAAGTTTTTTAAATGGCTCTTTAACCGGAACAATTCCCTTATCAAATAAATAATTATTCCACATTCTGCTATACAACAAATGACCAACCGCGTGTTCAGGCCCACCAACATACAAGTCAACCGGCAACCAGTGTTTAAGCAATTTTTTATCTGCAATTTCTTTGTCATTTTCAGGGTCTATATATCTTAAATAATACCAACTTGAACCTGCCGAGCCTGGCATTGTGTTAGTTTCTCTTTTTGCAGGTTTTCCATTAATTTTTACATTTAACCAATCGGTAGCACGATTAAGTGGACTACTGCCATCTTTTGCTGGCTTATAGTCATCTAATATAGGCAACACAACCGGCAAATCCTTATCTTCCACTGCACACGTTTTTCCGTCCTCAAAATGAACAATTGGAATAGGCTCTCCCCAATATCGTTGGCGAGCAAAAGTCCACTCACGCAATCTATAATTGGTTTGGCGTTTTGCCACTCCCATTTTTTCAAGTTTTTCAGTTATTGCTTCTTTTGCTTGCTCTACTGTTAAGCCTGAAAATTCTTCACTATTTATTAGTTTGCAACCTTTGTTTAAATAATCGTGTTTTTCAAACGCTTGTTTTGAAACATCGGCACCTAAAATAACTTGAACCATAGGAATGTTATGAGCTAAGGCATATTCGAAATCGCGTTGGTCATGGCTAGGCACTGCCATAACAGCACCTGTTCCATAACTAACTAAAACAAAATCCCCCAAAAACACAGGAACTTGTTTATTATTTGCTGGGTTTATTGCAAAAATTCCTTCCAACTTAACGCCAGACTTGCCTTTGTTAAATTCAGTGCGTTCCATATCGCTTTTTTTAGCAGTTTCTTTGCGATAATTTTCAACTTCTGCCCAATTTTTTATTCTTGGTTTAAGTTCATCTACCAATTTATTTTCGGGTGCAAGCACCATAAAAGTTATGCCATAAATTGTTTCTATACAAGTGGTGTAAATTGAAAATTTTCCTCCGCCAACAATTTTAAATTCAACTTCCACGCCAGTTGATTTGCCAATCCAATTACGCTGCATTGCTTTTGTGCTTTCTGGCCAATCAATTTCATTTAAACCATTTAACAATTTTTCCGCATAAGCAGGAGTATCTATTACCCATTGTTTCATATTCTTTTTAACAACAGGGTACCCACCTCTTTCACTTTTGCCGTCCTCTACTTCATCATTAGCAAGCACACAACCTAACTCTTCACACCAATTTACCGGTACTTCTTTTATTTGAGCAAGCCCATCTAAATATAGCTGTTTAAAAATCCATTGCGTCCATTTATAATATTTAGGGTCGCTTGTTTTTATTGTTCTATTCCAATCAAACGATAAACCCAAATTTTTAAGTTGATTAGTAAAATGCTTTATGTTTTTTTCAGTAAAATTTACAGGATTATTTCCTGTTTCTATTGCATATTGTTCGGCAGGCAAACCAAATGAATCAAATCCCATTGGATGCAACACATTATAACCTTGCATACGCTTCATGCGAGCAATTATATCTGTACCGGTATAACCAGCAGGATGTCCAACATGCAACCCCTCTCCTGACGGATATGGAAACATATCCAATGCATAAAATTTTGGCTTAGAAAAATCCCAAACATCAGTTTTAAATGTTTTATGTTCTTCCCAATATTTTTTCCATTTATTTTCAATTTCTATATGATTAAATTCGCCCATAAAAAACTCCTAACAATAATTAATTAAAACATTACATCTAAATAAATGAATGTAATTCCAAACTAAGAATTTATTTTAGCATTATTTATTCTAATATAATCCCTAAAATTTGTCAATAAAAAAACTGCACAAAGCAGTTAGTAAAATTAAATTTTAAATAAAAAATTGTTTTATTTTTGTTTTATTTTAATAAAAATTTTAAAAATTAATAAAATTTAAGGCAAATTTTAAATAAATTTTAATAAATTGATATCATTTTCCCATTTTTTAAAAAATTTTTAATATTTTTGCTATTTAAATGAACAAATTTATCTTGGCACAAAACTATTGCAAGGAGCAGTTTTTTGTTCACTGCCAACAAAAATTCCGTTTGAAAAACACTCGCCGTTTTTGTTAAAAATACATCTGTCCGTGCAACAATTTATGTTCATTGTTTTGCAATGATGATAAGGTGCAACATCTGGTTCATGCTCAAACATATCTAGTGAAACATCTTCAACAACTTTGTTGTTATCTATTTCTAAATCTTGGCAATCTGATTTATTGTCAACTTGCAAATTTTTTCTATCACATTTTGCTTTATCATTATATATACAACTATATTTTCTGCACATCACATCCATAATTTACTCCCTAAATTAAAATAAAAACTAATTTTAATTTATAAATATTTTGCTCTAAAAAAATGTTTTTATTCAATTAAAAAACAAAAGCAAATAGATGAAAAATAAAAAAACATTTTAATATTTTAATTTTAAAATTGATTAAAAATTTTTTAAAATGTAAAAAAATAGTGCAAAATTTCAATTTTTTAAAAAATTTATAAAATTTTGCACTTTTAATTTTTTTATTTCAACGTTTTATTTTAATTTAATTTCAAATTTAATAATAAAGATACATTACTGCGGTCATTTTCTGCGACATAATTTTCTATTTTTTGCATTACATCTTGAACTTTATTAACCACTTCTATTAATTTATCATTTTTACATGAAGAAGAATCTTTTAATATTTGTTCAGTTTTTAGTGTTAAGCTTGATATTTTTTCTGATAAATTTAATAATTGTGTTAAACTTGAACAAAGTTGTTCGAAATTTTCTTCACCAATAAATTTTTTAAAAGATTCAATATCACCTTTTAAATAGAATGCTTTAATTTTATCCAAATTTTTGTTTAAAAATTCTTCCATTATTGGAAAAGCGGATGAATAACAACAAGTTAATTTAGAATTTAAATTTTCAGCTTTTCGTTCGTCAATTTTTAATGCTAAAAATTCTGTTAGAACTTCATTAAGTGCTATTGTTGCTCGACAATTATCAAAGCCTGTTTGATTTGAATTTTCTACCTTTGCAATTGAATGTAGTGTTTCGTGTGTTAAACTAAATTGAAAATCTCTTGGCAAAGCTATAAAATCTATATTATCATTTTCAGTTTTCAGTGTTTTATAATATGCCGCAGATCCATCTAATTTTTTCATATATATCAAAAACCGGTCTAAAATTTTATCAACATCTTTTACACCTTGTTCCTTTAAATATTCTTGCAATCTTAAAAGGGTAGATTTTACTAACCCACTGGTTTTTTCTTTATCAATCTTTTCAAATTTTGAATGCAATGTCTCTCTTAACTGCTTTATTTGTTTTTCATATTTAGTTTCATATTCTTGCAAAGTTAAATCTTCCCCAGTTATTTGCTTAAACATAACATCAAATTCAATTTTATCGTCTAGGCTTATAAAATCTGGATTTTTTGTTATATAATTAATAAAAGTTTTAGAAATATCATCATTTTCATGCGTAATAGATATGTTTCCCAATCTATCTTCTCCAAAAACATGGGCAAGTTCTTGTCTACATATAGTTTGTTTTGTACCTAAATACCATTTTAATTGTTGATTATATTCAGAAACATGGTTTTGTTTTAAAAGTTCACATTCTTGTTTTACATCTTCCCAAACTTTTGAAATTGCTTTTATTATAATTGAAAATTTCTGAAAATCATCAACCCTTTTTTGCAGATTTTCTATAAATTCAGGTTTATTAAAATTCGCCCGCATTTCAAGAAAATGTTCATGTTTACCCTGACATGTAACAATCTCTTTTTCGTCTGATTTTTCAAAATATGATGCACAAAAAGCCCTATATTCAGCATTTTCTTCTATATTAGGTGTAGATTGTGCCCATTCCTGAAATTTATTAAAAAAATTAAAAAAATTATCTTCATTATAGTTTCTTAATTTTAACAAGTCAAACACAAAATCTGCATCTGCCGCACATAAAAATGATTGTAATGATTCAAGTATTTTTTCTTTAGAATCAATTTTTTTTCTATCTCCAATTACATAAATTGTATTATATATTGTATCTTCAATTTTATCTCTATTTTCTTCTCCAAAAAATTTAACCAACTTTTCAATTTCGGTTTCAACTACATGTTTAAAAGATTCTTCTGTAAGCGACCTGCTGCCAATTTCAAAAACTACCATACATTTGCCTCTTCTAGAAGAAACATAAATTCATCAAAATTGTTTGGAAATTTATTCAATCCTTCAAATTTATAAACTTTTCCGTCTTTTTTGATATGTACAAAATAAGATATTCCATCTTTAATTGAATCATCTTTCATTTCATTTTGCCAACTTGAAACTATGCTTGTTAAATCACTTACAAATGGTTTAATATTTAAATCAAAATTTTCCCCATTAAGTTCGGCAGTTTGATTATCATAATCAATTGTCAAACTTATTGTTTTGTTTAAAGTTGAAACTCCCAACTTTATTTTGAATTTATCCATAAATACCTCTTTAATATTATAACTAATAATTAAAAAAATTTCAATTAAAATAATCATTAGGTTCAAAAAATTAAATTTTATTAAAAATTTCAATAAAAATTATCATTTTTAATAAATTTTTGATAGTTGTAAAATTTGACAAAAGAAAATTTATATGTTAAAATAATTATAGAGGTGTAAATGAAAGTTATTTTAATTAAAGAACTTAAAGGCAAAGGCAAGGCTGGAGAAATTATTGATGTAAACCCAAATTATGCATTAAATGTGCTAATAAAACAAGGCATTGCAAAAGAGGCCACTGCTAGCAATTTAAATGACCACAAAGGTCAAATGGACGCAAAAGCATTTCATCATGGCGAAATGGTTAAAGAATTTCAAGCAATAGCAAACAAAATTAAAAATAAAGTTTACAATTTTACGCTTAGCGTAGGTGCAAATGGCAAAGCGTTTGGCTCAATAACAAAGCAAGAAATTTTAACAGCTTTAAATAATGACGGCATTAAAGTTGAAAAAAATATGATAAAAGATTTTCCAACAATAAAAGCGGCTGGGCAATATAAAATAACAATTCAATTTATAAAAGAAGTTTCCGCCGACATAATTGCCAGTGTAAATATTAAATAAAATGAAAAAAAATCCACAATTTAGTGGATTTTTTCTCTTTTTTAGAAAAGAGAAACAGAAAAACAACCCAATTTGTTTTTTTGCTACTTTTTATCAAAAAAAGAAGATTAAAATAAAATTAATAAATAAAAAACAACAAATAAAAAATAAAAGTGGCGAATGCCACTTAATATTCTATTTTTTTAGAAATATAATCTTTAAGTTCGTTTATGTTTAGGCGGATTTGTTGCATTGTATCTCTATCTCTTATTGTAACGGTGTTATCGTTTAGTGTATCAAAATCAATTGTAACGCACATTGGTGTGCCAATTTCATCTTGACGGCGATAGCGTTTACCAATGCTGCCAGCATCGTCATAAGTTACCATAAAATGCTTTGCCAAGTTGTTATAAATTTCAGTTGCTTTTTCGCCTAAATTTTTTTGCAACGGCAAAACCGCCACCTTGTAAGGTGCAATTGCAGGGTGAAAATGCAACACAACTCGGCTGTCGCCATCTGGCAATTTTTCTTCATCATAGGCTTCGCACAAAACAGCTAAGGTTAACCTATCTGCTCCAATTGAATATTCAATTACATTAGGAATATATTTTTCATTTGTGAAAGGGTCTAAATATTGCATAGACTTTCCGCTAAATTCTTGATGACGAGTTAAATCCCAATCGCTTCTATGATGAATGCCGTTTAATTCTTCCCAGCCTATTGGATAGTTATATTGAATGTCGCAAGCGGCCTTTGCATAAAACACCAATTTTTCGTGGTCCTTAAAACGCAAATTTTCTGCTTTAAAGCCAATTGATAGCAAATAGTCCATAGCTTTTTGTTTAAATTGATTATAAAAATTCATGCTGTCTTCCGCTTTGCAGAACCATTGATGTTCCATTTGTTCAAATTCAATTGTGCGGAAAATAAAATTGCCTGGAGTAACTTCGTTTCTAAAAGCCTTGCCAATTTGCGCAATGCCAAACGGAACTTTTGCACGCATGCTGCGTTGAACATTTAAAAAGTTCACAAACTCGCCTTGTGCAGTTTCTGGACGAAGATAAATTAAATTTTGGCTATCGTCAGTAACTCCACGTGAAGTTGAAAACATAAGATTAAAATTGCGTATAGGTGTCCAATCGCACTTGCCGCATTTTGGACAAGCAACTTTATGTTCAGCAATATACTTTTCCATTTCTTCGTTGCTCATCGTGTCCGCATCAACTTTGCCTTTGCTATGTGCTTCAATTAAATTGTCTGCTCTGTGGCGAGTTTTGCAATTTTTACAATCCATTTTAGGGTCGGAAAAACCAGAAGTGTGTCCGCTTGCTTCCCAAACTTTGCTGTTCATAAAAATATCTGCATCTACACCAAAAGAATTGGCGCTTTCTTGCACAAATTTTTTCCACCAAGTGCGTTTGATGTTGTTTTTAAGTTCTACGCCAACAGGGCCATAATCCCAAGTATTTGCAAGGCCATCATAAATGTCGCTACCTGGAAATATAATTCCTCTGTTTTTGCACAAATTTACAATTTTATCAAAGTTGTTCATTTTTCTCCTTATACTTTATTTAACAAAAGCCCTACGCCAAACGGCATAGGAACTTTTTTTATTTATAAATCCGCTTTATTTTCAGCTTTGTTTATTGAGAAAGAACCTACTCGTTTTTCCCAATTTTCTGAAAATTCATTGAATTTATTGTATAACATTGTAATCATTTTTATCTCTGTTTCCAAATTATTCTTTTTAGTTTTATCTTTTTCCTCATCTTTCTTTCTCATTAATTTGAATATATAATCTCTTTGCAATGATTTTTGTATTTCTTTAAATTCTTTATAAGCAGTTTCCCATTCCAAATTTTTCTTTTTGCTACCGCTCTCGCTTAAAGTTGTGTTATATGAATCAATTTTAAATTTAGGAAGCCATTTATCGCCTTTTTTACCAAGTTTCGGCAAATATTTTTCAATAAATTCTTTTACATTTTCACTTATAGGTAAACTTGGACTCCATTCAAATGTATTTACTTTTCTTGTTGTATTTCTTCTTTGCCCATCAATATTTGAAGTTCGTTTTCTAGGAGTTTTAGGCGGTTTCTTTGTTTCGTCATTGTCTGGTTCTTCTGGATTTAAGCCATCATCATCAGGATTTGGTTCTTCCGGATTTGAACCATCATCAGGATTGATAGGTGGTTCTTCAACTTCATTAATAGGTTTGACAGGTTCTTCATGTGTATCGTCAGTTTCTGAGGTATCGCCTAATTCATCACCTAATTCTTCTGTATTTTCTTCAGTATGTTCTCTTGAAAGTTCTTCGGTAGGTTTTAATGTTTCATCTTCAACTACTTTAGGTTGAATATTTGTAATTTTTACAATTTTAGGTTCTTTTGCAATTTCGCTTACATCTACATCACTTTCAAATATATGGTGCTCCTCTACAAGTTTTTTTCCTTTTGACCATGTTGAAGTTTTTTCTTCTTTACTGCCAACTTGTTTTGCTTTTACAAAACCAAATTCCTTTTGCTTTACATGAACTTCAATATCGGTATTTTTAATAAACTTTGCAACTGCTAGTTGGTCATCTCCCGTTAAACCTTCCTTTGTGCATTTATCTAAGTATTCTTTTTTACCAAAATATCTAGCAAGAATGAATTGTTTTGCACTTTCAATACGTTTTAAAATTTCTAATTGTTCTTCATCTGCCGGATTATTTGTTCCAGACAAAATAAAGTTAGTTAATAATTTGTTCAATTCTTCTTCTAAAATACTTTTTTGTTGAGAAACTTCTGCAAATTCTTGTTCTAGTTCGGTTAATTGGTAGCTAGCTTTTGATTTATTTTTTAAACTACTAATTTTGGTTTCTAAATTTTTATATCTTTTTTCTAATTTTTCCTTTTGCTCTAATTTTTCAGTAATAATGTTATTATATTTAGTAAACTCATACGCATTTACTTTATTAATTACACCGGTGTTGCCATCTTTACGGAAAATTCCGCCATTTTTGTTTTGTGCTAAGCCAATTAAAATTTCACATTCAATAGTTCTAAGTTGAGATAAGAATATATTTTGGTCATTTTCGCTTAACGAAAATTTATCTTTATTAGATTTTGCTTCGCTTAAACCAGTGTAATAGCGTTCTTTAACTTGTTCAACAAGGTCTTCAATTTTTTCAAAAGCGTTTTGTTTTATTTTTTTGTTTTGTTCTTCATTTCTATTTTTGAACTGGAAATTACCTTGCTGAATGCGTGCTTTCTTTATAAGTTGAAAAATAGGTGTAGCAATATACCCTGCTGCAAGAGCCGCCATAGGCACAACTATAAGCAATGGAGAAATTAAGGATGCCACAACTCCGCCGGCACTGAAAGTAAAGCCAAGGGTGTAAGTTGTTGCTTGAGTAAGTTTAGAATACGCATCTTTTATGCCTTGTGCTGCGCTATATGTTGGACCACCAGAAATAGTGCCGTCCTGATTTGAATTAAATTCGCTTGCTTTAAATTTTAAACTTTCAGTTACTTCATCAGGGAAAGGCACAACGCTAGAATACATATATCTGTGGTTTTTAACATATTCCACAAATTCTTCTTTTACATTGCCATCTTTGTCTATGGTTTCAATACGCAATATATCGCCAATATCATAACCTCTAGCTTTATAGTCCTTTAAAAATTCTTTGTAAATTTCTTTAATACGCGCTTGATATTCTTCGCTATTTTGAGGCAATTTATAATCATCTAACGCAAGTTTATCAGGTTTTCTTAAAATGGAACATTTTTCAATTTCTCTACCATCTTGACTTGTTGTTTGAATTATATCACAATTGTGAATGTTGTTAGATATTCTTAGTTTTTTTAGTTTGTTTTTGTTGAAAGAAATTATGCCAAAATCTTTATCTTGAATTTGAACAACATCTCCAACTATTTTTAAACCTTTGAAATCTTTACTTATAATAAAACTTTCTGGTTTGCTAGGATTTTTATCATTTATTACAAGATAAGCAGCAAAATCCGTTGTCATTTGATTTTCACAAAAATCATAACATTTAGGTTGAACAACATCTGCCTCTTTAACAAATCTTCCGTCTTTTAAAAGAAGATATGCCGCTTCTTGATTTTCTTCGTCTTTGGCAATGGCATCTTCTTTAGTTGTTTCATACATAAATTTCTTTTCATTGTAACTAAAATGCACTTGTTCAGCGGTTAAAGGTTCAGTTTCAACATAACTATTATCTTTGGTTTGAACATAAAGCGGTTTGCCAATAATATCTTTTTTATCTTTCCCTTCGCTTAAATAGTCTTTTAATGATTGTCCGCCATTTTTATCTAAAAACAAATAATCCAAAGCAACAATAGTGTCGGCAGTGTCGGTTTTATATTTAATTTTTAAATATTTACCGTCGCCTTCTAAGTCTAATTCATAGCATTCATAATTAATATACGCTGGTTCATTTGGATTAGCATTTGCATCAATTTTTTGCTCAACGTAAAATCTGTCAATAGGAGCTGTGGTTAATGATATATAAGATGAGCCGTCTTCTCTTTGTGAAATTGTAAGATTTGTTGAAGTGTAATTTCCTAAATTGTAACCACCAACATGCTCGATATCTTCCACTTTATCCTTACCATCGGCAGTGTAAATTTCGGTGGCAGGCTCTAGCCTATAACTTGCATCGATAAAAACAGATTCCAACGAACGGATTTGCCCATCTTCTTCTAAAACAAAATTAAATTCGGCTGTTGAACTTTCTGCGCTTGTAAAAGTTTCGGAAAATAAAGTTGGCCCTCCCGGAATATCTGCAAGAGAATTAACCGGTTGCAAATTGCCTGATGCATCTATAAATTTAATTTCGCTAATATTTACCAATCTAACCTTGCTTTCTCCTACAAGTTTAACGGCTACATAACTATATTCAGGGTCTGAAAAATCTAAATTTTTATTTCTTACAACTTTATAAGCTTGCTGATTTTTAATAAAGTTGCCTTCAATAGTTCCATTATTTTCTCTATGAATTTGAAATGTTGGAACTTGACCGTTATCATACTCATAATAATGCAATTTATCTTTATCTGGAAAATCGGTTATAGTTTCAAAATCTTCTTCTTTGCCACTGCCATTATCAAGTTTAATAGTATAATTTAAACTTCTCCACTGTTTAATTAATTGTTCAAAATCATTTTTAAAATTATCTCCAGCAATAGGATTAAGAAGATTATTATCTTTATCATATATTTTTATGTCTTTAATTTTCACAAATCTAGTTCTATTACTTTTTGAACTAGCGTCTTGAACTGTAACGCTAATGTATCTATCTAAAAATTTAGGTATAGTAATATCTATATCGTGCAAAACTTCATTAAAATTTCTAGAAATTTTTGTTTTTGTTGCCATAAAACACCTCTTTTTAATCATTTTTATTTTAAACAAAATGTTTAATTTTTTGTTTAATTAAATAATTATTTAATTAATTATATCATATAAATTGCTAAAAAGCAATAGTTTTAGCAAAAAAGCAAAACAAAAAAGCCTATTTAGGCTTTTAATTGTTTGGGTTGTTTAAAGAAGAATTCATATCTAAAAGTTGTTGTTCAATTTGCCTTAATTCTTCTTGAACTTCCGCTAATTCTTTTGTGAATTTTTTACCACTTTCTTGTTTATTTTTAACTTTTTCCATTTGCCTTGTTGCAAAAGAAGATGTTATTGTTTGTTTGTTTTTATATCTTGTATCTATAAAACTTTGTGTTTTATCTATGCTTGCATTGGCACTATCAATTTTGCTTTTCAATTCTTTTTCTCTTTCAATTAGTAAGGCCTTACGAGCAAGTAAGTCGGCAGCAATTAATTGTTGTTTATTTTGTTGTTCATCATTAATTCGCCTTAATTTTTCACTAACCGCTTGAAGTTTGCTAGATAATTTACTTTGGAAAAGTTTTAAAACATTTAGCCTGCTTTCAATAACAGCAAAATTATTTAAATTTTCTTCATTATTTTGTTTTAAACCATTTTCATCTCTCAAACATTCTTCATATTTCTTTTGATATTTGCTTAAAAGTTCTTCGGCTTCGGCTGGTGAAAAACGTTTTGCTATATCTTTTGCCACTACAGATAGCGAGCCGTCTATTAACTTTTTAATATACCTTGCAGAAGTTGGAGGGTTGGTTAAATGCATTTGTTTAGTTAATTCTATTCTGGCTTTTTCATTCTCTATAACTTCTTGTTTTTCACTTTCATAAATTGAAATAATATTTTCCAAATTTTCAAGGGCAAGTTTAAGTTGAGAAATTATTGTATTAATTTCTTCGCGATAATTTTCATTTGCTAAGTTAGGGTCGGCAAACAATTTGTCAATTTTAGTTAAAATTTGCCTTGTTTTGGCAGCTTTTACTAAACTGTTCGATTTATTTATTTCAGTTATGCTTTCAATAATTGTTCCGGAAGAAGTTTGACTAACACTAAGCACACCGTTTGAACTTAAAATAAGGGCATCTAAATAATTTTGCAAGCCAATTAGTTCGTCTGTTAAACTGCCATAGTCGGAACAATATGCTTTATAAACAGGGTCCAATTCTTCGTCTTCGGCTTCTTCATCTTCCAATTCTAAAATATCAAAATTGTTAATTTCTTCTATGTTAGACCTTTCTGGGTGATTTGGCAAACTTGTTATATTTTTAGGTTTTGGTTGTTGCAAATTTTCGTTACAGCCGAATTCTTTTAATAAATCGACATCAACATAGGCCGCGTCAATTAATATTTTTGATTTTTCACGCTTAACAAGTTTAGTTGTTCTTTCCTTTGACGATGCAGGTTTTTTGCCTGTTGTTGTTTTTGATATAGACTTGTTTTTTGGCGGAGTGTTTAATAAATTTTCAATATCTTCTTGATATTTGTCATAATCCTTTGTTTGTGAATATTCTAAATAAATTTCTTCTAATTTTTGCTTTAAAGATTTAGGGTTATCAACCAACAATTTAAAATTATGTTTTATAACGTCTTGTAAGGTGCTTACATCTATAATTTTGTTTAATGTTAAAATATTTTCCTTAAAATTAGATTGTAAATCTTCATTTGTAACCTTGCTAACTTTTCCGGTTGTGAAAACTGAAGGGAAAATATCATAAATGTTGTCTGCCGTAAAAATTGTTTCAAAATTAAAGCCTAATTCTTCAAGTTTATACACTTTTTCGTAAAATGTTTCCGTATTTGTTTCGTTAAGGTTTAGTGCTGAAAATAGGCAATTTACCATAGATTTTGTTGCATTTGCTAATGAATTTGTGTTTAAAGCAATAAAAATTGAACGCCTAGATTGCAAAATTGCATGTTGTTTATCTTCTTCCATAATGCCTTCAATGTGCATATTAGGAAACATCATTTTTAAAAGCGTTTTGCCGTTTCTGTGTTTGCCTGAACCTTGTAAATCCGAAATTGAACCACCTAAAAGCAAGGTGGAAGTGTCTTGTAAAGTGTTTGTTTTTACCGCTAAAATTGAGCCAGAATTTAAAAATATATCTTTAATTTTTACATCTTTGAATTTATCTTCAAACTTATCATTAACTTGTTGAAGGTGTTTTCTTAGAACTTTTATTGCACCAAATACTTTTTCTTGGCTAGTTAACAAAATAATACTTTTTGTGTGTAAAATTAACTTGCAAACTTCACTTTCGGTTAACGCTTCGCCTGGCATAAACCCTTCTCTAGCAATGTTTGAACTTGTTAACGCTTTTAACAATTTATCTATTTCATTAAATGCTAAATTATTGCCAATTTCAAATTCTTCTTCGGTTGTCCTTTTAGTTAAAATGTCTAATTTGTTTTTAAAATCGCAAAAAACCTTTGCATCTAGGCTATTTATTGAATTAATCATTAACCCATCAGCAATTCTAACAAAATTTTCTTTTAAAACTTCCCCATTTGTTAGTGGCACATATTGCGAAATTGCAGCATATATACTTGCCAACATCCAAAAATAATCCAAAACTTCTTTGGCAAATTTATCTACATACTTATTGTCATGTTGAGCAATCTCTTGTGCCTTTTTTAAGCAATCTTTAAACAAAAGGTCTAATTGCGATAAATTAACTTTTTCGCCATACAATGTTTCAATTTGCAAATAATATTCTTTTAATTTTTTGTCCACCATATCAAAATAGTTAAACAATTTTAAATCTTGTTTTGTTTTAATGCTATCTAAAAGTGGTTTTATTTCTTTAAAATTTACAGAATCATTTGTAGATTTAGACGCAAATGCTATTCTTTTTGCATTGCTTAAAATAAGCAAAACTTCCTCTGCTGTTAAATTTAAACTTAAAAAAGTGTTAAAAATTTTTTGTTTTGTTCCTTCATCTACTTTGCACCAATGAAACTTGCCAAAAATGGCATCAAAATCTTGTCTAGTTATAATTTCTTTATCCATTATTCCCCCAATTTAATAGATAAATTATATCATTATATTAGAAAATTGTCAATACATAATAAAAATAAACATTTTATATTTTTAGCTGCTTATAAACAGAAATACTCACTGAAAATTTTAGATTTTTCCCACTCTTGCAAACAAAAAAACCGCTGTAAAGCGGTTTTTTGGCGCCTCGTGTAGGGCTCGAACCTACAACCTATCGGTTAACAGCCGAGTGCTCCACCATTGAGCTAACGAGGCATGTCTTAAAAAACGTTTATATTATACACTATCAAATTTGTTTTGTCAACGCTTTTTAAGAAATTTTTAAACTTTTTAAAGTTTTTTTAAACATTTTTTACTTCACTATACAAATTATATTTATTTAAAATGTGCAAATAATTCAATTTTTCAAGCAATTTTGTTGCTTCCGATTTAAATAATGTGGATAAATTTGCATTTTGTACCAATTCTCCATTTGAATTATAATAGTTAATTAAATCATCGTTTTCAAAAATTTTGCCTTTACTATCGTAGAAATCGGTTAAATTAAACGAATAAATATCTTGGCTAAACAATCCGCCTGTGTTGGAATAATATACAACTAAATCTTTGGTTTTTCCGTTAATTTCATAAACGTAATCGGCTGGTCTAAATAACGAATGCCCCATGTAAAAGTTCTCATTAAATTTTATGCCTAACAAATCTAATATTGTTGGAGCAACATCGTAGGCAGAGCAAAATCTTTCATTTAATGTAAAATCGTAGCCTTTAGTAGAAAGTTCATCGTTTTTATCTGCCATAAGTTTTTTTAAACCAGGGCTAGACAATATCATTGGAATTGTGTTTAGTTCTATGCTAGACGCATCATTTTGAGGGTAGCCTTTAATTGTGTGTGAAAGTTTATGATAATAGCAATAATGGTCAGAGAAAAGCAAAAATGTTGTATTATCATATATGCCTTTTTGTTTTAAATTGTCAATAATAACACCAATTGCTTCGTCTAAACCTGCAACTCCACATTCAAAGTAAACTAATTTATCGCATAATTCTAAATCATCAATATTATTTATCAAATTATAATAATATGTGCTATATTTTTCTTCATCACTTGTGCTTTTGTCCCATTCTGCAAATTCTTCATCTGTTTTAAATGGCAATTTCCAAAAATATTTGGCTTTAGGATAAAATTGTTGCAAAGTTTCAACATCTTTAATTACATTTTCTTCCTTTGCCTGTTCGTTAGAGTTTTCATCAATTTCTTTATCTTTTAAGAAAGGTTCGCCGTTAGAATCCACCAAAACACAATTTTTCTTGCCATATTTTATATAGTCATAGTATCTTAACGCATCACCATCTTTAGTGTTGGCCGCTGGCAAATATGAGCCATGAGTAGAAACATTTAAATAAAAGGTAAAGAAAGAATTTGTTTGATAGTTTTCTGGAATTAAATAATTGATAGCATTTCGAGCAAAATCTCCTTCAGCATCCCAATTATTCCAACTTAATTCACTGCCTGAATAAACCTCATCGCCGTTTTCGTCTAGAATTGTGTCTTTGCCCACAACATTATCAAAGCCTAAGGCTTTATGTGTGCTTTCTCTACTATAATAACTTATAACATTTGAGTGAACATAGTTTGTTGTGTAACCATTTTGTTTTAAAACATAAGGAAGAGCATATTTAAAACTGCCGTTTTTATTTGATAAACTTGTTAAAGTTTCGCCAACAGGATAGTTGCCCATAATTGCTTGCCCTTCCGATATGTTGGTTTTTGATTTTGCATAAAAATTGCTAGAAATTAACCCATCGTTAGCGGTGTTTTGATTGTCCGCATCTGTTAAATAATCTTCGCCATAAATTAAAGAATATATATTAGGAACAAACTCGTAAGAAAGGTTAGATAAAACTTTGTTATAATCGTAAACCTTAGTTTTAGTTTGTGCATCTTGAGAATAAAAATCTCCATTAGAGAATGCAAACCACTCAAGCGATTCCATCATAATTACAATAACATTGTTCTTTTGGCTTTGCCCATCAATTCCAAACACTTCGCTGCCACTATATATGTTTCCATTGTCAAAATAATTTATTGTGGCTAAATTTTGAGCATCATTATTGATTGATGCACCATTAACAATCATGTTTAACCAATAGCCATAAGTACCAAATTTTGCGTAACTATTTTCTTTTAAAAAATTAGTGTTCATTAAAAAAGTGTCGCTATCCACATAATTTTCTGCATTTAAATTGCTTAAATCGTTAATATAATTTCTTTCATAAATGCAATAGCCACAAGCCATAAATTGAATGCCTAAAAGCAATATAATGTTAAAAATTGAATAATGTTGTTTTAAATTTATTTTGTTTTTTTTGCAGTAATGCAACATAATAAAGCCGAACAAGGATATTGCTAAAAAAATTGTTACAAGTTGCAAAATTGGACCATAAAACACAAAACTATTTGTCATGGCTGCAGTTGCCTCACTTACCAATTTAAACATATCAAACGAGAATAAATCGCCATAAATGTTAAGCAAAGAATAATTTATATAAATGAAAACCGCTTGAGCCAGAAGAATTATTGTGTAAATTAAATATTGAGCAGTAAAGTTAGGAATGCAATAAATTATAAGAGCCAAAACAACAATAATAGATAAATTAAGCATAAAATAATCGGGTGCGAAGCCTAAATTAAGCATTTTAAACGTAATTAACTCTAAAATTAAAGCACCCAAAACAAAATATAAAACTAACGAAAGTTTATTTAATACCGACTTTAACATTTTTAAATATTATAATAGAAACATCTTAATAAGTCAACAGATATAACAAAATTTGTTAATTTATTATGCTCAATAAAAACGAAATTAAAGCAATTTTTTGCATAATCTCTTGACTAAATTGATATATGTGATATAATATAGTCATTAATTTAAGCATAAAAAGTTAGCACTAAATATAAGATTAAAGATAAATATAAAAGGAGCAGAACATGAAATTTAAAAAAACAAGTTTAATATGTGATGTTTTAAAAAAGCATAAAGAAGGCGAAAAAATTTTAACTGAGTTTGGCTTAGGCTGTATTTTTTGCCCTATGGCACAAATGGAAAGTTTAGAAGAAGCTTGTATGATACATGGCATTGATGTTGATAAGTTGTTAAAAGCACTTAACGCCTAAAACCAATTTTTTAATTTAACAACTTGCTAATGTTTGCAAAAATTAAAAAAATTTACAAAATAAATTAACATAACATTTTAAAAACAACTTATAAATAATTTTTAATTTATTTGCTTGTGAATGTTTGCAAAATTTAAAAACCGCTTGAAAAAAACCGCCAAAAAGGCGGTTTTTTTATCTCTTTCTTCTTATTCTAGAATTTTTTGCTAGCTTTTTTTGACTTTCTTCCATTTTTGCGTTTTCTTCTGCTATTTGTTGGTCAATTTCTTTTAGATAATTATCTATGTTATCGTAAATGTCTTTTTCGTCCTTTTTATCATCCCCACTAGCAACGCTAACTATTGTAACTTTTTTTGGCCTACCGCGATGCTTAACCACAGTTGTAACGTTTCCATTTGAATTGTTTGTTTTGGTTTCAGTTGTAGGTTTAGCCTGTTCAGTTGAGGTGCTAGTTTCTACACTATAAACATTTACAACATTTCCCCCTTCTGTTGTATCTGTTTTTATCTTTGTAACTATTGTAGCATCTTTCCTTGGACGACCTCTTCCTCGTTTAGGCTTGTTCAATTCACTTTCATCAATAGGCTTTCTTGGTCTGCCTACTTTTCTTTTTGGCTTATCTTCTTCTGTTTTAACCTTGCGTGGACGACCCCTACCACGCTTTTTAGGTTCGCTTTCACTTGGATTGATGGAGTTTGCAGCCTTATTTTCTTCTTGTTTTGCAGGCTTTTCTTCAACTTCTTTTTTAGGTTTTAAATTTTCAACTTTTTCTGTTTCTGCAGGTTTTAATTCATCAACTGTTTTGGTTTCATTTTCCTTTTCAATTAAAGCATTTGTCTGTTGAGGCAAGTTCTTAGTTTGTGTTTCAGTTTCATTTTCCAATTTTGGCAATTCTTCTTGATATGAATTTAAAATGTTGTTATGTGAAGTTTGTTCTATATAATTTGTAATGTTTTCAAATTTAGAATAATCTTCTTCTACATTGGCAGCAGTTGAAGGCATAACATTTTCTTGCTCGGCAGTTTCGTTAATTGAGTAATTATTTTGATTTGAATTAACTTTACTGTACTCATCTACGCCGGAATTTGAACCATAATCATCTGTGCTTGCGTAAGCTGAAGATGAATAGTCCTTTTCTTCACTAGTTGTGTTGTAATTATCTAAATTAAATGAATATTCATTTTTATTGTTTGAAGTATAATCATTTAATTGTTCAGTTTCGTTAGAATTTTCTGTATTTTGTTCTTCAGCCTTTGCTTCTGTGGTCAATTTTTTATTGCCTTTGTTTTTATGTTTGCCCACTTCTACATAATCGTCAGGTTTATTGAGCGATGTATATTCCATTCCGCCCTTACTTGAACTATCATCTTCATCCTTTTCGTCCTTTTTTGAACGAGGATTATTTTTAATAAGTTCTTCGTTTAAACTTGTTAAAGACTGAATTTGATTTTTTAAATCTATTATTTCATTCTCTTTATTTTTATAATCTTGAGAATTTCTTTCTTTAACCACCCTTTCAGCATCTGCATAAACTTTTTGGCTATAAGTATCAAATTCACTCATCATGCCACGTTCAAGCGAAGTTCGTGCCTGTTTTAATTGGTCGTTTATAGAATCTAACTCGTCTTGCAAAGTTTTCATCATTTGATTATGGCGTTCAGTTGCAGTATCATAATCACGTTCCAAGTTGCGTTGACGGTCTAATTCTTGTTGTTGTTGCTTTTTTAAATAGTTGGCCTGAATTGACGAATCAGCCTCTTTAAGTTGCGCTTTAAAGTCATCAAACGCTTCTTTACTAACTTGCATTTCACGTTGATATTCTTTTGTAATTTCTCTAAAATTAAGTTCTTCCTGAGTTATTTCGCCGTTGACCTGTTCTGTATCTTGCAAAAATTTGTTACGCTCAGCAATGTAATTTTCTGCTTCTTGCATTGCCCTTTCTAGAACAAGTGATTTTGCTACGCCAGCTTCGTCAAAATTGAATTTCTCATGTTTTACATTTTTAATTCTTGCACGCTCTAACTCGCGTTGTTCTTCTTCAGCACGCCTTTGAAGGTAAGTGTATAAAACCGGAATGCCATGTTTAATTTCATTTTTATCAAATAACAATTCGTAATCTACATATTCAGGAATAGTGGTGCTGGCTTTATCTATGTTGACTTCAAAATATTGATAATTTTGGTTAATGTCATTAACAATTGCGTTGTGCCTTATATCAAAATAAATTGTAACCAACAAATTTAAAACCAATATCAAAATAGGACAAAGCAAGGTATGTTGCAAAATAACGGCAAAAGACGAAACCATAATTGAACTTTCAAATGTTGAAAAGTAAAGGTTTGTTATAAAACTTACCATTGCTAAAATGTACGCAACAAAATTTAAAATTCTAACATCTCGCTTATACGTGCTGTTTTTTAATGGAGAAGAAACACAAATATCAAAAGACATATATTCACTTGCACGCTTATCTCTATACAACACAAATTGCTGCCATTGTTTTCTTAGTTGTTTTGGAACTTTTTTAGATTTCATTTTATCATTAAAAGCAAGCAAATTTTCAGTTGTAATTTGAGGGTCTTTCATAAAATGAGCATTAAACATATCAATGGCTTTAATTAATTTTGCTTCATACGAACAAGACGTTGTTATTAACACAACAATAAATGCAAAAAGGAATGCAAGTAAAAATGCAATTAATATGTAATTATAATTATATTTTAGAAATTCACTAATTGACGCAAAGAACTTATCAACATCGTCAAAAACATTCATATTTAACCCCTTTAAAATGAATTTTTTATTAATTTAGTTAACCTTATTATAACACATTAAATAATTAAATACTAATATTTTTGCAATATTTTTTAAATTTTTTTTAATTTTAAAAAAATAATAATAAAAATTAAAAAACCACTTAAAAATAGGTGTTTTTTTATTTTTTGCATATTTTTTACATAATTTTATTTATAATTTTTTTAATTTTTATTAAATTTATTGAAAATTTAAATAAAAAATATATAAAAATGTTTATTAAATTATTTTTTGTTAATTTTTATTAATTTATTATTTTTAATTATTTTAAACAAAAAATTAAAATAAATTTATTTTATTTACTATTTTATTATTCTATTTAAATATTATTTTATTTAATTGATATTTTACTATTTAACAATTCGATTAGCACGCAACTTTGAAAATTTTGTTAAAACTTCATATTCACTAGAATGGCTGTAATTGGCATATCTTTTTAATGTATTTTTATTGTTTAAAATTTCTATTTTGTTGCCTTCTTTTAAATTTATTTTAGATATATCTAGCATAAAGCAATCCATACAAATATTTAGCACTTTGCATGGTCTATTTTTTATTATTAAATTAATGCCTATATAATGCAAGTCAAAACCATCGGCATAACCTATTGGCACAACTGCTATTTTCATTTTATGTTTTGCTACAAACCTATAATTATAGCCAACTAATTCATTCTTTTTAATATAATTTATTTTTACTATTTCAGTTTTTATTTTTACAACAGGGTGATTGCTGCTACAATATAAACTATACCCCACTCTAACCATGTTTAGATTATGATTTTTAAAATTTAACGTGGCGCTATTGTCGGCGTGAAATATGGGGTTAAACCCCATATTTTTGCAAACTTGCATATATTTATTAAATACATTCATTTGAATGTTTATGTAATTATCTTGCGTGGCAAAATGAGTAAAAACACCTTCCAATTTAAGTTTGCTATTTTTTATTTTTTTTAACATAAGTTTAAATTGTTTAATTGAATTAACGCCATATCTATTCATGCCTGTGTTAATTTTTAAATGGACATTAAAAACTTTGTTTTGTTTTGCTAAAAAACAAACTTCCTTTAAACTTTGGCAGGTGTATGAAAATTTATTGTTTAGTTTTTTTTGTTCTAGCGGCCCTACAATTAAAATTTTATTGTTGCAAAACTTTTGAACTTCATTTGCCTCATAAACATTGGACACGCCAAAAAAACTTGCATGCGGACTTAAAATTTTTACCACTTGTTTTAAACCAACACCATAAGCATTGGCTTTTACCATTGCACATATTAATGAATGCGGATTTTCATTTTTTATTTTATTTATATTTTTAATTAAATTGTTTTTGTTTATTATAAATTTGTTAAACACATAAATTTTATATGTTTAAATTTTTTATTCTTCCACTTTTTTATATATGCTAAATTCACAACCACAATAATCTTGCCTATAAATGCCTAAATTTTTACATAGTTCAATTGAACGCAAATAACCATTTTCCTTTTTGAAATCGGCATGAAGATATTTTACTCCATATTGTTTTTCAAGTTGTTCGCCTGTTAAATTTATAAATTCGGCATCTTTATGTGGACTAATTGAAAGTGTGGTTGTAACCACATCGTAATTATTTTCAACCGCAAATTTAAATGCTTGTTCCATGCGATATGCTATGCAAAGTTTACATCTCTCGCCGCCTTCTTTATCTTGCTCTTTGCCCTTTACTAAATTTAAAAATTCATTATGATTATAGCCTAAATCCACCACCGAAACGCCCAATTTTTTAAATTCTTGTTTGCGTAAATTATATTCACTTTCAGGGTAAATATTAGGATTAAAAAACAAAAAAGTTATATCAAAATAATCTTTAATACGTTCTATTGCCGCAGAAGAACACGGCGCACAACAGCAATGCAAAACTAGCTTTGGCTTAGTGCCAAAGCTAGCAATTTCCTTTTGCATTAACTGATTGTAATTAATTTTCATGCAAAAATTTTATCATAAATTTTTAATTTTGTCAACCCTAACAATTTTAATGTAATGCAAATAGCATGTATATTTAACGTTTACAATTGCCTTAGTTCAATTAAACTTATTGCAATGTTTTAATTTAACAAAATTACTTTTAAATAAAACTAAAATTTTAACATTAAAAATTATTATATATATTAAAACTATAAGTTATGTTAAGCACATCTTTTTTAAATTGTACTGAACATTTATTATTTGTTGAAATTAATTTTTTATTTTCACCATTATTGTCCTGACTTATTTTTGCAGTTAATAAAGTTATAACAGGATTATTTTTTTCTAATTCATTAATTGAACTAGAAATTTCCAACTCGCCTGCTAAATTTGCAACATTGTTGATATGTGAATAGTCAAAACTTAAAGCATAGCAAGAAATTCCGCCGCCTAATTCTTCATTTAAAATAGGAGCATAAATATCATAAGATGCTTCTAAATTTATATCGGCAATTGAAGTATAATTATTTGCATTCAAATAAATATAGAAGTCAAAATTTTCGCCTGATTGAAGGTTTAAATTATCTTCTTCTCCCAACGAAGCCGTAGCACTAGAAAGTTTTAAATTTACCACATTTTGATTTGTGAAAATTACAGTTTCGTTTGAATATTTATCTCTTGCCCATGAATCAAAACTTTCTAATTTAGCACCTATTAAATACATAAAGTAATTTCCTGAAATTCCTGGCAATTTTACAATATTTGCAAATGGAGTGTTATAACTAACTCCACCAATGTCGGCATTTTCAATTAAACCAACCGCATCAATTGATTGACTGCCATTTATAACAAATTGCTTGTTTTCCACATCGTAGCCAAAACTTGAAATAAATTTGTTTGTTGAGTAAATTTCAGGCGGATTATCTTGTTTTCCAACTTGAAGTGTGCCAACCGCTAAGCCAAGAACTCGTGAATATAACAATGCTTCAAGCATGTTCTTTTTGCCTGCCAAGAATGAATAGAAAGTGTTTAAATTTTCTTGCCAATAAACGATTGTTGAAATATCTAATTTTACATTGTCCAACTTATTATCTAATTTTGTAGAGTTTACCAAATATGTTAAATCTTCATTAGGAATTACAGTTTCAAGCCTGCAATCTGCCGACAAACTGCCTGCAGACAAACTTGGCGAACTATAAAGTAAATAATCAATTTGCGAGCCAACAATGCCACCTGTAAAATAGCCTAAAAGTTCGCCTTTAAAGGTACAATCTTTAACAAAGCCATTAACATTTCTTCCTACAATGCCACCAACAGTTGAATTATCGTTTGTTTTTATTATGTTGACTTCTGCTGTGCAATTGTAAACAAGTCCGCCAAGGTTTAAGCCCACCAAACCTGCCGAAACATTTGTTGCACGAGCAAATATATTAATGCTGCTTGAATTGAAAATAAATGAACTATCTTTTAAAACACCGCGATTTTCACCAATCAAACCAGCGGAATATTGTATGCCTTGCAAATTGCCAGATGTTATGTTTGCGTTAGCATTTTCAACCATAACCTGTTCGCCCACAAAGCCGAATAATCCGCCAACTGTATTGGCAATTATTGTAACTCCTTCTGTTAAGGTTACATTTTTAACTTTTAAATAGTTGCTGTTTATGTTTCTTTCTTTGTTTATGTTAAAAGCGGAATTAGTGTAGCCGTCAACTATGCCGGCAATTGCACCTGCATAATAAACATCTTTTAAATTGCTGCTTATTTCTTCTCTATTATTAACCGATTTATACACGCTATAGCTATTGCCTGAAGATAAACTTGCACTATTTGCACCCACACTGCTTTCAACACCGTCAATATCGAAACTTCCACGAATTAGCCCTGCTAGACCGCCAACCGCATTTTTGCCCACAATAATTTTGCCACCTTCTGTTGCATCTGGAGCATAGCCAACTTTAATGCCGTAGATTTTAAATCCGTCTATAATGCCGGCAAGCAAGCCAACCGCTTGTGTTCCTGAAGCACGAATTGATGAAACTTGTAAATTTAAATTTGCAACAACATTAGGAACTTCTGGATTATTAATTGCAACAATATCTTTAAACAAACCAATAGACATTAAATTATCAGAGGAGAAAATCATAATATTCTGCATTGTCATGTTATTGCCTTGTAAATTTCCGCTAAATGTAGAAGTTATTGTTTGTGGCCTATTCGTGTTTCCAAAGTTTATGTTGGCAACAATTCTAAAATAGCTGTTGTTATATTTTTGGTTAGTAAAATAATAATTCCATACTGCTAAATTGTAAATTACAATAGGATTATTTGCCATGCCGTAGCCATTATCTAGTGGCACATATTCATATTGCGTTGTGCCGTTATCTGTTTCGGTTTCCTGACGCACTATTGCTTTTAAACCATAATATTGTTCTGGCAAATTAACCGATGTTTCTGGCTGCAATTTCAATTTTGAATAATCAAATTTAACTTTTGTTAATGTTGCTACTAGTTTTGGCAAATTGCTTGCTTCTGGCTGCAAAACATTTCGCTCTAGTTTCCACACGCTGTTAGCGTTATCTCCAAACCTAAATCCGCTGTAATAGGATTGATTAAATCTGTTTTCAACCGCAACGCATTCTACACCTTCAACTTTCTTTTCTCTATCGTAGAAATCCGAGCCGTTGCCTGCTTGCTTGTTTATAATTTCAACGCAATTAGAAATGCCTTGTGTGTTTTTTGGTGCAAACATATTGCGCAAGCCTGATTCTGTCCAATTGCCATTGTTCACATAAGTGTAACAAGTGGAGATTGTTCCATTATTTTCAATAACAAAACCAGAAAATTCACCTGCACTGCCAAATGTTTTATAATTTGTGTAGCAATCAAAAATTTGGCTGGAATTAGAATAAACAAACCCACCTAGTGAAAAGTTAAAGCCGTCAATGTTGCTAAACAAACCATTTGCACCTGTTTCTACATAGCACATTGAAATTTGAGAATTTTCAATGCTTTGCACACTTGAATTTGTATAATTATACACAGCAAAGCCACCAACAAAGCAATGAATGTTTACTTTTGAAGCGGTTATTAAATCGTAGGCAAAAATATGTCCGCTGTTTCGCACGCTTAAAGTTTGCTTTGAAGAAACATTTAAGGAATAATCAATTTTGCTTAGTTCATTGCTTGCATTTGACGCATCAAAGCCGCTTGATGAAATTATGCCATAATTTGCATAAACAAAGCCGCCAATGTTTGCACAACCAGCAAGTGTAATTCGGCTATCGCTGTTTGTTATGTAGCCATAATTTTCGCCAATTAATCCGCCTACGTTGAAGTTAATTGTCATATCAGTTGACAAATTTTCAATAGCAGTGGCACGCATTGCTATTCCGCCTGACACTTGGCAATTTGTAACAATGCCATAGTTTTGTGCAGCCAAGCCGCCAAACAATGCGGAAGTATATTGAACATCGTTTACTGGTGCAATTTCTTTATAAACGTTTTGGCTTGTGTTGTTTGCGTTGAAATAACCTAGCCTATTTTCATAGTTGTAGTCATAGTCCATATCGTAAACAACTTCCAAATTTAAAACTGCCATATCTTCATAAATTTGCCTAAACAAGCCCATATAAATTTCTGGCTGATTAAAGTTTGCAAAACTTCTAATTATAATTTTTCTTCCGTTGCCGTCAAATGAAGCAAAATGCCTATCAATTGGCGTGTAATTTTCTAAAATAATATCATTTGCTAAAATGTAATTTTTTGTTTCGTCATTGTCTATGTTTAAAAATTCCTCTGCATTTGTAACTAATTCTGGACGCAAGAAAGAGGTTGTGTTTGAAAAGTTTAGCAAATAATTATAATCATACTCTTGAATAGTGCTATCGTCAGGCTCGGCAATTAGCCAACAATATGCAAATTTATTATTTGCATTTTCAAGGTTAGAATATGGCTGCAAACTCAATTGCAAATTAAAGTTTAAGTTTACATTGTAATTATTTTCATTTACAATTAAAACTATTTTATCGTCTAGCAGATTTTCCTCATTAAATTCTTTAATAGAAAGTTCCGCAATTACATTTTCGCTATCGCTTTCTATAACTTGTTTGCCATTGTTGGTTAATGTTAAATTATTATCTTCAATGCCAAAATTAACATAGTTAAGTGTGGTGTTAAGTTCTTTTAAAATAGAATAAATTGCATTAATTGCACCAGCTGAACTTGTTTGAGTGTTAGTTTTGTAATTTTCTTCAGTATAAACATAATCGGTTTTCCAATAACTATCGTTGTTGTTATAACTTATATCGGTTGCACTAAAATAGAAGGTTAAAATGTTATCAACTCCAAAGTCGCCATCAATAACTTGTTGAGTGCTGTTATATTCCACGCGGCTATGGCTAACACTTATATTATGAATAACAAATTCCACAATTTTAAATTTAAGAGTGCAAGGCGCTGCTTCTTGCCTTTTGCCATTGTTTAAAGTTACAAATGTTGAAGCGGTAATTGTTAAAGTTGCGCCTAAAATTGAATTGTCAAAATTAACAACTTCTAATGTATAATAGCCTGGATTGTTTGTGTTTTCCTCAATGCTAAACCAATCGTCAAAATTTAGTTCGCTGTCATTTTCTGCCACTAATTTTTTGCTAAAATCGGCTTTTTCAGTTGTGTTTTTTATGTTAACATGCAACCTAGCTGGCACGCCTTTTGCTAAATAAATTGGCTCGTTGTTTAAATCTACATTATTAAATTCTTCGCCTTTAGGATTTACATAACTCATCTCTATTGAAGGGTTCATTTTAATGTCTATGTTAAATGGCTGGCTTTCTAATATAACATTGCCTTCGTCATCATAAGCAACAACCTTAATTGTATGAATTTTAGAAGAATATCTTGAATCTATAAATGTTGCTACATATATTTTATTATTATATTCTTTATAATCCTTAACTAATTTTATTCCCTTGCCATTAGTTGCAATTGCATCCATTCTATCTAGCCTTGTTCCGCCAATTGATGTTAGTTGAGTAAATAAAATTTCTTCATTGCCTGTTGTGTCGGTAATTTCAAGATGGTCAAAATAGGCATTTTCTGGTGCAAGGTCTATTATTATTAAACCTTCATCATTAGGGCGAAGCATATCGCTAACCACATACTGCCCTTCTTCACTTTCGCTTTTATCTAAATAATAATTTTTAATTTCGATGTTATCTATCCGTTGCGGATAAACCTTAAATATAATGCCGTTTTTTACATTTTCCACTGCAAAATTAATTTGCATTATTACCGGCTCGGCCTTTGTAAGATATTCTTCAATTACATTTTCATCTATTACAATTGTGTAATAAACTTTTTGCCTTGCTATGCTATTTTCATTGCCTAAACTTTCTTCTATAGCATTGCCTAAACTATCTTCTAAAATATATCGGTTAAAAATTACAAATGACGCTATATCTTCCCTTTCAACCTGCGTTGAAGTTTCGTTAAATTTGTTGTCTTGTTCAAATTCTGTTAGGCTTTTGTATTTTATGCTTTCCACAATTTTGTCGGCTGTTAAATAATCTTCTTGCGACAATTTTAAATCAGTTGAAATTAGTGCCGTTAACATTGTGCGTTCGTTAGGATATAAATTTACTTCTTCCATAGAAAGACTTATTGCCGTTGGGCCTTGGAAGGTTTTTAAATTAAAGGTTATGTTTTTAGTGTTTGAATTTATATCTATGTCGGTTATAACCAATTCTTCATCATTCACATTTACCTTTTTGAATGGAGTTATTGTAAAATTAAATTCAGTTTCTGGCAAATGTTGTAAAACTTGAATGCTAAATGGAGTTGTTGGGTCTAATGTAACAACTGCAAATTCTCCATTGCTTTCAGGAACAAGGCTGCTTATTGATAAATAATCACTTATTTGGCTTGCATCTAAATCTATTGCTTTAATTTTAACTTCTAGCCAAACTTGATTGCTTGTAGTGTATAAATAATTCAATCTTCGCCCATTTGCCACGCCTTGAATTGCCTCGGCAACGCTGCCATTAGACACCACATAAAATTGTTTGCCTTTGCCCTTAGCAATGTTTTGAGTTGTTTCATTAATTGAGCCAGACTCACTGCTATTTGTGCTTAAGTCAAAATTTCCAATAGGTGCGGTAATTATCAATTTTACTTCACACCTAATGTTGGTGTTAAGCACTGAATAAAATGTTAAAACCGTTTCGCCTATTTTATTTATAACTAAAAACTTTTCGTCTTTAATTGTAACAACATCTGGGTTAGAACTTTCAACCGCAATACGCACATTTTGGCTGTCTAAATCAGTTGTTATGTTTAAAACTTCATCTATGCTAATTTTGTTATATTTATCTGTTAAATATGTGTAAATTTCGTTATAGTTTTCGTTTTGCCTATCTAACAAAAATTCATAATAATATAAGTGCAAAATATCATTTGAACTGCCAATTCCGTTATAAACTTGCACGGTTAAATTTGTTGGAGTTAATTCAAAAATAGGTTGATTGCTATCGTCTATAATATAATAATTTCCGCCATTTATTTCGTTAGATTTATTCCAAGTCTTGTTAGTTGCTACGGCATCTTCAAAATTTTGCTCTGGCGAGCCATAACTTGCTGGACTGTTGATGTTGTTTATATTAACCGCATTTATTGAGTAACAATAATAATAAATTGTATTGTCATCGGCTATTGCTAAATTGCCATCATTAACATCAATGCCTTGCAAAGATGTGCCTTGTTTTGTGCATATTGCACCAACAAAATAAGCATTAAACACTACCGAACTATTTAAATTTTTGCCTATTATTCCATAAACATTTTCACCATTTTGTTCATCGCAAACAAAAGCATTTACGCTGCAATATAAAATTGTTGTAGATTTTGTTTCGTTTTCTGCCAATTGTTCCAAATGCTCTGTGCTATTTTCAGCATAACCAATTAAACCGCCTACATTGTTTACTCCTTGAATGTCTGCCACCTTAACATTTTCAAAAATGGCATCTAACTTAGAATAATTTATTCTATAACTCATAACCGAGCAGAACTTAAACACGCCAAATTTACTATAACCTGCCAAACCGCCAACATTTTCATTGCCTAAAACGGCGTTATTGTTGCCCTGTAAAATTTGATATTTACAAGATAGGTAACTACCTGAAAGGTCATAACCTACAATTCCGCCCACATTGTTTTCGCCCTTAACCACTGCAGCAGAAGTTAAATTAGATAAGCAATAACTTTTTTGTTTTGACGCGTTAGATATTTCGATAGACGAAATATAATTATCTCCGCTTGAAATATCTGCCAAAGCATAAGAAAGTTGCAAATCTCTATTTTCGCAATCGTTTTTACCAATAATTCCGCCTACATTGTTTTTGCCAATAACATTACCTGTTACATAAGCATTAGAAATGTTGCCTTTGTTAACGCCAACTACGCCGCCAACTGAACTTTCGGCATTTGTTAAACCGCTTGCGTTTACATTAACACTGCTTAATGCTCCGCTGTTGTTTAAAACAAGTGAAAACGCATTTAACGAATTTATTGCCTTTGGCATATAAGCATAATTATTGTTTAAAATTGAATTTGTGCCGTTGTTTACGCCAGAAATTCCGCCTATTAATATGTTTTCAACATCGTTAAGTCCAACCAAACCGCCAAAATTTACTTTGCCTATGCCAGAAATTGCAATATCTCCGCTAACGCCAATTAAATTGCCAGATGTGTAAATTATTGTTCCAACATTTCTTCCAACCAAGCCGCCAAAGTCGGCATTTTCATTTAATACGGCATTGCCCGAAATGTTTGTAAATATATTTGTTAGTGTACCATAATTTTCACTAATTAAACCTAAATTAGCATTTGCATTAGTTAAATTGTAATCGTAGTTCACTATAAAATTAATGTTAGATATTTTTCCATTAAAGTTTGTAAACAAGTTTGTTAAATTGTTGTTTAAAGATATTCCATAAATTGAATAAACATATTGTTCCTTAACTTCATTGTTAGGCAAATATTCCGCGTAAGAATTGATGTTTCCATAAAAATTATCTATTGCCGAATGTGTGTCTTTTGAAGTGTTTAAATTTATGTTTGCCATTAAAGTATAATAAATATCTTTGTTTTCTTCGCCTGTTTTTATATTCCAAAAATCTAACGAATTGTTAATTATAAATGGATTTTCCTTTGTTCCATTAGATATTATAAGTCCTATTCTTGCATAAGCATTTTTATGCCCTTCAATTAAATAACTTTCTAATGAATTAAATAAATTTAAACTTATATCTTTATTTAAAGCGTCCTTACCAAAAATTACAAGTTGAATGTTTCTTGCAATAAAGTCTTGCGTATTGTTAATTGTTATTGATTTTTCGTCATTGTTGATATAAATTAACGCAGTTTCATCTTCGTAGGAAGAAACAACATTTCCGCCCGACACAGCAATCATAATTATATTATCGCTAAACGATAATTCCCCTTTGCTAGACAAGGCGTTAACGTTTAAATTTTGAGTTTCCCCTGTTTTAAGGTTTAAATATTGTGTTTGTTCAATTTCGTTAACATTTAATTTGCTTAAAATTTCCAAACTATCTGTTATAATAGGTTGAACAATATGCACTGTACAGCGTTTAATTATGTAACGATTAAACTGCTTAATTGTAGCGTAAACATACGCATCGTGTTCGGTTGTGTTAACGCCGCCTGCAACGGACAAATAAATTGCGTAACCCGTTTGATTGCCTAAAAAGTTAAATGAACTATCTTCTTCACTAGACCAAACAACTGCAAACTGGTTGCCATCGGTACCCATAAAATTAGTTTGAGTTTGCGGATTTATATATTGCTTTAAATTGTTGTCCATTTGAATTTCAAGGTTTAAAGCGGAATAATTAACATTATTTATTGTTCCGTTAAAATACGCTCCAAGCGAGCCATACGGATGGCGTGTTATTTGTGAATTATTTTTGTTGTTTGCATAAAGATTAATGTTGCTATCTTCAATAGGCTCAAACGCAAAAAAGGTTTTAGAAACATAAAGGTTATCTATTCCTACTTGTTCAAGATTTTCATACTTGTTTACATTTACAATAAATTTAACTTCCACATAGCGTTTTTGACCGTTAATTATTGTGCCTTTAATAAACTCCAACTTTAAAGCGGAGTTGCGTTTATTTAGCGATACATATTCATTTGTATCTTCATCGCCCTGCCAAATGTCTGCCTCAAAATTGTATGAATTGACTATTTTTGAATTAATAAATTTGCTATCTAAAACAATTTCAAAATCTATAACTTTGTGTGACGAAATAATGTAGTCCACCTTTTTGTTTGTTGCGTTATCTACAATATAACCATCAAAAATGCTGTTGTTGGCATTTTCTACTAAACTTAAATCGTAAGCGTAATCTCCAAGCGAACTAATTGAATTTATAATGCCAGAATTTATGTCCTGTGTTTCCAATTTTTCATAAACATGGCAAATTATTGTTCTTACATAACCGCTAGAATGTGTAAATGTAATGGTGTATTCTCCAATTTCGGTTTGTTTGTTAAACACCAAAAGTATGGAATGGCTAGCATAAACAGCGGTGCTGTCATAACTAAACTCAATGCTGTTAGAACCTTGCACATATTCCCCATTTACAACCAAGCCATTTTCGTCTGTGGTTGAATCATATTGTTTTAATAATAATCCGCCTTCGCTAACCGAAACATTAAAGGTGGCAGCAGATATTGTGTTATTTTCTCCAACCTCGCCAATAACGTTTCTAACATCTAGCAAATACGAGCCTTTGTTTGCGAAAAATGTGTTATCTCTATCCACACCTTCTAGCCTGTTTATTTCTATTGTTTTGCCTGTATCTGTTGGGTTGCTAGACTTATTGTCCTTACCTAACAATTTGCCATAATTAACAATGCTCACGCCATTTTCAGTGTTTAAATGTCCGGCAAAAACTTCCATGCCTGCAACGCCTTTTGTGTTTAAAAAGTTAATGGTTACAGGCGAGCAACCTTTAATGTTTTGCAAATATTTCAAATTACCTGTGTAGCAAGTTGTTACTGAAAGCGATAAGGTCAAATTTGTTGCATTGTATTTATTCTCATTTTCTTCATATTTAATGTAAATGTTCATGCTTTCGTCTATCAATTCGGAATAAAACTTTTTATCTTGCTGATTAAAATAAAATCTTATAGGATTGCTAACGCGAGCAATGTAAAAATTCATTAGATATAAATTTGTTCTTACATTAACGCCTAAATCAGAAAAATCGGTTTTAACTTGGCTAAAAGTATCATCGGTGTAAACATTACACAAGCCGGTTTGTGCGTTAAGCCTAACATTTAGAATTGCAGGCGAAACAATTAGCCTCATCTTTTTTAAATCGGCAAAACTTTGGCTAATAACTGGATTGAATTTAAACAACGCCCCTGCATTGCTATTTACATAATAATCTAACAAATCATAACTTTTGTTTGGGTCTAGTTCGTTTCCCTGCATTGTTGCTGATATTGTTCTTGGCTTTATTTCCCCTTTTACTTTAATGTGCTTAACAATTGTTTCAATTTCACCCACACAATTTTTGGGAACAAGTGAAATTTTTACATCAACATCGGTTGCGGTGCTTTCTAAAGCAAAAATTAAAATGCTATCATTCTCTCGTTGCCAAGTTATGTTTGGGTTGGAAATTTCAATTGAATAATCATAAAAATCCAAATTATTAGTTCCATAACTATTTTGTGAAGTTAAACTTTCAAACCCACCATCAGCAAGAATTCGCTTTAACTCTAGCCTTAAATATCTATATTCATAATAATTATTTTCACTGCCATCAAAATCACTGTCATTTGCAATTAAATAAATGGTGTCATTTAAATAATCTTTATGATAATCGTCTGTTGTTAATGCCACGCTATCTTCTGTTAAAACCTTTTTAAACACAAGTGTAATTTTTTCGTTTTTATATGCAGTATTATCATACCCTTCCATTGCGGTTATAGGGTAAACTTTAATTTCAGTTCCGTCTAACATTTGTGGCAAAACTGTAAAATTATCAATTACATTATCTCCATTAATGGTTTTATAATTTGTGCGCAAATATTGGCTCGAAATAGCAGAGTTGGTTTCGTCCCACGCATAGAAAATTTCATCTGTGCTACCAAAAGGAGAAAGATTTATCATTTCTTTTAAATTTAAATTTACAACTTTTTCAGCTTCGTTAGGTATTGATATTATGTATTTATGGTCGCTTGCGGTTAAATTGTAAGATTTTTGGTCAACATTCAAATTTATGGTTTCAGTTTTTTTAGAGGCTAAGTGAGTAACTTTTAATTCTCCGCTGCCGGGTTTTAAAGCAGATATAGTAAAGTAATAAGTTTTTGCATTAAAAGTTAAATCTTTTGCTGAAGATACTAATCCTTGTTCACACTCAATAAAAATGTTACCAATGTCGGCATCTTTAATCCCTGAAAATTTAACGCCTAATTTTATTTCATTTTTTGGCTCGCTAGCATTGTCATCTAAAAGTAAATTAATTTCGGAAAGTTCTTCGTTCGCTTCATTAACAAATGTCATATTTAATTTTTTATATTTATTTCCGCACGCAGAAAAAAACATGCACGAAAACAACACAATAAATATTAACGCAAAACCATAAAATTTTTTCATAATTCCCCTAAAATTAATTTAACCTAAATGCTTATAAATATTAAAATTAAATTAATTATTTTAATTATAAAAAATATGTAAAATTCTGTCAAATAAAAATTAACAAAAAATAATTAAAAATTATTTAAAAATATTTTATTCATATTTTAGCCTATTTTTTAATAATTTAATTTAAGAGGAATTTATGGAAAATAAAGAGATAAAAGAACAAACAATAATTTTAAAAAACAGACAAAATTTAAACATATCTGGCACAAATAAAATAATAAGTTTAAAGCCAGATTTAATTCAGTTAAACACTGTTTTTGGCGGAATTGTAATTTCTGGCGAAAATTTAGAATTAATTAAATTAGAAAATAACACTTTGCAAGCGGAAATAACCGGCAATATTAATTCAATTAAATTTGTAGAAGCAAAAACAAAAACTTCATTTTTTAGGAAAATTTTTAAATGATATTTAGCACAACAAATCAATTAAATTGTTTTTTTATTTTTATTTTTTTTGGTTTAATTTTTGGATTATTTTTTCAATTATTTTCAATTTTATTTTTAAAAAAATATCAAAAAATTTTTCAAAAAATCATTTTTGAAGGCATTTTTTACACATTTTTTTCATTTTTTTATATATTTTTAATTAATTTTTTTAATTTTGGCAAAATTTCTTATGTTTTAATTTTTGCAATTTTAGTTGGCTTTTTATGGTGCAAAAAACTTACCAATAATTTAGTTGTTTTTTTGCAAAATAAGTGGTATAATGTTTTAACTAAAAGGAAGAAAAATGGAACAAAAAAACAAGCCAACCAAACACATTAATTTGTTTGTAATTATTGCAATTGCCATAATTATATTTTTGGTTGTTTTATCTTTTGCTCAAATTATAATAATAAACAACAAAAATGCAAAAATAAAAAAGCAAAAACAGCAACTTGACAATTTAAATAATCAAATAGAATATTACAATCAAAAAAATTTCAATCAAGGTGATGGGCATTACGACATTGAGGTGCAAGAATGATTATATCTTTAACCGGAAAGCCATGCAGTGGCAAAGGCAGTGTTGGCAAAGCTTTCGCTAAAAATTATAATTTTGCTTACATTTCAACAGGCGACATGTTTAGAGAAATAAGCAAACAACTTAATCTTAACAATATTTTAGATTTTAATAATGATGAACGAATAAAAAAAATTGATGCAGAAATAGACAATCAAGTTAAAGAACTTGGCAAAAATAGAATTAATGACAATATTATTATAGATTCTCGCCTAGCATGGCATTTTATTCCATACTCATATAAGGTATTTTTAGATGTAAATGAAAACACTGCTGCAAAACGTTTGTTTGAAGCAAAACGAGAAAATGAGCCTGCCAATTCAATTGCGCATGCAAAACACTTGTTGTGTGATAGATGGAATAGTGAAAACAAACGTTATCAAGAACTTTATCAAATAGACAACACCAATTATAAAAATTACAATTTAGTTATAGATAGTTCAAATAAAACAGTTGAACAAATTGTTGAAGAAATTTATAAAAGTTATCAAAAATTTTTAAAAAATAACAAAAAATAAGCAAAAATTCAATAAAAATCAAAAAAATTATTGAAAAATAAGAAAAATTTATTAAAATAAAAAATTTTAAAATTTATAAAGAATATGAAAATCTAATAAATTTTCATATTTTTTTATTTGTTTTTAAATCGTTAATATAAGTTAAAATTAATCTTTATCTATATATGGGTTTTTAAAATCAGTCTTAATTTCTTGCCTAGTTCTAGCAATAGCAAACTCGCCATTTTTTAAATTTTTATTTATTGTGCTGCCTGCGGCAATGTAAGCATTATCTCCTATTTCAATTGGTGCAATTAAATTTACATTAGAGCCTACAAAAACATTATTTCCCAGCTCGCACTTTTGTTTAATTTTTCCATTGTAATTACAAAAAACCACGCCACAGCCAATGTTACAATTTTCGCCCATAATTGCATCTCCAATATAACTTAGATGTGCCATTTTGCAATTTTTTGCTGTTATTGCATTTTTCAGTTCAACGAAATTGCCTATTCGGTTGTTCTCTCCCACTTCGCTGTTAAGCCTAATGTGAGCAAATGGACCAACAGTACTATTTTTGCCAATAACTGAATTTTCAATTTGGCTTGAATGTACAACAACATTTTCTTCTATTATAGCATCTTTAATAACGCTAAAACTGCCAATTTTTGCGTTTGCTTTAATTAGGCTATTACCCTTTACAACAACTGAATTTTCTAAAATAACACCTTCTTCTATTTCTGCCGTTTTTTCTATTAAAATGTTATTATCTAAAAGTTCTTTGTTTGATATGTTTTTGTTATAAACCAATTCTTTCATATTTAAATATATGAAAATATATTTATTTTTGAACTTTTTGATTGATTTTTTAACAAAAAATTGTATAATGTTAGTTATGGAAGAAAAACATTTAAAAGTTAAAGATGGTTGTTTGGCATTTTTGCTAGGTTTTGCCTTTTCTCAAACTGCCGTTTTAATATTTACTCTTATTGCTATGAGCATTGGTTCAATTGCAAACAAAAACATTTCTAGCATTCAAAATTTTTTAAACAATAGTTTTGGCTATTTTTTAACAGTTTTAGTGTTAGACGCAACTCTGTTAGCAGTATTTTTTTTCTTTAACAAAAAAAAGAATAATTATATTATTTCCAAACCTAAGCCTTACAAAATTTTAATGTATTTAGCCATTGGCATTTTAGCATTCTTTTATTTATATCCAATAGTTGCTAGCCTAGATAAATTATTTTTAACATGGGGTGCAAAATTAACTGAAATCCCTTATACTTTAACCACAAAAAATTATATTATATCTATTTTTTCCCTTGCCCTGCTACCTGCAGTTTGTGAAGAATTATTATTTAGAGGTTTAATTTTAAAAAGCTTAAAAAATTATGGAAAAGTATTTTCAATTGTAGTTTCCGCTTTAATGTTTGCTTTGTTTCATGCTTCGTTCCAGCAATTGATTTATCCAATACTTATGGGTTTGTTGCTTGGAGTAATAATGTACAATGAAAACAACATAATATATTGTATGGTTGTGCATTTTATAAACAACTTTTTATCTATAACAATTTCTTATTTTAACATAAATTTAGGCTTTAATCATTTTAGTTTTTACATTTATGCCGTTTTATTGTTGGTTGCATTCTTAACTGTGGTTTTGTACTTCATTTTAAAAAACAGTAAACAACAGAAACAAAAATTGCAAGGAGAAGATAAAAAATTTTTATCGATTTCATTTTCAATAATGCTTGTGGTTTGGATTGTTGTTAATGTTATAAATATTTTAGGGTAAATTATGAAAAATAAAAACTATTTTAAACTCAATTTTATTTATTTTACAGCAATGATATGCGTTGCTATCATTTTTGTTTTGGGCTACAACGGAATTATAACCAACGATATATTTTCTTCTTTTCTAATTCAAATTGTTGTAATGTTTGCAATTCCGCTAATTATGTACACTTTATTAATTTCTAAAAATAAAAAACAAACATTAAAAGATGTGGGATTAAAAAAAATATCGGCTAAAATGATTGGCATAACCGTTCTTATTGGCCTTGTTCTATATTTTATAAATTCGTTTGTTGCAAATGTTTTTTCTAGCATAATAAGTTTGTTTGGCTATGAAAATTTGTATCAAGCCACCACGGTAAAACTGACCTATAAATTGCTATTAAAAGAATTTTTATTATCTGCCGTGTTGCCTGGCATCTGTGAAGAATTTTTGCATAGAGGAATTATGCTTTTCGCAGGAAAAAAATATGCAAATCCAAGAATTTGCCTTTTCGCATCTTCAATTTTATTTGGATTTATGCACCTTAACATTAATCAATTCTTTTATGCCGCAATTTTAGGTTGTTTAATGGGCTACGTCGCATTGGTTGCAGACAGCATTATTCCTTCAATGATAATCCATTTCATGAACAATTTTTTATCTAGTTATTTCTATTATGGTTATTATTTAAATTGGCCATTTGCAAGGTTTGTTGAAACAATAACCTCAACACTTGCAAAAAATGTGTTTGTGTATGTATTTTCAACAACAGTTTTGGTAATTTTATTAATTTTTGCGTATTACATTTTGGTAACAATGTTAGCAAGAGAACGTGCTAAAAATGACGTTAAAAAAATTTTAATATCGCTGGAATTGGAAAAATTGCCGCTTAGTGAAGCACAAGAAAAAATAAATCAAGCTAATTTAATTTTAAATCTTGCTTGGGCTAAAAACAATAATTTGCGTTTAGAAAAAAAATCGGCATGCAAAACTTCGTTTTTAGATAAAGTATTTTTAATTTCAAGTTTGGTGTTAGGTTGTTTAATTACCATATCTACTTTCATTTGGGGGATTATTTAATGTTAAAAATTAATTTAATTTGCGTGGGAGATATTAAAGAAAATTATTTAGTAAACGCAATTAACGAATATTCTAAACGAATATCGCGGTTTGCCAATTTAAAAATTGTAGAAATTAAAGAAAATATTGCACAATCTAACCATGAAAAAGACATTTTAATTGCACTGCAAAAGGACGCAACAGAAATTAAAAAACACATAGAAGGCTATCCTATTTGCTTGGACATTCAAGGAAAAATGTTCTCAAGTAATGAATTTGCAAAAAAACTAGAAAATTTAACATTGACCAATGCCGAAATTTCATTTATTATTGGTGCTTCTAACGGCATATATAACGAAATAAAAGAGTTGTGCAAAGAGAAAATTTCTTTTTCTAAAATGACCTTTCCGCATCAATTAATGAGAGTTATCTTTTTAGAACAATTGTATAGAGCTTTTACAATTATAAACAATATTTCTTATCACAAATAAATTGATTTAAATTTCATAAAATTTTATAAATATAAAATAACATTTAACATATACAACAAAATTTTACAAATAAAACAAATTTTAAAATACTCAAATAAAATTCCATAAATAAAAAATAGTTTATAAAAATTGCTAATTTATCATTTAAACTAGCATTTTTTTATATTTTAATTAAAAATTAACAAAAATTCTTAAAAAGTCATATTTAAATTATAGTTTTAGGAGATTTTATGACATATCAAGAATTAATTAATAAAATTGTAGCATTACAAGATGATGGTTTAGAACTTTTTAATGCAGGCAAATCTGTTTTGGGCAAAAATTTGCTTGCAACTCATGTTGGCGATTATTCTGGCGTGCAAATTTTAATTCAGGCAGGCATACATGCAAGAGAATACATCACTTCACTTCTACTTGTTGAAATGGCAAGAAATTTATATTTAAATGACCTTGTAAAAGGCGGAGGAATTTATTTTGTGTTTTTGGTTGACCCTGATGGTGCAGAACTTGTGCTTGACGGAATAAACTCGGTTGGCTGCGAAATTACACGAAATTATTTAATTTCTGCCAACAACGGAAGTTTAGATTTTTCTCAATATAAAGCTAACATAAATTTGGTGGATTTAAACACTAATTTTAATGCTAATTGGGGCGGTGGAAGTCAAAATGTGTTTTGCCCCGCAACCGAAGATTTTGTTGGTTTTTACCCTGAAAGTGAGCGTGAAGTTCACTCTTTAATTAACTTTACCCTTCAAACACGACCATTGCTTACAATTTCTTACCACACAAAGGGAAATGTAATTTATTATGGTTTTGAAGGAATGACAAGTGAAAATTTAATAAGAGACCAATCAATTGGCGAAAGTTTTAGTGAATTAACTGGATATCCACTTATCTTTACTGAGAATTCAACAGGCGGCTACAAAGATTGGTGTATTCAAACCTTAAAAATTCCTGCTTATACTTTTGAAGTAGGCAATGAAAATTTGCCACATCCAATTGGCGAAGAAAGTTTACCAGAAATTTATGCAAAGAACAAAGACATTCCTCTTTTAGCCTTACAAAAAGCAAAAGAATATGCAAATCAAATTGACTTTGCCCTTCATTTTATGCAAAATAAGGTTAAAGGAGAAAAATATGAATCCAATGCAAAAGGCTACTATTCTAGGTTACAAAGCCGAATTGATAGACGAAGTTCCAATAGGAGCAGTTATTGTTAAAAATGGCAAAATAATTTCCACCGCTTATAACAGCCGAGAAAAAGACCAAATTGCAACTCATCATGCCGAAATTAAAGCAATAGAAAAAGCCAACAAAAAATTAAAATCTTGGCGATTAGACAATTGCGATATGTATGTTACTCTTGAACCCTGCCCGATGTGTGCAGGAGCAATAGTTAACGCCAGAATAAAAAATTTGTTTTATGCGGTTAAAGATGAAAACAGCGGCGGAATTTCTCGTTTCAACATTTTAAACAACACATTAAATCACACAACAACAGCATGTCAATTAACCGAATATGAACAAGAAAATAAAATTTTAATTCAAAAATTTTTTAAAAATAAACGAAAAAAAGATTAAAAAATTAAAAAAATATATAAAATTTATTAAATTTTTAAAAAATTTTATATTTTTAACAAAAAAGGAGTGTTTATTTAACACTTCTTTTTAAATTATCACTTGCTTTAAACGCAGGCGTTTTTCTTGATTCTATTATGTTAGTTTTGCCTGTTTTAAAATCATACATAGGCTTAGATTTTATTTCGTTAACTTTAAATTTGCCAAAATTTGATAAGGTTATGCTTTCTCCATTTTTTAACGCATCTTTAATAACTTCAACAAAAGCATTTAAACATAATTTACAATCTTTTTTTGTTAAGCCTGCTTTATTTTTAACAATATCTACAAATTCATTTTTATTCATACAATCCTCCAAACAAATGTTTGCCAAATATTAAATTTTAAAACAAAAATTTAAAAATTTTTTAGTTTTTATTTCTTTTTGTTTTATATTTTCTGTACTTTAACATAGCAATATCTTTTTTTTCATAAATTTTAAACGTACATAAACTTAATAAATAATATATTGCCGCAATCATTAGAGCTATTAATGTTAAAATAAAATTTGTTTTTACATTAAACATTATTATAAGCACAGCCACTAAAACAAAATTGCTTAAAATTAATTTGCCAAAAAAGTTAAATGATATTTTTATTTTAAAGTTTTCACGAATTTCAAAATAATTTAAAGTTGCAACAATTAAATAGCAAAATGTGTTGGCAACCGCCATAGCACAAATGCCTATTTGTGTTGGTAAAAAAATTATTTCAATTGCAAATTTTGCAACAACTGCTATTATTAAATTTTTTATTGTTACAATTCTTTTATCTATTGCTTGAAGCGAACTTGCAAATAATTGATTAATTGATAAAAACACCACTCCTAACCCACTTATTGCCAACAGCGAAGCGGCAATTTCATTGCCATTTAAATTAAATGCTATCAATCTTTTTGCATACAGTAAATTTATAAATTGATTAGGAAACAAAATTAAACAAACTGCACACGGCACACTAATAATTAAAATCAATTTTAAACTTAAATTTAACTTAAAATTTTTATTAAACATCACTTTTGTGTTAGAAATGTTTGGCAAAATTACGCTTGCAATAGCAAAAGAAAAAATTGTTGGCAAACTTATTAAATTATTAACCGCTCCACTCTGTAAACCATAAAGATAAATTGATGTTTGTTTTGTAAAAGTTTTAGCAAGCAAATTAACAACAAGCAAACTATCTATAAATGCCGCAATAGGCAAAATAATGTTTGAAACTGTTATAGGCAAAACATCTTTTAAAATTTCTTTAGTTTCAACAGTTTTATCATTAGTTGTAACAAATTTTTCTTTTTTAAAATAAAGTAAAAGCACAATTATAGAAATAATTTCACTTAAAACAATGCTAACCATTGCGCCAATAATTGCGTAATAAACACTAATTCTAACCAAAGCCAAACTTAAAATTAAGCCTATTGAAAGTTTTACAAATTGTTCTAAAATGTTAGAAATTGCACTTGGACTAAAATTTTGCCTACCTTGAAAATAACCTCGCAATACACTAGACAAACTTGCAATAATAATTGTTGGAGATAAAATAATATAGCATAGTGCAATAGATTTTTCGCCCTGAATTTTAGCAAGTCCGCCGCTTGATATTAACAAAATAAATGTCAAAATTAAAGCAACTGCACTAACAAATGAAATAGTTTTTTTTAAAATTATTTTATCGCTGCCTTTATTTTTTGCTATAACTTTTGAAATTGCCATAGGCAAGCCTGCGGTTGCCAGCACAACGCACAACGAATAAAACGGAAAAACCAATTGATATAGCCCTATGCCTTCTCCACCCAATATTCTTGTTAAACCAATTCTATAAATGGCGCTAAAAATTTTTGCCAAAATGCCGCCAATTGATAAAATTAATGCTCCTGTTAGCAAATTATTTTTTTTCATGCAATTAGTTTTTGTAAATATTTTAAAATTATTTTTTTGAACAAAAATAAATTGAAATTTATTAAATATAAGCAAAATTTAATAAAAATTTTTTATTAATTAAAATATTTGCGTTTTTTTGCATGATATTTTATAATTTTAATATGAAAAAGAAATTATTTAACAAATTTATTTATGCTCTTGCCCCTATGGCCGGCGTAACCGATTTTGCGTTTAGAAAAATTTGTGCCGATTTTGGAGCTGACCTTGTTGTTACTGAAATGATTAGTTTAAAAGCATTGGACAATAAAAATGACAAAACATTTAAATTATTAAAAGAAGAAAGTTCTGCTTTGCGTTCATGTCAACTTTTTGGGCATGATTTAAATGCTATAAAATCCATTTTAACTAACCCTGTTTTTAACAATTTTAATTTTATTGATTTCAACTGCGGCTGCCCTGCCCCTAAAATTGTAAAAAATGGCGATGGCTGCGCAATGATGAATAACATCGAAAAAACGAAATCGATAATTTTAGAATTAGTAAAAAATTCTAATAAACCTGTATCGGTAAAATTTAGGTTAGGAATTAACAATCAAATTAATTATTTAGAATTTGCCAAAATGTGTGAAGATTGCGGTGTAAGTTTTATCACTTTACATGCTAGAACGCGTGAGCAAGGCTATTCTGGCACGGTTGACAAATCTGCTTATGCTCAACTTGTAAAAGCGGTAAATATTCCTGTGTTTTGGAGTGGCGATATTTCTACAAAACAAGATGTAGAATTTGCAAAAAAAGTTGGCTGTGCAGGGGTAATGATTGGCAGGGCGGCACTAGGAAATCCGGAAATATTTTCTAATTTAAAAGGAATTACCCCACCATATTCTAAAAAACAAGCAATAATCAACCATTTAAATATGTTAAAAAATTATTTTAGAACAGAACGAACGCTTGTTGCATATTTTAAAAAACATTTAATGTGGTATGTTAAAGCAAGCAAAAATGCAACATTAACCAAACTTAAAATTTTAGAATTTAACACACTAAAACAAATTGAAAATTTAATTGACGAATTATAAACTAATAAAAAACTTGTTACCTAAATAAAAAAAATGAGGTTTACTCATTTTTTATTTTTATTATTCAAAAAACTTTATTTTAATTTCAATTTTTTAACAACATCTTTAATTGTTTTTACAGAATTATTAAATTCTTTTTTTTCTTCTTCATTCATATCTAGTGAAATAATTTCTCTAACACCATCACGACAAATTATTGCCGGCTGGCCAATTGTTACATCTAATTTAGAATTATAAACTGAAATAGTAAATATAGAATTAGAATTTTCAAAAATTGCATCGGTAATATTTTTTAAACACATTCCAATTCCATAAGAAGTGTTGCCTTTTTTTTGAATAATTGTATATGCGCTTTCTCTAACTTCTGCCAAAATTTTTTTCATTTTTGTTTTATTTAAATATTTATTAATTGGATTAAGCCCTATTGTTGCATTACTCCAAGGAATCATTTCTGTATCGCCATGCTCGCCAACAACAAATGCATTAACATCTTTATAATTAATGTTTAATTCTTCGCCAACTATGTGCTTTAAACGTGCAGTATCTAGTGTTGTTCCACTGCCAATAACTTTAAATTTATTAAAGCCGGATAATTGCATTGTTACATTTGTCATAACATCTAGCGGATTTGTTGCTATTAAATAAATTCCATTAAATTTAGTTTTATTAATTTCATCAATAATAGACTTAAACACTTGCAAATTTTTGCCAATTAAATCCATTCTAGTTTCGCCTTTTTCTTGATTTCTTCCTGCTGCAATGCAAACAATGTCGGCGTCATTACAATCTCCATAATCGCCAACTCTAATTGTAATTTTATGTTTAGAACAACTTGCCGCGTGCATTAAATCGAGCGCCTCGCCTTCTGCTTTTTGTTTGTTTATGTCTATTAAAACAAGTTCATGAACATTGCTGCCACCACAAACAATAGAAAAGGCATAACTCATGCCCACATTACCACAACCAACAAGCACTACTTTATTAACATCTTTATTATCCATATAATTAGTATATCAAAAATTTTAATTAAAACAAATATTTTTATCAAATTTTAATTTTTTTATTAATAGTAAAAAAATTTTTAAAAAATTTTTAAAATTTATAAAAAATTACTAAAATTCACTTAATATTTTTAAAAAAATAATTTATTTTCATATTGACAATCTAAAAATTTGATGCTATAATTAAAAAACTAAGGAGAAAATTATGAAATTTAGTAAATTTAAGCAACTAAGTGAAGACTATTTTGTTTTAAAAAATGAAATTTATGTTGAATCTGAAAATTTAAAAGCATATTTGAAAGCCGAAAATAAAGATGCCCTTAAAACAGTTAAAGAAATTGTTGACATGGAAGATTTAGAAAAGATGTACGATAAAACACTAGAAACCGACATCGATTTAAAAAGGCATCTTTTACCGCTTGTTAAAAAAATTATAAGTTGTAAAGAAAATGAAAGAACGTTGCAAGCTTTAACTGAAAATGTTTACAACAAATTAGAAATTTTTAATTTATTTAATGTGAATCAAGATTTTTTACTAAACCAAATTGAAATTTTCTTAAATTCACATAATATAAGTTATGATAAAATACAATCAAAAATTTCTAATCAGTTTTTCACAAATATTTACAGTCCAGATGGTCAAAGGTTGGTAATTTCTTTATATAACACCAGCAATCAAAAACAATCTGCAAGGCAAATTTTTAAAAATATGCAAAACTATTATTTAGCAAAAAGCAAACCTGATGAAAATGGTTTTAATTTTATGCAAATTTTAAGAAGTATTAATCCGCAATATGCCAAAGAGATGTATGACATTATATGGTCTGCAATAAAACATTATTACGATAAAATAATAGATGACAAAATTTTAAAAGAACAAGCCATTATTGTAAAAGCAAAAACTGAAATTGAAAATTATTCCAACCCTACTTACATTCAAAAACGAATAGAACAAAACAACCAAGAAATAGAAAAATTAAATGAACAATTAAAAGATGTTAAATGGAAAATTTTAATGGATGAAAAATTACGTTATAATAATGGAAGAAAGAAAAAAATAGAAGAAGATTTATCTTTTTATGAATCAGAAAATAAACTGTTATCTAACCCAAAGTTTAGAAATTTCATTATAGATGTTGACACTCACATGATTAACAAATCTTCTGCTAAAATTAAACAACTAAATAGAAACAATGCAGATAGCGACTAAAAAAACCAAAAATTTTTGGTTTTTTTGTTTTTTATTTAAAATTTTAATAAAAAGTGCAATTATTTTTAGATTTTTTAAAATTTTTATGATATCTGGTCGCTTAAATATTTTGCAAACGCTTTGCAAATTTTAACTGAACTGAAAAATTTGCTTTGCTTCTCTATGATATCTGGTCACTTAAATATTTTGCAAACGCTTTGCAAATTTTAACAGAACTGAAAAATTTGCTTTGCTTCTCTATGATATCTGGTCACTTAAATATTTTGCAAACGCTTTGCAAATTTTAACAGAACTGTCATCAAAACATTTATTTTCGGTTGCTAAAATTATAATTGAACCAATAGCATCTCCATCTTTTATAATAGGAACTATAAGTTGACAACAATATTCATTTGCAGTGTTAGGAAAAAATTCTAACATTTCACTTCCATCGTCCTGCTTCTTTATAACAATTTCACGTTTATAAATTAACTCTTGCACCTCTTCGGTTAAATCTTTATTTATATATTTCTTTTTGCTAGAAGAAAGCACCTTTTCCATATCCGAAATTAACACATCGTGTTCAATGCTAACCGAAATTGCAGATGCCACCGCATCGCTATATTCTTTAAGGCTAACCATATCGCTATATTTTGTAAGCAAAAATTTGTTGCCGTCAACTATGCCAATTTCTAACTTTGTACCCTCCCTAACATTTAAACTTTTACGCATTTCTCTTGGCAAAACAATTCGCCCTAATTCATCTACACGCCTTACAATTCCTTTTAATTCCATAACAACCTCTTAACTAGTTTGTTTAACTTGCTAAGATTTATTCTTTAATTTTGCAATAAAAAAATGATTTTTATATATAAAAACTATTATTTATTTTACAATAATTACTTTTTTTTAAAATCTTTAAAGTAAAAAATGTTTTCAAGAATCTTCTTTTTTAATTAATTAATTTTAATAAAATCTTACCTTAAAAAAATAAAAACACCAAAAGGTGTTTTATATTTTTAGTTTAACAATTGCACTCTAAATAAACTTCTTCTAAATTTATCAATTGGGTTATTAAACAATCATGAACATCTCGTAAAAGACAACTAAGCCTTTCATTGCAAAATTGAAATTCGCTTGCATATTCTATTGATTTTATCGCATCTTTAATTTGTGCAAAATAAAACTTATTTTTTGCGTTCTGCTTATGTGTTTTTACCAAAACATTTATTGATATAGCTGCATTTAAAAATTTATCTAACGCATCTTTTGCCGCCAAGTTGCTAACTTCTAAATTTTTTTCATTGCAAGTTAGCAGCATAGGATAACATTTTTCTACTTGTTTAATATAATCGTTTAATTCTTCGCTCATAAGTTTCTCCATTTATGGAGTTATTTTAGCATGCAAAATTCGGTTTGTCAATATGTTTTTTTAATAAAAAAACTCATTAAAATTAATTAATAAGTTTTTATATAATTATCAATTTAAATTATTAAAATTTTTAATTTTGCTAAAAATTTAATGTTTTTTATTAATTTTTTGCAAAAAATCTATGAAATTTTTAAAATTTTTTTATTTTTTCAAAAAGTTTTACAATTTGTTCCTTATAAAATTTTTAAATTTTTCTTATAAGCAAATAAGTGTGAGAAAAACTTACAGTGCTATCTTCATTTACTGCAAAATCCAATGTTGTTTCATCATTTGTAATTTTGCACATAAATTCTCCGCCTAAAAAATATTTACCTTTTAAACTTCCTTCTTTTATAGTTGAATCTTGTTGTTGGCTATCTATTTCAAGCCAAATTTTCCCATTAACCGAACCTGTTGAATTAACATTTGTTCCATAGCCAATAATATAATTTCCACGCTTAAGTTTTATACTATTTAGACCTATATCTAGTTTTATTGAATCCTGATTTTGAGGATAACTTGCATCCATATTAAAATATGGTTCATTTTGCATAGTGGCCGCAACCGCTGAAAAGTATGCCACTACATTTATTGCAGGTAAACCAGATGGTCCAGGAGCACCCTCATCTCCTTTTTGACCCTGCTCGCCCTTTTCTCCTCGCTCGCCAGGCGGACCTTCCGGACCAGGTTGACCTCTCTCTCCTTGCGGGCCGGTTGCTCCACGTGGAATTTTGAATACTAATTGATGTGTGTTATTTGCAAAATTATCAACCACTTCGGCATCTTCTGTATTTTCGGCTGTGAGCGTGCTTGATACTACTATTTTTTCGCTTATGCCATCTTTTCCAGCCGCTCCGGGTTCTCCTCTTTCTCCTTTTGGTCCCATTGCACCTTTAGGTAGTTTAAATGTTAAATTGTGTATGTTATTGAAATAATTATCTATAACTTGCGGCTGTTCATTTTCCTCTACCGCTTCTATTTGTGAAATTGCAATTTTATCAGCAATTCCATCTTGTCCATTTTCGCCCTTAGCACCCTGTTCGCCCTTATCTCCTTTTGGACCTGTTGGACCAATTTCTCCTCTTTCACCCTTTTCACCTTTTTCGCCTTTTTGAGACATTGGTAAAACTAAATCGACAATGTGTGCAGGGCTACCAGTTCTATCAAACGCTCCGCATTCATTTAAATTGGTGCTAAATTTTATATTTCCAAATTGTAAACTATCGGCAAGCCCAGTAGGTCCAGTTGGTCCAATCATGCCTATAATACCTTGCGGTCCCATTGGTCCGGTTGGGCCGGTTGCTCCAATTGGCCCAGGAGCTCCCATCAATCCATGAACACCAGCCGGACCTTGCGGACCTGTTGGACCAACTATCCCTGTAAATACAATTCTATCCATTTGCCTGCTTTGAATAGGATAATATGGCTCAATACTTTTTTTACTTTTATAACCTCTTCCTATGTATCGCATAATATCTCCTTATAAAACATTCTATGTTTAAAGAAAATTAATGTGAAAATTAACATAAATATAATAAAAATTAAACTTTATAAAGGCAAAATAAGTTTATTAATACTAAATAAATTCTTGACATTTAATTGGTTATATGTTAATATATATGTTATTATTTAAAATAAAAAAATAATACGCAATTTATAGCACTTTTGTAATGATATACCCACCATATTGTAATTGCAAGAAATTTGGAATAAAATTTACTCAAAATATCTTACAAAACATTAAATAAGTTTAATATTATGCTCTCGTAGTTCAACGGATAGAACGGAGGCCTCCTAAGTATCAAGTCGAACATAACAAAAAAGCGCTACATCGCCCTAAATGCCGACAATTCAGCGCCTGCCACCAACAACCAAACTCCAAAAAGTCACCAAGTCTCCACCATAGACGCAAAATCTTAACTTGCCACTCAAAAAGACAAAATTGAAAGACAAATGAAACAATAAGAGATTAACTTCGCAAATTCAAAGAAAAAATCAACTCCAAAATCACAAAAAATTTAATCATGCAGCCGTAGCTCAGCTGGATAGAGCGATCGCCTCCTAAGCGATAGGTCAGCAGTTCAAATCTGCTCGGTTGCACCATTTAGAATTACTTGACAATAAATATAAAATTCTTTATAATAAGTTTAAAACAAAAAGGAGATAATTATGAAAAAAAGAAACATATTTGTGTTGTTACTTATGCTTTGTTTCCTCGTTCCACTGTTTACCGCATGTGGTCCAAGTCCCAATAACAACAACCCTAATAACAATAATCCTAATAACAGTCAAACAGAAAATGAAGCAACAATTAAATTTGAAGTTGACTATATTAAAAATCTTCAACTAACAGAAACAAATGGCACAGCATATGGCATAAAAATATCATCTATCGAAGATGAACACAATGTTGCACAAACAAGTTCTAAACAATTTGCTGACATTTCCTTTATTCAACTGAACAATATCGTAAGTGCAAAAAATGAAAACCATCATTCTGAGAAATACTACTTATATTCAACTTCTCAAACATATGAAAATGGCAATGTGGAATACGATTCTAATTCTATTACAAAAGTCACATTTAAAAAGAATACAACAGTGACAGAAGATGTATATGATAATAATGGAAATTTGATCGATTCAAACACAACAATCAACCAAGAAGATATTCCAGCACAAATTAATAAATTGTATGTTTCTGGCAAATATATTTTCATGCAATTTATTCCAATTGTATTTGAAAGCAAAACCTACAATTATTACGAGGGAGAAACTATAAAATCTGAATATTTGGAAGTACGCCCATCTTCTCTTGTTTATGATTTAAATGGAATTTCAGACTTTGACACAAAAAATTATTATAGCAGCGCTCTTTCTCAAAGTTTTGTTATAGATAGTCAAACGGGATATATTTACAAAATAGAAAATTTTAAAATTGCATCAATTGTAGATAGTGATTTGGTAAAAGACGATAGCAACAATATTTATAAAATGACCATTAATGATGATGGCATATTAACATTTAAAGACATACTTCCAAACAAAGACATTGCTTTCGGCAATGCTGTAACAGATAAATATGGCTATACATTTGTATATAATGGGAATTTGGATTTGGTTGATCACGAAAATAAGATTATATATTGTACAGGCAAAAATGAATCATGCTATGTTATAGATGAAAACAAAAATATTTATATTGCAACTTATGATCCTGGAACTTTAATGTTTGGTTTGAGACAAGTTTTTGTTAATGGCACCCCACAAACTGTAGATGAACAACTAACTTGCTATGGTCTTAAATCAATAAGAGCTGCATCTTCTAGTTATGGTGATTACGATCTCGGTTATTTAATAGGGTATTATAAAGGCAAACGAATATATAGTCATGTTGATTATGGCGAGTGCATAGAAGATTCTTTTAAACTCAATGATGGAACTGGACATGTATTTCCATATTCACATTGGTTTGACCGAGAATCAATAGTGTGCATAAAAGACAATATTCTTTTTATATACATTGTGGATTTTGAAGCCTGCTATAATCAATCTAAATCAATAGACATCCCAGACTTTACTAAACTATCAGACGATTTATTATTTGAATATACAGGCGACTATTATATAAATGTAGGCAATGATAAAAAATTAATAGATAATGTTTTCTATAAAACTACTCTCACCGGAACTACCTATTATCAACTAGTTAGAAATGGTAACAAATTCGATCTTATACAACTAGAAGATAAATCCTATGAACAAAATGTTTTTATATTTCAACCAATCAATAAATAATTAAGCCGTTTTATAAACGGCTTTTTTATTTGCAAACAATATTTTATATCAATTAAAAAATCCATTGTTTAATAGAATTATTCAAAAATTTTGTTTATGACTTCACTTGCGTGGATGTCGCTGTTCTTAATAAAGTGGCTATAAAAGTCGCTTGTGGTGCTGGCGCGGGCGTGACCAGCCCGGACTGAAACAGTTTTCATATCCACGCCTGCCATAAGTTGAAGTGTTATATTAGTGTGGCGGATAGAGTGCAAAGTGACAATTGGCAGCCCTTCGCGGAACAAAATCTTTTGCAACCAAACCCTGAAAAGTCCAGGGCTAATCAACTTGCCATTTTCGTTGCAAAATAGCATTTTTGTGTCTTTCCACCTATCGCCAAAATAACTCTTGCGCCTATCCCACCAAACCTTATATTCCTTCAAATATTCAATCAATTTATCTGGCATTGACATCACCCTTTTTGAATTTTCTGTTTTTGGATCCTTTATCATCAAGCCATATTTAGGAATGTCCTGCACCGATCTTGCGATTGTCATTGTTTTGTTTTCAAAGTCAATGTCCTGCCACTGCAACCCCGCAAGTTCGCCGCGCCTAATCCCCATAAAAATAGCAATCAAAAGCGAATATTTCCACTGATAATTTTCCTCTTTATCAAGCGCCTTAACAAATTGCTTTGCCTCGACATCATTTAGAATTCTAACCTCTGGTTTGTCCCCGCGAATATGCAATATATAATCCTTTGATGCAAAATTGTGTTCAATTAATCTTTCGCGCTTTGCATTGGCCAATATTGTGTGCAAAGTTCTCTTGTGCTTTGAAATCGTCTCCTTTGCGTAAGGGTGACAATCTTCCTCAATATCAAAAACATCTTCAAACTTGGCGCCAAGAGCCTCGCAAATCATCTTGGCGTTTTCCATTGAAATGTTATGCCCGCTTTTTGCCGAGTAGAAAATTGACCGCGACACGCCACTGCTCCTGCACACCTCGTTTTGTGTTGCGAAGTGCGATTTAATATATTGTCCCAAATCTATTTTTAACTTCGCTGTGCGGCGTTGAGATGGCGTGCTGCTCAACTTATCAATAAAGCCCTGCACCATTGTTGGCGTTATGTTTTTCAATTTAATTTGGCCGAAATATTCCTCAAACTTTTTAAGCGAATCAAGGCTACGAACATAATAATTGAGCGATTCTGTCACCTTAATCCTTTCCGCCCACTTGTGCGCATAGTCCATAAAAGTTATATCGTTGTCAATTGCAAGCAGGCCGCTCATTTGCTTTCTAAACTTGTCCTCAAACTCGAACGCAACTCTGGTTAGTTCCCTTTGGCACTGCTTTTCAGACGCCTCTGGTGGTTTGCGCCAAGCCATCGTTTTCGTTTCGAATTTGCCTGTCAACTCGTTTTTCGCTTTTGCTTGAATCCTGTATGAAATGTTGCCATCTTGCAACACAACTCTTCTAATGCACGCCATCTTTCACCTCCTAATCAATAATTATTTGTTCCATCGGCAACTCGTAAGTTTTGCTTTGTAAAAACGCAACCAGCGAATCATAGTCAATCAATAATTTGTTGCCCGTCTTAATGGAACGGATTTTGTAATTGTTTGCAAGCTTTCTTATCAAAAACTCGCTGAGCCTCGTGCTTGGATCTTCCTTTTTTATCATTTGTAAAGTTTCTGCAATAGTTCTAATTCTTCCCATAAACAACCTCCCGTCTGGTGTAACCGTGCCGACTTGTTCATAGGTTAGCAAGTAAGTTAACTCTAACCTAA
>CANQWK010000008.1 GCA_947627545.1 uncultured Clostridia bacterium | reverse complement strand
CAGGATTCGAACCTGCGGAGCCTTTCAACTCACACGATTTCCAATCGTGCTCTTTAGACCACTCAGACATCTCTGCATATAAAGTTAATAATTGCAAATACGATAATTAACTATCAAATTAATATAAGATACAAACATAGTAATTAACTAGCAAAATAAATATGCCATACAAAATAATTAACTAAAAGTTAAATATACCATACAAAACAATTAACTAACAAATTAAATATAACATACAAATTTATAAAAGTCAATAATTATAATTTTAAATATATCAAAAAGTTTGTTTAAAAATTAAAAAAATTTGCTATTATTTAATAAAGGAGAATTATGATAGCAGCAATGAATAATGAGCCAAAAATTAATGACATGTTTGCCAAAGCAAAAGAAATAGAAATTTATATTGATGGGCAGAAAAAAGTTTTAGTTTCACCGAATGACGATTTTAAAAAAATTTTAACTAACATTCAAAATAGTTTTGAAGAAAGTTTTATTGCGCCAGCCTTTAGTGTAAGTTTGCATAAAGATACAGTTGATGCAATGGCAAGCGGCAATTGGATAAAATTAAAATTTGATAGTGAGCAATCTGTTAATGATTTGCCTTTTAATGCATTGCTTTTTAAATTGGACAATTGTTATGGAATAAATTTAATTAGAGAATATAATGGCGAATACAACGGCAGATGTATTTATATTAATTTTTTTAATAAAACAAATTTATTTAATGTTTTAGAATAATTTTTGTTAATTTTTTATTGAATTTTTATTGTTTTTATGTAATTTTTGTTAATTTTTACTGATTTTTATTAATTTTTATAAAAATTTTTGCTTTTAATTAATTTTTATTTTTCTTTTTAAATAAACATTAAACAAATAAAAAATAAAGGCGTGAGTAGCCTTTATTTTTGTGTTTATTTTTTAACGGTTCTTCTCCAATAACTTGTATAAATTCTTGTTAGCAAGCGAGCCGCTGCCTCCATTTTAGATTGAGCAGTTTTGGGGTCGGTTGCGTCTATTTCATTGCTAGTGCCTCTACCTGCGCCTTGAAGGTTAAATCCCATCCAGCCGGTATGTGCTAAAAATTTTGCCGATGTTAAATTTGTGCAGCCTTCAAACGCTTGCACGCCAATATAAACAACATCTTCTGCAATAACAATAGATTTTAATTTTGTGTTGTTATAAAACGCTTTTGTTGCAATTGAAACTGTACCTTCTTGCACCACAAAATTCTCAGCAATATCATAGTTTGTTTCTACTAGGCAATGACCAACATATAATGCGCCATCAACCCACGCATTTTCATAGAAAGGTGTATCTTTAAAGGCGTTTAAGCCCACATATTCTAGTTTGCAGTTTTCGTCAACAGTAATTGTGGCTAATTGAGAGCAGCCTTCAAAAGCCTCTTCTCCAATAGAAGTTACGCTAGCCGGAATGTGAATTGAGCTTATGGTTGAGCCTTTAAATGCTCCGGCAGGAACAGCGGTTGTTCCTTCAGGAATATCTATTGTGCCTGTTGCACCTTTTATATCTAAGAAATTTGAATAAGCCATTGGGCTTGCGTAGTCATTTGCAAATTTAACACTAATCCATTGTGCAAATGTGCCTTCAAATTCAACGCAATTTAGCGATGTGCAGTTTTTAAAGGCGTCATTGCCCACTTCCAGCAATGTGGCAGGAAGAACAATTTTTTGCAAATTTGTACAGTCCATAAAGGCTTCTGCCGAAATTGTTTTTGTGCCGCTTGTTATAGTATATTCGTTGCCTAAATTTGTTACGGCTTTAATTAAATGGCTGTTAATGTATAAGGCTTTGTTATCTGTCCAATTAGACATATCTTTAATATATGCAGTTCCTGAGAATGCGTGGTCGCCAATTTCTACAACTGAATCAGGAATAGAAATATCATTTAAAGCAGCGCAATTTACAAATGCCGATTTTCCAATTCTTAGCAAGCCGGAAGGAAGATGCGCTTGTTCTAATTTTCCGCAAAGGCTAAAAGCAAAATTATCTATAGTTGTAAGTTGAGATTCGCCTTTAGAAGTATCAACGCTAACAGTGGTTAAGTTAGTGCAGTTGTAAAATGCGTAAGAGTTGATTGTTTTTAATGTGTAAGGAAGCACCACTTCTTTAATGTTTGTGTTGCTGTTAAAACCGCAACTCCAACCGCCATATTGGCTGGTTTCGGATTTTTCTATTGTTAAGCCGGATTCAATTTCGGTAACAGGCAAATTTTTATAATGAGTTGCAATAATAATTTTTGTAACTAACGGATTTTTATCTATTTTGATATCGTGCCTTACCACAGCATAACTATTATTTTTAATTTCGTAAACTAAAGCATCGTAATTGCAAGCCGAACATAAGTTGCTAGAAGTGTAAGTGTGCGGTAAAGTTTCCACTTCGCCACATTTTTTGCAAGTGTGAGTGTGGTCATTATCGGTTATAGTCCATTCATTTATGTCTTCCTCACTGCCTTCTTCCACCCAAATGTGTTGAGTTTTTTGCAACACTTCACTTTCTTCATTTTTACAATAAGTGCAACTATATTTTACTAAACCTGTTGCCGAGCAAGATGCGTCTTGCCTAAAATCTTCCGTTTCAACACAATTAGATTTTTCTGTATGCCCACATCGTGTGCAAACCTGCTGATGTTTACGCACGCCTTCTTCTAAACCTATAAAATCGTAGCCGTTATATTGATGACCAAGTTCGGCTTTGCCTTGGCTGGTGTAAGCCGCCTGACAAACTTCGCAGTGTTCAGTCACCTGTTCAGCTTGAGTGCAGGTTGCATCTTGAGTTTCGGTTGTCCAGCCGCCGCAAACATTTTCTTCTTCCTTGCCGCAAACTTCACAACTGTGTTTATGTTTAGAATCTGTTTTGCTGGTACCTGTTGTTTCCCAATTTGACCATGTGTGTTCAATTGGCTCAAACTGTTCATTTAATGTTACATTGTTACATGTTGGACAGAACACTTTATTGTGGCCTGCGCCATTTTCTTCATCGCAAGTTGCCGATTTAAAGTCGGTTTCTTCGCCGCAAAGTTCAGTTTCAACTTTTTGACAATTTTCACATTCGTGTTTATGCCTGTGCTTACCGTCTTGACTGTGTTCAGCACTATATTCCCAATTGCCGTAACTATGCCCAGTGGCTTCCTCGTTTATTTCCAATTTTTCGTGAAAACATTTGGTGCATTTTAAAGTATCAAACCCATTTTCTTCACAAGTAGCATCTGTGTGAACAGGTTGACCATATTCGCACACCGATGTTTCTATGTAAGTACAATCTTTATTCATGCACGCACGCGTGTGAACATATTTCCCTTCCAAATTTAAGCCGGCAGGAGTATAAACTTCGCTTAAATTATGATTGGTTGGCTCGGTTTGGTCATGCTCAAAACTAAAACCGCATATTTTGCATTCGTGAATTGAATAACCGCCCTGCAAACAAGTTGGAGGTGTTGTTGTGGTTTTATAATCGCAAACGCCAACTTCTTCATCGTGGCAAAATTCACAAAACCTAGAGTGCGTGCTGTTGCAAACGCCATCTTGATAGTCTTCATTTGCAATCCATTTTCCATATTGGTGCGGAATTGTAAAAATTATTGATTGCTCTTGAATAACTAAGCCGCAAACCGAACATTCAATTTTATCGGTATAGCCAGGCTCGGTGCAAGTTGCAGGCTTGCCAGAAGTAATTAAAATTTGATGCCCTTTTGCTTGCTCAATTACTGTTTCGTCAAAGCCACAAACGGTACATTTATGATATTTTTTGCCGTCCGTTGTGCAATTTTGTTGTTGAATAATTTCCCATTCTCCCCAAGAGTGAGCAGCCGGAATTGTGCGTTTTTCTTCCTCATTACAGCCAGAACAAAAGCGATGTTCTTCGCCATTTTGAGTACAGGTTGAATTGGTTACAACTTCCCATTCTCCCCAACTGTGCGTATGTGCTTTTTCGCCACACGCCGAAAGTACAAAAACCATTGCCAAAAATAACATTGGCAAAAATACAAAATAAACAGATTTTAAAAGTTTTGTTTTCATAAGTTCTCCAATAACTTGATGATACTACAAAAAAATTTATTTTGCAAACAGTTTTACAACTTTAATAAAACTTTTAATCTGTTATTTTTTAACAAATGCTTGCATACTTTTAACATTAACGCAAACTCGCTTAGTTATAATATCTTTGAATTATAGGTAACTTTTCAAATCTGTTTTTATTAAATTTAACGGAATATCTAGCACCGAATACGCCCCTGAAGTAAGATTTTTTATTGCTCGGCTGTAAGCAAACATAATTTTTGCTGTAAATTCAGGGTTGCTTTTCATTTTTACATTAAAATTCATTTTTGCCACATTGTCCTGAGCAAAAACATAGCCTTTATGATATAAATTCTTCTTTAATTTATCTATTTTTTCTTGCTTGCAAAACTCAATTTCAACCTGCTGACCTTTAAAATAATTATCAATTTGCATTATTGCATTTTTTACTTCGCTTTCACTTTTTGTTCCGTTTAAACAAACATAACACTGCCTAATGTGCGTTTCGTTTAAATTAGGACAAAAATTTTTTTGTTTTTTTACTTTTGCCATTATTTGTTTGTTTGGTATGGTAAATTGAATGGCATCCGCCACCCCATCAACATTTCGCAATGCTTGGCTATGACCTTGGCTAACCCCTTTACCCCAAAAGGTATGCACATTGCTGTTTAAAACTGAATTAAAAAGTTGCCTAATTAAACTAAAAATTCCTGGGTCCCAACCGCATGAATATATTGCAACTTTATTGTTTTCGATTGCCACTTTTTGCAAACTTTGGCTATGTTCATTTATTTTTGCATGAGTATCAAAACTATCTACAATGTTAAAATATTTACACATTTCCGCGCTTTGCCAATTAAGGTCAGTTTTAGAGCCGCCGCACATAAACATAACATCAATTTTGTTTACATAATTTTTTGCCAACGAATAGTCAACCACTAAAGTGTTATATTTGCTTTTAACCTTTCGCCTAGAAAAAATTGCAACAAGGTTTATATCGCTTGCCATACACTCTGTTAAATTATTCTCATTATTTGCTTTGCTTAATTGTGCGGCTTCCAATATAACTTTTTCCATAGCTTTGCCTAAATTTCCATAGCCACAAATTCCAACATTCATAACTCCCTCCCAAAATCTTCAAAAATTTATATGAAAAAAATAAACCACTTGTTAAATAAAAAAATCCGCCAAACTATGACGGATTTTTATTAACCAAGCTTAGATATTATTAAAAAATTTTCATCATAAGAAAGTTCGTTTGCAGTTGTTACATTAAATGACAACCTTGACGGAACTTGAATTGTTATTAATGCATCGCCTGTTAAATTTGCCGAGCCAAACGCAACGCCTGTTCTTATTGTTCCACTTTCAACAGTATTATTTACCAAAATAGATATGGTAGGCGGAGTTCCGTTTGTGCTGGTAACGGTTGAACCAAAACGCATTAGATAAGTGCCAGGTTCAAGATTTACATTGTTATCGCCTGCAAAAGAAATTTGCGTTTGATTAGTTGGATAGGCATTTTCAAGCAAAAGCGTAGGTTCAACACCCACCGCATTGCCTGCAGTAAAAAATGCGGTTGCTTCAAACCCAGCAGGACCTGTTGCCCCTGTTGGTCCGGTAGGTCCAATATCTCCAGCAGGACCTGTTGGTCCGGTAGGTCCAGTAGGTCCAACCGCCCCTGTTTGTACAATAATACGAGAATAAACTGGCGGCATCTCGTTTGTAAGGCACGGATTACAACAATTGTTTGCATTACAGCAGTTATTGTTTGGAGTGCGGTAATTGTTATTACTGCAATTATTTAGAGAGCAGCAGTTGTTGTTAAATCTGTTAAAATTACAGTTATTCATAAAATCTCCTTACACAACCATTATATGAGAAATTACAGCAAATGTTAAACCGCCTTTATAACTTGTTAATACTCACGTAAAATTTGCAAATAATTAATTTTATTACTTACAATTTTTAATGCTTAATTTTAACTAATTGTAAGCAATAAAAAAAGCATACGAGATGCTTTTTTATTGTTTGCAGATTATAACAAATTCCAATTAAAGATTACATAAAAATTATTGTTTTTCAATTAAGTTTAAAAACCTTTCAAGGCAATAAATTTGCCATTTTTGATTTCCTGTAAACTTGCTCATATCAATATTTTGTTTAAATTCTGGTCTTGTTGGACCTTTCCAATTTTTAAAATATTCGTCCACCGGTCTAGGCATTGGAACTTTTTCTGGAACAGGAATTTCTGGATATTTCATTTTAAACAATTCCCTTATTAAATATTTAGATTCTCCATTTCTTACACGGGCTAAATCTAGCGGCTGTTTCATTTTTAATTTTGAATAAGGGTCTAAATAATCTAAACCTGCAAGGGTGAACGCATTGTAATATGAGCCACTGCTTTCAACCGAAAAAACTTCATCTAAAAATCTTTCAAAATCTATCATGTTGCCTTTTCTAAATTTTTCGTAAAGATAGTTCATGCTTACAGGCTCTTTTAAAACATCTTCTGGCGGAGTAAAAGTGTATCTTTTTACAAATTCATCAAAAGTCCAATCTTTAGATAGCAAACCGTCCATGCCGCCAAAAACAAGGTCGCTGCTTTCGCCAATTATCATTTTGGTTATGCCATCTGCTTTTGCCTGCATTGCTGCGGCGTAAATTTGAGGTTCTATTGAATGCACAGGTGCACCTTTTGCAAGCATTAGCTTATCAAGATATTTATCAACAACATTCCAATCAATGTCAACATAATGTAAATTTAAATTATATTTTTTTGCATATTGTTCGGCTCTATGTAATTCCTCTTGGCCAAACTTGCCGTTTAAAAATCTAAATGTGTATGCATCTCGTTTTTGTGCAACCCCCCCCCCCTACGCTTTTTGAAAGGTAAGACGCTAAAATTGCACTGTCCATTCCTCCAGACAACATAATGCCCAATTTTTCATTTTTTAAATTTTTAAATTGTTTGCTAATTTCTTTATCAATATCGGCAGCGGAAGAAACTAAAATGCGATTATCGTTTAAAGGTTGCAAATTTTTATGATGCAAGCCTTTAAAAAATTCTACATTAGGTTTTTCAATAAACCTAAAAGCCAAATACGAACTCATACAAAAATTTTTATCAATATTGGTCATTTTTTGCTCCTTAATTTATTTAATGCTTCGGTAATAATTGTTGACGAAACTCCTTTTGTGTATGGAAAATAAACAATTTTAATTCCTGCTTCGTTAAATTCCTTTTCATAATCTTTCCATTTATCAGTACCGTACCAATCATCGCCAACAAAAAGAATAGATGCTCCAAGTTTTTTGCAGGCTGCAAGTTTATCCATATCATATTGAGGAATAGCAGCATCTACGCATTTAATATTCCTTACAATTTCAATTCTATCTTCAAACGGTATAAGTGCTTTTTTGCCCTTGTATGCAACCAAATCATCAACGGTAACACCTACAATCAATTTATCGCACATACCTTTTGCATTTTTTAATAAATTTAAATGACCTATATGAAATAAATCATAAACTCCACAAGTATAACCAATAATCATAAAACATCTCCAATTACATTTTAATATATTATTTAAAGAAAATAAAGCATTTTTGTTAGTTTTTTTAATTTTATTTGCTGTAGATTATAAAACACTTTAAAAGCGTTTAGTTGTTCACACCTTTTGCGTCGTTAATTATATCTTGCAAAATATTGGCGGCTGTTTGTTTAGAAAAATCTCCAAAAATTTCGGCAAACAATTTTTCACGTTCGGCTTTTTTAGGGTCGTTACCCTGCTTCAAAAAATTTAAAGTTTTTTGCAATTCTTCTTTATTATTTACAATATAGCATGTGTCAATAATCTTTTTAAAAGTTGGCAAAAATTTTTGATTAACATTTTCTACTTGGCAAAAAATTATTGGCTTGTTCATTACAAAATATTCAACAATAATTGAAGAAATATCAGTAATTAAAAATGAAGAATTCCAAAATGTTGAAATATAATTTGGATTGGTATCTAAACTTAAATTCTCTTCCGTTTGACAACGATTTATAAATTCATCAACTTCTTGTTTGCTCATTAATCCTGTTCTTAAAAAATTATCAAGAGCCATAGGGTGCGGCCTAAAAATAAAATCTACATCTTGATTATTTTTTGCATAATCAAACATAAAATTTTTGTATTTAAAAAAATTTGTTCCACCCATTGTGTTGTCTGTTGTCCATCTCGGTGTCCAAATTGCCCTAATTTTATTTTTAGAAAAATTCCATGCTGGGCTTTGCTTATTTTGTTGGCTAAAAATGTCCGGATACGCTAAAAATCCTAAATATTTAAAATGCTGCAAATTTTGCTTATATGTTTTTTCATATTGTTGCTTTAAATAATTTGTTTCTTCAACATTATTGCCATAGCTTAAATAAACATCACGATAAAAATCTTTTGGCATAATTTCTAAAAATTCTTGTGTGGTTTTAAAGCCATATTCAATAATGCAAACTTTTGCGTAACTTGAAACAACCTTTGTTTGATAACATTTAGGCAAATAAAGATTATATGGTTCGGTGTAAAAAACATAGTCTGGTTTTAATTGTTTTAAATTAAACCATTCACCTATATTTTTCATTGCATCCCATGGGCCGTTGCCAATTCTTGCATCAATGCAATCGTAACCTTGATTTATAAAAAAATTATATGTTATTGAAGTGTCTTCTTTATAAGGCTCAGGGCAACAAACTATTTTTACATCAAATTTATTTGACTTTTTCATTTCAAAATAAAGCGATTTAATTTTATTCCAAGTAAATGCATCTTTAATAAGAAATAGCACTCTAATATTTCTATTTTTAACAACAGCCTTGTTTTGTTTCTTTAAATAGTTAATAGATTGTTTTTCGTTGATACATTGTTTAATTTTATAAATTTTTTTTACAAAGAAATTATCTTTATGCTTTCTTAAAAAATTTTTAATTTTGGCTAACATTTTCTTCTCCCTTACTTTTTAAACTTTTAATTAATGCAAAAATTTTCTTTCTAAAAATTATTAAAGCAATTAAAACCACTACCATAACAATTATTCGTGCTATTAAAAAGTTGTATAACGCCATACCTAAAATGTTAACACCTATAAAACCTGCCAAAATTAATAACAAAATTTTAACATTAAATAAGCCATATAATTCCTGCCCCTTTTTTAAATATTTTATAATAAACAAATAACTAATTAAAGCAAACAGTAAATAACTTACCAATGTTGTGTAGCCCGCCGCCAAAAAACCAAATTTAGGAATAAAAATGTAATTTAAAACAATGTTTACAACGGCTGGAACAAGCGATGCAATTATTAAATAAAATTTCTTTTTATATAAAAACTCTACATTGTTTGAAAATTGTGTGTATAACAACAAAAGGAGGCTGGCAGCAACAGGCGGAACAACCCATTTTGCGGCAGAATAATTTTTTCCTGCCATAACATAAATTATTTCTGGTGCAAGCCAAATAATGCCACTAAGCAAAACAGCCATAAGCAAGGCAATATATGCTGAAATTTTTTTGTTTTCCTGCGGTTTTTTTTCATCTATCTTTTTATATAGCCATGGCGTGTAAGCATTATTTATTGCATTTAAAACAAGTATTAAAACCATAGCCAAGTTATACGCAACGCCATAAATGGCGGCTTTGTCAACGCCACAAAAACGACTTATCATTAACCTATCGCTTTGGTTAAAAATTGTTTGCGAAACATAATAAATAAGCAATGGGACATTGAATGTGATTGCATATTTCCAATATTCCTTTTTAAAAGGTTTTTTGCCCTTTGTTAAATTAATAAAATAAAAAATTAAACCAAATGCAATTGTTATTAACGAGTACCCTAAAATTCTAGCGTAGCCCTTTTCTTTGGAAGAAAAAACGAAAATTAAAGCAAGAGCAGGCGATAAAACTGCAATTAATAAAGTTATAACAATTATGCTTTTATATTTATATTCAAAGCGCCGCTTTCCGCACCAAAACATAAATGCCGCTTGAAATAATATTTCAAAAAACATAACAATAATTAAAAATGTGGGCAATTCTAAAAATTTATTTAAAAATGAACTAAACGGCAAATAAATTAGCAACGCCACTAAAGTAAAAATTGTGCAAATTGTTTGAACGGTAGAAATATATCCATCTCTGTCATCTTTGTAATTAACCATGGCGGTGTTAAATGTTCCGTAAGGAAGTTCCAGGGTTAAAAAGGTTGTTAAAATTGACATCCACGAAGCATAAATTGTGTATTGCCCATATTGAGTTGTGGTTAATAGCCTTGTAAAAAGAGGAAGAGTTAAAAATGATAATGATTTTTGCAAAATGTTGCAAATGGTGTAAGAAACCGATGCTTTTAATTCAATGGGCATATTTTTAAATTTTTTTAAATAATTTTTCACTCTTTACCTCCTTTTTCATGTTTTATATTTTTACTTTTTTATTTTTCCATCTTCTATTTATTTTTTTATTGTTTTATTTTTCTTGTTTTTATTTTTTATTATTTTTATTTTTCGTGTTCTATTTTTATATCTTTATAATAATTGTTTATTTTTAAAAAGGTTTCTTTATCAATTTCTATAACATCTTCAAGACCTGCGTTTTCGGTATATGTTTCACCAACAACTTTAAAGCCTAACCTAAAATAACTTGTTCTGGCAGGAATATTATGTTTATTAACTGTTGCAACAATTTTTTGTGGCTTAACAACTTGCAGTTTTGTAAAAGCATAGGTCATTAACATTGCAAAAGAAAGCCTGCCAAAACCCAAACCTTTCACCTTATCTTCGCCAATTAAAATTTTGCCAATTTCAACCTGATTTTGATTAAAATTATAAAGTGAAACGCTGCCTATTAAACAATTTAAATTTTCAACCTCGCAAATTGCAAAAGCCATTTCATCTGGATTGTCTAAATACTTTTCATACCACTTTATTTGCATTTCAGGTGTAATATTGCCTATTCTTCTAAGGAATTTTGTTTTTTCTTTATCATTTCTCCATTGCCTTAATTGTTCAATATCATCTTTTTTTATTTGCCTTAACATAAGGTTTTTATATTTAATTACAATGTTGTGTATCATTATCTCTCCTTTTGGTTTAAATTCATTTTTATTTTAACAATTTTTCATACGACCTATTAATGCAAAACTCAGTTCCAAACCCTTCTTTAAACCTAGATAAGCCAAGGTTTAAATATCTACCACGATTTTCGGTGCATATTCCAAAAGAAAAAATTTCTTTATTTTTTTCAAGGCTTACTTTAATTAAATTATAAATTAAAAAGTCCATTGGAAAAATGTTTAAATATTCTTCAAGAGAAGAAAGATATTGTGTATGAACAATATTATTATTAAAATAAAACAGCATGCTACCTGCAATAATTTTGTTGTTTAAAAACACGCCATAAAATTCAATTTCGTTATTAAAGCGGTTAAATTTTAAATCTAGCAAATCTTCGTAAGTATGAACGGCGGTTGCCCCTAATTTTTCTAAATTTTTTGTTAAAACATTATAATATTCTTTTATTTCTTCTTTTGTTGTAAGTTCTTTAAATTGTAAATCATTTTTTAGCGAATATTTATAATCTCTTCTTTTGTTTGCGGTAAAACAAGATAAAATATCTTGCCTGTAATTGTTTAAATTTAAATAATAATTTAATTCGTTATAACAATAAAAATTGTTTTTAACCAAAAAATAATCTATAAGTTCGCTGTTGCTTTTTTGATAAATGTTAGGAACAATTTTTATAAAAATTTTTTCAAATCCATTTTGTTTTAAAAAATCTATTAAACCATTTGTTAACTCATCAATCATGCTTGCCGAATAAACAATTTTAGAAACAGTAATTCCGCCAAAAGTTGTACCTTTATGTGCAAAAAAAGTTTTAAGCCCATCTTCTGTTGTTTCGCAGGCAAGAATGGTTGCCACTAATTCATTGCCCTTTCTAACACAAACCGATGCATCTTTAAATTTGTTTGCAGCATGATAATTAATGAACTTTCTTGTTTGCAAAAAAGTGCCATTAATGCTTTTTTCTAAAACAAACTTGTCCCATTCTTTTTCTTCTAAATTGTTATAAAAACTAAATGATAAAGACATACTTTCTCCCTATTAATTGCCAAAATTTTTAACCTTTAAAATTGTTTATTGTTTCAATAACGAAATTAACTTGTTCGTCGGTTATGCCGTAAAACATTGGCAAACTTAAAACTGTGTTACTAATTTCTTCTGCTATTGGCAAATCGCCCTTTTTTAAGCCTAAATCGGCATACGCTTGTTGCAAATGCATTGGAACAGGGTAATGTTTTACTGTTAAAATGCCATTTTCGTTAAGATATTTTTCTAATTTATCTCTTTTGCTGCACCTAACAACAAAAACATGATAAATATGTTCGTAAATGTTGTTGCTTAATAGCGGAAGTTTTATTAATGGATTTTTTATGCCTTGAATATATTTTTTTGCAACCTTTCTTCTGTAATTGTTCCATTTATCTAAATAAGGTAATTTTGCACGCAAAAATGCACTTTGAAGTTCATCTAGCCTGCTGTTAGTTCCTTTGTAGATATGGTGATATTTATAATCCGAGCCATAATTACTTAACGCCCTAACCTTTGACGCAAGTTGTTCGTTGTTTGTAACAACGCAGCCGCCATCTCCTAACGCACCCAAATTTTTGCCAGGGTAAAAACTAAAAGCGGCAGCATCCGAAAGCGAGCCTGCCCTATACCCTTTATATTTTGCACCATGAGCCTGTGCGGCGTCTTCAATAACTTTTAATTTATGTTTTTTTGCAATTCTATTTACTTCGTCCATATCTGCCATTCTGCCCTGCAAATGAACGGCAATAATTGCTTTGGTTTTAGCAGTAATTTTTTGTTCAATTTTTGTTGTGTCTATATTAAAAGTTTCAAGGGTAGGCTCAACAAAAATCGGTGTAGCACCAGCATAAGAAACTGCAAGTGCAGTTGCAATAAAAGTGTTAGAAGGAACAATTACTTCATCGCCTGCACCAATATCTAGCGCTTTAAGAATTAAATAAATTGCATCTAGTCCGGTACCAACACCAACGCAATGTTTCACTCCGCAAAAAGTGGCAAACTCTTTTTCAAATTGTTCACATTCGCTGCCTCTAATGAAATAATTGCTGTTTAGCACTCGGCTGTATGCTTCGTCTAACTTATTTTTTATTTCATCGTGCATAGGTTTAAAAGAACAAAACTCTACTTTCATACATTTTTCTCCTCTGATGCTACAAATTTTAAAAAGTCGTTATAATCTCTAATATAATCTTTTTCGTCATACATTTCCGATGCTAACACCATTAGAACTGCATCAGGCGAAAAATCATACATCTCACGCCAAATATTGTTCTCTAACAAAATGCCCTCATACTGCTTGTTAAGCACTACTTCTTTTGTTTCATGTCCATCATCTAAATGAAGTTTGCATGAACCCTTAACGCAAATTAAAATTTGTTTTAATTTTTTATGAGCATGAAAGCCACGCCTAACACCTGGCAAAGTGTCATAGATGTAATAAATTCGTTTTACATGAAAAGGAATTTCCTTAAACTCTTCAAGAGCAACAAGCATTCCTCTTTCATCACCATGTTTTTGAAATTTGTACTTTTTAATTTTCATTTTTCCCTCCTAAAATATTTCTAAATGCTGTTTGAATAGCAGTTAAAAATCTAAAATACAAAAATAATAATTTTGAATTAAATAAACTGAATTTTATTTTTAATTTTTTTATAAAACTTAAATTATCGTAATTTAACAAATTGCTGGCTACGCTTTCACTTGCGTTAGGTAAAGATAAATAATTTTTAAATCTATCTTTATTTTCGTTTATTTCGTTTCTATGTTTTAATATATATTGCATTGGTTTACTAAACCTTGAAAGTGAACTTAATTTAAACTTTTTATGCGTTTTTAAATCGTCATAAAGCAGCAATTCCAATAAATTAAGTTGAATTTTATTTGCCGCCGACATTATACTGTTTTCCCTTTGCCGATACGCGAAATCTACTGTGTTAAAACATTTCCATTTCCCTGTACAAGCAATTGAATATATTAAGCCTGTATCATCGCAAAAATTATTTAATAAATTTTTTAAACATTCCTTTCTAAAAGTAAAACATGCTATGTGAGTATAGCAACTGCTCCAAAACAGCGTTCTATTTGGATTGTTGCCAACAACAAAGTCTTTTGAACTATCTAAGAAAGCATATTTAAACTTAGACACGCACGCCGCATATTTTTTGTTCTTGTTTAAAAAATTAACATCTCTTTCAAATTTAAGGTTGTTACAATAATAATCGTCCGCCGCAAAAATTAACAAATATTTACCTCGAGCTAGAGAAAACCCCCTTTTAAAATTGTTGCTTACTCTAATTGAAGGTAGAGTAACTCCATCATTTCGGTCCATTACATAATATCTAATTTTGTCAGGATACCTTGCACTATATTCTTTTATAATTTCTAAACTGTTGTCGCTAGAGCCATCATCACCTATAATTAATTCCCAATTTTTGTAAGACTGGTTAATTACACTTTCTATGCCTTGTTTTAAAAAAGCCGCTTCGTTGTAACTTACCATTATTATTGATAACTCTATGTTGCTTTGTTCCATAAAACCTCCTGTGTGCAGTTAAAATTTTACTTGTTTGATATTTGTAATGTTATAATTTTTAATTTAATTTTTGTAATGTTGTTATTTCATTCATTTTAGATATGTCTGTTTTAATTAAACTATATTTAATTTTTCTGCAAAGTTTTGTTATTTTTGAATCTATAATATAAAACATATAACTTGGTTTTAACAAAATAATTTTAAATACATTTTTAAATGTTTTAGGCCTCTTTAATAACCTTAAAATTTTTATTGTTTTTATTAGCTTTTTATTATTCTTATTTTCCTTTAAAAGATAATTAAAAAAGTTTTCGTAATCGCTTTCAATTAAACTTCCGCCGTTGGTTGTAGAAACGCCTGTATCACATTCATACCACACCAAATTATCGTTTATAAAGCCAACCTTTTCATTGTTCATTAGTGCTAAAAATGTTAAAGGATAATCTTCTAACAATTTAACCACTCCACTTAAACTTTCAAGATATTTAAACATATCTTTATGCCAAGCCATTGTAGCCCCTAAAAAACAATCAAAAAATTGGCATAGATTTTTTTTCATAAACAACATGTGTTTTGTGCCTGTTGCGTGAGGATTATAATTTTTTAAAATTTTGCCGTTGCTTGTGTAATAAACAGCCTTTGAAAATAGCAATTTGTAATTTTTTTTAAATTTTAAAAGATATTTTTTTAAAGTAAATTCATCAAAGAAGTAATCCCCCGGAGAAATTGCTTGAATATAGTTTGCCGTGCAAAGTTTGGCAGCCGATAAAATGTTTTTTACCGTGCCAACATTCTCTTTCAAAAAGTTATATTTTATGTTTGTTATTTTGTTTTGTTCAGCCCATAATTTTATTTGTTCGACTTCTCGGTTTTTAGAGCCATCGTCCGAAACAATAATTTCAAATTTAACATCTTTTTGATTTACTACTGAAGTTATAGTTTTTTTTAGTTTTTCTAGGTTAGAATTATAACAACAAACTATAACGCTAAAATCTAAATCTTCCACAATTTTTCCTTTTATGAAAATTTTAATTAATATTTATTTAAAAGCATTTTTACTTTAAAAATTTTTGAATAATTGCCCTTAACTTTAAAAAATAATTTTACTCTGTTTTTAAAATTTAAATTAGATAACATTTCTATTATTTCTTTATCTTGATGTTTTATTATATTGCCATATAGTTTATAAAACTCTTCGCACAAGCGTTTTGTAGATTTCTGTTTTGGTTTTTGTTTAAACGCTTTTTTTATTAAACCTTTGCCCTCGCCTATTTGATTATTGCCGTGTTGCCTATATAAAATGTAAGCGTTGTTATCATAAACAAAATTTGCTCCTTGACAATAATTTGCAATTAACGCTAGCCAATAATCATGCAAATAAATGTTTTCTGGGTAGAATTTTGTTGCTAAATTTTTAAATTCGTTATCCATAACAACAGTGCAGCCGGTAACAAAATTTTTGCATATTGCATCGTAATGTTTATTAATAAATTTTTTGCTTAACATATCTCTGTTATTGTAATTTAAATTTTCATCTACAATTTTTAAATTAGAGCAATATAAAGTGCAGTTGCCGGTTTCTTCAATTTTTTTAACTGCTGAAACTAATTTTGTTGGAAGCCAATAATCGTCCTGGTCAGCAAAGGCGTAAAAGTCGAATTTATTTTCATCTTTAAACCTAAATAACGCATCTAAAAAATTGTAAGTAAAATTTTTGTTTTTAGAGTTGATGTGAACCGAAATGTTACTATGCGTTTTTTGATAATTTTTAATAATATCAAGAGTTCCATCAGTTGAGCCGTCATCAGTAACATGAACAAAAACTTCAACATCTTTTTGAGCGAAAATGCTATCTAATTGCGTTTGCAAATATTTTTCTGCATTATACGTTGCTAAAATTACGCACACTTTTTTCATTAATAAGTAATCCCCTCTTCTTCTTTTTTATCTATTATATTGTCTTTATAATGATTTTCCATAAATCGCAAGTATTCGCCTGACTCTACATTTTTCAACCATTTTTTATTGTCTATGTTCCATTGAATGCTTGGTCCAATGCCTGTTTCAAAGGTATATTTTGGTTTCCAGCCTAACTCGTTAGTAATTTTAGAAGGGTCAATTGCATAGCGTAAGTCATGCCCTGCTCTATCTTTTACAAAAGTTATTAAACTTTCAGGCTTGTTTAAATATTTTAAAATTTCTTTAACCACTTGCAAATTTGTTTTTTCGTTATGTCCGCCAATATTATAAATTTCGCCATCTTTACCCTTTCTAATAATTAAATCAATGGCAGTGCAATGGTCGTAAACATGCAACCAATCGCGCACATTTTCACCTTTGCCGTAAATGGGCAAATTTTCGTTATTTAACGCTTTTTTTATTATTAGCGGAATTAGTTTTTCAGGAAATTGATATGGTCCATAATTGTTAGAGCAGCGCGAAATTGTTGTTGGCAAATTAAATGTTCGGTGATATGCCATAACAAGTAAATCGGCGGCCGCCTTAGAGGCACTGTATGGGCTAGATGTATGCAACGGAGTGGACTCGGTAAAGAACAAATCTTTTCTATCTAGCGGCAAATCTCCATACACTTCGTCGGTAGATACTTGATGATACCTTTTAATGCCAAATTTTTTGCAAGCATCCATAAGTGTTTGCACGCCTAAAATGTTGGTTTCTAAAAATATTTTAGGATTTTCAATAGACCTATCTACATGCGACTCCGCAGCAAAATTGACAACAATATCGAACTTTTCTTTTTTAAAAAGGTTAAAAACCAAATTAGTATCACAAATGTTGCCTTTAACAAATTGAAAATTAGGTTTGTTTAGCAAATCCTTTAACGTTTCTAAATTGCCGGCATAAGTTAGCGCATCTAAACACACAAAACTATCTTCCGGATAATTTTTAACCATATAATGGCAGAAATTTCCACCAATAAAGCCTGCCCCACCTGTAATTAAAATTTTCATAATATCTCCTTAATTTTTTAATAAACTATTTCACTTTTTACTATTTTCTTTTAATTCACTTTTTCATTTAATTTTTAATATTTTAATTCTTCTTAAAATTTTTTAAAACTTTCAAGGTCCAACTCGTTAATATATCTTTCAAGTGCATTTAGCCAATCTGGCATTAAATTAAAACCAGCATCGTTCAAACTTCTTTTAGATAACCGTGAATTTAATGGTCTAACCGCTCTTGTTGGATATTGACTAGTTAAAATTTTGTTTACTCTAACAGGCAATTTTGCCAATTCAAAAATTTTAGCGGCGAACTCTGCCCACGAACAAATGCCCTGATTTGTTGCATGATAAACTCCATACCTATTGGTTTTTATCATTTCCACAAGAAGTTTGGCTAAATCTACTGTATAGGTTGGCGAGCCAATTTGGTCATTAACCACATTAACTTCCTGCCTAGTGTTTGCAAGTTTAAGCATGGTTTTAACAAAATTGTTGCCATTTAGCCCAAACACCCACGAAGTACGCACAATAAAATGTTTATCATTTTTTAACGCTTCCATTTCGCCTAAAAATTTTGTTTTGCCGTAAACCGACAATGGACTTTTTACATCATCTACATCGTAAAACTTATCGCCTTTGCCGTCAAACACATAATCGGTTGAAACATACACCATTTTTGCATTTACTTGTTTGGCTGCCTCAGTTATGTATTTTGTTGCTAAAACATTTGTGTTATAACATTCATCAACATTATCTTCCGCTTTATCTACTGCAGTGTAAGCGGCACAATGCACAATTGCGTCTGGCGCAAAATTTAAAATGGCTTGCTTTATTTGTTGTTCATTAGTTATATCTGCCATTTCTCGCGTTAATGCCAAAATATCTGTTATGTTTTGCCTACGCAACTCATCAACAACATCATGCCCTAACTGTCCATGAACTCCTGTAACTATAACTTTCATATCTTACCTCAATTTAATAATCTCTACAAATTCAACATTTTATTTTTTATTATAAAAATTGTAAATAATTAATCAAAATAACAATCGCTATCTTTAAACAACGGAGCATTTTTATCTTTATTAGAAAGAATTGGCTCGGTTACTCCCCAATCCACATTAAATTCGGCATCGTCAAACTTAACTGAACGGTCGCACTCTTTGTTGTAATAATCGTCAACCTTATATTGAATTTCTACATTGTCCGTTAATGTAACAAAGCCATGCAAAAACCCTTTTGGAACAAATAACTGCTGTTTATTTTCTTCGGTTAACAAAACCTTAATCCACTGTTTATAAGTTGGCGAACTTCGGCGAATATCTACCACCACATCATAAATTTGACCGCGAGTGCATCTAACCAACTTGGCTTGACAGTGCGGATTAACTTGACAATGTAACCCTCTTACAATGCCCTTTTGCGAAGAAAACGATTGATTATCTTGCACAAACTCCACATTAATTTGTTCTAGTTTGTTTTTTGTGTAAGTTTCCATAAACCAGCCGCGATTATCTCCAAAAACATCAGGGGTTATTAATAAAACATCTTTAAGTTTTGTTTTTTCAATTTTCATGTTTACATCTCCCTTACATACTTGCCTTTGGCAACACGCAACAAATGTTGACCATAAGAATTTTTACTCATTTTATTACCCTGCTCAATAAGTTGTTGTTTGGTTATCCAGCCTTGCTTGTAAGCAATTTCTTCTGGACAACTTATTTTTAAGCCCTGATGCTCTTCTACCATTTTAACAAATTCGGTTGCTTCGGCAAGGGCTTGATGCGTACCTGTGTCTAGCCAGGTCATTCCCCTTGAAAATGTAACAACATCTAATTTATTGGCGTTTAAATATAATCGGTTTAAATCGGTAATTTCAAGTTCTCCTCTAGCGGAAGGCTTTATTTGTTTTGCAAGATTTACAACGCTGTTATCGTAAAAATAAAGTCCGGTAACCGCATAATTAGATTTTGGATTTTTTGGCTTTTCTTCAATTGAAATTGCCTTGTTGTTTTTACCAAACTGAACCACGCCAAACCGTTCAGGGTCTGTTACATGATAGCCAAATATTGTTGCCACGCCTTTTTGAGCATTTTCTTTTGCCTGTTTAAGCCCACGCTTTAAGCCGGCACCGTAAAAGATGTTATCTCCCAAAATCATGCAAACACTATCTTTGCCAATAAAATCTTCACCCAACAAAAACGCTTGAGCCAACCCATCTGGCGAAGGCTGAACTTTGTAATGTAACTTAATTCCAAAATTACTGCCATTGCCTAACAATTTTTTAAACTTAGGCGTATCTTCAGGCGTTGAAATTATTAAAATTTCATTAATGCCTGCCAGCATTAAAATTGATAGCGGATAATAAATCATAGGCTTATCATAAACCGGCAAAAGTTGTTTACTCGTAACCATTGTTAACGGATACAACCTTGTCCCACTGCCACCTGCTAAAACAATTCCTTTCATATAATCCTCCTTAAAACCTGTTTTTGTATAGTTGAATTTTAATTATTTTGATTTGTATTTTTTATTTGTTTTATCGTTTTGTTTTTTATTTTTCTAATATTACTTTCGTTTATTTTTTCGCCGCAGACCATTTATTTTTTGTTCGTTGTTATTTTGTTTATTATTATTTATTTGCTCATTTTCATTTAATTTTTGTACATCAATTTTTTGCACGTTTTTAATTGTGTTTTTCGTGTCTGTTTTTTGTGAATTTTTTAATTGAGAAATTTGATTATCTTCTTTAGCAACTCCGCTTGTTTTATTAACAGTTTTAACTTTGGCTCCAAAAAATTTTACTTTTACACTGTATAAATTGCAAAATAAAATTGGAATTAAAATAAATTGAAAATATATAGATGACATAAACAACATATTTACAAAGAAAATAAAAACAAGACAATAAGCCAAAACTGAATAAGCCAATTTAAAGAAATTGTTGTTTTTTGCCTTTGCAAAAACCACCGAACACAACACACCTAACAATAAGCAGAAACCAATTACACCAACAATTCCAAAATCTAAATAAAGGTCAGGGGCAAAAGTGCTAACATTAAAATCTTTTTTAATTAAATATTCTGGACAATCGTTAATTTTAATGATATCACCAAAAATATTTGGTAAAATGTTTTTTAATGATAATAGTCCGTTATAAATTCCACCTGACGACACAGCAAACAGATTGTTTAAATTGGAAAGCGAAAAGCACATATATGAATAAATCCATTTAAACGAGGTTGGCAGCCAATTTACACTAGATTTAAATTCGGCAACTAATAAAAATTGATTTTCTCCTGTTCTAAAATTGCCAACAAGCGAAAAGCCAACAACAACAGCAACAACTAAGCACAAACTTATTAAAATATGTTTTTTGTTTTTTAGCCAGCCACTATTCCTTAACAAAAAGAACACTACACCTTCAACCAAAATTGTTATAACTAAATTTCTGTTAATTATTAAAAGTCCGGTAGATAAATAAAACCATTTATAGAAGCAATTTTTTTTAAAAAGACTATATGCTCCAAGTATGGATGTATAAGCAATAAACGCGCCATGTAATAAAGGAAAATTAAAATCCACATATGTTTTTGTATCATTTAGAATTTTCCAAAACAAAGGTAAGCCTTTATTGTAAATTATTTCAATTAAAAAAATTACTGCCCAAATTAAGAAAAAAATAAATTCTTTTTTTCTAGACATAGTTAATTCAATCGTTTTGCTTTGAGGTTTATTTAAAGATTTTTTCTTTTGCAAAAAATAGGAAATAAACACTGGAATGTTAAAACATACTATGCAACCCAACAAGGTTAAAAGCAACTTTGTTGACAGCACTTGTTGAATATTGCTAAGGTAAAAATTATAAAGAAGCAATGTTATAAAAAAAATTCCGTTAAACAAAACACCAGGCGTTACAAGGTTTTTGTTTAAAACAAAATCTATTGCAAGCAAAACAATTAAAACCGCCAAAAGTGCATAAATCATTTAATGTTTTTCTCCTTTTTTTCTTCCATTTTTCATGCCTAGCCACCTAGCAAACATATCGGGGAAAAACCTAAACAACACTGGCACATTAAACTGACAAATTGCTCGTTTTAAAATATATTTAGCAAGCCCTCCGCCCGCTTTTGTTGTTCCAAGTTTATAAATTTCAGGGTTAGCCGCCATAAATTCGCCAATGCAATAATATCTTTTATACAACTGTTTTAAACTAAATTTATGCGAATGGCTAACAACCGAATTTGCACAATATTTTATTCTGTAACCTGCCATAATAATTTTATAGGCAATGTACATATCTTCATTTGTAGAAAAGCGTTTTCCGTCATAGCCGTTAAGTTCTTTAAACACCGAAGTTTTTATTGCCGATGCCGCATCTGAAAAAAACACCGCATTCAAACCTTTTGTAGCAATGTCCTGCTTAGTGTTAATAAATGACTGCTCAGGATAATTTTTTTCTCTTGTATATTTTTCAATTGTGTTATATTTAGAAATTTGCCTTGAAAAACTTGCCTCGCATTCTCCATTCTCAATAGGCTTAATTAAATTTTCTAGCCAATCTTCTCGCTCTATAACAACGTCTTGCGTTATAAAAACCAGAATGTCCGCTTCGCTTTTCATAGCTTCGGTTTCTCTGGTTAAACTGTGCGAAAATTCGCTAGGCAAAACGGTTGTAAATTCAATTCCATTTTTTTGCAAAATTGCATCTGTTCCGTCTTTAGATTTAGTTACAATAAACCTAAATTTGTTTATAGTTACATTTTTTTGTTTTTTTATAGAATCAATTAACCCCTGCACATATTGTTCTGCATTGTATAGAGGACAAATTATATCTACATTCATAGCCACCACTCCTAATAAATTTTGTTGTTTTTTATTAATATAATCATTATAAATATAATGGCGAATTATGTCAAATAAATTAGCCTATAATAGGCTAAAATATATAAAATTTTGCAATAAAAAAAGGAAAAAGGAAAATGAAACTTTACAAAAAAGAAATAAAACAAAATTTTTTTTAAAAAACTATTTACTTTTAAAATTATTTTTGTTATAATAGCCGTGCAATTATAGAATGAAATAGTTTTACAATTGCAAAAACAACAAAATTTAACGCACAATTTGTTTTAGTAAGAATTTTTGCGACATACAACATCTTCTCTACATCTTAATATTTTTACATTCGTGCGTTCATAGCTCAGCTGGATAGAGCGTTGGTCTACGGAACCTCGCTCGCATGCAACATTTCTCTTGCTCGTTTTGAATTTATCAAAACTTCGCTTATTTACGGTTGCTGTTCGCTCTTCCCACTTAACCTTCGTTAAGCGGGACCCTTAGAACCTTTGGTTCCTTGCCTCTCTACATCTTAATATTTTTACATTCGCGCGTTCATAGCTCAGCTGGATAGAGCGTTGGTCTACGGAACCAAAGGTCGGGGGTTCGAATCCCTCTGGACGCACCAAAAAAAGCACTTTTCTGTGCTTTCTTTTTTTGTTATTGAGATTAATTATTTAATGTTTTATTTTTGCTTTTTCAATTTTTTTACCTTTGTTTTTTCAATTTTTTTACCTTTGTTTTTTCAATTTTTATTTTTCCTTTAATTTTTTGTTTTTTCTTTTGTTTATTAAAATGTCGGCAATTAAACAAGTTGGCACACTAATTGCAAAAATACCTAGCCCTATTATTGAAATTTTGTTAGAAATTTTTACTATTTGCGGAGCATATTCTAATTGCAAAATTCCGCTTTCAGTCAATTCAATTTCAACAAAGCCATTGTTGTTCATTTTTGGCGTTATGTTGTAACTTTCTCCTCTGCTGTTAGTATATGTCAATTTATAACCTTTGTAATATATTGTAGGCAATTCAACTGTTGCTCCGCTTGTTTTAAATTCAACCATATAATTGCTAGCATTTGTTTTTACAAAATTTGTTGCCGTCATTTCGCCAGACACGCAAATAAATTCAAACGGATTTTCTATTAAATAATTTTTAAAATGTAAATCATCTTTATAACTTATTGTAATTTTGCTTTCACCTTTAAAATCGTCTAAATTTATTTTTAGCCACCGCTTGCCGTCCTTTGTTTTGCTGCTAATTTGAGGGTTTAAAACTTTGCTTTCTATGTCGGTAGAAAATTGATACACTTTTAAATTTTCACATTCGCTAAACGGAAGATTTAGCACCACATAACCGCTTTTGCTTGTAGGCACAATAAATGACATTTGATTAAGCGAAAAATAGTTAGCAAGTTCTTTAACTTTAACATTAGTTTCAAGCACAAGAGCCTTGTTTGCACGTGTAAAAATATAATCTCTTTCTGCTGTGCTTGGCGTGTAGTTTAGTTTTTTATGCGAGCCTATTCCGTAATTGTCGCTTTGGTTAGAAATTTCATTTTCAAACCTGGAAGTTTTAACACTTGTAGAAGCAAACCAAAAGCCATTTTCATTATGAGAAGAAACCGCGTTAAGAGCAAACGAGCAAACCGAAAACATTAAAATTACAATTAAGGTTTTAAACAAATTTTTAACTCGCCCTTGTTTAAAAATTAAAAATGCGAAAGCCACATAAACAAAGGTAGTGTTTAAAATATAAAGCCGCCAAACATATTGAATCATTCCCACAAAATTAGGCAATAAAAACCACGGAAAGATGCAGGTAGAAGCAATAAACGAAGCGTTTAATAACACAAATAAACATACTTCGTTTTTATTATTTTGTCCTTTATTCAATTTTAAAAATTTAGCAAGTTTAACAATAACAATAAGGCTTATAATTGTAGAAAACAAAAGATAAGGAAGAACAAACACCCAAGTTCCGTTAAACCACAAAAACGCAGAAGTATAACTTAAATTAGATGTTGTGTTAGAAAGCCCAAAATTGACAAGCATTGGCACATAGTAAAACGCACAAATAAGCAGCACAATTGCAGTAGATATCACTAGCGGAATAATTTTTCCTTGTTTAAAAATTTGTTTAAAGAAAAAGCACAAAGCCACCGCAACAAAAATTGTTATGTAAATTGTCATTGTTAAATGGCAAAGAATGGACAAACTATACCCTGCTGTAAACAAAAACATAAACAGTCCGTTATTGTTTTTTATAAGCAATTCAAACAATCCCCAGAATATCAATGGAACGGCCAGCGATAAAAACACTTCACTAAACGAAAACCTAACATAAACTTGATTTAAAATATAAGGAGCAAACATATATAAAAGCGAACAAATCCAAGCCAAATTAGTTTTGTTAAACATGCGCTTTAAAAACCAATAAAAAACAATGCCATTAAGGGCAAAAAGCAGAGCCAATTCCAACCCCACCGCAGCAGTTAAATTTAAATGCAAGACTTTAATAAAAATAGTTGCCAACCCAGCAGGAATAACTGAGTAAAACATTCCATTTCCGTAGCCGTAATCTTGGCAAGTTAAATTGTCTATTTTAGGAAAAAAACTACCATTGTCCCACGCATTGCATAAACTTCGTATCATCGAAAAATGATATTCAATGTCATGCCCAGAATGAACGCTCGATGTTAAAAACGGAAGCATTAACACCAACGCCAGAATTACAAAACTTAACATCGCTAAAATGTTGTATTTAACATTTATTTTATCTCTCTTTAAAGTTAAAGTTTTTTCCATATAAATTACCTTAAAAATCCTTTTCTCTTGTAAATTTTATTTTTGTTTACCCTCGCCTGAATTGTCGTTGTTCGAATTGTTGTTTATATCGTTAGATTGTTGCTTTTTCTTTTTTACAAAATGACAAATAATTTCATAAATTACAATAACCGCAACAATCGCCAAAAATATCCAAAGCAAATAATCATTTAACCAAGGGAAAAATTGCAAAATTAATGCTATTGCTACGCCTGCAACTATGTTGCCAGAAATAACCGTTAAACAACTTGTAACATAATCTAAACCCAAAAATAAGGCTACACAACTGCCTGTCCACACACCTGTTAACGGCAACGGAATTGCAACAAAAACAAACACAGCAAGCACCTTTTTCCACCATGGCGCAGTAAATTTTTTATTTACTTCTCCATCTCCTAAACTGTTAGCCTTATTTCGTATTCTGTTTTCTATTGCCGTGGCAAGTTTGCCAAAAAATTTTGTTCTTTTTAACCAATTAATAATAGGAATAAGCACCAATGCTAAAATTGGCACAATAATTGTACTTCCTAATAAACTCCAGCCTAACGCTTTCCAATTAGATAGCGCCAATTTCCCCCACAAAGTAGAATTGGTTGCAAAAGGGATTGCGCCCCTTAATTCAACAATTGGCACCATGGCAATAATAATTGTGGCAAGGGCAACATTTCCATCAAACACCCTTGCAAAAAATTCAGTTATAAAACTCATATATTCTCACTCTTTGCTTATTAATTAATATTCAACTTATTTTTCAATATTAACTTTTTCTGCAACTATGTATTTAGGTCGATTTTGACTTTCTTGATAAATTCGCTTTACATACACATTATTCATGGCATGCACGCCAAACAAAACGGCAAAGCAAAGCGTGATTGTTGGAAATAACCAAGCGGTAAGTGGCAACGCAATTTTACAGCACGCCAACACAATAAAAGTTATAAAACAAGCAAGACTTCCAAGCCCAAAAGTTAAACTTGCCACTCCTGCCATATTTAGCGGCAAAGTGGACATATTTACAATGCCTTTTGTTGCAATTTTCATTAATTTTTTTAGTGAATAATTTGTTTTTCCCACCGCACGTTCTTCCCTAACAAATTCCACCTCAGTTTGTTTAAAACCAACCCAAATGGAACTGCTACGCAAATACATGTCATGTTCTGGCATGGATTTAAAAACGTCAATAACTTTTCGGTCAAACAACTTAAATTCGCCCACATTTTCCGGAATATTTAGCCCAGAAATCAACCTAATGAATTTTAAATATAAAGTTGAGGTGATTTTTTTAATAAAACCTTCCCCTTTTCGCTTTGTTCGTTTGCCATGAACAACTTCATAACCTTCTTTCCATTTTTCAATCATTTTAGGCACAACTTCAACTGGGTCTTGCAAATCTACATCCATGCAAACAACAGCATCGCCTTCAGCATGCTCAAATCCACAATAAATTGCAGGCAATTGCCCAAAATTACGCGAAAAGGATAACAATTTAATTTTTTTATTTTTTTCAATCAATCCTTTTACAACTTCTACCGTTTTATCTTTACTTCCGTCATTTACAAAAATCACTTCGTACGGCTCTTGTAAAGAGTCCATTGTTTTTGTAATTGCATCATAAAATAAAGGAATAGACTTTTCTTCGTTATAAACCGGCACAACAATTGAATATTTTGCTTTCATTTTAACTCCTTTTTAACATAAATTGATTTTACCAAAAATTTAGACAGTTGTCAATAAACTAATCAAACTACCAAAAATTTGCAAAAATTTAAAGATTACACTAAAAAATTAAGCAAAAATCAAACAAAAACAATAAAAAATGCCTTATTTTTTTAAATTTTTAAATTTTTTATTTTATTTTAATTGCAAAATTTATAAAAAAGATATATCATATAGAATGATAAATAAATTTATCAGGAGATGTTATGACAAAAATAATTTCAGTAACAAACCAAAAAGGCGGAGTTGGTAAAACAACCACCTGCTTTAATTTAGCCGCATATTTAGCAGACGGCGGCAAAAAAGTTCTAGTAATAGATATGGACCCACAAGGCAACGCAAGCACAAGTTTAGGCATTGAATTAGATGAAGACGCAAACACAATTTATGATGCGTTGCTAGGCGATATTAAACTAGAAGAAAGTATTTACCCTTCTTGCGTTAAAAACTTAGATATTATTCCTTCCAATGAAGATTTAGCCGATGCAGAAGTAAATTTAGTATATACAGAAAATAGAGAAAAAGTGTTAAAAGAGCAATTAGATAAAATAAAAAATAGATATGATTTTGTATTTATAGATTGCCCTCCATCACTAGGTCTTTTAACGGTTAACGCATTAACAGCAAGTGATTCAATTATTGTTCCTATTCAATGCGAATTTTTTGCTTTGGTAGGTTTAAGCCAATTAATGAACACTGTTAGATTAATTAAAAAGAATTTAAACCCTAACATTGAAATTGAAGGTGTTTTATTAACAATGAAGGACAATCGTAGCAATTTAGTTGCTCAAGTTAGTGAAGAAATTAAAACTTATTTTAAAGCCAAAGTATATGATACATACATTCCAAGAAACATTCGTTTAGCCGAAAGCCCAAGCCACGGAAAACCAATTTTATTATATGACAACAAAAGCAAAGGAGCAAAAGCCTATCAGGATTTGTGTGCGGAATTTTTAAAAAGGCAACAACAATAAAAAACAAAGAGACACAATAAAATGTGTCTTTTTTTTATTAAAAGTAACCATATTTTAATTTTTACAACCACCAAAAATTAATAATTCTTCACAATGTTCCACATGGAACAATTCAATTATATCTATCTTTGTAATGTTTTATATAATACAATTTATAACAATTATTTTATATAATGTTCCACGTGGAACAATTTAAACTTTTATATAAGACAAAAAAATTCTTTATTATAATTGTTTATATTAGAAAACATTTTATAAAATATATTATGTTCTACAATTTCAAGTGATTGTTCCACGTGGAACATTCGGTTCTATTGGTTTATACTTTTATTCCATTTTTAAACTTATATCATAATTATAAACATTGCTTTGTTATTTTATAATTACATTGTTCCACGTGGAACATTTTTAATAAGCTAAATTAAGGATTAACAAATTGTTTATTTTGTATTGGCGGCAAATATATATTTTACATTTAAGGTTAAATATAAATAGGTTATTTATAAAAATATTATATAAAAATATAAAAGTATATTAAAATTTGTTGACAGCCAACTAAATAAAATATAAAATAAAAATAATGTTCCACGTGGAACAATGGAGGAATTATGAAAAGAGGATTAGGTAGAGGACTTGACAGTTTGTTACGAGCTTACGATGAAGAACTTGACACAAACAAAAAAACAAGCGAGAAACCAGAAACAACAAACAAAAATAAAGATGAACAATTAAATAGTGGAGTTCAAAAGGTTGATATTAAAAAGATTTATGCAAATCCAAATCAACCAAGAAAAAAATTTGACAAAGAAAGTTTAAACGAATTAGCAGAAAGTATAAAATTGCACGGATTAATTCAACCACTTGTTTTAAACAAAATGCCTGACGGCTATATGATAATAGCCGGCGAAAGAAGATACCGAGCTTGTAAAATTGCAGGATTAACACAAGTAGAAGCCATTGTTAAAGAATATTCAACAAAGCAAGTAGCAGAAATATCTATTATTGAAAATTTACAACGAGAAGATTTAAATCCGGTTGAATTAGCAAAAGGTATTAAAAGATTAATGGACGAATTTGGCTTAACTCAAGAAAAAGTGGCTGAAAGATTAGGTAAATCTCGTTCTGCCGTAGCCAACTCATTAAGAATTTTAAGTTTATACCCTGAAGTTTTAGAGTTGGTAGAGAACGGAAATGTATCATTTGGTCATGCAAAAATACTAGCTTCAATTGCTGATTATGCCACTCAATTAATGTTTGCTAAAAAAGTAGCTCAAGATAAATTAACCGTTAGAGATTTAGAAAAGGAAGTTGAAATTTTATTAGGCGGAAAAAAGAAAGATAAAAAAGTTAAAACTCCAAGCCATGAATTAATGGATTTTGTAAACAACTTACAAAAAAGATTAGGTACAAAAGTTTCTATTATAGGCAATGATAAAAAGGGTAGAATATATATTGATTATTACTCTCAAGACGACTTAGATAGAATTTACGATGCAGTTTTGCGTTAGTAAATTAATTAGACGCATAAAAAAATAAAAATGGTAGCGCATATCATTTTTATTTTTTTATTTATTGTTTTTTATTTTCATTTTATTTGCTTTAAAAATTCATTTAAAACATAATTTTTTATTGCTGATATGGTTTTATTAGACAAATATGCAGCCGCACCAATATGACCACCTCCGCCATTAGACTTTGCAATTATTGACACATCATAGCCATTTTTGGCTCGCATACTAACATAATATGCGTTATGCTTAGGATAAACCATGCAGACAAACTTATTTCCAGAAATTGTTGCAATTTTGTTTATTATACCGTCAAAATCATTGTCTGTTAAATTTAATTTTTTTGCCTGACTTTTGGTTATATGTGTAAAAATAATTTTATTGTTAGCAAAAATTGTTATATTTTCTATAGCTTTTGCTAAAATTTTCATAGCTTTTAGCGTATTATTGGCTAAAAATTGACTATAAATATCTTGATAATTAATTTTATTTACAATTTCAGCCGCAATTTGAAAAGTTTCATTATTAATTGCGCCAACTGAAAAATTATTTGTGTCAGTTATAAGCCCTGCATATATTTTCTCGCACTCAATTTTTGTTAATTCATAGTTGTAAAATTGTAAAATTTTATATATTATTTGGCAAGTTGAACTTACAATCTCAACAAAATTAATATCTCCACTAAAATTATTTGTATTGTGGTGGTCTATTACAATTTTTAAACTACAATTATCAAATAACGGCTGAAATTTACCTAATCTTGTCGAATTAGGGCAATCTAACATAATAACTGCATCATATTTACCTGGTTTTTTATTAATTTTAAAACCATCAATTAACATATTATAACTTTCTGGCAAAACAGTATAATCAGCAAATATGTCAACAGTTGCCACATTAAAATAATTTTTAACAAATCGAGCAAAGATTGTTGAAGAAGCCAAAGCATCAGCATCTGGATTTAGATGAGTTACCAAGCAAATTGATTTACAATTTTTTAAAATATTTAATTTTTCATAATTATTCATACACAAATTATAGCACAAAATGTGGATAAGTATATGCTTTTTAGGGTCAAAAATGCAATTTTTTAAAAATTTTCCACAAAAGTTATCCACAATCGGTGGAAAACCTGTGGATAACTAGTGCATAACTATGTGGAAATGTTGAAAACTTAAATTTTTAGCAAAATAATTAAATTTTTAACGATTTTAAAACTTTTTGACGTAAATTCTGCCTAATTTTTCTTGTTTTATTATTATTTTTGTTTAACTTTTTCTTTTGTTACTTTTCTTGCAAGAAAAGTAACTGAAAAGAATAGTTTATAAAATAAATTTTAAACTTAACAATTCATCAATATTTCAATTTAGCAATATTAAATTATTTTTTTATTTGTTAAAGCATAATATGGAATATGTTAAAATTTTTAAAAACAAAAAAATGTTTAATTTCAATTATTATCTGTTTTGTTTTAATATCTTGTTTTTATTCAAGCCTTGTTGTTAAACGAGTTTCCAAATTTAACGGAATAACAATTGTGTTAGACGCCGGACATGGCGGCCGAGATGGTGGAAGTGTTGGTAAAAACGGAACAATTGAAAAAGAAATAAATTTAAAATATACTTTAGCCTTAAAAGATAAACTTGTTAAAGCTGGTTATAAAGTTGAACTGACACGAAAAAATGATGATGGATTATATACTAACACCGCCAGCAACAAAAAATTAAGCGACATGAAGGCTCGATTTGAAATAATAAAAAAAACTAATCCTAATTTAGTAATATCTATTCACATGAACAGTTTTTTAGATAGCACCGCTCACGGAGCATTGACCTATTACCGAGCAGACGATGAAGCTAGCAAAACAATAGCAAATTATATTCAACAATCGCTAAACACCTATTGCAAGGCGCCAAACAACAAAGCAAAAGTAGGTGATTATTACATTTTAAATTGTTCATACTACACATCTGTTTTGGTTGAATGTGGATTTTTATCTAACCCCAACGAAGAGCAAAAATTAAATTCTGCCGAATATCAAGAACAAATTGTAAATTCTATTTTTTCTGCCATAATTTTATATTTTGGCTAAAAACGTTTATAATTTTATCTTTTATTTTTTACTGCCAACCTTATTACATTTTTATTTAAAGGTTTTTAATTATTGTTAAACAAAAACATTGCACATAAATAAAAACAAAAAAAGCAGAATTTATCTGCTTTTTATTTTAGTTAAAATCTTGCTGTTAAATCGTTTCTTACAGTTAAACTTCCAGAAGATGTTGAAATATTTAAATTATTCACATCGCTTCCGCCATTAATTAACTCTGTTCTATCTTTATCAGTATAACCGCCTGTACCTTGTTCAAGTGTTGTTGCAAGGTTTACGCTTACATTTCCTGTGTTGGAATGTGTTGTTAACACATATTTTGGCCAAGTTTCTGGTTTTTCCAAGTCAAGTTTAATTTCAACATAAACCGAGCCTGTGTTTCCTTCAATACGATTTGAGCCTATAACGTCTTGCATATAAACTCTTATTTTTCCCTTTGATGTAACTTGAATGTCAACATTTTCCACTCCGCTAGTGGTTAAATTGCCCGTTTCCACAATAGCAATCAATTTTCTAGGGTTAGCAACATTTTCAATATTAGGAACAAAATGTTCGGCATCTTTATTAAAAGTTACATTAACATCGCCGCTTGAGGTGTGAACATTTACTGTGCCATACGCATTTGCAACTGAAATTTTGCCTGAAGTGCTATAACAAGTAAGGTAAGCTTTTGCTTCGTTAACTGTTATGCTGCCTGAGTTTACATAAATATCAGCATCTCCATTAATTGTTTCTATATTCACTTTGCCTGATTTGCTTAAACGAATTGACCCTGATTGTAAAATTTTAATTGTAATGTTTGTATCTCCTGCAGCAATATCTGCTGAAACAACTTCAACTATATTTATGCTGCCGCCTGCGTTGGAGTTATTGCCTTTAATTTCTTCACATTTGTTTGCTTGAATTTGACCACTTGTGCTTGAATTTAAATTGATAGTTTTAAAATCTTTATTTTTACAATTAAACGCGCCGCTTGTTAAACTTAAATTTACAACATTATTAGAAGTTTCAAAAGTATTTTCTATTTGAAATTTGCTTCGACCTAGCGATAAATTTAGTTCGCCAACAATTTTGCCAGAAACAAGTTTTAAATTTCCTGCATGAGTTTGATAATTTAAATTATTTATGGAAACATTTTCCGCTTTAAAATTGGTTTCAGCCCTGTTGTTTATTAAAACCAAATTTAAATTTGTAGCTTTTGGAACAAGCAATTCAATGTAAGAACTTCCTGCACCAACTGCACCAACCGGCTCGGTTACTTCAAAACTTAAAATTGTGCCACTTTCTTCCACTAATTGACTTAAATTTAATTTGCTATGTTTTTTTACCGTGTAACCAAAACAGCGATTATGCACCTTTAATGTAATTGCAGAGCTTGCCGCCTCTTTGATGTTTACTTCTATTCGGTTACTGGTTAATTTAATGGTTGATAAGGTTTTGTATATACTATTTTCGCCTAAATCATAACTCTCCGAATAAACATCTTCTTTATAGCTTATATATGTCAAACCAAAAATTGAGCTGTGCGGAACAAAAAATAAATAAAGCGCTCCTGCACAAACCAGCCCTAGCAACAGCAAAACTGTTAAAGTAAAATATTTCCAAAAATTTTTAAACTTCTTCATATAATCATTTTAACTTATTTAATTTTATTTGTCAATAATTAACATTAAATTTTAACATAAAAGAAATTTGATTTAAATTTTTATATAAAACAACTAATTTTTATATTATATTTACTTAATTACTTATTTTATATGTTAATATTGTATTTACTTCCTAATGTTTATTTTTATATTTTTACTTTTTTATTGTATCTATATATAGATATATATTTATATATTATATAATCCTTATTTAATAATTTGCAAAATAAAAATAATATGCTATAATATTAAGCAAGGAGAGATTGATATGATTATTAATATTGAAGGAACAGACGGATGCGGCAAGGCAACTCAAACAAAAAAACTTTATAATTACTTAACAGACATGGGTTATAAATGTTTAAGTTTAAGTTTTCCAAACTATGCCAGCCCAGGCTGCGAGCCTGTTAAAATGTTTTTAAGCGGAAAGTTTGAAAATAACAACCTTAGCCCTTATCAAATAAACAGTTTTTTTGCTATTGATAGGTTAACAACAATTTGCAACTATAATTTGCAAGATTACGACTTTGTTTTAATGGACCGTTACACACCTTCAAGCATGATACACCAATCGGCGTCAATAGAGTTTAAAGAAGATATAGACGCTTTCTTAAATTGGGTGGAGTTTTACGAATACAGCGTGTTAAAACTTCCAAAACCGGACATAGTTATATTTTTAGATGTTCCGGTTGAAATAAGCAGCCGCCTAGCCAACGAACGCGCCGACCTTAAAAACAAAGCGAGCAATTCGCAAGATATTTTAGAAAAAGATTTTAATCATTTAAAGCACGCTTACGAGCGAGCAAAATATATAGCCAAAAAACTTAAATGGCAAACAATAAACTGCACAGAAAATGGACAATTAAAATCAATTGATGAAATTCATTCGCTTGTTGTGGACAAACTAAACGCGAACATTAATTTTACTATTTAATAATTTATAAAATTTTATTTAATTTATAAATTCAACTTAAAGAATAATAAAAAAATTAAAAAATAATTAAAAGGACATTATGAAAATTACAAGCAAACAATTACGAGATTTATGGTTAAATTTCTATATTTCAAAAGGGCATACAAACATTGGCGCGGTGTCGCTAATAGGGGACGGCGAAACAGGTGTTATGTTTAATGTTGCTGGCATGCAGTCGCTTTTGCCTTATCTTTTAGGCAAGCCATATAAAAACAATTTAACTCGCCTTACAAACATTCAGGGTTGCATGCGAACGGTTGACATTGATGAAGTAGGAGATGAAAGTCATTTTACCTTTTTTGAAATGATGGGCAATTGGAGTTTAGGCGATTATTTTAAAAAGGAAAAAACGGCGTGGACCTTTGAACTTTTAACTAAAGTTTTTGGTTTAGATAGCAACAAAATTTGTTGTACGGTTTTTGCCGGAGATAAAAACGCGGCAAGGGACGATGAAACAGCAAATTATTTATTGCAATTAGGCATTAAAAAGGAAAACATATTTTTTAAAGGCAAAGCGGACAATTGGTGGGAATTGGAAGGCACAACAAACACTCCGTGCGGACCAGATAACGAGTGGTTTTACCCACTAACCGACCAGCCTAACCATGACGGCAAGTGCGATATAGACTGCAAATGCGGAAGATTTGTAGAAATAGGCAACGATGTGTATATGCAATATAAAAAACTTGGTGATGGCAAATACGAGCCGCTAAAGAACAAAAATGTAGATACAGGCTTTGGTTTTGAACGCATGTTAATGTTTTTAAATGGCGAGAAGGACGGCTATAAAACCGACCTTTTTGCCGATGTTATTGCTTACATGGAGCAGGCGTTAAACATAAAATATGGTGAGAATAGCGAGCAGACGAAATCAATGCGCATTATTGCCGACCACATTCGCACATCGGTTATGCTTATAGGCGATGAAAACGGAATTTTGCCGTCTAATGTTGGGGCAGGCTACATTTTGCGCCGCATTTTAAGGCGAGCAATTAGGCATGCTAAAAAAATTAACCTTCCAACACAAAATTTGCTAGACTTAGCTAAAATTTACATTCAAAAAGTGTATAATCAGGCATATCCAAATTTAGTTGAAAAGCAAGATTACATTATTTCAAGCATAGCGGCAGAAATTGAAAAATTTAACAAAACGCTAGAACTTGGCAACAAGGAATTTGAAAAGGTTATTTTAGGCATAGAGCGTAAAAATCAATTTATGCGTTCCAACCCAAATTTTGTGCTAGATAACACAATTTCTGGCAAGGCAGCGTTTAGGCTTTACGATACTTTTGGTTTTCCTATTGAACTTACCACCGAAATGGCAACCGAGCGTGGCTATAAGGTAGATTTAAACGGATTTAACGAATGTTTTAAACAGCATCAAGAACTTGCACGCACCACAAATGCAGGAGTGTTTAAGGGCGGTTTGGCAGATAACAGCCAAGCAACCACTTGCTTGCACACGGCTTGCCACTTGTTGCTAGCAGGGTTAAGAAAAATGTTTGGTACAGGCATTGAACAAAAGGGCAGCAACATTACAAGCGAACGCTTGCGTTTTGATTTTAACTTTGAACGCAAATTAACCGATGAAGAAGTTAAACAATTAGAAGATTTTGTAAACAACGCAATAAAATCTGCCATAGCGGTTGAAAGGCTAGAAATGCCACTAAAACAAGCCAAAGCACAAGGTGCTTACGGCATACACAAAGCCGCTGATGATGAAATTGTTTCAGTTTATAAAATTGGAGATGTAGATTTCCAAATTTGTGGCGGACCACACGCTAAAAACACTAGCGAACTTAAAAACTTTAAAATTACTAAACAAGAAGCCGTCTCCGCAGGTGTGCGCCGCATTAAAGCAATTATAAATTTTTAACAGGCTTTCGCCTGTTTTTTGTTTTATATTTTGTTTTTTAATTTGTTTTATTTATATTTTTATTTATTTTTTTACGTTTTCTTTTGTTACTTTTCTTGCAAGAAAAGTAACAGAAAAGAATAGTTAAAACAATAAAAATAATAAAATAAAATTAAATAAAAGCAAAAAAATAAAGGCTTAAAGCCTTTAATTTTTTGCTCCACAATTAGGGCATTTTTGTTCGCCTTTTTTTATTCTTGCACCGCAATAAGAACAATAAGTTATTTCATCTTCATCACTATTGCCTGTTGCATTTCCATCATTGTTGTTATTATTGTCGTTATTTCCGCTGTTACCGTTGTTTTTGCCGTCCTCTACCGGTTGTGCGTGTTTTTTTAGTATAAAATGATTAGCAATTATTAGCAACACAACGCCAACAATTCCGCCAACTAACATACCAACGCCTATTTTAAAATTAAAGTTTGCTTCTACATATTCGCCGTCATCTTCCACATCAAAATCTTCAAAATCCATTGGAATAGAATCCGGACCGTCGTTGTTTACAATTGAAGGGTCTATTGCTAAATAAATTTTTGCACCTACTCTATAATTTAACTCGCGTAAATCTTCCTGGGTGTAAACGTAAAATGAATAACCGTTGCAGCCTTCATAATTTTGGTAATCAAATTCATATATCACTCTATATTTTCCATATCCTGGCTCAATAGATTTAATTTGACCTTCTACAATTCTATCTATGGCAGCCTCGCGGTCATTTTCCACAAACTCTATAAGGTCTTGATATTTAATGAACTCATATTTTATGGTCTTTTTTAGACTAGACGCGTTAGCCATCATGCCTCCGCCAGCCATAGCCACAATAACAAGCACAAAAATTAAAATTAGGTTAATAAAATAACCAATGCTTGCTTTTCCCATTCTATATGGTCGGTTATTTATAATTACAACGCCTGGTCCAAAAAAACCGCGTGGGTAACGCCCACCACCAAAACCTCCGCCTCCAATATTTCCGCCACCTGAACTATGGCTACTTCCGCCACCTGAAGAAAATCCTGTTGGCATACGCCCTCCTTATTTAAATATAATTATATCTCATATTTAAATTATTTGTCAAACATTTTAATTAACATGAATTGTTCTCTTAAATTGTTTTATTTTATTTTTTTTGCTTTACTTTTTCTTTTGTTACTTTTCTTGCAAGAAAAGTAACTGAAAAGAATAGTAATAAAATTTAATAAAAAATTTTTATAAAAATAAAAAATAAAATTCTTGTAAAAAAATAAAATTAAAAATAAAAAAATAATTTACAACAAACTTTTTTTGTGATATACTATATTTATATAATAATATTAGATATTTTATATTAGCTATTGGCGGTTAAATTGTAGCATAATAAAAAATTAGTATAAAATTAAAATTTATTTTTATTTTTCCTATTTAGGATTATATAAAATTAAAAGGACAATTATGGAATATGTAAAACCAAGACCAAACTTTCCAAAAAGGGCGGTTATAACATCTGGCATGCCTTATGGCAACAAATTATTGCATTATGGACATGTAGGCTTAGCCGTTCGTGCGGATTTTTTTGCTCGTTTTATGCGAGATAGAATAGGTGCAGAAAATGTTGTGTTTATTTCTGGCACAGATTGTTACGGCACAACCACAATAGAGGGGTATAGGGCGGCTAAAGATAAATTTAATTCTATTTTTGATTATGTTAATTTTTATCACGAACAGCAAGCCAAAACTTTTTTGGATTATGAAATTGGCTTTAACTTTTTTGGAGCATCAGCCCTTCCACCTGCAAATAAAATTCATGAGGATATGAGCCATTACTTTATAACCACTCTTAACAAAAACGGCATGTTGTCCACACATTCGTCTTATCAATTTTATGATAAAAAACTAAACCTAATTTTAAATGGGCGTCAGGTGGTTGGCAAATGCCCATTTGAGGGTTGCACAAGTGAGCGTGGTTATGCGGACGAGTGCAGTTTGGGTCACCAATATATGCCAGAAGATTTAATTGACCCTATCTCCACCTTAACGGGGGAAAAGCCAGAGTTAATCAAGGTGCAAAACCACTATTTTAATTTGGAGCAATGTATTCCTCAATTAGAAAATTGGATAAATTCAATAGAGCATGATGGGGACACTCCTCAATTTATGGTTAAAGAGATACGCGAGTTTTTTAAAAAGCCAGAAATCTACATTAAGCGTGAATATTTATCAAAACTTAACGAAATTAAGGCAGAGTTACCCGCTTTTGAGGACATAACTAAAAACGACAAAATGCCAAGCTTAACTTTGCAGTTTGAAAAGTTAACCGACCGCGAGCAAGCGTGCGAAATTTTAAATAAATATGAAATTCGCTATCGCACAGGCAAAACGCTAACACCATTTAGGTTAACCGCAAATATAGAATGGGGCGTTCCGTGTGCAGATATTAATGGGCTTAAAAATCAAACATTTTACGTTTGGCCAGAAAGCCTTTGGGCACCAATTTCGTTTACTAAAACCTATTTAAAAAGCATAGGCAAGCCAGATGACGAATGGAAAAAATTTTGGTGCAGTAAAGATTCAAAAGTTTACCAGTTTATTGGTGAAGATAACCTATATTTTTATGGTCCCGCTCAACAGGCAATGTTTATGTATATGAACGGCAACCACCCAGAAGCCGAGGCTAAAGAGGGCGAGTTGCAAAACACAAAAGTTATTCCAATAAAATTATTATTGTATATGAATCAAAAGGCAAGTTCTTCGGGTAGCATAAAGCCACCAGTTGCTAGCGAGTTTTTAAAATATTATACGCCAGAGCAGTTTAGAATGCACTTCCTTGCCATGAACCTTGGCAATAACAATGTTAGCCTTAACCCTAAGGTGTTTAACCCAGATGCAAAACCAGAAGATGTCGACCCTATGGTGCTTGAAGGCAACTTGCTAACAAATGTGTTTAACCGCATATTGCGAACAGTGTTTTATTCAACACAAAACAATTTTGGAGTTGACGAAAACGGCTCAAAAATAGGAATAATTCCAACGGCAACCATAACGGAAGAAACTATGCAAGCCTGCAAAAAAACAATTTTAGATGTAGAGCGTTTTATGTATGATAAAAAATTTCATCAAGTGTATAACGCAATAGATGTGTTTATTCGCAACATAAATAAATATTGGATTAAAGAAATTGCTACTGCCACCACTGAGGAAAGTTTAAAAACTTTAATTGCTAACACTTTACAAATGATTATAACCGCTAACACTTTGCTTCATCCAATAGCACCAAGCGGAACGGAAAATGTGGCTGATTATATTGGATTAGATAAACAAAAGTGCTTTAATTGGAACTATATTTTTGAACCTTTTTATTCACTATTAAACACAGAAAGAAACGGCAAATTAACTTTACTAAAAGAAAAAGAAGATTTCTTTAAAAAAAGCGAATATCAACTACTTCAATTAACACAAAAATAGTGGCAAGTTGCCACTTTTTTTCTTTTGTTTAATTTTTTATTAATTTATTAATTAAATTTCTTTTCAGTTGCTTTTCTTTAAAAGAAAAGCAACAAAAGAATAATTAAATAAAAATAAAAAATTTAAACAACGCTGCCGTTTGAAATTTCAATTTTATTATAATTAAGGTTGGTGGTGGGAATATTTACGCAAGTTATTAACGTTTGATATTTAGTTGCAAATTCAAGCAGCCTGTTTTGGCGAGGCAAATCTAGTTCACTTAGCACATCATCTAGCAAAAGAACAGGGTATTCTCCAATTTCATTATACACCACTTGCATAAGCGAAAGTTTTATAACAAGTGCAACTGTGCGTTGCTGGCCTTGGCTAGAAAAACTTTTACAATCTAGGCCGTTAATTTTAAATTCTAAGTCATCGCGGTGCGGACCAAAACAAGTGTAGCCAAGTTCTAATTCTTTTTGCAAAAGATTTTGACTAATTTTTGTTAAGTCTTCATTTATAGAAATGCCAGGTTTAAGTTTATAAGAATATTCAATTTCTAGCGTTTCGTCGAGCGTTATTTGTTTGTGAATGTCCGCCGCAATTGGTGCAAGATTTTTAATAAATTCAAGGCGTTTTAAAATAATTTTTTCAGCAGTTTCAATTAATTGCGGAGTAAACAATTTAAGTTGCTCAATTTTACTTTGCTCCGATTGTAAACTTTTTAAAATTGCATTTCGTTGACGCAAAATTTTATCATACTTTATAAGATTATATAAATAATTTTTGTCAAATTGACTTATAGAAATATCTAAAAAAGTTCGCCTATCTTCTGGCACTTCTTTAATAAGTTTTAATTCGTCTGGGCTAAAATACACCACAGACAAACAACCTACTAATTCGGTTAATTTTAACACATTTAGTTTGTTAATTTTTATAGATTTTTTATTCTGCTTGTCCAAATAAATTTCTATGTTTTTTTTGCCTGCGTTCGTTAAAAAATTTATGTCAATTTTGGCTTTACTTTCTCCAAATTTTATAATCTGTTTGTCCTTGCTGTTTTTAGGGCTTTTGCCTACACTGGAAATATAAATGCTCTCTAACAAATTTGTTTTGCCTTGTGCGTTTTTGCCAACAATAAAATTTAACCCATCATTAAAAAAAATTTCTGCTAACGCATAATTTCTAAAATTGTTAAGTTTAACGCTATTAATTTTCACTTACATTTCTCCAACAAATTTGCTTTTTTGCTTTTTGTTTATTATTTTGTTTACTTTTATTGTTTTAATTTACTTTATTTTTACTATTCTTTTCAGTTGCTTTTCTTGCAAGAAAAGCAACAAAAGAAAAAGTTAAAACAAAAATAAAAATTAAATCAAAAATAAGAATAAAAATAAAATATATAATATTATAACCTAAAAATAGAAAATTGTCAAAAGTTATTTAAACTATTATTATTTAAAAGTTGTAAACTTAAATATATAATTTTTGTTTTTAAGTTGTAAAAATTCTTTTAAATTATTTGCTTGATTTCCTTTTAAAAAACTTTTATAATATTTTTATGAAAATTGAAGATTTAGAAAATTTAATTATCACACATTCTGCCGAGTTTGAAGTTTATTATAAAGAACTTATTTCATATAATCAGCACACAAATTTAACGGCAATTGTAGAGCGAGGGGAAGTGTTTGTTAAACATTTTTTAGATAGCATTTTGCCTATTGAAGAAATTAAACAGGGTGCAACTGTGGTTGATGTGGGCAGCGGAGCAGGGTTTCCAAGTTTGCCAATAAAAATTGTTAGGCCAGACATAAATTTAACCATGATAGATAGTCTTAACAAGCGAGTTAATTTTTTAAACCTTGTATGCGAAAAACTTAATGAAGTTTATTTGCAAAATCTTGCCACTGAAAAACGAGATAACGAATTGTTGCCTTTTAATGATGCATTATATAAGCCTGAACAAACATTTTTAGATGTAAAAGCGGTGCATGCTCGTGCGGAAGATTTTTGCAAAACTCATCGTGAAAAATTTGATGTTGCGGTTGCTCGTGCTGTGGCAAAATTAAACACTTTGCTTGAATATTTATTGCCTCTTGTAAAAGTTGGCGGAATTGTGCTTGCTTATAAAGGAAATAATCTAGAAGAACTTAACGAAAGCCAAAACGCTTTATCTGTGCTTGGCGGAAAGTTAGTTAAAACTTTAACTTTTTCTCTGCCTAATAACGCCGGAATTAGAAACATTTTTGTTATAAAAAAAATAAAACCAACCCCATCTATCTACCCACGCTCTCAAAACAAACCTAAATTAAACCCTATTTAATTTTGCTTTTTTGTTTTGATTTTATTTATTTTGATTATTTATTATTTATTTTTTAGTTAAATTCTTTTTTGCACTACTTTTTTTGCGAAAAAAGTAGCCAAAAACACAATTAATTAAAAATAAATATTAAAATAAAAAGTTAAACTAAACATAAAAAACAAAAATAAAAATAAAAAAGTGGCGAATGCCACTTAGTTTTTTGTTAAGCGAGATTTTATATCGTTAACCAACACTTTTGTATGTGGGTTAGTTTTCATAGCGTTAGAAATTTTATCACGAGCGTGCATAATAGTTGTGTGGTCGCGTCCGCCAAAAATTGTGCCTATTGCGGTTAGCGGAATGTTAAGCATATCATTAATTAAGTAAATGCACATTTGCCTTGGCTCTACAATTTCTTTATTGCGTTTGTTGCCAATAATATCTTCACGGCTAACCTTAAAGAAATCGCACACAATTGAAATAATTTTATCGGCGTCTAGGTCGGTATGTTCAACTTCGCCATAATCTTTAAGAGCTTCTTTTGCGTCTTCAATTGTTGAATGAGATTTACCTAACAAACTTGCATAAAACACAACCTTAGATAAAATTCCTTCCATTTCACGAATGTTATTGCTATTTTTTTGTGCAATAAAATCTAGCACTTCCGGGTCAACAAGATACCCTTCTTGGCTACATTTCTTTTCAAGAATAGCAACCTTTGTTTCGTAGTCTGGCTCTTGAATGTCTTGAATAAGTCCGCTAGAAAATCTGCTGCTTAAACGAGGTTCTAGTGCGGTCATTTCTTTTGGGCTGCGGTCAGATGCCAAAATTATCTGCTTGTTGTTTTGATATAGGTCATTAAAGGTGTGGAAAAATTCTTCCTGAATACCCATTTTATTACTAATAAATTGAATATCATCAACCATAAGCACATCAACTTGGCGATATTTATCTCTAAAATCGGCAGTGTTAGATGTTTTGTTGTTTTTTAAACTGTCAATATAATCATTGGTGAATTTTTCGCACGTTACGTATAACACGGTTAATTCAGGGTTATGCTCGTTTAAATAATTGCCAACGGCGTGCAATAAGTGAGTTTTTCCTAATCCTACTCCTCCATATATAAACAACGGATTGAATTTTTTGCTAGGATTTTCCGCCACGCTTTGCATTGCCGCACACACCACTTGGTTTGATTTGCCCACAACAAAATTGTCAAAAGTATATTTCTTGTTAAACTTGCTTTTTAAATTGTTAGTTTCTTTTATTTTTTCAATTTCTTCATTCTGCTTGCGTAAACTTTCTTCATACTCGTCTTTTTCACAAACTCGCACAAAGGTGTAAGGAGTAAACTCCGCACGCACACATTTTGTTATCTTCTCAAATATGTCAGGCTGATTAACTTGATTTCGTGCCGTTATGCTAGGCGAAATTAACACTAACTCGTCATTAGAATAATTTACAGGCACTAATGTTGATACCCATAAATCATAATTAACCGCAGTTAATTCATTACTTAACCTTTTTAAAACCTTTTTCCACTGCTCGTCTAACAACATAAGCACACTCTCCTTGCTTTATATTTTATCTTTTTTATCTTCTCTTGTCAATTATTTTGTTTAGTTGTTTTTTGTTTTTATTATTGTTTAATTAATTTTAATTTTTATTTTTTTATTTTTAATTTAGTTTTAGTTAAATTCTTTTTTGCGCTACTTTTTTTGCGAAAAAAGTAGTCAAAAACGCAATTAATAAAAAATTAATAAAAAATATAAAAAATTGATAAAATAATTAAATAAAAAATACTAAAAATTAATAAAAAAATAAAAATACAAAAAATACTAGTTATACACATAAAAATTCAGTTATACACACATATTTACACATAGTTTTCTACATTTTTTGTGGAAAACTTTTACAATATATTGATATATCTATTTTTATTTTATCTAGATATTGTATTAATTAATAGTTTTGCACATATCCACACGATATAATAAGAAAATCAATAACAAAAAATAATTAAAAATTAATAAATAATTCTGTTGTTGCTGCTCAATTTCACTTTTTGTTTTTGTATGCTTGAATTATAACGATAAGTATTTTTTATCAGTTAAAATCTATTTATGTTTTTATTATTTATTATTTATTTAATATATTTATATTTTGTTGTTTATTTTACTTGTTGCTTTTTTATAGCTTTTATTGACTTGCTCTTTTGTTACTTTTCTTGTAAGAAAAGTAACTGAAAAGAATAGTAAACAAAATAAAAAAATAGAAAGATAAAGTAAACAAGTAAATCAAGAAAAAAATAAAATAAACATGGTTAAAATATTTGACAAAGAGTGGGTTAATTTGGTAATATATTAAGGTATAAAAATACAGCAGGGGTTAAAGGAGTAGAAATGAAATTTAAATGTGATGGGCTAGAATTAAGTGAGGCTATAGGAATAGTTAGCAAAGCTATCAGCAGCAAAACAACCTCACAAATTTTGGAAGGCATAAAATTAGTGTGCGGAGATGATAAATTAATACTTACTTCAACCGACCTAGAAATGAGTGTGGAAAAAACAATCAGGGCTGAAGTTTATGGTGCTGGAGAAACTGTTGTTCCGGGCAGATTGTTTGGTGAATACATTAAAAAATTAACTAACGAGCAAATTGAGTGTGAACTTAATGAAAAAAATCAATTGAAAATTGCGTACACCGATAGCGAAGGTTATATTCAATGTATGGATATAAGTGAATTCCCTGAAATTAAGGAAATTGAAAAAACAAGTTATTTTGAAATTAACAAAGAAAATTTTAAATCACTTATAAACAACGTTTTTTATGCAGTTGCGCAAGATGATAGCCGACCTGTTTTAAAGGGCATTTTAATTGAAACTAACGGCACCGATATTCGAGCAGTGGCAGTTGACGGTTGTAGGTTAAGCATATCTAATAAAAAATTGGAAATGAGTTCGGCAGATTTTAGAATAATAGTTCCTGGCAGAAACCTTAATGAAATTGTTAAAATGTTAGATAGTGAAGGCACTGTTAAAGTTTACGTTCACACTAACAACATTATGGTTGATTTAGGCGACACTATTATAATCAACCGCTTAATTGATGGTCAATTTATAAATTATAAGCAAATTTTACCTAAGGATTTTGGAACAGTGGTAACAATAAATAAAGAGCAGTTTCAAGATGCTATTGACCGTGCTAGCGTGCTTTCTAAAATTGATAAAAACAACCTTGTTAAATTTGACATTAAAGAAAAAAATTTAATGCTAACTTCTAACAGTGAAATTGGCTCTACTAAAGAAAATTTAACAGTAGGAGTGAAGGGTAGCGATTTAATTATTTCTTTTAACAGCAAGTATTACACAGATTGCTTGCGTGTTGTGGATAACCCATACATTAAACTTAACTTTAATAGTCCTATTCAACCTTGCGTTATCACGCCAAGCGAAGGTAACGATTTCCTATTCCTAATTTTACCTGTAAAAGCAAAATAAGTGGCATTCGCCACTTTTTTATTTATGTTTTTTATATATTTTTTTCATTTATTTTTAATTTTTTACTATTCTTTTTTGTTACTTTTCTTGCAAGAAAAGTAACAAAAGAAAAAGTTAAATAAAATAAAAAAATAAAAAATAAACAAAACAACAAAAATAATAAAAATTAAAACAAAAATGTGATATAATAAAAACATGGAAGAGATGCAGGCTAAAGTTGAACAGAGTTTAATAAAAAGGTTTAAGAAAGAACTTTTTAATAATTTTTGCAAGGCGATTGACGAGTATGATTTAATTCAGGCAGGAGATAAAATTGCCGTGTGCATTTCTGGTGGAAAAGATAGCATGCTTATGGCAAAACTTTTTCAAGAATTGCAACGCCGCTGGGTATATAGAGAAAACCGAGTAAAAAAGAATGATATTCTTTGTTCTGTTAAAAATGATAATAATAACGACAAAAATAACAAGGAAAAATTTCAAAAAATAGATAAAAATAAAGATAAAAAACATAATTTTGAGTTGGTGTTTTTGGTTATGGACCCAGGCTACAACAAAGCCAACCGAGATTTGATAGAACAAAATGCAAAACAGTTAGGGGTGCCTATAACAATTTTTGAAACGGACATTTTTAATTCAGTTGTTAATGTAGAAAAATCGCCATGTTATTTGTGTGCCAGAATGCGCCGAGGATATCTTTACAGTAAAGCTCAAGAGTTAGGTTGTAACAAAATTGCACTTGGGCATCACTATAATGATGTTATTGAAACAATCCTTATGGGAATGCTTTTTAGTGGACAGTTTCAAACAATGTTGCCAAAACTTAACAGCACAAATTTTAAAGGAATGCAACTTATTAGACCTATGTATTTAATAAAAGAAAAGGACATTTTGCATTGGAAAGATTATTGTGGTCTAAAATTTTTGCAGTGTGCTTGCCGCTTTACCGAACAAACTAATTATTCATCAGCGTATGAAACAAACGATATAAATAAAAATGAACCAATTTCAGCTGCTTATAAAAAAAATAAGGCAAGCATAAGTGAAAATGAAAAAATGAACGCAAAAATTATAGAAGATAATCAATCAGGCACATTTAATTTAAAAGAAGAAACTAGCATGCGTAAATTTACAAAACAATTAATTGATAAATTATCTAAACTATACCCTCAAATTGAAACCAACATTTTTAAAAGCGTGGAAAATGTAAACCTTTCAACTTTAATTTCGTATAAAGATAAATTTGGAACTCACTCCTTTAAAGATAATTTTTAACAGGCATTCGCCTGTTTTTATTTTTTATTGTTTAATTTGTTATTAATTTTAATTTTAGTTAAATTCTTTTTTGCGCTACTTTTTTTGCGAAAAAAGTAGCCAAAAACACAATTAATTAAAAATAAATATTAAAATAAAAAACAAAAAAGTAAATAAGAAAGTAAAAATATAAAAATGTCGAAAATAAAAAAATTAGAAAAAACAATTTTGTTTTAAATTTTAATTTGATATAATAGATATATGGATTTTAGGGATAAAAGAATTTTCTTTAACATTGTGGGTGCTGTGGTTAGTGTAATGTTAACACTTTCTTTCCTTTTTTGCATTGTTCTTTTTACATTTTGTTTTACGCATATAAAAACAGATGTTAAACAATTTTCAATGTACCCCACAATAAATAAAAATGTAACAAGTAGCACAGTGTTCGGCGATACAGTTTTAGTAAACACATGTGCCGAGCTTAACCGGGGAGATATTGTTGTTGCAAAATTGTTTAAGGACGAAACACCTGTAGTTAAGCGTTTAGTTGCTATGCCTAATGATAGCATAAGAATTTCGCCTAGTGAACGAGGCGGTTACGAACTTTTTGTAAATGAAAATTTAATTAAAAGTGTGCCAAGCATAATTAATTATCCAGATGAACATGGCGGTTTTGTTGATGGCGAAAGTTCAATAAAATATTATCAATTTTTGGCATTAGTTGAAGGCTTAAAAGAGAACACCGAAACTGAAAATAGAGTTAAACAAAACACCGCAGGGCAAGATATGTTAATTTTAAAAGATAATGAATATCTCTTACTTGGAGATAATTGGGCAAATAGTAAAGATAGCATAGCAACAGGCGTAATGGCAACAAAAAATAATATCTATGGAAATGTGGACCTTATTATTCAAAAGGGCAGCAACAAATTTAAAACCATCGTTTTAAAAATGTTTAATCTTTTATTTTCTTAATTTTTGTATTTTTATAATTTTATTTTTGTTTTTAACTTTTTCTTTTGTTACTTTTCTTGCAAGAAAAGTAACTGAAAAGAAGAGTAAAACACAAACAAAAAATAATAAAGAAAAAATAAAAATAAAAAACACGATAAAATCGTGTTTTTTATTTACTTTTTATTCTCCAACAAATGGAAGTAAAGCAATGTTTCTTGCACGTTTAATTGCAACGGTTAATTCGCGTTGATGTCTTGCACAAGTTCCTGTTTGGCGAGAAGGTAAAATTTTTCCGCCTTCGGCAATAAATTTTCTAAGTCTGTTAGCATCTTTATAGTCGATAGGTTTTTTATCTTGGCAGAACACACAAACTTTGCGTTTGTTTTGTTTGCGTGGTTTAAAAAATTTCTTTTTCTCGGTCTTTTCAGGTTTTTGACCTTCAACTTTCTTTTCTATCTTTTCAGTTTTTTCAACTTTTGCTGCTTCAACTTTTTCTGTTTTTTCAGCTGGCTTTACTTTCTTTTCAACTTTTTCGTCTTTCATTTATTCTCCTTTTAATTTATTTTTACATTATTTATTAAAAAGGCAAATCTTCATCTACTGGTTGAAGGTTGTTTGTATTGGCAGTTTCATTGCCTGCTACTCCCATTCCGCCCGCATTTGAGTTGTCACCTTCGCCGCGTGGAGATAAAAATTCAACTTCGTCTGCAGTTATTTCTACCGATGTGCCTTTTGTGCCATCTGCTCGGTCAAAATTCCTTATTTGAATTGAACCTGTAACTGCTACTTTGCTGCCTTTCTTTAAAAATTTTGCACAATTGTCCGCAGTGCCTCTCCATGCAGAAACATTAAAGAAATCTGCCTCGCGAACACCGTCTGCATTGCTCATTCTGCGTTGAACCGCAACGGTAAATCTGCACACTGAAACTCCACTGTTTGTTGTGTTAAGTTCAGGGTCTCTAGTTAAATTGCCTATAATGTAAATTCTATTCATAAAATACTCCTAATTTTCAATCTATCTATTCTTTCATTTATTGTTTTTTTATTTTTTATTTTGTAAATTTTTTGTTTTAAAATTTTAATAACTTTTTAAATTAAAAACATGACATTAAATTATATAATTTTAAAACCGATTTGCTAGTTATATTATTTTGCAATAATTATATAACGCATTATGTTGTTTGTTATTGCTAACAACTTTCCAAGTGAGTTTGGCACGCTTTGGTTTGCACTGAAATTAACCAAAACATAAAAGCCTTCACGCTTTTTGGCAATTTCATAAGCTAGTTTTTTGTTGCCAATGCGTTCTACACTTTCAATTTTGCCACCATCTTTTTCAATCATTCCGTTTACTTGAGCAATTAAAGCTTCTTTTTCTTCATCGGTTGATTGGCTTGGAATGATGTACATTAATTCGTAGTTATTCATAAAACCTCCTTGTGGACATAAGACCTAACTATAGGTTAGGTAAGGAACATATTTTTTATCTCGACTTATTAATATGCCGCTTAAATTTTTGTTGATGCATTTTGCAAAATAAAAATTTTAAGCAAATGTATATTAACATAAATTTTGAAAAAATGCAAGGGGTTTTATTAAATTATTTTTTAATTATTAATATATTATTTATTTAGTTAAATTTTTTTGTTGCTTTTCTTGCAAAAAAAGCAAATGAAAAGAAAAGGTTAAAAACAAAATTATTAATTATATTTGATTTTTTTTACTTTATTGTTATAATATGTACATGACAATATTTTCATATATATTTTTATCAATATCTTCAGTACTTTATGGCTTAAGCACTATTATTAAACATAAAAAATGGTTGCTTGCAACTCAAATTGTTAGCGGTGCAATGTATGTTTTAAGTCTTTATTTTTTGTCGGCTATGGTTGCTTTAATTGTGGCAGTTTTCGATATATTTAGACTTGTAATCTTTTATATTATTGAACTTAAAAATGGTAACAACAAATCTAAGCTTATTGCAGGTTTATTTTTGTTTATTGTATGTATAATTTGTTCTATTTTTAGTTGGAATGGGTGGTATTCAATTTTGCCAATTACTGGTTCATTTTTAATTTTAATAAGTTTAACTATTTCAAATTTTTTGATTATGAAAATAGCAACTTTAATAAGTTCAATTTTTTCAACAATCTATTTAGCCTTAAACGGTTCATATATTGCGTCGATAATTGAATCATCAGCTATAATTTTTTCAATTATAGGGGTAATTTGGGCAATTATTATATCAATAAAAAATTTTAAGAAAACCAAGAATTTAAATTAAATTAAAAAATTTTTTATAAAAACAATACAAAATTAAAAAATTGTGGTAAAATATAATTGTAAGTTAAATTTGTTTTTTAGTTATTGTTAAGTTTTTATTTTGTTTTAGTTTAAATTATTCTTTTGTTACTTTTCTTGCAAGAAAAGTAACTGAAAAGAAAAGTTTAAAATAACTAATAACAAAATTTAAATAAAAAAGGAGAAAAAATGATTTATTTAGACAATGCTGGCACAACTAGAGTTGATGACGCTGTTTTAAAAGCAATGTTACCTTATTTTTGTGAAAATTATGGCAATGCGTCTAGCCTTTATTCGTTTGGGCAAATGGCTCGCGAAGTGGTTGAAACTTCTCGTGAAAAAGTTGCTAAATGTTTAGGTGCAGATGCTAGCGAAATTATTTTTACTTCGGGCGGCAGCGAAAGTGATAATCAAGCAATTGCATCGTGTGCTAGGTTTGGTGCGTTAAAAAATAAAAAACACATTATTTCTTCGGCGTTTGAACATCACGCCGTGTTGCACGCACTAAATAAATTGGAAAAAGAAGGTTTTGAGGTAACTTATTTACCAGTATATTCAAACGGCATTGTTAAGGTGGAAGATTTAAAAAAGGCTATTCGCCCAGACACCTGTTTGGTAACCATTATGTTTGCCAACAATGAAATAGGAACTATTCAGCCAATTGAACAAATTGGAAAAATTTGCAGGGAAAAGGGCATAATTTTTCACACAGACGCGGTTCAGGCCGTGGGGCATGTTGAAATTGACGTTAAAAAAATGAATATAGACATGCTAAGTTTGTCCGCGCACAAATTTCACGGTCCAAAAGGAATTGGTGCATTGTATGTAAGAAAAGGCGTTCCAATTTTTCCGCTAATTGAAGGTGGAGCACAAGAAAAAAATAAGCGCGCAGGAACAGAAAGTGTTGCGAACATCGTTGGGCTTGCAACCGCACTAGAACTTGCATGCAAAGATATGAAAAAAACAAATGAAAAACTTACAAAATTGCGTGATAAACTTATTGCTGAACTAACAAAAATTCCGCACAGTGCATTAAACGGCGATGCAGTTAATCGCCTTAGCAACAATGTCAATTTGTGTTTTGAAGGGGTGGAAGGTGAAAGTTTATTGCTTTCGCTAGACGATTTAGGCATTTGTGCTTCTTCAGGCAGTGCATGTACCTCCGGCTCGCTAGACCCAAGCCATGTTTTGCTTGCAATTGGCCGTCCGCACGAAGTTGCTCACGGCTCGCTTAGACTAACACTTTCCAAGTATAACACCGCCAAAGAAATTGATGAAGTTATAAAAGCCGTGCCAAAAATTGTGGAATATTATAGAAATATGTCGCCAGTTTGGGACGAATTAAAAAAAGGAGAACGAAAACATGTTATATAGCGAAAAAGTTATGGACCATTTTAAAAATCCGCGCAATGTTGGCGAAATAAAAAACGCCGATGGAATAGGTGAAGTTGGCAACGCAAAATGTGGGGACATAATGCGTATGTATATAAAAGTTAAAAACAACATTATAACAGATGTTAAGTTTATGACTTTTGGTTGTGGAAGTGCAATTGCAACCAGCAGCATGGCTACTGAACTTATAAAAGGAAAACCGCTAGATAAGGCACTAGAAATAACAAATCAGGCGGTGGTTGAGGCTCTTGACGGCTTGCCTGCATATAAACTTCACTGCTCGGTGCTTGCCGAAGAGGCAATAAAAGCGGCAATTAAAGATTATTATATAAAGCATAAAATTCCATTTGACGAAAAGAAATATTGCGCAGGCGACTGTGCTTGTTTGCATGAACAGGAGCAGGCTAGTAAAACAAAAACAGACATTAAAAATAAAACTAAATCTGCAACAAAAAATAAAACAAAAAAAGTAGCAAATAAAGAAACCAAAAACACAACATCAAACAAAACAAAAAAAGTAGCAAATAAAGAAACCAAAAACACAACATCAAACAAAACAAAAAACATTGCTAAAACTGAAAATACTATTAAAACTAATGCAAAAACAAAAAGCACCGCCAAAAACGAAACTAAAAAAGCAGCAACTAAAGAGATAAAAACAACAAAATCTCAAAATAAAAATGTTGAAAATTTAAAAAAGTCCACAACAAAAAAATCCAATAAAAAATAAATTATTTAATGTAATAATTTTATGTAAAAGACCTCGCCAAATAAAGCGAAGTCTTTTTGTTTTTTTAAGATTTTAAATTTTTTTCTAATTCTTCTTGCATTTTTGTGTGCATTGTTAAAGTTTGTTTAACATCTTTTGCCGCTGCAGACGTGGTTGGATAAAACCCTTTTTCATTCATTATTTTAAAAATTTTTAGGTCGTGTTGCATGGCAACTTTTTCAAGTTCGGCAAAAATTGAGCGTAAGGTTTCGTTAGAACATTCTATGCCATATTGACAATACATATTTATTAAAAATTTATGTGCAATTAATGCGTCTTGTAAGGTGTTTTTTGTGTTAAATTCCATTATTTTGTTCCCCCTTCTAATGAATTGCTTTTCAAATATGCTAGCAATTTTTCATGATTTTCTAAGTGCTTTTGCGCCATTTCGTTAAACATTGTTTTTAATGGTTTTTCTGATACTGATTGACTGCAAAATTTCATTTTTGATGCCATCCAATTTTCAAACGTCATCATTTCGTTTAGCGACATTAAATCTTTGGTTGTTATTTCCTTTTTCATAAAAACCTCCAACTTTATGTTTGACAATAATTGTAATTTAAAACTTAATATTATAAACATTTTGTTAAATTAACATTAAAAAATTTGAAAAACGTTTTATGAAAATTTATAAAGTTAACATTAATAAAATAAAAAATTTTTTATAAAAATTTATAAAATTAACTTTGAAAACGTTTTTAAAAATCTACCAACTAAATTAAACCTTGCAAACAAAAAAATAATTAAGAGGTAAGTAGTTAAAAAATAATTTAAAGGTTTTACAAATAATCAATTTGTTTTTATTTTTTATGTGTTTGTGTTATAATATCTTTATGAAAACTCGTTTTTTTATTTATATTGGCTTTGCTTTAGTGTGTGGTTTGTGCATTGGGCTGTATTTTATTAATCCTAGTTTGCCTATTCTTCAAGTTATTATGAGTTTTGGCGCAAGCCTTATTGGTGCTATTTTTGTTTCTATTTCTATAGAAATTATTAACAATAGCAAACAAAAAAAAGCGGTTAATTCTATTCAAAAACAAATGCTTTCTTCGGTTAAACAATCGTTTAAATCTTTCTATTTATGGCTTGGCAATTACCTTGTTCGCAAATTTAGTTTGTCTAAAATTGATTTATCTAAAATAGAAAATTCTAATCAACTTTTTAGTGAACTTGCCTTTGCAAGTCATAACAAACTTAAACAAAACGAAGGAAACAACGAAGAAATTGACGTTGAAAACATAATTGACGTGGTTAGCGGCAAAATTAATCCGTTAATAATGTCGGTTGAACAACTGCTTAGGTTAATAAATGAAGAAATTGCAACGCTAATAGCAAATGAAGTTATTGACGAAGAAGATGTAACTTATTTCAATAAAATTAAGGAACATTTGCTAGATGCACAAGAAAGTGAAAATTACGAAGAATTGTGTACGGAAATTGTGGAAATTTTAAATCTTGTAAATGAAAAACAATTTTTACGCCTAGAACTTGACGAATTGTTAAGCGAGCGTTTAAAACGAAAACTTGCAGTATAACTTTGTAAATAAAATTATGCAAAATATAAAATTAAAAAATTAAATTGAATTAGAAAATTAAAAACATAAAAAACTATAAAAAAGGAAAACGAAAACATAAAAAATTAAATAAATTTAAGGATGATTATGGAAGAAACAATTGTGGCACTTGCAACTCCGCCAGGAAATAGTGGGGTGGCGGTTATTAGAGTTAGTGGAGAAAAATCTAAACAAATTTTGCAAAAACTAATTAAACAAAAACTTAATTTTGAGCCAAGAAAAATGTATTTAAAATCGGTTTATGCTGGTTCGTTTGTAGATAAATGTTTGGTGGTGTTTTTTGCTTCGCCATTTAGTTTTACAGGTGAAAATGTTGCCGAAATTCATAGTCATGGCGGTTATTTATTAGCACAAAAAATAATAGAGCAAATTGTTGAGTTTGGCGCTAGGCTTGCAGGTGCTGGCGAATTTTCTAAACGTGCCTTTTTAAATGGCAAACTTAGTTTAGACCAGGCCGAAGGAATTATGGATTTAATTAACGCCGAAACCGAAATGCAAATTAATTCAGGCAGCAATTTAATGCAGGGGAAATTAAAGGAAAACATAATAAAATATCAAGGAATTTTAACCGACATTTTGGCAGAAATTGAAGCAAAGTTAGACTACCCCGAATATGAATATACTCAAGCGGAAACAAGCAACATTCTTAAAAATTTAACCAATTTAGAAAATGAATTAAACGAGTTGTTAATAGAAAGTTCAAAAGGCCTTATAATAAAAAATGGCATAAAAGTTGCCATAGTTGGCGCACCAAATGTAGGAAAATCTAGCCTGCTTAATGCACTAACAAAGAGTAATAAAGCCATAGTAACCGACATCGCAGGCACTACGCGAGATATTATTGAGGCGGAATATGAATTTAACGGAATAATTTTTACGCTTTTCGATACGGCTGGCATACATAAAAGCGAAGATAAAGTTGAACAAATAGGCATAGAACGTGCAAAACGAACGCTAGAAGAATGCGACATTGTTTTGCGTTTAAGCGATAACCAGAATAAAAACAACATAAAAACCAACAAACCATGTATAGATGTGTTAAATAAAATAGATTTAATAAAAACAAATAAAAATAAATTAACAACTGAAAATTTAAAAGAAATAAAAAATCCGTCAATTGAAATTTCAGCAAAAACAGGCAAAAATGTAAACGAATTAAAACAACTAATTTTTGACCTTACAGTAAAAAACAAAATAGATAGCAATAAATTTTATTTAACAAATGCAAGGCATATAGAGTGTGTAAAAAATGCAACAAAGCAAATAAAAAATGCCATTAAAATTTTTAAAACTTCCACTATGGATATTGTTAGCCATGAATTGAAAGCCGCTTGGTCCACTTTAGGCGAAATTTCTGGCTCAACCTCTAACGAGGCAATTATTGATAGAATTTTTAGCAAATTTTGCTTAGGCAAATAAAAAATAAAAATTTTAAAAATTGAAATAAAAATATAAAAAATATCATAAAAAATATAAAAAATTGTTAAAAATAATAAAAAATTAATTTTTCCATTAAAATTAGCGTTATAAATATTAAAATATAAAAAATAAGCAAAAATTAAAAAAATAAATAAAAAACAACAAAAAATATATATAAAAATAATAAAAAATAATAAAAAAATTAAAAATATTTATTAAAAATTAATTTTTTTAGTTAAAACTGCTAATTGTGTCTATTAATTGTTGGCGAGTTAATTGTTTTTTTGAAAAACTTGTAACTAAACTTTCTATCATTGCCAACTTGGTGTTCTTTTGCTTTATTTGTGCTAGTACTATGCTGGGGTCGGTGGTTTCGTCATAATAAATAAAAACTCCGTTGTTAAAAAGTGAAACCATTGCTCCAAATTTTGATATATATGTTCCGTCAGGTGAAAACTTTTGCCATAATTTTGTGTAACGCTTGCTAATATATCTTTTCATTCTTTTTATTTTTTCATTATATATTCTTGACATATATTCTCCAATTTTTTAACTTCATTTTTTAATGTTTATATTTTCTTAATTTAACCTTTGTTGTTTTACTCTTTTCTTTTATTAAACCACTAAAATTTTAAATTTCAACCAAAACCTGTCAGTTTTATTAAAAATTTTTTGTTTTCTTTTAAAAAATTTTTTTATATGTGTTATAATATCGTTATGATAAAAAATGTGGTTGAAGAATTTGATGCAATTGTTATTGGCAGTGGGCATGCAGGCAGCGAAGCCTGTTTGGCTCTTTCACGCTTAGGCAAAAAAACCCTTTTAACCACGCTTAATTTAGATAGTATTGCTTTTCTGGCATGTAATCCTTCAATTGGTGGCACGGCAAAAGGGCAGTTGGCTGGCGAAGTTGACGCTTTGGGCGGCGAAATGGGTGTTAATGCTGATAAATCTGTGTTGCAAATTAGAATGTTAAATTCTGGCAAAGGGCCGGCGGTTCAATCGTTGCGAGCGCAAGTAGATAAAGTGGTTTATCATAATGAGATGAAACACACTCTTGAAAGGCAAAAAAATTTAGACATTTTGCAATGTGAGGTGGCTGAAATTTTAACCGAAAATAACAAAGTGGTTGGCGTTAAAACCAGCATGGGAGAAGTGTTTAAATGTAAAGCGGTTGTAGTTGCCACCGGAGTTTATTTAAACAGTAAAATTATTATTGGCGATTTTACAAAAAAAACCGGTCCTAACGGCTACGAGCCAAGCACTTATTTAACTAAGTCGTTAATGGATTTAGGCATTGAAATCCGCCGCTTTAAAACAGGCACGCCTGCCCGAGTTGACGGCAAAACAATAGATTATTCGCAGTTTGAAATTCAGCCAGGAGATAGTTTAAATTTAAGTTTTAGTGCGAGTGGCAAAAAAGTTAAAAACATAATGCCGTGTTACCTTGGTTACACTAGCCAAGAAATGCACAATTATATAAGGAAAAACATTAACAAAGCACCGCTTTATTCTGGCAAAATTGTAGGTGTTGGACCTAGATATTGCCCTAGCATTGAAGATAAAATTATGAGGTTTGCCGATAAAGAGCGTCATCAACTTTTTCTAGAGCCGGAAAGCAAACTTACAGATGAAGTTTATGTTCAAGGAATTTCAAGTAGCATGCCTGCAAATATTCAGCGCAAAATGTACAGCCTTATTCCTGGGTTTGAAAAGGTTAAAATTATGCGGTTTGCTTACGCAATTGAATATGACTGCATTAACGCCCTTGAACTAAAAAACAACCTAGAAAGCAAAAAAAATGGCGGATTGTTTTTTGCTGGGCAAATTAACGGAACATCTGGCTATGAAGAAGCAGCCGCTCAGGGCATTATGGCAGGAATAAACGCCGAACGATATATTGATAAAAAACCGCCTTTTGTGCTTAGCCGAAATGAAGCATATATTGGCGTGCTTATTGACGATTTAACCACAAAAGATATAACCGAACCTTACCGAATGATGACATCTAGAGCGGAATATAGGCTAATTTTAAGGCAAGACAATTGCGATATAAGGTTGACAGAATTAGGACATAAAATAGGTTTGGTTTCTAATAAACGATACAAAACTTTCAAACAAAAATTAAGCCAAATTAATGAAGTGTTTAAAACCCTTAACGAAAGCAAAAAACCTAGCGAATTAAAGCCGTTGTTTTTATTAAAAGGCGAAAGTTTAACCAACAACTCGCTAACTTTAAAAGAGGTTATTAAACGTAACAATATAACCATTTTTGATGTTAAAAAGGAATTTAATTTGTTTTTAAACATTCCAGATAGCGTGCTAGACTATGTAAACACCGAAATTAAATACGAAGGATATATAAAAAAAGAAAACGAACAAATTGAAAAGAACAACAAAACAAACAATATTCCATTGCCGGAAATTGATTATTCGACCATTTCAGGCCTACGCATTGAGGCAAGGCAAAAACTAAATAAATTTAAACCTGCCACAATTGGTCAGGCGAAACAAATTGACGGCGTTAGCCCAAGCGATATAAGTGTGCTACTAGTTTATTTAAAGCTAAAAAATTTACTTTAATTTTTTAGTTTTTTTATTTTTGTTTTGATTTATTATTTGTTTGCTTTTGTTTTTAATTTATTTAATTTTCTGCTACTCTTTTTTGGCAAAAAGAGTAGCACAGAAAAGCAAATAAAAACAAAAATAAAATTTAATAAATAAATAAAAAAGAGAAAACTTAATTTTCCCTCCCTATTAAATAATCTATTGAAACACCAAAAAATTCTGCAACAATTTCCAAAGCGTCAACTCGCGGCAATTTTTTAAACTCTGTCCAACCATTTATTGTAGTTCTTGGCAAATTGAGTTTTGTAGCCAAAGTTGTATTATTTAAGCTTCGTTCTTGCATTAATTCTTTTAATCTATCGGCAAATGTTTTTATTATTTGCTCTTTCGTTCTCATAAAATTATTATGGCAAAAAATTGTTAATTTTACTTGACAAGACCCTATAAGGTCAGTTATAATAAAATTACCTATATAGGATTGTTGTTAAAGAGGAGAACTGAGGGTAATTGCGTACGAATTATTAATAGGTGGTTATTTAACAACAAAAAAGTGAGCATAATTGTTCACTTTTTATTTTTTATTTAGTTGTTTTATTTTTATTTATTATTTTATTTTTTAATTTATTAATTTTCTGCTACTCTTTTTGGCAAAAAGAGTAGCATAGAAAAGCAAATAAAAACAAAAAATATAAATATAAATTAAGAAATAAAAAACATTTGTAAAAAATGTTTAGTTTTGATATAATAAGGTTTATGAATATAGAGAACATAGGTGATGAGTTAAGCAAATTGGTTGGCAAGTTTGAACTTACCAAAAGTTGTTTGCATCTTGATGTGGAGCAGGAAAAGTTAAACAAATTGTTGAAAGAGCGAGAAAGTTTAACTTTTTGGAACAATTTAGATTATGCCATGCAAACAAACAAGGAAATTAAGGCAGTTCAAGATTTATTTGAAACGGTAAGTAAACTTCAAGCCGAATTGCAAGGTCTTATAGATAGTGTTAAAAGTTTAGAAAACAACCCAGATATTGAACTTTTGAACCTTGCGTTTAGCGAAATGCTTACATTAAAAGAAAAAATAGATGACCTTAATGTTCGCACACTTATGGATGAAAAATATGATAATAATGATGCAATTATAACAATTCATGCTGGGGCAGGCGGAACGGAAGCGCAAGATTGGGTGGTTATGCTTGCCAGAATGTATAAAATGTACGCTAACAAAAACGGATTAGATTTTAGCGTTGTGGATAGCATTGAAGGCAATGATGCAGGGTTGAAATCGGTGGTTTTGTGGCTGAAAGGGGATTACGCTTACGGCAAATTGAAAGGCGAAATGGGTGTTCACAGATTAGTGCGAATTAGCCCTTTTGATAGCAACAAGCGTAGGCACACAAGTTTTGCATCGGTTGAAGTTGTGCCTTCTATAAGCAATGGAACAAATGTAAAAATTAATAACGAAGATTTGCGAATAGACACTTATCGCAGCAGCGGAGCAGGTGGTCAAAATGTTAATAAAGTGGAAACGGCGGTTAGAATAACCCACCTTCCAACCGGCTTGGTTGTTACCTGCCAAAATGAACGAAGTCAACTTCAAAACCGAGAAAATGCAATGAAAATTTTAACCAGCAAACTTGTGGCACTAGAAGAAGAAAAACAACGCCAAAACCTTAACGAAATAAAAGGCGAATTAAAACGCATAGAATGGGGTAGCCAAATTAGAAGTTATGTGTTCCAACCTTACACTATGGTTAAAGACCACCGCACCGACTACGAAACAAGCGATGTTCAGTCGGTTATGGACGGCGAACTTACTCCGTTTATAAATGAATATTTAAAAAAATCTCATTCAATTTAAAATGAGATTTTTTATTTTTTGTTTTATAAATTTTTTAATTTTAAATTTGTTTTTTTATTATTTGTTTTTAATTTTATTAATTTTCTTTTCTGTTACTTTTCTTGCAAGAAAAGTAACAAAAGAAAAAGTAAATAATAAAAAACTTAAAAAATAAAATTATAAAAAATTAACAAAAAAATAAAAAAATATTAAAAAATAGGCAAAAAATAATAAAAAATTGAGTTTTTAGGCTCAATTTTTAATTTTTTAATAATTTTTTGGTATTTTTTTTAAAATATTATTTTAAAAATTTATTTAAAATTATTCTTTAATAATATCTTTAAAATAATCCCAAATTGTAGCTTGATTTAATGTTTGGCAAGACAATATGTTTATAGCATCCACAACAACGCCGTCTATAACAATTTCTACATTTCCTACTATTTGATTTTCTTTAACGCTATCTAACATATTTGGCAAATTGAAGTTTAAACTGTAATTTGTTTGTTCGTCAATTTTTGTTGTTATGCTATATTCTCGCTCTAATTTAAGGTTGCAATATCTATTCATACCTTTTATTTTTAATTGTCGGTTGGCTAAATCGGCGTTGGTTAAAATTTTTGTGGTTTTGTAATTTTCAAAGCCGTAATTTAACAAATCGCTGGCAAGTTTAAATCGTCCTTTGCTGTTTTCTGCGCCTAAAACAACTGAAATTAATTGTAAATCTCCGCGTTCTGCTCCTACCGCTAAGCAGTATTTTGCCTGGCTGGTTGAACCGGTTTTTCCGCCTAAACATCCGTCGTAAAAGCGTGATAACCGATTGGTGTTTGTCATTTGTGTGGTTCTGCCGGTTGGATGAGCAAAATCTTCCATCCAAATATGTGAAAATTCGCCGTAAACAGGGTGAGTTAGCACCTTTGATAAAATTATGGCTTGGTCATACGCCGAAGAATAACCTTCGCTGGTTGGCAAGCCGGTGCAGTTGGCGTAGTGAGTGTTGTTTAAACCTAATTCGCTTGCACGCTCGTTCATTAAACGAACAAAATTTGTTTCGCTGCCAGATATATGTTCGGCTAAGGCAACGCTGCTATCGTTGGCACTTGCAACAATTACCGATTTTAAAAGTTCGCTTAATTTGTAGTCGGCGTTGGCGTCTAAAAACACTTGACTTCCGCCCATTCCACTCGCGTTTGGCGATACTGTTACTATGTCATCTAAACAAATTTCGCCTGCATCTACCTTTTCAAGCGTTAATAAAATTGTCATTAATTTGGTTACACTTGCAATTGGCAAGCGTTCGTTACAATTGTTTTCTACTAAAATTTTGCCTGAATTTTTATCTAATAACAAAGCCGATTTGTAGCCGCAAGCCGCCTCAATTGGCAAACTGTTAGCCACAAAATTTTCATTTGCAGATTGCGGATTTGTTTTGCCAAAGTTGACAAGTTTTTTTGCAGATTTTTCTTCTAAATTATGAAAAATTTGGCTACCTGACCACGCATTTGCAGGCATTTTCATTTGAATTTTTACCGCCGGAACAATTAATAAAGCGAGCATTAAAACAAAAACTAAAAAACAAGATATTTTCTTTTTCATAAAAATCTCCTTGCAATAGTTTTTGCTTAATATTAAAATTTATTCAAACCTATTTTAAATTGTCAATATAACCAACAACTCTAGCAACCTGCTCATCAGTCAATTTATTAACAATAGCCTCTACTGCCAACCTTTGATTAGCGCTAATTGCTTGCAAATCAATTAATTCTCCTGTATGCTCTACCAAACTATCTATACTAACCTTAAAAACATCTGCCATTTTTATTAACATTTGAATGTTTGGTTGGTTTCTTCCGTTTTCATAACTTTGATATGTTGCTCTTGGCACACCCAACTTTAGAGCCATTTCTCCCTGCGTTAAATTTAGTCTTTTTCTAAATTTTATTAAATTATTCATATCTATATAATAAAAAATAATAAAAAATTGTTATATTTAATATCAAAAATACTTGACAATGATATGTTTTATATTTTACAATAAATCCAACGATATGTTTTATATCATAAAATTATAAATAAACACAAATTATATCAAAGGAGAAAATTATGAAACAAAAAGATTATGATTATTGTAAAAATTGTAAGCATTTTCATCAACATTACGTGAACATTAAAGATGTTGGAATTAGAGAACTTGCATGTGGTCATTGTATGGAAAATAAAATGCAATTTGGCTGCTCTCAATTTGAACAAAATCAAAATTTAAACAAACAAGATATAAACTTGTTAAATCTATTAATAAGAATTGAAAAAGAATTAACCTTTTTTAACAAAAAATTAAATGAATTAAAACAAAAAAACAACTAATTTAAATTATTTGTTCGTTTGCTCGGCTGTGGTTTCTGCCAAGGTTAGAGTGTTGTCTAGTAAGCAGGCAACTGTCAATGGTCCAACTCCGCCTGGCACAGGCGTTATATATGAACAAATTTCTTTAACTTCTTCAAAATTTACATCTCCGCATATTTTTGTTTTGTTATTATTTGTGTTGCTATTTGTGTTGTTGTTTAAGTAGTTTGAGTTGTTGTTTGAGTTGTTTAAAGTTGCGTTTTTGCTTTGTAAATTATTTTCGGTTATGCGGTTTATTCCAACATCTACAACAACTGCGTTTTGTTTTATGTGGTTGGCGGTTATATAATTTGGTTTGCCTATTGCTACAATTAAAATGTCGGCTTGGCGCGTGAAATACTCTAAATTTTCGGTTTTGCTGTGGCAGATTGTTACTGTGGCATTATGTTGCTCTAACAGTGCTGCAATCGGCTTGCCTACAAGCAAACTTCTGCCAACAACAACCGCGTGTTTGCCTTCAATTTTAATGTTGTATCGGTTTAATAATTTTATAATTCCGTTTGCTGTGCATGGGGCAAATTTGCTTTGTGAGGAAAATAATCTGCCTAAGTTTTGTGGAGTTAGGCAATCGGCGTCCTTTTGCGGACTTATTAAATTTATGGCTTTCTGTTCGTTGAGTTGTTTAGGTAGTGGAAGTTGAAGCAAAATTGCGGAGATTTTTTTGTCCTTATTAAGCGAAATAATTGTGTTTTCCAACTCGGCTTGGCTAACATTGTTTTTTAACCTTATAATTTTAGATTTTAAGCCGTAGGTTTCGCACGCTTTTTGTTTAGACACTACATAAATTTCGCTTGCTGGGTTACCCTCAACAATTATGCACGCCAAACAAACAGGTTTGCCTAATTTTTCTGCTCGCAATTTAACCTGATTTTTAATTTCTTCCGCCACCATTTTACCATTTAAAATATTCATAACTTCATATTAACAAATTTTTAATTGTTTAGCAACATTATTTGTAAAATTTATGAATTTGCGATTGATTTTAAGTAAATGGTGTTTTTTTATTAATACATTTAAATAAATTAGCAAAGTTTAAAAATTTTGAAGGGTTTTAGCGTTAAAATTTGATTGTAAAATTAGTTTGAAATAAAAAATTTTTATGTTATAATATAAAAAATATATTAAATATTATAGAAATTTATATAGACATTAATATTTATTAAGATAAAAAATTATAGTGTTTTAAATATCTATTAAGATAAAAAAATTATAGTGTTTAAAGATAAAATTTAAACATTAAATTCAATTTGTAATTGCGTTATTAGGAGTGTTATGATTAAAAATGTTATTTTCGATTTGGGCGGAGTTATTAAAGAAATTAAAAATTGTAGCATAAACAGTATGCTTCCGCTTGGGTTGAGGTTTAAGTTCGGCAAGCGTTATAAGGGCATGGGGCTTAGAGATTATTATTTTAAATATCTAACAAAAGGCAGGGCAACCGGCTACGAAAAAGGCCTTGTTAGCAAGGAAAGGTTTGCGGAATCGGTGGCGGAAGAAACCGGCGAGCCGCTTGAAATTGTTAGTTTAATTAATGAAAAAATTAACCATAAATCTAAAATTGTGTTTATAAAAGATAGTTTAAAACTTATTAAACAATTGCACGATACCGGATTTAACATCTACGTGCTTTCCAACATGAATAAGGACACGGTTGATGCCGTTGCTAAACTTTTAAATAAAGATTGGTTTAAAGATATGATGTTTTCGTGCGATGTGGGCTTTGTTAAGCCAGATGAAGAAATTTATTTGGCAGCATTAAAAAAATGGAAAATTAAAGCGGAAGAAAGTTTGCTTATTGATGACCGCGAAAAAAATTTAATTCCTTTTACTCGCATGGGAGGGCATTCAATTTTCTTTGACCAAAACAATGTTCAAGACACAACTGAGCAGATATATAATTACATTATAAAATTTAACCGTGCAAATCAGGGCTAGAAGTAGTGTAAATTTATTTAAAATTACGCAGCCAAATTTTTAAGTTTGGCTATAAAAGGAGAAATTATGATTGAATTTAGATATGATACTCAACTTTTAATTGAAGGCAAAAATTTAAGCGAACGCAAAATTAGAGAATATTTTTTAAAAAATTTTAAGGGAGATTGTTTAATAGCAGTAGGCGATGGTTTGGGTGATGATAGCGAAACTGTAAAAATTCATTTTCACACCAACGAGCCGTGGGACGTGTTAAAATATTGTTCTACCTTGGGTGAAATTTGCGACATCGTTGTAGAAGATATGGACAGGCAAAGTAGAGGGCTAAAAGGTTAGAAAAGATTTTATAAGATATAAAGTAAAAGGTTTAATATCTTCTACAACGAATAGGGGACCCCACAAAACATAGGAAATGTTTTGAAGGGGGAAAGGAACAGAAGAGCAAAAATCGAAGTTTGCGAAAGCAAACGAGAAAGAGCGAATTCTGTGACGCAGAAGATATGGACAGGCAAAGTAGAGGACTAAAAGGTTAACAAGATTTTATAAGATATAAAGTAAAAGGTTTAATATCTTCTACAACGAATAGGGGACCCCACAAAACATAGGAAATGTTTTGAAGGGGGGAAAGGAACAGAAGAGCAGAAATCGAAGTTTGCGAAAGCAAACGAGAAAGGGCGAATTCTGCGACGCAGAAGATATGGACAGGCAAAGTAGAGGGCTAAAAGGTTAGAAAAGCAAAATTTGTCGTTTTAAAGTAAATTAAAAAATTTGCTTTTTTTATTGACAATTATTCTTTTTTTTGTTATTATATCTAAATACTTGTATATTATTTAGTTCTAAATGACTTTCAATTTTTATGCTTTCTATTGTTCATTTAAACTATCTTTTAGCCTTTATGGTTAATTAATATAAGTAATTACTTACATTTTAAAAGGAGCTATTTATGAAACAAACTTATCAACCTAAGAAAAAACAACGCAATAAAGTGCATGGTTTTAGAGCAAGAATGAAAACTTTATCTGGCAGAAATGTGCTTAAAAGGCGTAGAAACAAAGGTAAAAAACAACTTACTGTTAGCGATAGATAATTTAAACGACAAGTATTTGCGGTTGGCGTTTTTTAGTTTAATTGCTGTGTTGAGCCTTAATGAGCAAGCAAGTTTAATTTAAAAAATTTAAAACTGCAAACAAAAAGCAAATTTGTGTTTTGGGGGATATGTGTTAAATAAAGCAAACCGCTTAAAAAAGCGAAAGGAATTTAATTATATCTACAAAAAAGGTCAAGTTGCACATTCGGCGGACTTTACTATTCACTACGTGCAAGCGTTTAAGCCTTATGCTCAAATTGGCATTAGCGTTAGCAAAACCGTTGGCAACAGCGTGGTGCGTAGCAGAGTTAAGCGAATTATTAGTGAGGCTTGCCGCCTTAACATAGATAAATTTGCCATAAAAAATTATATATTTACGCCAAAACCATCTATTGTAAATAAAAAATCTACCGAAGTTGAAACCGAAATTTTATCTTTATTAAAGAAAAACGGCCTAATTAAAGGTGAAAATGATAAGCCTAAATTAAAAACTGAAAAATTAGAACAACCAAAAATTTTTAAGCAAGCAAATGTTAATGACAAAGAAATAAAAACCGAAAAAGTGCAGACTAAAAAAACACAGGTTGAAAAACCTCAGCCTAAAAAATCATTACAAGCCGAAAAACCAAAACAAACAAAAGTTGTAAAGAGTAAAAAAGATGTTTAAAATTTATTATGTTTTAACTTATCCTTTAACGTTAATTTTAATGGGCTTAATTTGGCTTTACAAATTCACTTTTAGCAAAATGATGAATAGGTCGTGCAAATATCTGCCTACTTGCAGTAGTTATGCCTTAATGTGCGTTAAACAATTTGGTGCAATTTGGGGTGGAGTGCTAGCAGCAAAGCGGCTTTTACGTTGTAGGCCAAACGTTCAGGCTGGAGTGGACTTTCCGCCGCTTAACCTTAAAGGAAATTATAAATATAAATGTTAGATTTATAAGATAGTGCTTAAAATTTACTTAATTAAGATATTAAATACAATTGTTAAAATTAAAAAGCACAAGTTAAAAGGCAAATAAGGGAAAAAACAAAAAGACATAAAACAAAATAAATCAAAAAAAGGCAAATAAAGGCAAAAATACAAAAGGTAAAACTAAATCAAAAAGGTAAATAAAGGCAAAACTTAAAAATTAAAAAATAGGAATTTAAATTATGATTATTTCAACATTACTTTCTGGTAATTTATGGACAACCTTAATAGGTTTATTTGCTCGCTGGGTGGTAAACTACGGCTGGGCAATTATTCTTTTTACAATCTGCTTAAAATTGGTGCTTACTCCGCTTGATGTTGTTCAGCGTGTGGCAAGTTCAAAGCAAACTCGTGTTATGAATGCAATGCAACCTGAATTGCAAAACCTTCAAAAAAAATATGGCAACGATAAAGAACGCCTAAACCAAGAAACCAACAAATTATATAAAAAATACAACACCGGACTTGGCGGAAGTTGTATTATTATGCTTGTTTCGTTAATTTTGAACATGGTTATTTTGTTCACCCTTTATTCAAGTGTGCGTTCGTTCGGTGCAGATAAATTATACACATCGTTTAACGAACTTGACCGAACTTATGTGGAAAAACAAGTCAAATTTGGCGTTACAAGTGGGCAAGATTTTACTGTTGAACAGCAAGAAGAACTTAAACTTGTTATTAAGCAAAAATATGACGATATAAAGGAAAAAAATAGTTGGTTATGGGTTAAAAATGTGTGGAAAAGCGACACGAAAACTAGTCAATTTATGAGTTTTAACGACTATTTTAACGAGTATAAAAGGCAAAATAAGGAACAATTTAAAGACCTTTCTGACGAGCAAATTGACGCCATAAAACAAGAGTTTGAAGTTAGATATAACTTTATTACCAAGCAAGCAATTGGTGGCTCTAGCCAAGCAAACGGCTACTACGTGCTAATTATTTTGGCTGTTATTATATCGTTCTTAACACAATTTTTATCGGCAAAACTGCTTTCTCCAAAAGGTCAAAAAATGGGCACCACCAACATTGTTATGTTCGCCGTTGTGCCTATAACTATGCTAATTTTGGCATCTACTTCAAACGTAATTTATACGCTTTACATCATTGTAAACTCGCTTGTTACTGCTATAATTTCAACCATAATTTCGCTAATTATGCGTAAAATTAACAAAAAATACGAAGGTCATGAAGATGACATCTTACTAAAAAAACGCAACGTTACCGTGGTTGAATATTCTAGAAATTACAAAAAATAAAACAAATTATTTAAAAAAGGTAAAACTTTTGCATAAGTCTTGCCTTTTTTGTTTTTTTATGATATAATTAACTCAACAAAATTTAAATGGATATAATTATTTTAAATTTAATGTTTCAGTTTAATTTGCAGTTTGGTTTAGGTTTAAAATTTTGTAATTGATTTAGTTTGTTTATAAAGTTAATTATTAAATTTTAAATTGGTTAAATCTTAATAAATTTATTTAAGCAGTTTAAATTGAAATTGTTTTAAAGGGAAGTGTTTTATGAAATTAGAAGCAACAGGCAAAAATGTAGATATAGCCATTCAAAATGGGCTTTTAGAGTGCGGCTTAACTCGTGATGAAGTTGAAGTAAAAGTTATAGAAGAAGGCGGACTATTTAAAAAAGCAAAAGTTGTGTTGTTGTGGGGCGAAGACGCCGAAACAAAAACCGAAACTGCCAATCAGCCGCAAAATAATGGCGAGCAAGCGGACAAAAATGCAGAAGAGCAGTTGGCTCAAGTTAATGAAAGTGAACAGGCATCATCAAATGTAGAAAATGCCGAGCAAGAAGAAACAAAACCTGAAAAACCTAAACGCGTGGTAGATACATCTAGGTTGGTTAAACGTGGGCAAGAGTTTTTACTTGGACTTGCTCAGTTAATTGACCAAACCGCAACAGTGCAGGTAACCGCAGGCGAAAATGAAATTTCATTTGCTTTAAAGGGCGAAAATTTAGGCAAACTTATTGGCTATCATGGGGAGAATATTCAAGCATTGCAATATCTTTTAAGTGGCTTAAAATTGAGAAGCGAAGGCCCTATTAGAATGTATTTAGATATAGACGGCTATAAATTAAACCGAAATCAAACAATTGTAGATTTGGCAAACCGCGTAGCTGAACAAGCAATAAAAATTGAACGCAACATTCACTTGGACCCTATGAGCGCTTATGACCGCCGCATAGTTCACACCACTTTGCAGGGCAGAGATGATGTAACAACTGAATCTACCGGCGAAGGCGAAAAACGCCATGTTGTAATCAAACCTATTTTTAGAAAATAGGTTTAACCAGACATGATTAACCGCATTTTTAACGGAAAATAGGTTTAACTTGGTGTTTTGAGAAACGTTAGATTAATTTAATTTTTAAAAAATGTGCCAATCGGCACTTTTTTATTTTATCAATTGAAGAATTGTCAAATGTTTTTTAATACTTTTTTAAAAAAAATTAAAAAATTTTAATATTTTCTTTAAATATGTA
>CANQWK010000007.1 GCA_947627545.1 uncultured Clostridia bacterium | reverse complement strand
TCCCATAAACAACCTCCCGTCTGGTGTAACCGTGCCGACTTGTTCATAGGTTAGCAAGTAAGTTAACTCTAACCTAAAAATTAGTCAAGTCGTTTTCAAACAATTTATTTTTATTTGAACTATGCCGGCATTTGCCCTGAAAGGCCCGGCATTTGCGCGAAATATATAAACGCGAGTAAATTAACGTCTTAACCTAAAATCTCGCCACAGCGCGCGTTTTTTTGATAAACAAGTGAGCGAGCAAACGAAAAAATTTATTTTTCCACTTGCAAGCGAACGCAGTTTATATGGCACAGCCATATTTTTGATTTATTTTGATTATTTTTTGATTTATTTTTGATTAACAAGTGAGTGAGCAAACGAAAAAGTTTACTTTTTCACTTGCAAGCGAACGCCGTTTATATGGCGAAAGCCATATTTTTCAAGCAAAATCAAATGTTTTTTATCCAAAAACCTATCAAATCGCCTATATTTCAGGGCATTTTGCCAACATTTTCTATTAAATTTTTTGATATTCAAGTGAGAAAAATGCCGAAAAGCTTGTTTTTCGATATTTTTTCGAACGCCGAATATATCTCAAAAAGATATTTTTGATTTCGCGAATTGTTGCGCGATTGCCCGCGCCCGCTCATGAACGCGAAACCTGTAGAGATTTAGATCCCCCTACCCTTATGCAAGCGCAAGAAGGTTGTCCAGCATCTCTTTTAACACTTTGCACGCCGCCTCTTCAAAAGCCTTCTTAATGTGCGCCTCCATCTCATTTGCGGAAGCAACCGAAAGCAAAATAAGCCTGTCCGAAACTGAATCCACTTGCGACTGCTTAAAATGTTTGTCAAAAGCATACGTGCTAATCTGTGGTTTAATGGTTTGAATTAGCCTTAAATGAAACATATTACCATCAAGATCCTTCACGCGCGCGTTTCTAGAAATAATTTTTATTTTATTTTTATAATATTTTACTATTGGCGGAACGTCTTGTCCGACAGGTAGGCCATTTAAGTCCATAAAGTCCTCGTGTGACAGTCCATTATGACCGTCAGGACCGTAAAATAAAACCTCTTGATTGATATAGATGAACAATTTGTTGTAGTTTTCAAGATGCCTTTTTATAAGGCCCTTTTGCTCCAAGCCTGTCAAAATTCTGCGCGTTTGTCTCTCTCGCTTTTTAAGTACAGGCAAATCTGCAAGCATTTTCTTGTAGGTTATCCAACAATACTTCCTCCCTTTAACATACATTGTAATTGCGTTGCCGCTATCAAAGAACTTTACCAGATAGTCCAGCAAAAGCCCTTCCTCGACAGATAGCCCTAATTCGACCATAGTTTTCTGATCAAAGTCGAATACGAAATCTCTCATTTTAACCTCCTAATAAATTTTGTTGCTTTGACAATAGGTTGATCAGGTCTATAGCAAAGCATATATTTTAACGAAGTCTGCAGCCTTCGATAAAACCAATAATAGCAACCCCGTGTTATCACCATTTGATAATACGGCGCGATTTCATGAAACAATTTTAAGCTTTCCGTTATTCCACCATTTGGAATAACGGCATTTTTTTGTTAAAATTTTTCAAGTCAATTCTACCTGGTCCGTTGTGACACCATTTGTCACATCGGAAATTTTTTCTTAAAACTTTTTCGAATTTTCTTCATTTTAGCAGGGCCGTGATAGCACCATTTGATATCACGGCGAAAGTTTTTCAAAAAATTTTGATTATTTTTTACACAATGAAAAAAAGTGCGCCGATAAGCACACTTCGTTTTCTTGATCTATTTTTAATTTTTTGCTGTGATTTGGCAAACTTCTTTTGCCTACACTTATATTATACGGCTCAGGTATAGCATTTTTGTCATTATGTTGTTCCACTTTTTATATATTTTGTTCTCATTTTGTCCACAATTCGTTCTCATTCTGTTCTCATTGGCTTAATTTGGCCATTCTCTAACCCTCTAAAAACATGGCTACACATAAACTTTTTCATTTTTTACATATACAAAATTATTTGTCATATTTGTCATTTGTCACAAAAATGACACATAAGACAAATGACAATAAGATTCGTTTATATAGGTATCCTTTATGACAAATAGTGACACTTATGACAAATGACAAATGTATTTTTATAATAAATTTTCTTGAAATTGTGCCTATAATTGCTACCTTCATTTCAAAAATCACATCATTTTGCAAATATAAAATTATCTGTCATAACTGTCATCTGTCACAAAAATGACATATATGACAAATGACAGTAAAATTCGTTTATATAGGCATTTGTTAGTGACGGATGTGACAGTTATGACAGTTGTGACAGATGTTTTTTATAAAAAAATTTTGAATTTTAATCGCAAATTTAACCACCTACACACCTAATTTAACCCACAAAACCGATAAAAAAGAACGGCATTAACCGTTCTAATTAAATTTTTTAAAGTTTTCGGCCTGCTCCATAACTTTGTTAAAGACCTCTTCATCCCACTCTGGAGGATAACCATTTTTATAAAGCAAAACTGTTAAATCCATGTTCAACTGATTTTTAATATCTTCTCTTTTGAAAAAATCAGCATATTGCACTTTGTCATCAACAAGCGCTTTGATTTTCTTTGCAAGATTAATACATTTTTCATTTTCAAACACAAATTTATGGTCGTCTCGGACTTTAACCAGAATATCATAAAAAGCTTTTTCTTCATATGAAATTCCTAATTTTTCAAAAGATGTTTTATCTATATTGAGATCCTTAAATATCTTCAATAATTCATCCGATAGATCATTTACAAAATCTGCGACAACTTCACTTGTAAATACCAACTTGTCTCTTGTGTTGTATATCTCTACAACTTTTCTTAGTCTTTCATCAAATTCGATTGATTTTAATTTATTTACTCTACCATAGCCCGAAATTGCTTTCTTTAAAAGTTTTATTAAAGCATTAAATTTTGTTATTGGCATATCGATTGATGCAAGTTGTTTTTCGAAGTTTTCATCAAACAGATCAATAGATTTTATTTCATCAACAATGTTTTCAATTCCTGTACAAGAAATGGCTTTTTGTACCATTTCTTCAACCACTTGATTCATAATTTCGGCATCTGGAGCATCACCTTTCGTTTGCTTGTAAATAATAGACCTGATCGCCAAATAAAATTGAGCTTTAGAAATTTCGCCATTTGCGAGTTCTCCTGTAGGGAATACAATGGCATAAGCTGCTTTTAATTTCCTAGATAAGGCCATAAATCTCATTTCCAAATCTTTTGATGATTGCACATATTCTGCTGCCAAATTCAAACACTGCAGTCTTGCCAACGGAGAACCTACATAAAAATTCGTTGCATTAAAATTACATAGCAAATCGTCAATAAGTTTCAAATGATTTCTAAATATTCCAAGTGTTATTGCAATTTCGTCAACCGGGCTTTCTTGCGGTCCGCCATATGTTTTGATTGCCTGCATCATCTCATCTCTGATGCCAATATAATCGACAATTAATCCATGATCTTTCCCTTCATAAACCCTGTTAACACGAGATATGGTTTGAATTAATGTGTGCTTTTGAAGAGGCTTATCAATATACATTACAGCAAGCGATGGAACGTCAAAACCCGTTATCCACATATCAACCACGATTGCAACTTTAAAATTAGATTTGTCATTCTTAAAATATTCATCCAATTTTGCTCGGTGTTCTTTTGTTCCACACAAGTCATAAAGTTCTTTATCGTCGTTATCTCCTCTGGTCGCCACTAAATTGAGTTTCGCAACATTTGGAAGTTTCTTTAATTCATCTTTGGTATACAAATTTTCATCTTCACATTTTCTTACAATCGCCCAATCTTTTCTAATTTTAATAATTTCTTTGTAAAGTTTAAAAGCCAATGTCCTATCAGCGCATACAATCATGGCCTTTTGTGTTATTGCAGGTTTTTCATTACAAATTTTTTCATAATGCTCCACAATATCTTTCGCCATTTTTCGTAATCTTTCTGGATGCCCTAAAATTTCAGTCATCCTACTCATAGCCTTTTGGCTTTCCTCAATTTGTTCTGGATTTGAGCCCTGCTGCGCGCATTTGTCATAATATTTTTGAATTTCTTTAGCATCTTTATCAGACAAAATTACTCTTGCCAAACGTGGTTCATAACTTATTCTTACAGTAATTCCATCATCACACGATTCTTTCATTGTGTAGGCGTCAACAACTTTTCCAAACACCGCCACCGCTTCATCAATTGGTGTCCCTGTAAATCCACAATATGTAGCATTCGGGAAGCTTCGTCTCAAATACTCAGCAAAACCATATGTTGTAAAAACACCTTTTTCTGTTTTCTTCAATTTTGCACCAACACCGGTTTGCGTTCTATGTGCTTCATCTGAAATACAAATGATATTGTTTCTTTCTGACAAAACGCCTATGCTTTCGCAAAATTTTTGTATGGTTGTTACATATACGCCTCCACTTTGTCTAAGTGAAAGTGTCTCTTTTAAATCTTTTCTAGTTTCAATGCTTCTAACATTTGTGTCACCCAAATATTTCGTTGCGGTTACAAATAATTTTGATGCCTGCGTGTCAAGGTCCTCTCTATCCGTTATTAAAACTATTGTAGGATTATTAAAAGTGTCGGCGTCTCTTTGCATCAGCAATCTTGAGAGAAACATCATTGTATAAGTTTTGCCGCATCCTGTTGCTCCAAAATATATTCCGCCTTTGCCATCTCCCTCTGGTTTTTTATGGATTCTTATATTGCCTAGCATTTTCTTGGCAGCAAAATACTGTGGATACCTACATATTATTGCTTCTTCATTTTTACTATCGTCAGGATAAAATATAAAATCACGTAAAATTTCTACAATTCTATCTTTTGTAAAAACACCTTCAACCAATGTAAACAGCGAGCTAATTCCATTTGCAACGGTGTCTTTTTCGTTCGCTTTATTCCAAGAATAATAAAATCTATATTTTGAAAAAATAGTTCCAAGTCGTGTATTTGCACCATCACTAATAACGGAACACATAGAATATTTTAGCAAAGCAGGAATATCCCTTTTATATCTAATGTTTATTTGTTCCCAAGCATCATAAATTGTTTTATCTTCTTCAATTGCTGTTTTAAATTCAAAAATGCAAATAGGAATTCCATTTATGAACACAATCATATCTGGTCTTCTGTGGTTAACATCTGATCTAACAGTTGAATTTACATTCACTGTATATTGATTGACAACTTTAAAAATGTTTTTATTTGGTTCGTCAAAATTAATATAATCAATATGCTTGGCAATTTTCTTTTTATCATCTCTAATTAAATCAAAGCCGCAATTTAACAACCAAAAAGTTTCTCTGTTTCCATCATATAAAGGCACAGCAGGAATATTGTCCAATTTACTAATTATTTTTTGAATTTCCGTTGGCGTTAAATCTGTGTAAGTATTAGATAAATATTGTTTAAGATCATCATACAACAAAATATCACTATATTGGCGATGAATGTCATCCCCTAATACGTGTGTATATCCTTGTTGCTCAAACAATTCAATAATAGCGTTTTCCAACTCTTCTTCATTGAATTTGCCTCTTTCAAAGCTATATTCCATCTTACCCTCCAATCAAAGTTTCTATAGCTGTTTGTAAATCATTAATAAACCATTGCATTTGTTTTTTCTTAATAGCATCCATATCGCCATTTACATCAATAATTTTCTGTAAGCCATCTTTAAGTTTTATTAAATTTTCTTTATCATCATAATAAAATTGATTTATATTAGAATATCTATAAACGGTTAAAAATACATCTCTTAAATTGCAAATATTTAATGATGAACATTGTTTAATTAATTGTAAGAATTTATTAATATTAAGTTGCCTTGCAAAACCATTCTTATATGTCGCTTTATTCGCATACCGCAAAATTTCATCACAAAATTGATCCAAATTTTTTACAGTATAATCAAAATTAAAAATATTTTCTTTTTTATTTATTATATTTGTTAACTTTGTTTTAAAATCATTAAATTTATTTTGATAACTTTCTGTATCAATAATAATAAATGACGAGGAATAAAATTTAATATTTTCGCCAGACTTTACTGCGGCCTTTGCATTTTTTAACATACAATCCAGACATGCATCAATCTTCTTTTCACATCCAATTATAGGAATTAACGAAACTAAATAATTGGCAATTCTTACATACTCAGATATAAGTAATTTATTATCATTTAAAAAACTGTAAATATGATTAATGGCTTCTTTGACATTCGTTTCAGAAGAAATGTGATAGTTGTACAAAATATACAAATACCTATCCGCTTCTGCAAGTTCTTTACCTTTTAAAAATAGATCTTGTGCAAAATCAACGTCACTGGTTTTGAATTTTTGATATCTAATATAGTCAAACACAAACTTATCTAAAGGATATCTGGCACAACCCAATGTTGACGATGTATACGAAATTTCTTTCCAAACTAAATCTTCCGTTAACTTATTATTCATTGCAAAAGCAACGGCACCCAACATAATATGTTCTAAAAATTCTAAATCGTAATTTTGCGTAATGTCTAATTTTATAAAAATATCGTATGTTTTTTGCAACCCGAACAGCAACAACCTGTAATTATTGCATTTTAATTCTTGCATTATAGATGCAATTTTTTCAATTATATTAAATTTACTACAGCAATACCCTCCATCATTTATCTTCGTAAAATAGTTGTTTTTAAACTCATTATAAATATTTTGAATTATGTTATAAGTATTGCCATAGAATTGAATGGTATCACTTATTGTTTTTTCTTTTATTTTTAAGTATTTTAGAGTTGCTTCATTCGGTATTGATATAGTCTCATTATTTTTCTCTCGTTCGTCATATTTCAAAATTTCTCGTTCGTTGGCCACAAGCAAAACTTTTATTCCGTCATGCTCTTCTAAATTATTTATATATCCAAGAAATTCGATAAGATCTATTTTGGATCGCTCCAAATCATCAAATATTATGAGTTTATTTTTTAAATTAACTTCTTCATATAATTTTTCAATGTTTGGTTTTTCCCAGTCAACATTTAAATCCACATGGCATAATTTTTTAATTATTGTTTTCCCGATCCCTACAACTGTAGATCCAAATGCTTCTACGTACTTTTTAGCTTTTGAAAGTTGTGGATGTTGAGATTTTTTTAGTTTTATTTCTAAATACAACTCTTTATTTAACTCTTCAAGATTCTTAATACCATACAAAGATACATAGACACATTTGTTCTTTAACTTTTTCATCAAATCATTTTTTATATAAAAAGTTTTACCAGAGCCCCAATCCGCGGTTAACATTATCGCTCTGCGTGAAACATCATTTTTAAGATAATTTTCTAAGTATTCGTTTAGTTCGTTTGTGTTCATTATTTCCTTTATCTTGCTTCTTCAATTGACCCTTTAATTAAAATTGGACATAAGTTTTTGATTTGTTGTTTCAATTTTTCATTTATTTCTTTTCTTTTTAAGTAGCATTTGTAAATATTTGCAATTGATTTTTGTATGTCGATTGATGGTATTGGTATTTTAAACTCACAAAGTTGTGACCATTCGAACACATCTCTTGCACTACCAAATGCATAAAAACTACAATATCTCGAAAATTCATTTCTTGCAAACCACATCATCAAGTATTCAGGATATAAAATGTCTTCATTTAGTATTTTAAATATTTTATAAATTGGTGATAAAAGATAAGAAAAATTTGAACTATTTAAAGCAATTGAGCCATCGTTAATATGGATAGGACTATATCCAAACTCTCTAGAATTAATTTTTAAATATCTTTCCTTTTCAACTCCTTCAACCCTGCTGTTAGGATCAATAAATTTTTGTAAATTTGAAATGCCCTTTATTTCCAATGCTGTACTATCCGTTTTTTTATCAGTGCATTTTATATATCTTCCAATCTCTTCACATGGCAAGCGTTTTCTTAAATCTTCTATAAAGCCATCACAAACAAGTTTTAAGTCATCAAGCCCTCTTTCATAAGCCTTTTGATTTTCAACCATCGCTTTATAAATATTAACAAATTTTTCTTGTGTGGGCAAATCAGGCAATTCTATTTCTATATCGCACATCTCTTGCCAAGTAAAAACCTCTCTAGCAGACCCCCAAGAATTGTATCTTGAAAATCTATCAAATTCTGGCCTGTTAAAATACATAAACAAATACATTGGCAACAAATCCGATTTGTTTTTTACTGAAAAAACCATAGAAATAGAAGAGACTAAAATCACTTCGTTTGAATCGTTATACGCTAAAGATATTTTATCTCCCCTTCGAGACGTGTCCGGAACGTATGCAAATTGCTCTGGTCTAACTATTTTGTATCTATTTAAAGGAACCCCTTCCATATCAGCTTTTGTTTGAATAAAATGCTTTTGAGTAGAAATCCCTTTAACATGATTTAAATCATAAATACCATTAGTGTTGATTTCATTAGAAGGTTCCAATAACTGCCCAAGTTTAAATTTTCTTAATGCCATATCCAATACCCTCAAAAGCATCTTCAAGCATTTTTTGAGATTCTTTCTCTTCCGCCATGACGTTTTTCATCTCTTCTTGAATTCGGCTCATTTCTTTTTTGAAGTCAATCTCTAAATCGTGGTCAATGAATTCAATATATTTGCTTGGTGCAAGACTATAATTTTTAGACCTTATTTCACTTAATTTTACTGAACGATATAATTCAGGAACTGCATATTTTGATGAATCTTCACAGTCAACTGATTGCCAATTGTTATAAATTTCTTTCACTTTTTGAATTTGCTCATTAGTTAAAACTGTTTTCTTCTTTTTCTTTCCTTTATCAATTTGATATTCTTCAATGTTTTCATCCCATCTGCGCAAATCAACAAACAAAATTTCATTTGTCCTGTCTCTTAGTTTTCTGCCATTCAATTCTCTTGCCTTTTTATTGTTATTCAAAATCCATAATGTCACAGAAATATCTGTGGTATAAAACATATCGCGTGGAAGAACAATTATGGCTTCAACTTTATCTTTTTCAATAATGTCTTTACGAAGAAGAAATTGCGCTCTTTCATTTTCGGCACTATCCTCTTCATCACCACTTACACCAGCACCACCAGCATTTAAAGCACCATTTGCTAGCAAAAATCCAGCGATACCATTTTCGACATCGAGTTTTGAAATCATATGCAAAATCCAAGCATAATTGGCATTTGACACAGGCGGAACAGCCGAATAACCCTTCCATCTTGGATCATCCTTTAGTTCATCTTGTCCTCTCCAATTTTTCAAGTTAAATGGAGGATTTGCCATAATATATTGCACAGTTTCGTCTTTATGCAAATCTTCTGTAAATGTAGAAGCGTTTTTAGGCCCAAGATTATGAGCAATTCCGCGAATTGCAAGGTTCATTTTAGCAAGTCGCCATGTATCAGGATTGCTTTCTTGCCCTAATATTGAAATCTTTTTTCTGTTTCCGTTATGAGCGTCTATAAATTTCATAGACTGAACAAACATACCTCCAGAACCGCAACAAGGATCATAAACTCTTCCATCATAAGGCTCAATGAGTTCAGCAATCAATTTAACAACACATGCTGGAGTATAAAACTCTCCATCCTCTTTTGATGCCGATGCAGCAAAGTTTTGCAAAAAATACTCATAAACTCTTCCAATGAGGTCTTCTTCATGGAATCGTTTTTCGTCTATTTTGTTTATTTCGTCAATCAGGTCTTTTATCTTTTCTTTAGGCGCTCCAAGAGCAACATAAGCACCCTGTGGCAAAGTTCCTACCAATGCTGGATTTTTCTCTTCAATTTGTTTCATCGCAGAATCAATCAAAACTGCAATATCATTATCGGATGCATGATTTTTTATAAAATTCCACCTACACTTTTCATCCAAATAATAAACGTTTTTTGCATTATAAAATGATGGTTTTTCAACAAAGATTGGAATGTCGCCATGCTCATCTATAATTTCTTTTCGCCTTTTTCAAATTTATCACTTGCAAATTTTAAGAATGCAAGACCAATAACTGCATCTCTGTTCTTTTCAAAACTGCCATAGCCTCGCAGAGCAACTCTGCAATTCCATAAAACGGTTTCCAATGTAACTTCTTTTTCTTTCTTTTCCTTTGCCATATTGTCTCCTTAAATTAATTTTCGTTGTATGCTTTTTGGATAAGTTCTTTTGCGTATTCAATATCTTTTTCTGATTTGATTATGTATTGCAAGTCGCCGCAACCCCAATGTCCAATGGTGCGAATATCTCGCAAATTATCTGTCAGCATGAAATCATCTGGATTCAACCTACAATCAACCAAAATTTTTGAAGAGTAGATTTCCATTGTCACAAAGTTCTTTATCTTTTTGAAAGCCGTATATAATTTGACTGTGTTTTCCGACACATCATCGCCAAGCGACAATGTAAAAGTCCTCAAATCATCATATATGTTTTTCATTTTTGTAGGCGCCAAATCATATTGTTCTTTAAATGTCTTTTCTGTGTATTTTGAATCAGCTTTTGCGTTTTCAACCGCTAATGGCTTAACCGTGTTTGTATTCAAAAGTTCAAACATTAAAAGTTCATCATCAAATTTTTTGTATCTTATAAGCGACACATTTCTGTTGATTTGCTTAATTGCCTCTTCATCATATTTATTAAAATCACCCGCTATACAAATAACGCGCGGCATAGACCAGTCAATTGCATCAGCGATTTTCTTATCTAATTTCTTTAAAACCAACAATTCAAAACTGTCTTTGTGTTCCAAAAGCCAATTCAAATAAAATAAGCCCTGATTTATAACGTTTTCGTTCATGCTACGCTTATATTCAAAAATCACAGGGCAATTATTTTCATCAATACCGATGCTGTCCATTCTGCCGCCATCGATAACATATTCGCTTGCCAAAAAAGTAACGCCAAAAAATTCTTGCATATTGTTTTCAATGACCGTTTGCAGCTCTTTTTCCAACAAAACGCTGGCTGCTTTCATTTCTTTAACTTGCGGTTTATATCTAAAAAGTTTTATATCTGCCATAATTACTCCTATTATAATTTCATTATAGCATACATCAACGAATTTTGTAGGTATTTTTTCATTTGTTTTTGAATTTTTTTTAATTAAATTAGTTTTTTAATAAATACAAAAGGCCAAAAGAACAATTTTATGTATTATTTGCTCCAGATAATACAGTTTTATTATATTATCTGGAGAAAATCGGCATATGTTTGCCCATGATTGACCATTCGCTTAGGAGGGCGATAATCCATCCTGCGGCAAAATTGTTTATAATTTCTTTCAAAACGACTTGGCTTTTTCGTTAAAACGATTTATAGTGTCAGACAACTTGGAGGAGTTTTATGAAAAATGCGTCTGTTATTGAGATCATAAAGGACAAATTTGCCGAACAACAAATGAGCGCCGAATATCGCTTACAACTGACAAATGTCGTGGAATTGGAAGACAAATTCACAAAAGATTTTGACAAAGATAAGTGGAAGGAATATTTCAATCTTGATTTGGCGAAAGGTGCCCTATTTGACATTGAAACCGACCAACTGCTCGACTTTGCAATCGAACTCCTTAAAGAATTGAAATTTTAGGAGGCAAAAATGAAAGCGCAGTTTGTTTCAAAATTTCCAAATGTTCGGCTTATCCGCAACTATCTTGACAAGCACAAAGCTAAAGAGCAAGAATATATCATTGAACGCAGCATTTTGCTTGGCCGCGAAGATTTCATTTATTTACGCGAACACTTGCTCGAATATGATAAAAACATAACCCAATACAAGAATGAAATGTATGTTGACAAAAACGGCGTCTGGCATGTGATAATGTTTTGCAGTATAACCTGCGACATAATGCTACTTGTAAACAGCGAAGGTTTTAATTATGCGCGATATTGCGCAGTTATAAACAATGGCGGCGAGCAAATTGAAAAGAGATTTGCTATTTCAAACCGATATCCTAAAAAGCGCAAAAAATAAAAAAATCTTTACTTCTTGTGTCAAAACAGTTGTAAAATCTTTACCTTTTTGATATAATATGTTTATCAAAGTAAAGATTTGGAGTGTTTATGATTATCAATGAAACAAAATTAAAGGAATTATTAAAGCGAAAAGGCATAACAAAATCCGCCTTATGTGAAAAGGTAGGCATATCTTCACGCACTATTGCAAAAATAAGCAAAGGCGAAGATATTAACGACAATGTTGTAGGCAAGATTTTGGCATTTTTAGAAGCCAATTTTGACGATATTCTTGAAACCAACCAAATTTTACAAACTCTGCAAAAAGAAAAGATGTTGAAATTAGGTGGCGGTCTGTATCACGAGACACAAATCAAATTGACCTACAATTCAAACCACATTGAAGGCAGCAAACTGACTGAAGATCAAACCCGCTATATCTTTGAAACCAAAACACTTGGCGAACTCCCTACAAATGTTCAATTAGATGATGTTATCGAAACAAACAACCATTTCAGGTGCATTGATTATGTAATCGATTTTGCAACCGCTGAATTGAAAGAAACCTTTATAAAAGATCTTCATCACTTCTTAAAGGAAGGCACAGAGCAATCAAAAACTTATGGCGCTGGTCAATATAAGGTTGCACCAAACACCGTTGGCGGAATTGAAACCACTCCCCCAGAAAGTGTGGCAAAAGAGATGAAAAAACTTCTTGCGTGGTATAATGCTCTTAAAAAAGTGGCCTTTGAAGATATTGTTGAATTCCATTATAGATTCGAAACCATACACCCTTTCCAAGATGGCAACGGGCGTGTCGGCAGGCTAATTGCCTTTAAAGAGTGTTTAAAAAACAACATTGTGCCATTTTACATTGATGATGCGAACAAATGGCTATATTATCGCGGACTTAAAGAATGGAATAACGAAAGGAACTATCTTATCGAAACCTGCCGCTTTGGACAAGACCAATACAAGATGATGCTCGATTATTTCAAAATCAAATATTGATAACTGACCAACTATATCATCACAATGATATAGCTAAAAGGCAAATATTCAAAAAGTCACCATGGGCAGATTGGCGGGCAGAAAGTCACCATTTCGCCACCATAAATTTGATGGCGATTGAGTTAAAGATAAGAAAGTTGGTGTGAAATTTTAATGAAAAAGGCTAATTTTGACAATAATTTTGCTTAAAATTGCCAAAATTAACGCCAAAAAAGATAAAACAACCAAATTTCTTTTCTCCTAAGCTTCAAATGGGGTTTCGATTACCGCCGGAGGCACCATTGAAAAAAACTTAATAATTTTATTAAATAAGATGATAACCTTATTTTTTTGCTTTCATTATGGCATAAAGCAATCTCTCATTCGTGTCTTTGAAAATATAAAAAAATGCAAATCCAAACATTGCAAAACACAACAAAATTAAATGGGGGATGTTAACAATATTGTCTTTATTAATATTACAGTCCTCATAAAGATTGATGACTTTTAAAAAGTTTTTAACTTTGTGCAAAAAATAAATTTTAAAACATGATAAACTATCACAGTAAACTATTTTCTAACGCGCTTTTTTAAAATAATGTATGCTATTAAATAGAAAACAACAATTTGCGTTATAAATATAGGCACATAATGCCAAAGATAAACGCCATTAAATACCATGCCTTGTAAGAAATATATAATTGGAACAAGTGGGAAGCAATTTAGCAAAACTTGAATATAAATTGGACAAGCTTGCACATAAATTGCCCATGTTATGAATATTGGCAAAATTATTGCCAACATATCAAAAAAGATTGTAGATATTTGGCTTTTAAGTTGGCAAAAGACAAAACCTAACATCAAAATAGCCAAAACAGGCAAACTCATCAACGCCAAAATTATAAAAATGTTTACTTGATATTGAATGTTGACAAGCCTTACACCTAAAAATAAGCAGATTGCCAATTCCAGCATACCCAAACAAAAATATGGCAAAATTTTAGCCAACATATATTTGTTAACTCCTATTGGAAGATAAGCTAAATTTTTGCTAACTTGCGTTTCGTTATCCCGTGCCACTGAATATGCCAACCCCAACATCAAAACTAACGACACGCAAACTGCAATTTCCAAAACGAAAATAGATTGTTTAATGCCTATATGTCGTTCGGTTATTGTTTGGAAGGTTATTGTTTGAAAATAGCTTTCGTTAAGCGTAATGCCATATTTTGCTAAAAATTCGGTTATAGTATTATACGCATACTGATTTTTTGCATCCTGCAACTTGTCTGCCACCGTTTTGCCAACAATGTTTGATTGGTCGTAATAAAAAACGGCGGTAACATTATCTTTTTCCTCGCCAGCATTTAAGCAAATAAAGAAACATACCTTGTTCTTTTTAACTAAATCTTTCCCTTCTTCTGCACTGTTTACATAAATTATTTTTCCCTCTTTTAAATTGTCTTCAATTAAGGTCACAACATCTTGTTCGGCACTTAATCCATCTGTAAACACAGCAATAGGATATTTATCCATTTTTGTTTGAATAAATGTGGAAATTAGCAAAAATGCAATAGAAAAGAATATCAACATGGCAAAAACAACCTTGTTTCTAGCAACTCTTAACATCTCATATTTGGATATTTTAAAAAATTGTTTAAGTTTATTCATTCATCTTTCCAGAATATTTATTAAGAATTTGTTCAATGTCTAATTTTCCGTCTGCTTTAAATTCGTTTAAACTGCCGCTGAAAGTGATATTTCCGCCTGAAAGGCAAACGAAGTTATCGCATTCAACCAGTTCTTCCATATAGTGCGTAATTACCAAAACGCTGACATCTTTACTCCTAATTTTATGCACAATTTTCCAAAATTTGCGCCTAAAAATTGGGTCCATAGAGGCGGTAGGCTCGTCCAAAATTAAAAATTTTGGCGAATGTATAATTGCACCAGCCATAGACAGCAATTGCCTATACCCACCCGACAAGTTTCTAGCAAGTGTTTTGGCATGGTCTTTAATTTGGCACATTTCCATAAGTTCATTCGCTCGTGCTTTACTTAGGCCGTACACGGCGCAAAGATATTCCAAATTTTCGCACACTGTTAAATCGTTAAACAAACTAAACGTTTGCGGCATATAGCCAATTATGTTTTGAATATCTCGCTTTTTCGCTCGGTTTTTAATGTCTATTCCGTTTATAACAATTTTTCCGCTGTCCATTTTTTTAACGCCACAAATAATTTCAATAAGTGTGGATTTACCTGCGCCGTTTACGCCTATCATCCCCTTAATTTCCCCATCAAAGATATTAAAGCTGACGCCTTTTAAAACTTCTTTGTCTTTATAACTTTTTTTAACATCAATTATTTCAATCATACCATATCCAAAATATTCCACCACACAAGTGGTGGAATATTTATTTAAAATTCAAGTTCAAATGTTAGAGTGGTGGTTGCATCCATTGAAGAAATTAAAATGTCGTAATTTGATTTAATTGTCAATGTCATAATTTCTTTGATTGAGCCATTTGCATCCTCAACAAATTGAATTTCAACATTTTCAATAACAATAAGATTTTTATAAACATCTTTATCTCGTAAAGTTTGCCTTATTAGTACATCAAAACCTATATTTTCAATTTCGTTAGGAAGTTCTATTCCTTCAAATAATTCACTGTAATTCACATCTGGGTTGTTGATGTTGGATAAAATTATAGCCAAAACCAACCCTGATTTATAAATTGTTTTGCCAGATTCGTTAGCATAAGTGTTTATAAAGGTTGTAAAATCATTAATTAGTGCTTTAACATTAAAATTACCCTCAATATATACGCCAAGGTGCGTGTTAATCAAATTAGAGAATTCTTGCATACCATTTTCAGGAAGGTCTGGAATTGTGCGGCAGAATAGTTGAGCAATAAGTCCGCTTATCATTTGTTTATTAACGTCAATGTATGCTTTAAGGTTTGTTTGCCAATCTTGAGAAGTGTCAGTCATTATTGTTAGCAAAGGCAACAACATTTTTAGTCTTTCATTGGCTTCTTCTTCATGTGTGCCAAAATAAGTTGACATTTCATTAGCAATGTTGTGGATTTTATCTAGGCAAGTTGTAACATTAAATGGTTCTTTTTTCAAAATAACATCATCTAGCCAATCGCACATTTCAAGGCAAGCGTCAAACATTGTCCTATCTTCGCCTGCATAATTTTCGTAATTGTCTTCATAGCTGATTATAGTTTTTTCTGCAATATCTCTAATTAAATGCAAACTACCATTATTATATTTTTCAACATAGTCTTTTGCTTTAAGCTTAAATTGTTTGCAAAGGTCTTCTATTAACTGAACATAGTCAATTTGTTCTTCGGTTACATTAAAGGCATCATATATTATCTTTGAGCAGTTGGTTAACATTGTAATAAGATGTTCTGGCAATTGCAAAGGAAGGAATATGCTTAAATCTACTACACAAACTTCACTGCTATTATCTCGAAGTACCACATTTTGGCAATTGCTGTACACCCAAGACACACTAAGATTTTGTTGATTTAATCTATTAATATCCCATTGATACCCTTCAGGGTAAGTATTTCCGTCTGTATTAGGCTTATTATCAGCATGGGTAACATAATATATTTTTCCGCCTTCTGTAAATACAGCAATAACTCTAGCGCATGTTCCATATTCATTTACAATAATATCATTTACATTAATATCACCGTCATTAGGATGTGTAATATATTTTGTAAACACACGTTGGCCTTTCTTAATTGTAGGCTCCATGCCATCGTCTTTAACAACCATTGTATCTAAGGCAAAATCTGCTGGGTAAATGTGCCCCATAGCCTCAAAAAGTGCGTCAAACATTTGTTCGTTATACATTTGTTTATATTGCTCAACAGCGGTTCTTATAAATGTAAAGCCTAAATCTGTTACTGCAACATTCCACCATTTATTAGGGCCTTCTTCCGCTTCATGTGGTTTCATTTCTTGAATAACGCTATCCATTTTGCGCAAATTTTCAATAATACTATTTGCAAACTCCCTTACATCGATTTGTTGGCTAGCATTGGTTTGTTGATTAGCGTTGGCTTGAATAATTGCATCTTCAATGCTTCTAATAATATCAGTTAGTGCATCAAAATATTTATTAACAAGTCTCTCTTCATCAGCAACAGAAGTTGCATCGTAATAATAATATTTTCCGTTCTCTTCGCGTTCAAACTCTCTTCTTACACCAGCACCAGGGTTGTCTTGAAGTTCGCTCTTGTTTGATGTTTCATGGAACACTCTTGTTTCAATTCTAGCAAAATTCTTAAATGCAGATGCTATGTTAGATGCCATGTGTTGATAGTCGCCTTTTAAGCCACTAACTAAATTGTTTAATTGTGCAAGGAAGAATTCATTTCCTTCGGCATCTTGCAATGCCTCGTTTAATGCAACAATTGTGTCATGAATAGTTTTAAGGTCAAAATTTTGTTTTAAACTATCTATTCCATTTTTTAGCACTCCCTCAGCATTATCAAGAGCAGTGTCTTCTGTTGGAATGCTAAATATTTCTGCCAAGTAGTTGGTGGCAAGTTCGGCATAAACTTGGCTATCTTGCACCAAAATGTTGCCAACTAACCAATTAACAAATTGTTGTGCAGTTGCTTTGGCATCTATTTGAGATAATGTTTTAATTAAATCTACACTAGCTTTTAAATTTGTTGGGTCGGTTATATTTTCACTTTTTAGCTGGCCAGAAGCGTTAAGGATAAGTTTAATAATGTTTGTATAAACTTGCCTGCCAACTGCGGTGTTTATGTAAACGCCTGTGGTTAAGCCCTCGTCTTTTACCAACATAAGGCTAGAAACAAGCAAATTAGCAATAATTTTGTTGTTTTGTGGCTGTAAAGTTTGCCAATCATTTACAACCAAATGTAATAAATCTTTGCAGTCTTCAAATGTTTCGCACCCAATTCTTTTATGATAATCTCTTACTTTATTAAATGGCGACATATCAATTACTATTTGAGATGCTAGATTTTTTTGCTCAGGAATTAGTTCAGTTTGCAAGTCTGGTGCGTTTTTCCAATTTAGCAAAAATACGATGTGCAAATCGGTAAAGGCAAACATTTTGCATATTTCTTGCTCGCATGCAAACATCTCCTCAGCCGTTTCAAACGCTTTATAGCATACCCATGTGCCGTTAGTTGACTGATAAACATCAAAATTATTAAGGTCTAATTGACTAGCTTCGGTTACAATGCTTAAAAGTTCCTGATTAAACTCGGCGTTATTTTGCAAAAATGATGCGTCACCGTTTAAGGTTATTTTTAAACTTGACTTCTTAATGTCCTTGGTATTCATATCTGCTAAGAAGGATTCTATTTTGCCAAGTGCTTCTTCAGCTCTATTTTCAATAGCAGACACTGTTATTGTTACTTCATATTCAACGCCTTCATACACAATAATGACCTTTTTTGTTCCTGGAGTGGTCATATCTGGCATTTCTTTAATCATTTCATCTGTAATTTCAATTTCTTTTTCCGTTCCGTCTGGCATGGTTATTTTAAGTTTTGCACCCACCATGGAAAAAGTTTCGTTACATTCGAACTCAGTGTCAAAATTGCAAATTTCATATGTAGGTTGTGGATTATTCTTTTTATTCGCTCCGCAGCCTACCAACGTAACACTTGCTCCAATCACAACGCCTGCAACTAAAAGTGTTTTAAAAAATTTATTTTTCATACCAATTCTCCCCACACGATTTTATTAATTTAATTATACAGCATTCCCACAATTCAAGTCAAGTAATTTTTTTAATTTTAACTATTAAGTTAGAATTCCAATATAATATTACATATTCCTATTTAATGTTCAAATGTTCTAATTTTATAATAATTGTTTTTATTCGCCCAGCAAATAGTATTTAAAGCATTTGCCAACACTCATAATAAACGATTATATAATCTACATTAAAATGATTTAATGTTTTTATAATCATAAATTTCTTATAAATTCGTCCATTTTCGCTATACACTTTTCCATTTGATATGCTTTTATAACATCTTCTCTTGCATATTGAGATAGTGTTAATGCGTAGCTAGTTCTTTCTTTTTTTGATGGCAAATTCCTAATTTTTTCACATAAAGCTTTTCCTCTTTTGTATCTCAATGCTTGCAAGGTGTTTTCATATCTATGATTTAATTTGTTTTTATCAGTTTCTATTGATTTAACATAACTAGCTGCTTCAATAACATTATCAAGACCAACTTTTGAAATGAACAATTCTTCCATATTGGCTTGTGATAAGCTGTACATTTCTTCAGGAGCTACTCCCATCTTAAATAGTTTAGAAGCAATCTGAAAATTTTCACTGCAAAGGACTTTGATTATTTCCTCTTGTCTCTTATGTTTTTCTTCTATGCCTTCCTTAATCGTCTGTCTTTCTGGCTGTTTTTCATATTCAGGTAATTCTTTCGTTGAGGTCTTGGAGGTTGCAGATTTTGACATTGTTTCCAAAGCCTCATATTCTTCAATACCTCTAACCATATCATTGTTTAAAAATGGATAAGTATCATTAAGATAAGGCATATTTTTCCCTGAATATTTCCAAAGCCAAAGCATTTGAGATACTTCCCTAGTCACTTTCGCCTCTGTGTCATAAAATTTTTCCATAGCGGTGCGCAATATATTACTCTTCATTATTTGCGCTATATCAGCCCTCGAAAATACCACAGAGCGGCCGTCTCTTAAAGGAATGGTAATTTTTTCTTTTCTCAAAATAATAAAATCATTAGGTTGACCGGAACCACTTATATTATCGACCCTAAATCTTAATTGTTCAGGTGAACAACCCTTTCTTTCCGCCTCAGATAATTTTGCGTTTTCTCTTGTAAAGCCATTAGATTTTTCTTTTAAATATGTCAAATCGCAAAAATTATTTATAAACTTTCTTCTAAGTATTGGGTCTTGCAAAGACAAGGCAATTTCTTTCGCTAAATCTTCATCTTTACACATTTTCTTGAAAATTTCGGTCAATTCAACCTCTCCCATTTCCCTTGTAATTTCGCCGAAATCATCGAACATTATTGCTGGAAGAATATAACTATTAAACAAATCGTCTATAGCGTTGTTAAATGTTCCTCTAGTTGACACTTCGTTAATATCTCTTTGAATGTCGTAACCAAAGCCAAACCAATCTTGTTCACTTCTGCCAAGACATTCAATTGTATCGCCAAACTGAGCCACTTTGTCCGGATATATTCTTCCATATTCATTTAAAATTTCAACAATTTTAGGAAAATCTTTGGCCGTTGTATAGATAATCATATTGTCTAGACTGCTTTCACCAATTGAACTCATTCTTGTTTTTGTTCCAATTGCCAATTCTTGGCTAGCGGCGCGCTCATATAAAAAAGTCATTAAATGAGCATAGTCTTTTCGAGAAGGATTGATGTAAATTCTTGCCTGTGTAATAAACTCTGGTGAAATAAATATTTTATGAGCTGTATCATCTGTTGAAAGTCCTATTTCGCTTAATCTTTCGTAAAAAACACTTCTTGGCAATTCTCCTGAATTATAATTAACATGACCATCTCTTAAGCATTTTTCTATTTTTGCATTTAAACTGCTTGGATTTGGACTAGATTCAATAACCGAACGGAATCTCTCGCATTCTTTTTTATATGCTTCTGTTTTAAAATCGGCTGGCTTTTTGCCATAAAAAGTTTTTAAGTATAAAAGTGCCATAGAATTTTTGAATTCTATTTCGCTTTCTTCCATCTGCTCATCATTTAAATTCGCATTGCTACCCTTTCCTGAATGTTGAACATTCCTTGTTTGGAAAGTTCTGCGCTCGCCAAAAGATAAACTACTGTCGTGCAAAAACCATTCAAACGATTTTCTCATTGTAGTTTCATCAAATCCTCTTATAACCATAAATATTTTCTCCTTGCTTATATTATATCATTTCACGCAAATAATGTCAACAATAGTGCTTTAACAATTATGTTCTTAATAATCACTTGATGTTTTTTTCTCATCACTAAATTCTAACAATGATTTAAAGTTAATTTTGCGTGGCTCATTTTTTGCCTTAGCAAACCAACACCACATTGAAACAAAGCCAAGTTGCCTATCTTTATTGATGCCCATATGATGACCGATATGGTCTTTATTAACTTGGATTTCATCACCATTCATCCACCTACAACCATTGTCCTTTGCAAATTGTAGAAATGCTTTGAAATCTTCCTCCCATATGTCAAACCAAACGTGCCTGTCTTTGCCAATAATTTCATTTAAACTTTTCATAAAAACTCCTTTTAATTTCCATGAAAAGTGAAAAGAAAAATCCCATCGTTACGATGAGATTTTTTATCGACAATTCAAACCCCATCGTTCAGACATTAGCACCTTACTAACGCAGGTTGCTGTGGTTTCATAGGGTCTGTCCCTCCGCCACTCTTCATGGATATGTTGAATAATACATTATTTTTGTTAGTTTGTCAAATATTTTAATTAAATTTATAAATTTTTTTAAAAATTTTGTAAAATTTGCCTAATTTTTCAATTTTTTTTAATTTTTACGCAACTTTTTTTGAAACAATTAAATTTTTAACAACTATTTTAAAATGCGGAGAAATGTTGTATGCCGTCATATTTTAAAGCGTCTGTTTGATTTTGTTGTGCTAAACTATTGCCGCTATTTGCACTATAAAGGAAAAATCTAAAATCTTGTTGACCAGCTGCCAATGGAAGAATGTTACCCTGATTTTGCAAGTTTGTATCTTCGGCATTTTTTAGCACGCTGATATTTACATTGTATTGTTTTAAATCTTTTAAATTTTCTTTTAGCAAACTCATATCTAATTGGGCTAAATTTTTTCCGCCACCATAAAATGCAATTCCGCCATGCACATAAACTTTGTTTTCGTTTTCTTTTACTTCTAACAAAATATCTCCAAAATTGGCCATATCTTGTTGCCTTACGCAATTTAGCATTTGAGCAATATCTAATTTTAAAAGTGGATTAGCGCTATCTGATTGAATTAATGTGCTGCTATCTACATTTTTTAGTTCTTTCCAATCATATAATCTTACATCGCCAATTAGGTGCAGAACCGATGCAAACGATGTTCCGCCTGTACCATTCCACCCTTTTGTGAAATCGCCAAAATTTTCGTTGTACAAAAACATTCCGGCAAAATTACTTTCTATGCCAACCGAGAACAATCCGCTAGTTTCTAAAACGCTATCTTGCAAATTTACATCGGTTAAAACATAATGATTGTAAAAATATTCATCGTTTAAATAATTGTTTGTTTGGTTTGAATATGGTTCTCCGTTTTCATTTAATAAATCTGGCTCAGCTTCGTTTGTTGCACGCAATGCTTTGTTTGCACCAATCTTTAGCAAAAATTCCCTTCCTTGTGAAATTCGGCAACCTTTTATGTTTACATTTATACGCTCATTTTCGCAAGTTGATAACTGATTTAAACTATCAACAAAATAATTATCTCCCTGTTTGTTTCCGCCATAAACTCTAATGACGTTTCTTCCGTTTTGAATGCGGCAATTTATAACATTTACGCTAGCATTTATGTCAAGAGTTGTTCCTACATTATCTAACTTTGAAAGGTTATAGCCATTTGCATCTATTAAACTTTCATCATTACAACCTAACAATTTTACATTGTATAAAGTAACGCCGTTTGTTCTCATTAAAAATGCTATGTTATCTTGCCCTGCAACCGAAGCTAGTTCGCCTGCCTTAACAAAGCATAATGGCCCTTTATATAAAAGTGGTTTACCTGATGCATCTTGCCTATTTGTAAAGTTTTCCGCGTTTATAAAATGTCCGTTTCCGTAAACATTGTTTTTAAATTCCATAACAAATTTAACTTTTGCTTGGTCTATTATGCCTAATTGTTTGTAATAGTCGGTGTTATATGTAGATTGCATTGTGCCTAGCATAGCTTCATAATTATTATTTTCGGCATCTAGCATTATGTCTACTGCCAAAACAACTGCTTTTCCTGCTTTTGTTTGAGCAAAAAGTTGTTTGCTTGTTGAAACTTCAACTGCCGAGGCGTCCACGCCAATTGTAAGCATTGTTTTAACATTGGTGTTGTAAGAATCATTACCTAACCAAGCCACGCTAACAACTACCTCGCCTGCCCCCTTTGGAGTTAAATAAACCGCATTATTTTCAACATTAATTTCTGCCAAACTTGGGTTGTTTACCTTTATTTCAAAAGAGGACAAATCGTTTGATGTTTCCCCTTGATTGTACGCTAAAATTTTAATTTCATAATTATTTGCACTTATGCTGCCGTTATCGTCTGCCTTTAAACCTGCAACCACAGTGCGAGCCGCCAAACCCACATCGGTTTTGTTTGTAATTTGAACGTTGTTAAATTGTTCCACCACATTTATGTTAATTTCAACAATAAACACGTCCATTTCCACGTTGTTATAAAACGCTTGAACATATAATTTAAAATTGCCTAATTCGTTGGCTGTTAGCGAGCAGATGTTGGTTTGTTCGTTGATAACCAAATTTACGGTATTTTGTTTTTCTTCGTTAACCCACCATTTGTATGTTACGCCCGGTTTTTCAACTATAGGGCTAGCATAAAATTTTACAGGTTTGCCCTTTGTAATTGCCACATTATCATAATCAAAAACAGGCAATTCATTTTTTACAATAAAGTCGAACGGCATAAATGAAAATATAATTTCTTCTTGCTCTTCGCCAACAACAATGTTTACATTTACACGGCTTGAATTGTGATTTGCATTAAAATTAATTTTTGCAAGATAACAATTTTCTTTTATTGTTTCAATTTCTGCATTAACCAAATCTTCCGACAAAACAATTTCTGGCTTTTCAGCTGCTTCTATATAAAAGCTTGCACTTGTTTGTTGAATTTCTAAACCTATTACCGTTGCACCAGCTCCATTTATTGTAAAATTAGAAGAAGTTTGTTGCTTTTGAACATTTAAGTCTATTATTTTTTCTAATTTTCCGTTTAGTGCTTCTTCTAATGTAAGTTTTAATTTAACCTCGCCGCTAAAAGGAAATAAAATTGTTTTTTCGTTTTCATTTATAATTGCAAAGCCTTCTTCAACTTCTAGTTGTGCATTTTCAAATCCGTTTGGAATAACTTTTGATATATATGAATATTTGCCTGAATTTATTGTTCCGTCAAGCCCATTTGAACTTTGTAATAAATTTTGTTGTTCCCCTGTTTGTGAAATTAAAGTAAATTCTACATCAACCGGCTTTGAACTGCCTATAATAACGGTTATGCTGTCGGTGTAGCCGCCATCGTTACTAATTGCAGTTAACTTAGCCATGCCAGGAGAATTGGCTATAATTTGACCATCTTTAACGCTAACATCGGCAAAGTCGCTTCCTTCAATTTGGCCAACTGAAAAAGTATATTTTTTATTGCTTGCATTTTGAGGTTTTACTTGAGCATTAATTGAAAAATCGTTTTTATATTTTGCAAGGTCCAAATAAAGAGTATCATTTTCAAACTTTTGCAAAATTTCAATTCCGTTTGCAGAGATTACCACTCCCAAACTAGCAACTTGCCCAGACGAAAACAAAACAAACACCAACAGAATTGGCAAAATTAACATAAGGGCAATAACATTTTTTCTCATATAAACCTCCTATAAAGCAAATTTATAATATCTTTTGTTTAAATTTGCAATTAAATAAATAAAACTTACCATAGCAAACAAAATCGCCACACTTCCAACAAACACAAAAGTTAAATTAGGATGAACAAATCCCCTTAAAGATAACACCAATTTAACCGCTAACACTCCGCCGCCAATAATCATGCTAAACATAAGCCCTAGCACAACAATTAGGCTAGATGTGTTTGAACTTTCGTAAAAAAGGCAATCTTCATCGGCTGGAAATTTTGCGTGTTTAAAGTCATAATTAGTGGCAACACAAATTTGAGCAAAACTAAACAGCAAGCCAACTGCAAACACAAACAAAGCAACCCAGCCACCAACAAAGCCAGAAGCCACCAACACAACAGCCGACAAAATTTGCGAGAAGGTTGCAACAATTAAGCACAAAACAACTTTTGAAAATATAAAGGTGTAAGGTTTTATAGGCATGGCTTTAATGCAATAAAAGTTTTGCCCTTCCCTGCTAATGTTTGTTGCACAGAACACGTTAGAAAGCGAACTGAACAGCAAGGTTAAAAATATAGCAAGTTCTTTATTTGCATTAATGCCAACAAGTTTTACAATAAGCGAACTGCCAATAGACATGCAAAAGTAAACCATTATAGGCACAATAACCGCAACCGAAAAGTACGAAAACGCATAACTAGGAGTGCGGAAAATTTGTAAAAATTCTTTTTTAATAAGGCTAAAAAATACATTAGATTTTTTGCCAATTTTACGTTTTTTCATTTTAAAGTTTTGGTTGCCTGAAACGCGTGCTTGCAACACCCAAGTTAAAATTCTTTTAATTGTAAGCATAGCAATAGCAAAACATAACACAAGCAACAACAAAACGCAAACAAAACTAACCATGCTTTTATGCACAAGAATATTCGCCAGCCAACTGCTAGGATAAATGTAAGTTGCAATTATGTTTATTTTTGTCATAATGTTTTGGTCAAAGAAATATTTTAAACTATCTCCAAGCAACAACTCTTTAATTCCGTTTATTAAAATGAAATATAAATAGAAAAGTGCCGCAGTTATAACGGTTATTAAAATAAAATTAACAATAAAATATGGCTTTAACAATTTTTTAATATATCTATAAGGCAACACTAAAATTGCGGCAAAAGCAATAGAAATTATTGGCAAAAGCAAACACATTAAAGCGGTTAAAGTGTAAAAGCCAAAGCCAAACCCAACATGAATGCCAATTGTTAAATTAACAGGGATTATTGTAACCAAAGCAAACAAAAGTTGGCTTATGTATATTGACATAATTTTAGATACAAACAACGTGTTTGCATTAATAGGCATTGCGGCAAAAAGGTTTAAATCTTCCCCCTCAAAAATAGAGCGATTAATATGCCCAATGCCTGCAATTGTTATAAAAATTAAAATTGCCGAATAACATATACTAAGCAGTTCAAACGCACGCTTTAATGGGTCAACTTGGCCATTTAATTTAATTGATAAATATATATCAAAAAACTTGCCAAAAAACACAACAAAAACTGCAATAAAAACGCCAATTAAAACCAGCCGCAACAAAAAACCAATCACATCAAAATTGCCTTTTTTAAAGGCTGAAATGCGTTCTTGCCATTGTTTTTTAATTAATGCTTTTACAAGCGATAAATCAATTTTTTCCATTTTTTAAAAAATATTCCTCAAAGTTAAAATCAGGATTGTTTTTCTTAATTTCGTTTAAATTTAAAGTGTCTATTTGTTTCCCTTTGCGAATAACAACCACTCTATCGCATACATTTTCCACCGTGTTTAATGAATGAGAAGAAAATATAATAGCATTGCCTTTTGAAGCATATTCTTTCATATAATTTTGCACAGCGTGCATGGTGGTTGGGTCTAACCCTGTCATAGGTTCATCTAAAATCCACAATTTTGGCTGATGAATTAGTGAAGCCATCATGCATATTTTTTGACGCATTCCGTGAGAATAAGAAGAAATTAAATTATAAATTGCATCGCCTAAATTAAATATTTTTTCCAATTCGGCAAGCCTAGTTTGCCTAACCTTGCTTGGAACTTTATAAACATCTGCCATAAAGGATATATATTGAATGCCAGTCATTTTAACAAAAACGGCGTGATTATCTGTAACAAAGCCCATGTTAATTTTTGCTTGTATTGGTTGTTTTTTTATATCAAACCCACAAATTGAAATTGAGCCACTTTCAAACGGAAGCATACCTTCAAGGCATTTTATGGTGGTAGATTTGCCTGCTCCGTTATGTCCAAGCAAACCTAAAATTTCACCCTCTTTGCAGCAAAAACTAACATTGCTAATTGCAAAATCTGCTTTTTTTGAATATTTTTTGCTTAAATTTTCAATTTTTACAACAATTTTTGCATTATCTGTTAAATTTTCTGCTTTATTGTCGTTTAAATTTTTTGGTGCATTGGCGGAGGTTTGCTCCGCCTTGCCCTTTTTGTGTTTTTTACTCATAATTTTTCCTTTATGTTTTTTAGTTTTAGTTTTTGCAAACTATAAAATTTTACTCTTTTCTCCAAACTCCATTTTCGGCAATATAATTTCCAGCATCGCTAACTGTTCCTGTTGCAGTTTTTAATTGCAAAGTAAATTTAAATTCAACATATTTAGCACTATCTGCCACCTCGTAAGAAGTTACTGAATTTCCTTTAATTTGCAAATTGCCAGTTTCTCCTGCTAATATTTCTCCGCCAACTGCATCTGCAACTAATGTACCATTAACCACCAATTTTGCAGGAGTGGTGTTTTCATTTTCATAATGAGTAGGGTTTGCAAGGCTATCACCTGAGAATTTATCGTAAACTGCTAACTTTTTAACATTTAGCGTTACCCCTTTATTTATTGTTAATGCTGCACCTGGCATTAATTTTATACCCTCAATGCCTGTTGAATTAATTGTAGAACTGCTTTCGCCTTCTAATGTGTATAAGTTAATGTTATAATACCAAGTTATTGGGAACAAAACTTTTTTTGTTGAAATGTTAGCACCTGAAACTGATAAAGATAGCGCATTGATGGTTGCATTGCCAAAAATGTTTAAATCTATATTTCTGCCAGGGTTATGATAATAAGTTTCTACCCTTGCATTTGCATTTAATTGAATTAAACAATCTTTTGCTGAACCTATAAGTTTTATATTAGTTGTATTATCTTGGCCGCCTGCATAAAGGTTAGCATGCCCTAACAATGTTGCAGTTGATTTTATTGTTAATTTTGCAATAACGTTTTGCATAAAGAATCGGTTAAATGGAGCGCCTTTAAAACTTCCCATAAGAGCCCCCAAAAATCCACCAGCAAGGTCTTTAAAATTGGTGCCTCCTCTATGTTCAACCACAACAAATGGCATGGTTAAATTGCCGCTGTTCATTATAACCTGAGAATTATTATTGTTACTTTCTTCAACAATAAAGCCGTAGCATTCTATGTTTCCATAACTATCAATTTTGGCATTGTTGCCTAATGTAATTTGAGCATAATCGCTGCTTGTTTGTCCGGCATAAGACTTGCCGCCGTTTCCACCTGTTGTTATTCCGCCAATTTGAATTGTTCCTTTATTTGTTAATGTTATATCGGCAGGAATTGTTAATTCTAACTTCTTTAACTGAACAGATTTTGTTTCAATAGCCAACCTAAAGTTTCTATCCATTTCGTTTACCGTTGTTTTGCCTTGATTATAAGGCAAGAACAAATTTACGCCAGATTTTATTGTGTAATAGCCTTCGCCTTGATATAAATTTATGTTTGCATCGTTAAGGGTTTGCTTATCTTCATTGCTCATAAATTTAGTGTCTGCTTTAAGGGTAATTGTTCCGTTTTCAGCGGTGTTTAAAGCATCTTCAATTGTGTACAATACATCTGTGCCTAGGCTAACCGATTTAACTTTGCAATAGCCTGTTACTTTTTGATTGCTTGCTAAATTGAAATATTCACTATCAATTTTAAAAGTATATTCTACAATATAAGTTCCGCCAACCGAATTGTTTATGCCGGTTGAATTAACTTTAATAGTTTCGCCTAAGTGAGTAAGTTCTTGTTGCGAGTAATTTTGAACATTTTTAACTGTTCCACTAACATCTTTTAAGTTGATACCTTGGCTAACAGTTTCGCCAACATTTATTTCCATTGTTTTTAATAAACTTTCTTCATCAACTTCAACTGTTTGTTTAGTTGCGGTTAAGGTTATTTCATAAACATAATCATTATAATTATTGCTATCTAGGTTATAAACTGCATAATAGGTTTTTGAGCCTTCTTGCAAAGTGTAATCTTCTTTCCAATTTATTAATTCATTTTTAAATGTTAAATAATTAGAAATTTTTGTGCCTTTTTCTAATTTTAAAATAATGTTTTTATCTTGGTTAAATGTTGCTTCTGGCACTGCGTCCGCCGAATAATTTGCCTTGTTTATAACAATTGTGTAGCTGTTATCTGCCGAGAATGTGTAATTGTTGCCTGTTATTTCAAAATTAACATTGTAACTGCCTGCATTTATAAACTTTGGTGCAGTTTGGCTGGTTTGCACTGTTGTATCTGTGTAAGTGTAATTAATTATATAATCATCATCTGGCAAATTGATAACGCCAACCGCTTCGCCTTGCGAATTGTTATTGAATGTGAAAACATTTTCAGGAATTTGAATGTTTTGGTTTGTTATTTCAAATTTTTTAATGTTAATTGTGTAACTTGAACTAAATTCAATGTAATTTTCATCTCCTGTAACTTTAAAGAACACGGTGTAAGCATTTGCGTTGCTGTAAGTTGGAGCGGTTAAATTGTTGCAACTTTCAGCGCTGTTGCCGTAATAAACTTTTACATTTTGGCTAGCTGGAACATTAATTATTTCAACGCCTTCGCCCTGATTTTTAGCATTAAAGGTATATTCATTATTTGCCAAAACAACATTTTGTTGAGTTATTGCAAATTTTTCAATTTTAATGTTAAATTCGCCTGTGTAATCGTTAAAATTGCTGTTGCCAAACACTTTAAAATGAACTGTATAATCGCTAGCGTTTATAATTTCTAGCGTTTCTGAGTTAGGCTCGGTTAAACCATAATTTACACTAAATTTTTCATCGGCTATTGCGGTAACTTCTATTTGCTTAAATTTGTTTAAGCCGTCATAAGTTGCCGATATGCCTTCTGCTTTAACTACATAGTTTGCTTTTTCCACAACAATTTTAATTGTGTGTTCAATTGCAGTATAGTTGCCTGTTCCTGCAACCGTTATTTTAAATACATATTCACCTGCATTGCTAAATTTAAATGCCGATAAATCTACATCTTCAAACGCTGCAAGTTTAATTTTAGAATTTAAAATTTTGTTAGGTGCAGATATCAATTCAATTTTTACATTTTGACCAAACGAAGCGGTAATTTTTTGCAAATTAATTTCATGCTCTTCGCCTGTAAATTGATAGGTTACATCTGTTTCATTTTGCTTGGTTGTAATTTTAGGCTCAGTTTCTTCCGCCGAATCGGTAAAAATTTCGTCTATGTTTTGCAATTCATTTTCCGCTTGGTTTATTGTTAGCGTAAATGATTTCGTTTCAGTTTCGTAGCCATCTGTAATTTCATAACTTATTTCATACACGCCAGCATTTACAAACGATGGTGCTGTTTCAGTTTTGTTTAAATTGCTTTCGCCGTTGCCTGATTTAACTACGTATGTATAATAAACTTTTATTTCGCCTGCTTCAATTTCAGGGTCAGCAATTTGCACTTCGCCAAGCGGATAACTATGCGATTCGCCGTCATAATCTATGTTGACATTTGTTAATGGTGTGTATTGGAAATTAAATGTAGATAATTCAATGTTAAAACTATATTTTATATCAAAATTTGCTTTAACATCTTCGCCGTTTCCGCCGTTGATTGTAATTTTAAAATCGTTTCCATTCCAATATAAATATTGTGGCAATTCACTAGCATTTTCACATTCAATTGTACATTGCTCAGTTGTGTTTATTTTAAGTGTTCCTTCAAAAGTGAATAATGCTAAATTTTCGCCCTCAAATTGAGGAACTAAACTCCAATCCGCCGACCTGTTTTTGTTCATGATTTTTTCATAATTAATGTTAAATTCACGCTTTTGAACGCTAAATTCGGCCTTTTTAATTGTTATTTTGTAATTTTTTAATATGTCATTTTCGCTATTCACATTTAAGCCAACATAAATTTTGCCATTATCAAAATATTTAGTTGTTAAATTGTAACTGTTTTGTTCGCTATCTTTAAAATATGTGTAATTATTTAAACTTTCAAAGGCAGATTTGTCCTCTGCATAAGCAAATTCTGTGTAAGATTTTGTAAATTCAATTTCTTCGCCATAAGTTATGTTAGATTTGCTTGAATTTATTGTTATGGTTATATCTTTTGTTGCAATTGTTATGCTTAAACTTTGCGGATAAATTATATTGTAATTGTTTGAAGAATATGAATTTTTATTAACATCAACTGTATAACTGCCCACATTAAATTTTGTTACATTTTCGCCGTTTTGCTTAATTTCGTAACCAAAATTTTGAGTTAAATTTTCTACACTTTCACCTGAAACAAAGCCGCTAAATTCTAAATCTTGTTCATTAAACGAAGGTTGCTCGCCATAAACATAATTTGTTTTTGTTGCTTGTTTAAATGATATTGTTAAATCTCTTTTCCCCACATTAAATTGTGCTTCTTCAACTGAAATATTATAATTTTTTAATGTGTCATTTTCGTTTATGTTTCCTATATTTAAACCTACAGAATATGAGCCGCATTCAAAACGATTTATTAAACTATAACTTTGTTGTTCACTATCTTTAAATGTGTAACTATTTAAACTTTCAAAGGCAGATTTGTCCTCTGCATAAGCAAATTCTGTGTAAGATTTTGTTAATTCAATTTCTTCGCCATAAGTTATGTTAGATTTGCTTGCATTTATTGTTATGGTTATATCTTTTGCTGCAACTGTTATGTTTAAACTTTGCGGATAAATTATATTGTAATTGTTTGAAGAATATGAATTTTTATTAACATCAACTGTATAACTACCTGCATTAAATTTTATAACATTTTCGCCGTTTTGCTTAATTTCATAAACCAAATTTGAAGTTAAATTTTCTACACTTTCACCTGAAACAAAGCCGCTAAATTCTAAATCTTGTTCATTAAACGAAAGTTGCTCGCCATAAACATAATTTGTTTTTGTTGCTTGTTTAAATGATATTGTTAAATCCTTTTTATTTACATTAACATTTTTAGTTAAATTTTCGTTTTCAAAAGTGTAATTTTTTAAATCGACTTCATTATATGTTAAGTTTGCATTTAGCACATACTCGCCAACAGGTAAATTGGAAATTGAACCTGCTTTGTTTGAAGTTGTTATGTTATTATTTAAATCTGACCTGTTTAAATTAAAATTGGCATTAATTTTTTGTAGCAAGGTTTGTTCATCGCTAAATTTAAAGCCAGAAATGTTTAATGCAAAATTTACATTTTGGCCATATTCAACATTATTTGCCGTTAAATTTGCGGTTAATGTTGCTTTTTCAATTTCAATTTCTGTGTTAAGTGTGGTTTGAGCCTGCAACCCTTTATATTCAACATTTATTTCAACTGAAACATTGTGCTTGCCTGCGTCTATTACTGATAGGCTAGCTGCATTTAAATTCGCATTTTGTTCGTCAGTTTGCCAAGTGTAAGAATAAGAAATTCCTTCTTTATTAAACTGCCCTGCAACTGAAATTAAATTGTTGCCACCATAAATTAATGTTCCTGTTTTTTGAAGTGAAAGGTTTGATACATTTATTGAAAATTTAGCATAGATTGAAATTTGTTCGGTTTCTTTTTCAATTGTAAAATTATTTTCATCTAAAATAACTGTTTCATCTAAAACAGATGTGTTTGTTAATTCGTGTTCAAAATTTTCATCTAAAAACCAGCCTTCAAAAATTAGTGCATCATCTTCAATTGGATTGGACAAGTTTATGTTAGATTTATATGGCAAATTTTCATTAGTTGTTTGCGCTAAATAATTTTTAACAAAATTGTAAGATTTTTTATTATATTCTGCAACAATTTCTGTTCTGCTGCGAATGTTGGTTAACTCTTTGTTCCAGCCGCTAAAAATGTAGCCTAAATGATATGGTTGCTCAGGTGCTTCCACCGTTCCGCCAATTTCAACCGATTTTGTTGCTAAAACTTTTCCACCAAACTCAGGTGCATCTTTAAAAGTTACGGTAACCGTTGCAGGCGGAATTGGCTCAGCCTCGTAAATTGCACAAAAATTAACATTGGCAACAACAGTATAAACATCAATAATTTCTGTTGTGCCTTCAACTGCCCAACCTAAAAAGTTGTATGAATATTCGTTGTCATGTTGTTTGTCTGGGTAGTCGCTAGGAAATTCTACAAGTTCTCCCCTTTTTGCCTTGTAACTATAAAACAATTCTTGCTCGTTATAAAAAGCAACTTCATATTTACTTGGTGCAGAAAATTTTGTTGCTGCATAAACAGATGGCACAGCAACTACTAACACCAATAGTAACATAATAATAGAAACGATTACTCTTTTTTTCATATTATCTCCTACAAAAAAAATTTATTGCAACTTACTTGCATTTGTTTTAAAATGTCTAAATTTTTTAAAACATTAACTAAATTTAACTTAATTGTGCTTTTAGCTTAAAAGCTAATTTTCTTTTATTATGTGTATAATACTACATTTATTGACAAAAGTCAATAATATTCTTTATAAATAGCCACAACATTGCAACAATGTTAATTGTTAAAAATTCGCATAAAAAAATTAAATAAAAAACTCTAAATTTAAGGCAAATTTAAAGTTTATTATTTGTATGAAATAAAAAAAGATTAATAACAATTAAAAAAAACTAAAAAAGCGAAAAAAATTGTAAAATTTTGTTAAAATGTCGAAATTTTATTAATTTTGCGTGTTATTTTCATTTTTTTGTTTGCATTGTGAAAACAAAATCATGCACGCTAAAACTAGCATGAATATATTGTTGCATTGAAAAGTGTTGTCAGTTAAACTTTCAATAACAAACCAAATAAATGGCAAATATGCTATAAATTTTGGGCGTTGTTTGTTGGCCGCACGAACAAACATCACAATTAAAGCCGCCAACAAAATTAAACCTACAATGCCAAATCGGTAAATTAGCATAACAGTAAAACTATGAGTGTCAAAACTATGTTTTAAATTTGGAATATAAAGTTTAGGTCCAAACATGCCATAACCAAACAACACAGTGTAAGGTTTTTCCGCCCATTTAGATAAATAATATTTCCAAATTTCTAATCGCCCTGAAGTTAAGCTATTTAAAAAGTTTGAACTACCCTTCGATTGCATAAATCGGTTATAAACACTAATTAACAAATTGTGGCAAATTAAAGCTGTTACAACTAAAAGTAAGGCAAAAACAAACAAATATTTAACCCTTTTCTTAAAATTTTGACCAACAAACAAAATGCAAAATAACAAAGTAAAAAATACTAGCAGAACAATGGCAGTTTTAGAAATTGTGCTAAGAGTAATTAACGCACACACAAAATAAATAGCTAAAAATTTTATTCCACTAAGTGAATTATTTAAAAATTTATACATGTAAAATGTTAATATTAACAAAGCCCGCATATATAAATAATTTGCACAATTTATAAACCCTGTAAATCGGTTGTGTGGAAAAGTAACATATTGATAATGCGGAATTATATTAACCACCGCAGCCATGCAACAAGAAACCACCAAGCCTAATAAAAACCATGCCATTATTTGATTAATATCAAACTCTTTTCTCATTGCAAAAATCAAATAAAATAACGGCAAATATGTTAAATAAATTAATCCGCCAACATAAGTTTTATAAAATAAACTTACAATTATTGTAAATATATTAAACAGCAAAATTAAAATTAAAATAGCCTTATAAATAGGGTATTTTTTATGCTTAACACCAATTAAATATTTAACTAAAAACACAAGCAAAAAACAAATTAAAGTTGCCATTAGGCAGGAATAATATCCAATGTTGCTCAACGCAAAAAAATGTAGATATGCAAACAGACAAAAAGCACCTTGAACAGGCAAGAAAATGAACATAAAAAAGGCAAGTAAGGGAACGCCAATTTCAATCCATTTGTAAAATCCGCTTAAAAAATAAACAAAGGTTAAAATTAAAGAGCAAATAAAAACTTTGTTTGTAAAAATTAATTTTAAATTGGTTTTAAATTTTTCTTTTGTAATCACAACAACCTTCTTTAATCTTTGGCAAAATTAGCCTTACACTTTTAGTTATTAAAATGCAAAAGTTTAACTAACTATATGTTACAATATAAAATTGTGTTAGTTTTATAAATTTATAATAACATACAAAAAAAAATTTGCAAAATGAATTTTATAAAAACTTTTTGCAAATTTATATTTTTTCGTTGATATCTTTCTATTATATTTTTGGCTTAATTAAATTTTTATTTTGAATAATAATTTTTTGCTAAATTTTAATTGGCAGTTTTGGTTATTTTAATTGTTTTTTGCTAATAAATTTTAATTTTTTTATTTTAAATTAATAACAAAATTTTTAAAAAATTTTTTAAAATTATTATTTTTTATTAATTTTTAAGCAATTTTTTTAATTTTTTATTAATTTTTTAATATTTTTTATGATTTTTTCATTATTTTTTATATTTTTTATTTATTAACAAATTAAATTTCTGTTAAGCTTTTCTACTTTTTCCTTCACCCATAATTTCTATAACATTTGGCATTGCATAGATATCTACAAATTGCCTATCCATTGGCCCTGATATAAAGAATACTCTACCTTGTTGAGCGGTAACAATACCTTCCTGTTCTCGCTGGTTAATGCCACCTGCCGATTTGTAAAGTTCTAGCAAATCACCCATATCATTAGGGGCAAGTTGCAAAATCATGCTATATTGGCACGCATTAATAATTGCCGCTGACCTACGCTGAATTTCTGGTGTGCCTAAAAAGTCTTTAATGTTTTGAGTAATAACAATTTCCATACCCTGATATTTACGAATACGTTTTGCCATTTCTGCCATAAAGTTTAAAGCAACTGGGCTGTCCGGGTCAATAAACATGTGCGCTTCATCAACCGCAACAACAACTTGGCGTTTAATGTCAATGCCAGTGCGTTCATAATAGGTTTCGTTAAAACGCTTGTTGTTAATAATTTCGTTGTTTAAATATTTAAACACTAGCAACATTTGAGCATTTGCAAGTTTGTTGTTTTTGCTTGCGAACAAAGTTTGAAAGTTAAATGTAATTAAATTTTCGTCAGTTAAAACTGAGGTTGGACCATTCCACAAATCACTGTTGCGCCCGCCTGTTGCAAATTTTTGAATGTACACTTCCAATATTAACAAATTGTTCCTATAAAACGCATCTTTTTCTGTTTTTAATTTCTTTTTAATTAATGCATACAAGTCATCAAAAGTAGGATAATCTTTTGCTTTTAATTTTGCAATGTTGGTTTTTTCGTTAATGCCTTTTAAATTGTAAAGTTCAACAACCAAACTATTAAGAGTTTCAAACGCGTCCGAACTTATGCCTTCCAAAATTGCCCTAAAAAATTGTTCCAAAAATTGCAAGTGTGTGAAGAATGTTTTATTTGCACTTTTTTTAACAACATCGTCAATGTTTGTGTCATCTAAATCTTCGTCGGTATTTACTGCGTCTAAATCTTCTAGCGACGCCATAATATGAAACGGATTTATAATTCCGCTGGTGTTTGTTCCAACATCAATAACTTTGCCACCCAAATTTCTTGTCATAACCTCGTACTCATGTTCTGGGTCGAGAATAAACATTTTTGTACGGTCGGCAGCAAGGTTGGTTAAAATCATTTTGGTGGCATAGCTTTTCCCTGAGCCTGATTTTCCAATAACCATAACATTACTGTTAATTTTGCCTTTACTTCTGTCCCTTGTAAAGAAATCTACAAAAGCAGGGTAACCGCTAGCCGTTGACCTTCCAATGCAAAAGCCTGTTGGGTCTTGCAAAATAGAGTCCACCATAGGAAATGACGATGCAACTGTAATTGATGGCATTGCCCTAAAAAACGCTTTTAAATTATCTCGCCTGTTTACGCTAGAAGATATAAATGCATCCACCTGCCTGCCAAATAAATCGCTATACTTAAAGCCATATTGCTTTAACACATTTCTAACTTCTTTTCGATTTTCTTCTGGCACTTGCATGTGAATTGATATATCAAAAAGCTGTTCATTGTTAGTTTTTATATCTCTAAGCAAGTTGTTAAGCGATTCAATGTCCGCCTCTTTTTCAATAACTTCACTTGAACGGAATGTTCGGTCAAGTTTGGATTCCTTTTCCATAACCGCACGGTCAATTACTTTTGCACCCTTATCTTTATCAACCGGCATAATGTTCATAACAACTCGGCTCCTTGGCTGATTAAATATAGGATACGCCCAGCCGTTACCCACCTCAAGCGGATAATCCGAAATAACAAACTGCTTAAAATTACGCTTGTCTATTTCCACCCTGCCAACTTTAAACTTAACCTGCTTAGGCATAACCCAATTATTAATTTGGCTTGGTGATAACATTTCAATTTCTTTTTCCGCATATTTTGAGGCATAATTCGATTTTAAAAAACTTATTAAATCATGCTCTAACAAAATTTCCGAACTTATTGCATACTGCCCACCGCCTAAATCGTTTCTAATTGAAATAAGGGTGTCCTCCAAATTCTTTCTATCTGCATCAAACAACACTAAATAATAATGCTCTTGTAAATCTGGCTCGGCTTTAATTTTGTTGTTTAACCAATCAACTCGCTCTCTAAATATAAGCGAACGTGCGTCCATCTCGGCGCTTGTGTACTGCCCTTCATGATAAAGCAAATTTAACAAATCAAATTTTGCATCATCACTCTTTAAATATTTGTCATATCTCATCGGCTTTGTTGTTTTTATAATGCTTGCTCGCTGATTAATTGATATTAATTTTAATGCCTTGCTAAGCGTGTTAATAACTTGGTCCTGTGCATCTTCTTGCATTAAGTCTAACGCCACAGGGTAAATTTCCAACACCATGCCAAAATAATCACCAAAATTAACATATTTGCCCATTTCAATGTTAAAGAAAGGCGTTAATTTACTCATGCTTAAAAACCCTTTCATCTTAACATTTCCGCCAATATACTTTTTAGGGAACGCCGCAAACCTAATAATAAGCACAACCGAACTATATAACCTTAGCCCTTCGTCAATAGGAATATACAACGAAACAACAATAGAAATCCAGCCTAAAAGAGCATACCACCTATAATCGCCGCCAGCAATTTTAAACAAGTTGCTAGAAATAATAACAATGGCAAAGGCAAGGCAGATAATGCCCAAAAAGACATCGCCCAAAGTTATATTTCTCGCGAATTCAGTTTTAATTCTAGTTTTACCTGGAATATGCCTTACCATTTAACCCCCTTATGTTATTTTGTTTTTTTAATTAAAATTTTAACCTTTTAAAACATTTTTTCTAACTTCTTCACCTGCTTTACCTGATCTGTCTTTTGCAGTTTCTTTTGCTAGTTTTGTAAGTTCTGATATTCGACGTTCTATAGCATCCATAGAATTTGTAAGATCTGTTAGCTCACCTTCAATATTAACATTTACTCCGCCTTCAATAGCTTGAGCAATATTTTCAGTATAATCTGTAATATCTTTCATATTACTTATATAACTAGAATCTGTACCGCCATCCTCTTGATAATCTTTTGTTGCTTGTTCAACTTTAATTTGAGCATTCTTAATATTGGTAACAAGATTTTCTCTTTGACTATTCTTTTCATCGTAATAAGCATTCATTGTTTCTACAAATTGTTTATAGTCTCTAGAATCTGCATCTGTAGCAGTTAACCTTATACCTTTACTTAATTGCGTAAGAGCTGCTGTTACTTGATCATCAGTAATACCTGTTAATGCCCCTTGCACTTCTGCTGCTCTTTGTGACAAAGATTCGCCAAATCCTCTTTGAAATTCAATATAGTCGCTAATGGATTCTCCAACAGATGTTATACCGTCATGAGCTGATGATATAATTTTCATTCTACTTGCAATTTCTGAAGCTTTAGCTGTTCGAGAATCAAATCCTTCTGCCGTTAAGAATTTTCCCCAATTTGAAGCTGTAACATTTGATAAATCTACAGAACCATTAAAGGCTCTCAACACTGCTTCACCATTTGAACCGCCTAATAATCTAGCAGCATCTTTAAACCATTTACGACCTTCTTCTGATTCTGAAAAAGCAGTAATATCGCTTTTACCTCTTAAATCTTCTAATAGTTTTTTAGCCTCATCAGCCGCTGTTCGTGCTGATGCATATTTTCTTTCATCATCCTTTAATAATTTAGCGTATTTTTGTCGGCTAGAAGTGGCGTCAAAGCCCGCCTTTTCGTCTTTTTCTAAACCGCTTTTTATATCGCTAATTTTTCCTATACCTGCACTTGAAGTAAGCATGTCTAAAGTAGATTGCCTAACAGTTTTTAAAAATGCTTGGTCAGCATTTGGTCCACCCTCTCCTGGTGCTGCATTTTGTCTTGCATTAGCAATATCTGATTGCATTTGACTATATCTGGTAGGGTCAGAAGTTTGCAAATTTTTAATTCTTTTTCTATAATCACTTGCAGATTCACCTTCTTTTCTTATTAATTCATCTGCACCAACTTTTTTCATAAAATATTCATCATTCGCTCGTTGAGCACCCCTTGCACGTTGAAACCAACCTGCAACAGTTGTGCCAGCTTTAACAGTTTGCCCAACTTTCTTTTTCAAACCGCCAACAACTGTTCTTGAAAGATTTGCACCTTCGCTATAAATATCTGCTCCACCCGGAATAAAGCTTGATACAAGTTTAATAAAGTCGGTTACCATATATAAGCCCGCAATAGTTATAAGTAAAGGAACAAATCCCACAACATCACCCCAGCCTAAGTTTATTGAATTCAACAATGGGACTAATAAGAAGAACAAATTCATGCCCATAACTGCACCAAAGGCACTAAAAAATTGTTTTACAAATTCCCCTCTCCAACTCCCAACTGCTTTACCATCATCAAATGGAAACAATGCACATACAAGTGGACTAATAACATATAATAGCATTAGCATAAACAATCGTTTAACTAAACCGAAGGAAATTCTCAGTAAAGCATAAATTATAAACACGCCACCTGCTACCAAAAACAAATAATTAATTTCCCATAAATTATAATTTTTTAAATCTTGATAAACATATATGTTTGGTCCATTTTTAGACCTATAAATATCATCTAGTAAATCGGCATAAGTTGCATCTTTGTCAGGGTTATAATCATCTCTACTGCTACCCACCAAAGTCGTATTAAAACCTTCCGTTTCATCATATAAATCATACAACCGTTGATAAGCATCTAAGCCTCCACCGCTTCTAAATACATTTGCATTATAAGCCGACGCAATAAACAGCATTCTACTAAAACCTACATCCGTTGTTTGTGCGGTTGCATCATATAAAGTTTTTAAAAGGAAATTACCTGCAATAACACCTAGCAAACAACAAACCGGAATAAACACAAAATTAATTGCACCTTTAAAAGTACTAGTGAATATATCTTGCCACTTTTTCGGTTTTGCTTGATAAACATTTTTTATAAAAGCCATAACAGTAAAAATAATTAAAAGGAAAACTGCTAAAATGAGCATAGAAAAGAAAATGTTTTGTACAGTTTTATGCCTAAGTAGATAATAGACAATTCCGTTTTCAGCATCTCCTGCACCACCAGTATTTGTTACTGTTTGGCTAGAATTGCCAACTGCTCCATTCATTTTTATTGTTCCTAAACCAGCAAAACCTGTAAATATGTTTTGAGACATATCAATAATCCAAAAAATTACTGAAAACAACGGATATAATATTAAACCAACTAAACTTAACACAATATCGGTAATGCCTAATAAATTACTCATAAATTCTCCTTAAATTTACTTTAATTTACAAAATTTATAAAATTAAATAGCGTAAAATGTTTAAACTCCGCCTATATAAAATTATTATATACTAAATTAATAAATTAATCAAACAAAAACTAACAAACTTGTCCATTTTTTTACAAAATTTTTACACCTTATTGCTAACAAAGATGAGATTCACTCCATTCGTGCTATCGCACTCAGCAGGAATGACTTCTCAACCTTAATTGTATTCAACTTCATATTCGGCTACAAAGAATGGTGCATTGTTTTCAAAATGCACTTCAACCGCACCGCTTAAATACGTGTAAAAATCGCCTTGCCCTTTCGCAAGATAATTTTCAGCGTTTAAATTGTGCAAAATGTTGTAAAGTGATATGCCGTCTGCAATGTTATTCACGTCTAAATTGTTAAAACTGTCCGCTTTGGCGTTAACATTTGACGAATATAAATAGCTAGATTTTTCATCGTCTAGTTCGCCTTTTTCACTAAAAACTTCGCCGCTAAATTCGGTAAGGTTTCCGTTTACATTTAAAAACATTTTAAAATCTTCTTTTTGGTTGCTAACCAAAAAACTAAACCTTGAAATATCTACCGTTGTTTTTGGCATAAAAATGTAAGCGACATAATCTTTTGCAGGAATGTTTTCGGCATAACTTTCTTCATCTTCAAAAATGTAATCTTTAACATAAAGCATTTCGGTGCGGCTGGTTTGCTCCGTTGCATATTCATTTAAAAGCAAACTTTCAAATTTAGTTGAAAATGTGCTTTCGTTTATTTCAACATCTTGAGCAGCTGAGTAAAGTGAATTGTTAATAACATAACTTGCCCACACTGAAGCAATATCGTCTATAAATTCGTCATCTAGCCCAAAATATTTAATGCCTGCAAGGGCATTGTTTAAATTTGCCGGTGCAGAAGAATTTTCATTATCCACAGCATAAACAATTTGAGAAAGGCTAAAAACAAGGTCATACGCATTTTTATACGTTACATTTGTTTCAAAATCGGCAAAATTGTAATCGTCTGCTGGCAGGGTTATTGTTAGCGTTGCTCCATTATTTGAAGAATTAAAATTCGTAATTGTGTAGTTTAACGCACCAACATAATCATTTAATAAATCAGTTTTTGCCTGTTCGGCATCTCTATAAATTGACCGTACTCCATAAAAGCAATCCCCTTTAACCCCAAGCGGAGAGGACATTCCATCAGTAGAATTTCCGTCCCCTACAACCCAAGGCATAATTGTACCTACAACAGCCACAATGGCAATAATAACCAAAAGAGCAATTAAAATATAAGGTAAAATAGGAATAACTGCAGATAAAACACTGTTTACTTTTGCAGTAAACGCACCTTTTCTTTGTGCAACTAAATTCATAAACGAGAAATATTGCCCTGGTTCAATTTTTTTAACTTGATTGCATAATTTCAATTCATTAAAAGACAAAAACGGCCAAAAAGTTGATTTTAGCATATATTTGCCTTTCATAATATTAAATTGTTTTAAAATTTCGGTTTTTCTATTTTTTTTATTTCCTTGAATATCTTCTTCGGCGGCATCGGCTTCGTTTTCTTCGTCTTCGGTTAATTCGTCATCTTCTTCATCATCTTCGTCTTGCTCATCTTGTTCGTCATCATATTCGTCGTCATATTCTTCATCATCAAATTCAGCCATATTACCTCCTTTCGTTTTATGTTTTTTAATTGCTTTATTACTTAATTAACAATTTATATTTTGCTTAAAATTTGTTAAAGTTAAAAAAATTTGTATCAATTAATCATAACTCTTTAAGTTATTATAACAAATTAAAAATTTTTTAACAAACGAAATTTATTTATTTTCAATCTTATTTTAAACCTTTTTATTTGTGTTTTTATTTTTTTATTTTCTTATTTAGTGAATGTGGTTTAATTTTCTTAATTTTAGTGTTTGTGTTTTTTATTTTCTTTTTTTATTATTTTTTAGGCTTTTATTTTCTTTATTTTTTGAATTTATATTTTTATTTCTTCACTTTCAAATTACAAAATTGATTATTATAAAATAATTATTGTGAAATAATAATTGTAAAACAAAAAACGAGAGATATCTCTCGTTTAAATAATATCAATTTCTTTAATTACTGCTTTTAATGTTATGCCACTGTATAATAAATATAGCAAGAGTAACCCTGATAAGTAACTGTCATTTTAAATGTTCCTGGTGCATTAACTGAAAACCCCAATACAGAGCCACCATTGATAACATCGTTAATAGGTAATTGATTCGGAACTGACATACCTTCATCTTTTGCATTTTCAATTAAATTAAATACTGCACCGGCAGAGGTTAAGCCTGCAATTATAATATCATTCCTTTCATTGCGATTAGTCATATCAGCATCAGCATTTAAAGCAAATGGTATAGGATCAAGTTCTGTCCCTATATTGCAAGATAATTTATATGTTGGTTCACCATCACAACCTGCCATAATGAAAATTGCAGAACAACAAACCATTAAAATTAAAGCGAATGTTAAAAACTTTTTTTTCATATTCCACCTCTTAGAATTGAGTTTGCGAGATGATGTTGTCAATGTTGTAAGCTAAGAAATAGAACAAAGCGATTAACAAAACAACAACCACAATACCAACAATAACCATAATTAAGTGTTGTTTAGCTTCATCTCTTTTTGTTTTATCATCGGCTTTAACAAATTTAACACCTACCCAAATTGCATAAACAATACCTGCAACTGATGCAACAATCAAAATAGGATTAATTAAACCAATAACAGCATCAATTAAAGTGTTTAACCAACCATAAGATGTGCTAACACCTGCTAATAATCTTCCCATAAATTTCCCCCTTTAAACGACGCAAAATGTCAAATTACGTCAATTTATGTATTTATACTAACAAGTTAAAATTTTAAAATCAACTGTTTTTGCATAAAAATTTAAAAATTTTTTAAATCTTTATTATTTTGCATTATTTTTAATTTATTATGCAAAAACTGAATTTCTTTTTGTCAGCCTAAACAAAAACTTAATGATACAAAAATGTTTGACTTTATTTTAAAATGCAATTATAATGTATATATTATTTTATTAAAAGGAATATCTATGAAGCATTTTGGAAAGGTAGTTTTAAAATATATAATTAGTGCAATTGCAATTTTTGTTATTGCCGTGCTTGCAACATCTTATATAAAAGACAAGCAGTTATCTTTTGATATATCATACATTACAAAAGACGGAATACCTTTTATTGTTACATTTGTTGCCGAAGGTTTGTTATTGGTGTTTGACCTTATGAAGTTAATAGACGGCAAAAGTGATAAAAAAACCGGCAAGGCGGAAGATAAGGTTAAAGACGAAAAAGGCAAGGAAACAAAACAATTTTTTAGTAGGGATTTTTTAACCGATGAAGATTTAGCAAAAAACAAAGATTTTAACCCTAACACAATTGCAACTTTGCGAAATTGCAAAAAAGATGGCATATTGGTGCGTGCACAACTTAAAGGCAACACCACCGAAATTAATTTTGTTCAACCAATTCACACCTTAGTTGTAGGAACAACATCTGCCGGTAAAACACAACGATTTGTAGTCCCATCACTTCAACTTATGAGCATGACAGCAGCAAAACCATCTTTTGTTATAACCGACCCAAAGGGCGAATTGTATAATTTATGTGCAAACAAATTGAAAAATGAAGGTTACGATGTAAAAGTGTTGGATTTGCGTACGCCGTTTGCTTCGGTGCAATGGAATCCGCTAACTTATCCTTACGATATGTACACTCGCAGTTTTAACCTAGACAAAGAAGTTAAAGTTCACCCAGCAGGAGATAACCCTAAAAACCACAATGTAATAATTCAACGTCAGTTTGATTTTACCACAAACGCATGGTTTGAATTTGACGGCAAAGCCTATGTCGATAAAGAAATATTAGAACAAGACCAAAAAGTTTTGGCGCGAGAATTAGTTGATAAGGCATTTGACTCCATTAACGACACTTGTACCACCATTGCCCCAATTGAATCAGGCAAGGACCCAAGCTGGGAAAAGGCCGCACAAAACCTAATTAAAGCGGTTATTATAGCAATGTTGGAAGATAGCCGAATTCCAGAACTTGGTATGACACGAGAAAAATTTAATTTCTATAATGTAGCAAAAATATGTAACATAACCGATAGTGGCAGGGACACTTATGCCACAATAAAACAATATTTGTTTAACTATCGCGACCAATTTTCTAAGGTTCATGACCTTGCTTCTACCGCCCTTCAAAATGCAGAATCCACAACAAAAAACTATATGGGCTTTGTTTCTAACAAAATGGTTATGTTTAACGATACCGGTATCTGCTTCTTAACCGAAAAAACTGAAGTTGATTTTGTTCAAATAGACGAAAAACCAACCGCAATATTCCTAATTATTCCAGATGAAATTAGAACTCGTTACTCGCTTGCAATTTTGTTCGTTACTCAATTGTACAAACGTTTGGTTGAAAAAGCACAAAGTTTAGGTGGAGAATTAAAAAGGCACGTTTACTTTATGCTAGATGAATTTGGTAACATGCCAAAATTCCCTGAATGGGGTTCTACTATGACTGTCGGTCGTAGCCGTGGAATTTTCTTTGAACTTTGCGTTCAATCTTATAGCCAATTATATCAGGTTTATGGTCAAGACGAAGGCAAAATCATTAAAGATAACTGCCCTATTCAAGTTTATATTGCATCGGAAGACACAACCACAAACAAAGAGTTCAGCGAACTTTTAGGCAAAAAAACCATTGTGCAAGAAAATGTAAATAAAAGCGTTGGACCAGACGGCAAAGAAAGTAAATCTTACAGCAGTCAAAATTTATCTATTCCAATTGCTTACCCTGAACAATTGCCAACATTTAGAGATGAAGGTAAAGTTGCAATAAAAACCTTTACTCCAAATGCTGCACTAAAAACAACCATTACTCCTGCTTATTTAAATAAATGCTTCGATTTAACAAAAATTGGCACATCTTATTCTCAAAAAAGGTTGTTAGACGAAGCCAAAGTTTTCTACGATATTAAATCTCGCAACTCCCTTTTAGCAAAACAAAATGGTGCAGATGAAGACGATGATGACGACGACGATTTATTCTAGAAATTTGTAAGCACATAAAACAATTAAAATTCAAGATAAACCAATTAAAAAGTTTAAAATAAAGTAAAATAATAAAAATCAAAAACCAGCCTCGCTGGTTTTTTGTTTTAATTTAAAAACTTCAACAATTTAATAAAAATTTAAAAAATTCGGCAAAAAATATATAAAAAACATTAAAAAACCACGCAAAAAGTTAAAATTTTTAAATTTTTTTTGTAAAATTATTGACACAACACGCATAATATGTTATACTAAAAACAACCTAAAATAACATCGCGGGGTGGAGCAGCACGGCAGCTCGCAGGGCTCATAACCCTGAGGTCATTGGTTCAAATCCAATCCCCGCAACCAAATGGGCTATTTGCCCTTTTTAATCAAAACCGCATGTGTGCGGTTTTTTTATTTGACTTTTATAAATGATTGTGCTAATATATCTACGCTAACATATACGTGTTTTCCCCCTTTTTAGTTAGAAGTTAAAAGGAGTAAAATCATGAACAAACATAAAAAGATATGTTTTATAAAATATAAAAAATGGAATGAAATCTTATTGTAGGAGGATTTATATGAATAAAAATATTTTTATAGGAGGAGCTTGGCCTTATGCAAATAATTCTTTACATGTTGGGCATTTGGCAGCTTTGTTACCAGGAGATGTAATTGCAAGGTATTATAGAGAACACGGAGATAATGTTATATATGTGTCTGGCACAGATTCTCACGGAACGCCAATAACTGTTAGAGCAAAAAAAGAGGGAATTTCACCAGAAAAAATTGCACAACATTATCACGAAGAATTTGTGAAAAATTTTAAAGATTTAGATTTTTCATTTGACCTCTACACTTCAACAATGACACAATATCATGAACAAAATGTTAAAAAATATTTAAAAAAGATAATGGATAATGGATTCATCTACAAAAAGGCAGAAATGCAAGATTATTGTCCAGAATGTAAAACATTTTTATCTGACCGTGAAATAATAGGTGTATGCCCACATTGCGGAGGCGTTGCTAAGGGTGACCAATGTGATGACTGTTCGGCAACATTGAATGCTTCTGAAGTTTTAAATAAAAGATGCAGTATATGTCATTCTCCAACTATTCAAAAATCAAATACACATCTATATTTTGCTCTTTCAAAATTTCAAAATAAAGTTAAGGAATTGAATGAGCAAAGGCAAGGTCAGTGGAGAATTAACGCTACAAGTGAAACAAATAAATTTTTAGATATGGGTTTGATAGATAGGGCTGTAACAAGGCAGTTGTCTTGGGGTGTTGATGTTCCATTTGAAGGGTTTGAAGATAAAAAAATTTATGTATGGATAGAGGCTGTGCTAGGTTATTTAACAGCCGGTCAACAAGTTGCAGAGTCAAGAAACATTAATTTTGAAGAGTTTATGAAAAAAGGAAACGTTATCTCTTATTATGCCCACGGTAAAGACAACATTCCTTTCCATACAGTAATTTTTCCAGCATTGTTAATGTCGATTGATGAAAATATTAATTTGCCTGATTACATTATATCTTGCGAATATGTAAATATGAACAACGAGAAGATGTCTAAAAGTAAAGGCAATTTAATTAGCATTAACCATTTAATAGCTTTATTTCCTAAGGATTCTATTCGTTATTACATGTTGGCAAACGGACCAGAAACAAAAGATATAAATTTTTCTATTGATGATTTTGTTCAAATTCACAATAAATTTATGGTTGGCGTGCTTGGTAATTTTGTAAATAGAAATTTATCTTATATAAATAAAAAATTTGATGGAAAAATTCCAAATGGCAAAGTTGACGAAAACATTAAAAATTTAACAACTGAAACATTTGATAAAGTTGGTTCATTAATTGAGCAAGGCAAATTAAGGCAGGCGCTTGATACGGCTATGGCCTATGTTAGCGCTGGAAACAAATATTATGATGACCAAAAACCTTGGATTCAAGTTGTTGAAGATATAAACGGATTTAATAACACCACATACACTTGCGTGTACATGATGGCTAACATTGCAAATTTGTTTGGACCGTTTATTCCAGATACTTGTTTAAAAATTAAAGAAAAACTTAATTTAGACAAAACTTTTACTTGGCAACCGGTTGAAATTGGAAAAAATTTAACAGTTGCAAACAATAATTTATTGTTTGAAAGGTTGCAAGCACAACAAGTTTCAGAGAAATATCAAGAACTAAAAAAGAACTAAAAATTAGAAAGTTTAATAAAGAACGAGATAATAACTCTTCCCTTCTTTAAATTTTCGTGATGTAATGTTTTATCATTGGCAAATTGCAAATTAAAGGAGATTTTATGAAAGATTTTAAAACTATTCCAATTACTCTTGTTACTGGTTATTTAGGCAGCGGAAAAACCACTTTACTTAATCATATTCTTTCTAACACAAAAGGATATAAAGTGGCAGTTATTGTTAATGATATTGGCGAAGTTAACATAGACGCTGATTTAATTGAAAAAGGTGGAATTGTAAACAAAAAAGAAGAAAGTCTTGTAGCATTACAAAACGGCTGTATTTGTTGCACTTTGCGAAAGGATTTAATTGAACAACTTCACGATATTATTAAGCAAAAAAGGTTTGACCACATTATAATTGAAGCAAGCGGAATTTGTGAGCCAATGCCTATTGCTCAAACAATAAATTTTTTAACTGAAAGTTTTAAAAAACAAGGCATGCCTGTTTATTGCAAACTAGACGCAATAATAAGTGTGGTTGACACTTTGCGCATGGTGCAAGAATTTGGCTGTGGAGATGAACTTTTAAAGAAAGACATTGAAGAAGAGGACATTGAAAATTTAGTTATTCAGCAAATAGAATTTTGTGATATTTTAATAATGAATAAAGTAAGTGAAGTTAGTCGCGAAGAATTAAAACGAGTTAAACGCATAATTAAAAATTTGCAGCCAAAAGCAAAAATGATTGAGGCGGATTATTCTAATGTGGATTTAAAAGAAATTTTAGATACTAACCTTTTTGATATGGAAAATGTTCTAACGTCTGCTGGTTGGTTTCAAGAAATAGACAAAGACCTTGACGAAGAAACAGTGGTTGAGCAGAACGAACATAAACACGCTAATCACAATGAACATAACGATGAAAACCATGATGATGACGAAGACGAACACGATGAAAATGAACATGAACATAAAGACGGCGAACATCATGGGCATCACGAACACCACCACGAGCATTACCATGAACACGAAGGCGGTGAAACAGAAGAATATGGAATTGGCACATTTGTTTATTATCGCAGACGCCCTTTTGATAGGCTAAAATTTGAAGATTGGGCAAACAAAGATTACGGAAAACAAATAATTAGAACAAAAGGACTTGTTTACTTTTCAAATGACAAAAACATGAGTTATATTTACGAGCAAGCAGGTAGGCAAAAAGTTTTAAGTGAAAATGGACCATGGTATGCCACCCTTCCAAAATATCAAATTGAGCAATTGCTTTTAAATGATGAAAAATTCCGTCATGATTGGGACGAAACTTATGGCGATAGAATGGTCAAACTCGTGTTTATTGGTCAACATATAAACAAAGCGAAAATAACTGAAGAATTAGATAAAATTTAGGTGCTGTTAGCACCTTTTTTATTTACACTTTTAATTTACAATTATAATTAATAAATTCTTTTATTTTCATTAAAACATTATTTATAACATCAAAAAAAGCACACTTGGTGCTTTTTTATTATTTTTCTATTAAATTTTCAATTTTTGTTGTTTTTTACAAATTTTAATTAAAAATTATTTAAGAATTAAAAATTTCTATTTGTTTTTTTAGAATAATCAATTTTTTCCACTTTGCCAAACTTAGCATAATTATATATGCCATTTTTATTTTCATTTAAAACATCTTCATTACTAAATTTGTTAGTTGCTTTAACATCAATACTTTTTTCTTCGTCCGATTTAGCTTTGCGATACTTTTTAATAATTTGTTCAATTAATTCTGCACTATATTCATTTACATACAAAAAATCTCCTGCAACATTAAATCCCTTTTCTGCGATTTCTTTTGCTTCTTCGTTGCTAAATTTAGATAAATTATAAACTTTTAATCCTTTCATAATTTTCTCCGCTGAGCCTAATTTTATTTGTTGCGTCATCTTTTGTTTTTTATTAATTTGCACTTTTTAATGTGCTTATTTTTACAGAAATTAACGTACTTAAATTGGCGGTAAAATAATAACAGCGGTATTATAACTCAAAATTTTAATCTGTCAAGATATTTTTTTAAAAAAGTTTTAAAAAATAGGCTAAAAATTTTAAAAATTAACCAAAATTAGCCTAAAAAACGCAAAATTACATGTATTTTTAGCAATTTTTTTAGATTTTTTATATTTTTCAATAAGTATATTTTGTATTTTTTTTAAATTTTTTGAATTTTTCACTATGATATTTTTAATAATTTTTATAATTTTCAATTACTATATTTTTTTGTTTAAAATAAAAATTAAAACCTAGTTGAAATTTAAATAAAATATGGTATAATATCAATATGAAAATTATAGTTGGATTAGGTAACCCAGAAGGAAAATATAATAACACATATCACAATGTTGGGTTTAGTGTGATAGATTTTTTTGCAAAACAACATAATCTTAAATTTAACACAAAAAAATGCAAAGCTGAAATTGCTGTTGCAGAAAATTTTGTTTTAGCAAAACCGCAAACATATATGAATTTAAGTGGAGATAGTGTTTACGAACTTAAAAAATATTTCAAGTGCAAGTTAGAAGATATTTTAATTGTGCTTGACGATATAGACCAACCAAAAGGCAGAGTTCGTTTTCGCCTAGTCGGTTCAGCTGGCACACACAATGGGCTTAGAGATATTGTAAACAAAGTTGGCATTACCCCTCGTTTACGTGTTGGCATTGGTCGAGATGAAACGCTAGATTTAAAAGATTATGTGCTTTCCACAATAGACCAAGAAAGCAAAGAAATTTTAAAAACTTCGCAAGAAAAAGCCTGCAAACTTATTGAACAATTTATTGGTGGGGAGTTATGCCAAGATATAACAGTTTAATTGACAATTTATTAAAAAAACCTATATTTTGCAATAATTTAGGCTTTGGCGAACAAGGTGCAATTTTAAATCAACTAGAAAATGCAATTGCAATTTTTCCAACCATAAATGAAGCCAGAAACATGCAGTTGCAACTTAATGCATTTAACAAAAAATGTGTTGTTATTGACGATTTTGATAAGCCTTTTACCCTTTCCAAATTTCAAAGTGAAGATAATAAATTTGATTTAATAAATGCGGTATATAATTTGTGCTGTAACAACACAATTGTTCTTTCCACGCCGAACATTTTGTTTACAATTTTGCCTAATTTAAACAAATTTAAAGCAAGTTTATTGCAAATTGACAAGTCTAACGAATATGACATTTTAAACATAGAAAAACGCCTTATTGAATTAGGTTACAAAAAGGTGGAAAACGTTACAGCAAAAGGTGAATTTTGCAGGCGAGGGGACATTTTAGATATTTTTAACACAATTGATGAAACTCCAACTAGATTAGATTTTTTTGACACAACAATTGAAAAAATTTTTAGTTTTGAACTGCTTACATTTGAAAAACAACAAGAATTTAATTCTATTTGCATTGCTCCAAATAAACTTTTAAATTTAGCCAAGCCTGAAAACGAAAAACTAATAGCGGAACTATTAAAATTTAAAACCGAAAATAATATTTTTTTAGACCTAATTGCTGTTCTTGAACGAGAAGAAGAAATCCCACTTGAATTTGTTGCTCCATTTTGTAAATTGACAAGTATTGCTGAACTTAATTTACCAATTGTGTTTTCTTCGGCAATTGAATGTATGCCTAAAATTGACAAACTTTTTGAGGCAATAAATGATAAAATTTCTTCCACATTTAAAGATGAAAAAATAATAAAAATTTTTAAAAACAGCAAAAATTACTATAATTTTAACGATTTTTTATCAAATTTTGCAAAAAATTTAATTTTTTTAGATAATTTTAATTTAAATTTAACCGATTTAAAAAGTAAGTTAAATTGTCAAGTTGAAAGCATAGATTTTTTAAGTGTAAAATTTTCTAACTTTTTAAATAATCTTGACTCATTAAAAACTGAATTGTTAAAATTTCCAACAAAGCAAATTTATTTATGCCTTAACAATTTAAACACAATAAATGCAATTGCTAAAATTTTTAATCAATTAAACATTCCTTATAGCCAAAACAAAAATTCAAAAGGCATTATTTTAACCGATTTAAAATTTCCTTATAACATCTGTTTTAAAGAAGACGAAAAATTTTACATTGGTTCAACCAATTTTGCTCATAAAAAAGAAGTTAAGCAACAAGTTAAAACTCAAATAAAATATTTGCCAAAAGCAGGCGAATATGTTGTTCATAACGTTCACGGAATAGGCAAATGTGAAGGTGTTGTTTCTATGACCGTGCAGGGCGTGGAAAAGGAATTTTTTAAAATTTCATATTTAAAAGGCGACATACTTTACGTTCCATGCGAGGCCGCCGATTCGCTTTCTCTTTATATGGCTGATGACAACAATGTTAAACTTAACAAACTTGGTGGCAAAGAATTTGCAATGCAAAAGTTAAAAGCAACCAAAGCAATTGAAAACATGAGTAAAGAACTTATTGAACTTTACGCAAAACGCAAGGCAAGTAAAGGTTTTAAATATAGCGAGGACGATTATCTTTATATGGAATTTGAAAATGCCTTTGAATATGAAGAAACGCCCGACCAACTTCAAGCAATTGCCGATGTAAAGCGAGATATGATTTCAGGCAAAGTTATGGATAGGCTTATTTGTGGAGATGTTGGTTTTGGCAAAACGGAAGTTGCAATGCGTGCAATGTTTAAGGCAGTGTTAGACGGCAAGCAAGTTGCAATTTTAGCACCAACTACCATTCTTTCTATGCAACATTATGAAACGGCAAAAAAGCGTACACAAAATTTTAAAGTTAATGTTGAAATGCTAAACAGGTTTAAATCGGCAAAAGAGCAACAGCAAATTTTAACTGACTTATCCGATGGCAAAATAAATGTTATATGTGGCACTCACCGTCTGCTAAGCAGTGATGTTAAATTTAAAGATTTAGGTCTGCTAATTTTAGATGAAGAACAGCGTTTCGGCGTAAAAGCCAAAGAGCAAATTAAACAAATAAAAAACAACATTGACGTGCTTACCCTTTCCGCCACCCCTATTCCGCGCACACTAAGTATGTCGCTTATGAACATTCGAGATATTAGCATAATTAACACTCCGCCAACAAATAGGCTTCCTATTAAAACATATGTGTTAGAGTTTAACGAAGAAATTATTGCCAACGCAATCAATGACGAACTTAAGCGAGGCGGTCAAATTTTGGTAGTTTACAACAGCATTGAAAAAATATACGCCTTTGCGTCTAGGTTAGAAAGAGCCGTAAATAACCCCAACGCTCATTTTGATGTTGCACATGGGCAAATGACAGGGCTAAGTTTAGAAAACGCAATAAAGCGGTTATATGAAAACAAAACAAATGTGTTTGTTTCCACCACACTTATAGAAAACGGAGTTGACCTGCCAAAAGCCAACACATTAATTGTAATTGAAAGCAATAACTTAGGTTTAAGCCAAATGTATCAGTTGCGCGGACGCGTTGGCAGAAGCAATGAGCAAGCTTATGCTTACTTTACTTATCCTAGCAACAAAGTGCTTAGCGAGGACTCATCAAACCGCCTTCAAGCACTTGCCGAAAACACCGAACTAGGCAGCGGCTTTAAAATTGCAATGCGCGATTTACAAATTAGAGGTGCAGGCGAAATTTTAGGTAAAGTTCAGCATGGGCATCTTGTAAAAATTGGTTATGACATGTACACTCGTTTGCTAAACGAAACAATAAAGCGTTTATCTGGCGAAAATGTGGACATTGAGCGAGAAATTAAAATTGACATAGCACTTACAAGCAAAATTCCATATAATTTTGTACCAGAAGAAGCAGAACGCTTAAAAATTGTTGCAAAAATTGCCGGAATAAGCGACCAAGCAACTGCAAAACAAGTTATAAGCGAATTAACAAAAACCTTTGGTAAACTTCCAAACGAAATTTACAATTTAACTAACATCGCAATAATTAAAGCGTTAGGCGTTAAACAGAAGGTTAAAAACATAACAATAACCAGCCACAAAATGTATATAACCTTTTATGCCGATGTTAATATGGATTTACTTTTAATTAAGGTAAACAAATTTAAACACATTAAATTTGAACAAGCAAATCTACCAACAATTGCGCTAAATCCAGCAAATTTTAGCGTGTTAACTGCTGTAAATTATTTAACTGAGTTTTTGGCGTCAAATTAGCTAAATCTCTTGATTTTTCTTATATTTTATTGTATAATAGTCAAGTATTATTATAAGATTTTTGCAAATTCGAAATAAAAATTGCAAAATAATGCTTATTTGGAGAGTAACGTGAAAAAATTATCTTGTTTAATTATATGTATGTTAATTGCCCTTACCTGCATTTTGTCTGGTTGTGCAGGTTTTTCTGTAAACAGAGTTAAATATTACAACGAAATTCTAGCCAAGGTTGGTGATGAAACCATCACCAGATTTGACCTTTTAAACGCTTATAACAATTATGGTCAAGACGTATTTACTCAATCAGGAGATAATTCTTCTGCCTTAGAAAGCACGCTAGACATGTTAATTGACCGTTCAGCAATTTATCAATATGCAAAAAATAATGAAGAAAATTTATATTGTCCAACAGGTTATCAAATTAAAGAAATTGCTGTATCAATTTTTGATTCTTTAGATGGCGAAGTTAAAGATTTAATTGAAGATGCAAAACGCAATTTAAACATTAAAATTGAAACAGAAAGCGAAGAAGATGCCAACGAAGAAGAAACCACTTTAAACCGCATTGAAGATTATCAATTTAAAAAACGTGCAAAACTTGTAGAAGATGGCGAAAAAGTGGTTTATTACACCAATGAAAGTTTAACAGAAATTTCTAAAACTGAAACTGAATATTTTAAAACAATAAAACAATATAAAATTGCATATATTAGTGAAGACGAACCCGTGTTTGGAGATGCTAACTTCGGCTTATACGAAGAATATTTAGACGAAAAATTTGTTACAGTAAATTATTTGGAAAATTATAGTTTTGCAGACTTAGTAAACAACGTTAAAACAAAATATTTGGCACATTTGGAAAAAGATTTGCAAGAAAGTGAAAAAGAAAATGCCACTGCAATTAAGAATTTCATTTTAAAACAACTAAGCCAAAATTTAATTAATTATGAATATTATTTGCGAGATGCAAAAGGCAAACCTTACATCAAAGATACAGACGGATTATTAACTAGATATTTTGAACGCACATTAAAATCTCAAATTCAATCTCGCTACTTAACCAATTTGCAAGAATATTACTTAGCGCATGAAAATTTGGATATTAACGAATTGATGCTTGCTTTTAAAGAAATTATTGAAAACAACTATGCGGAATATACAAATTCTATTGATAGTTACAAATCAGCAATGAAAAATTTATCTACTAATGGCGACAGCATTTTGTATCACCCTTATATAGATGACGACACTAAATTTGGTTATTTCTTACACACTTTGTTTAAGTTCAGCGATGAACAAAAAACTGAATTAGACAAATATAAAGAAACTGACCCAGCAAAATATTTAGAATTAATTTTAAACACAAAAGTTGAACAACGAGATGTTGTTTCTGGCAATGTTGAAAAAGAACTTACTTTAAAAGATGTTTTAAATGGCAGTCAGTATAAAGATTTATGCAACAATCCTAATGCCGAAGAATTTGTTAATTTTATGTTTAAATATAGCCAAGACCCTGGCTCATTATCAAGCGGCACACCTTATGTTGTTGGCTCTCATAAAGAAGATGAAGATTTTTCTGCCAACAGTGGCATGGAAGAAGCCTTTACCGAAGAATGTATAAAATTAATGACAAATGAAACCAATCAAGAACTAAACACTCCAAACCGCATAAGCACAATAAATGTTAACAGTCCAGTTGAAGATTTTTGCATAACAAGTTATGGCGTTCACATTGTTTACTATGTTGGCCCTGTTTATGGCAACGATATTAATTATGCCGATAGAAACAGTGTTTATATTGAAGGCGTAAATAGAGAAAATGATTTAATAGGCTTAAATTTATACACTAAAAAAATTAGCCCATTAACCAACAAAACATATTTTGACATGTTGTTTGATAAAGTTTACCCAGCAGGCAGCAATAACTTTACTTCAAACACTAACTATTCTAAATATGAAACTGAAATTGCAAATCTTGCAAAAAATTCTTACAAAGTTGTTAAATATGCTAGCCGAATTAAAGCCACAAAAACAAGTTTATAAAAAACATTTATTTAATTAAAATGTTTAAAAACTAAATTAAAAAAATATTAAATCTAAACAAGCATTAAAAAAACCGCTTTAAAGCGGTTTTTTTGTTAAGGGTTTTAGTTTGTTATTTCTATTTATTACCAAGAGATAAATAATTGTTAGGGTCAACCAAAACGCCGTTTAAACTCAATTCTAAATGCAAATGAACGCCTGAATTTAATTCTCTTGTCATGCTGTTGCTAGCTTGTCCAATTAAGGTTTTGGCAGTTACTTTTTGCTTTTCTGCAACATTCACTTCTTTTGCCAAAGACATATATTTAGACACAAGCCCATTAGAATGAGCAATTTCAATCACTGTACCTAGCAAATAATCGGTGCTAATTTTTGTTACAACGCCATCGCTTATTGCATAAACATTTGTGCTATCATTTGCAACAAAATCTATTGCTTTATGAATTTCCCATTGTTTTAGCGAATCGTTATATTGTAATTTTGTGCCAGAATAATCTTTAACAATGGTTGCATTGTCCATAGGCAAAACCCAACTTGGAGTGGTAGATACATCAACAATTTGTTCATCGTTTCCGCCACCCACATTTCCAGATTCAAGTTTTGGCCCGGATTTAGATTTTGTTGTTACCGTTGCAATAACAATTGCACAGGCAAGAATAAGTAATCCTATAATTGTTGCATAAATACAAGTGATTATTGTTTTTTTCTTTTGTGATTGATTTTGATTTTTGGTCATTTATTGCCTCCTATTGCAATGTTAGACCAATTTTTTTTATTTAAACAAAAATTTAAAAACTTCCTAAAATTAATGGCCAGCCAACAATAGAATATTCATCATAATTGGCAATTTGCAAATTAACTTTATTTGAATTTACCATAACACTTTTGCTTATTTTAGGGCTATATGCGTAAATAACCACCGCACCGCTTTCAAGATATTCGGTTTTTATAACTTTGGCATTAAGGCTTTTTAAAACCGCACCAACTTCTAAATTTTCAACCTTTATGCTTTCGCCAATTACAATTGAACTATTTTTTAATTTAAAGTTGTTCATGTAGCAACTGCCTAAATTTACGCTGCTTGTAGATACTTGCCTGTTAGTGTAGGCATAATATTCCCCACTAAAATAATTTAACAAACTAAAATCTGTTTTTACATTTGAACTAATTAAAATACACATAAGCACAATGGCAATCAATAATTTTTTCATTAAAAATATATATTGCCAAAATTTTTAATTTAAACCTAAAAAACAAATTATTCGCCAAAAATATTGTATAAATATAAATAATTTAATAAATTATCTTCATTTTTACAAAATTCTTTTAAATTTTTTACCACATTATTATCTAATTTTATTGCAAATGAAAATTCTTTAAGTTTGTTTATGCTAAAATTTAACACATCTTTTAAACACAAAAAATTTAAGTTTACAATTTGGTTAAAAACACAATTGTTGGCAAGTGCATAATATTTATCTATTTGTTTATACTCATCTTTCATTGATTTATATATATCAACCAAACAAACATTGTTTTCATGCAAACTGTTTATTAAAACACAAAACGCATTTAACAACAAAAAATCTATTAAGGGCAAATTGTTATAGTCCATTTTAAATTTGTTTAAAAATTTAACATCTATAAATTCTAATTCGTTTTCTTGTTGCAACATCTCTAAAATTTTTAATTGTGTAATTTGCGATATGTTAAAATCAAAAGAAATATTGCTCTCCTGCTTAAACATTATATCTTTTAAGTAATTGTAAAATTTATTAAAATAAATTGAAAACAAAACATTAACATCAACTTGATTTGTTGTTAAAAACAAATAATTATTGTTGTTACATAAAATAAAATTTTCGTTTAAAAAAAATGGCATAATTCCACAATCGGTTGGAATAAAAATGTTTATAAACTCACTTAAGTTAAGATTTAAATTTTTAAAACTATTTGCCGAACAACAAAAAATAGCAAGTTTATAACCATTATAAATTTCTTGCTGGTTTAAATTTTCCATTTCCATTTTGTTAAACACGCAAATTTCTTTTATTTCCTGATAAATTTTAGAAATGTTTAAATTTGAAACTGTTTTATCAAAAAAAAGCATAACTTTTTGAAATTTTGCATTTTTGTTAATTATATTTTTTAAATTTAATAAAAAATTATCTTTAATTATTTGCATATATAAATTTTAATATCAATAATTTTAAATTTATTAAAAAAATTTTTTGTCTTTTGTAATTTTTAAGTGATATTTGTTTAAAATTCCGTAAAAATGTTGAAATTAAAAATTCATTATCTGTTAATTTTTACTTTACAAATTAAAACAAATTTAGTACAATAATAATGGAGGTTTTATGGAACAAAAAATTATCAATTTAATTGCGGAAAAACTTGGCAAGAAAAAAGAACAAATAACCCTTAAAACCAATTTGGTTGAGGATTTAGGAGCGGATAGTCTTGATGTTGTAGAATTGGTTATGACATTTGAAGACGAATTTGGCGTTACTCTTCCAGACGAAGATGTTGCTAAAATGAAAACCGTAGAAGATATTGTTAATTACATAAAAAAAATCAACAAAAAATAGTGGCTATTGCCACTTTTTTTATTTTATTGTTTAAAAAACAAACAAATTAACCTAAACTACATATAAAACTTATAACAGCTTATAAAAACACACAACAACATATAACAACACGTAACACCTTATAAAAGCTTATAAAAAAACGCCAATTGGCGTTTTTTGTTTTATTAATTTAAATTATTGAAGTTATATAACTATACAATTCGCTGAAATCCCCAGACAAAGTATAATATAATGAATATCTTTTAAAATCATGTGAATCTGGAATAATATACACTTTAATTTCTTCAACACCATCGGTGTTTTTAACTTCAAAGCACAATTCTTTGTATAAATAATTGTTTCCGTTATCGTCTTTATAATTTTTGTTGCCTTGTTTTAAAACTTGTGGAGTGCTATAAACATAATTTACATACACACTGTTAGACGAAGTTTTTATAGTTGTTGTGCCATTATCGGTATCGCTATTAACCTTAGCATGAGCAAACAATCCGCCATTAAACAAAGCGTTAAGGCTAGACTCTTTACTTGCCTTGTTAATTATACTAACTATTTTAGACTTTGTTTGTTCATCTGCAGGGTCGAAAGTATCTAAAGACGAACTGATGTGAATTTCATTAGGTGTTGCACACTTAATGCCGTAATCCACCTTAACATTTGCCATAATTATTGTTGCAATTATAATAAACGCTATAATTGACAAACTTACAATTGCTGTTATTTTTTTAGCCATAATTTTCTCCTTGTTTTAGTATATCACAAATAATAAATTAAATCAACTATTATTTATTATTTTTATCGCCTTTATCGGCACTGCCCTTTTTAGATTTTGAACTATTGCCATTTTTTTCCGTTTCAGTTTTAGCCTTATTGCTTTCGTTTGGCAAGTTTTTATCTATTTGAGTGTTTTCCAAATCGGTTTTTGTTGCATTTTCATTATTTGATTTTGTTTCTTTTTCGCCACTTAAATTTGTTTCATTTTCACTAGAAGGTTCATTTGAATTTTCGGTTTTTTGGCTGTTTAACTTAATTGCTTCTAGTTCTTTTTCCGCTTCTTGCTTAATGTTATCGTAAACTTGTTTAGAAATTACACCTGCTTTTGCGTACGCTTCGGCTGTTTCCAACCTTAATTTTATATCTCTAATTTTGCGTTCTTCCAAAGCCTGATTTTTTGCTTTTTCTTGATATTCTCGCTTTTCTTGTTCCTTTTTATCTATTGCGGCCTCAACCTCTTCAACAGTTGCTCCGTTGTATAACATCTCAAATTCTTCTTTATAAATTGTTTCTTTATCTAAAAGAATTTTTTCAACTTTTAAAATAACATCTTTTTTGCTTTCAATAATTTCCTTAGCCCTTGAATGTGCCTTTTCTATAATTTTACGCACTTCTAAATCGATTTCTCGTGCAATTTCTTGGCTGTACGCAATTTGACGTTGATAATCTCTGCCTACAAAAATTTGTCCACCTTCGCCAAAGCTTATAACTCCAAATTTTTCACTCATTCCCCATTCGGCAACCATTTTACGTGCTAAATCGGTTGCACGCTCAATGTCGTTAGAGGCTCCTGTGGTTATGTCATCAAGCATAATTTCTTCACTAGACCTACCGCCTAGCATCATAACTAAAGTATCTTCTAATTTTTGCTTGGTCATATAAGTTCTATCTTTTTCATCGAAAGTTAATGTGTAACCACCTGCCCCACCGCGAGGAATTACTGAAATTTCATGAACATTATCGCAATTAGGAAGAGTTTGTGCCACTATTGCATGACCAGCTTCGTGAATAGCTGTAATTTTTCTATCTTGTTCGGTAATTAACCTAGATACTTTTTTAGGCCCCATAAGCACCTTGTTTAAGCCTTCTTGAATATCTATCATTGTAATTTTATATCTTCCATCTCTTGCCGTTAATAGTGCCGCTTCATTAAGCACATTTTCAATATCTGCACCGGCTAGGCCACTTGTTAGCCTTGCAATGCGTTTAAAGTCAACATCATCGCTCATTGGTTTGTTTTTAGCATGAACTTTAATAATTTCTTCTCTGCCTTTAACATCTGGAAGATGTACATAAATTTGCCTATCGAAACGACCTGGTCGAGTAAGTGCAGGGTCAAGAATATCTGCTCTGTTTGTTGCTGCAAGCACAATTATTCCGCTGTTGGTTTCAAAGCCGTCCATTTCAACTAGCAATTGGTTTAAAGTTTGTTCGCGTTCATCGTTTCCGCCACCCATACCAGCGCCACGTTGCCTACCTACTGCATCAATTTCATCTATAAACACAATGCACGGACTATTTGCTTTTGCACTTTCAAATAAATCTCTAACGCGGCTTGCACCAACGCCTACATACAATTCAACAAAATCACTACCAGAAATGCTGAAAAATGGAACTTTACTTTCGCCAGCAACCGCTTTTGCAAGCAAAGTTTTACCCGTTCCTGGAGGGCCAACAAGCAAAACTCCCTTAGGAATTCTTGCTCCTAATTCAGTAAATCTAGTTGGATTTTTTAAAAATTCTACAATTTCTTTAAGTTCCTGCTTCTCTTCGTCTGCACCAGCAACATCGCTAAATTTAACATTAGAAGAGACAACCAATCTCGCCTTAGACCTGCCAAAGCCAAAGCCGTTTTTGTTGCCTGCCATTGCCTTAAACATTACAATGCCAATAATAATTATAACGCCAACGCTAATGTAAGGTAACAAATTAGAAAGCCAAGATTCTCGCTCGTAAGAATAACTTGCCTTAACAACAATTAAGCCGTCTTTTAAAATGCGATTGCCAAATTTATCGGTTTTATAAACAATGTTGCCGTCTTCATCAGTTTTAACGTCGCCATTTTCTTCTAATTCAGTAACATGGTTTTCGTCTTTAGTTATTTCTTCGTTATGGTTAGAAATAAATTCTTGCAATTCGTTAACGCTCATAAATGTGCAATATGCGTCTGTTTTAGAAGGAAAATCATCTTCCTTAACGCCATTTACCAACCTAATGCGAATAGTGTAACCATATACATCAATTTCTTCAACCTTATTTTCTTTTACCAAGGTTTGAAATTCAGTGTAGCTAATCTTTTCGCCAGAATTATTGTTAGAAGTTGCCCAATAAATTAAAAGTAAAACAATTGCAAAAATTGCAATCCAGATAATTGCCGATTTCCATGGGCTACTTTTTTGTTTTTTATCCATTATTCACCTCGTAGTTGATATTATATCACATTTAAAAAATAATAACAATTAATTTTAACGGCTAAATTGAAAAATGTTTTTATTTGAATAAATTGATTGATTATCTATAATAAAAAGTAAATTTATTTTAAAATATTGCCAACAATAAGAATTTTTAACTGTTATGGCAAAATGATTAAAAATTTTACAAAATTCTTATATTTTTAAAATGAAAATAATGATATTTCTTCCAAAATTTTAGCACTTTAATTTAATTAGTTTTACTGAATTAAAATCAAGAAATTTAATAATTAAATTTTGTAATTATTAAAAAGTTATAGTCGTTAATATATCGCATTAAAAACAAAAAATAAAAAATATGTTAAATTGATTTTACAAATTTTGATTGATATGTTAAACTAAAAAAGGAGATATTATGCTTTCAACCATTGGAATAGTTTTAGATATAATAATTTTATCTGCGTTAGGTATTGCCGCAATAATTGGTTTTAAAAAAGGGTTTTTTAAATCTATTTTGGCATTTTTTAGTTGGGTGGTGTGCGCTATAGTTGCCATTATGTTGGCTAAATATGTGGCTAATTGGATAAATGGAATATACAATTTTTCTAACCTAATTGGCCGAAAAATTGCCAGCGCACTAAATGGTCAAGGAGATTATTTTAAAAATCCAATAAATTCGTTTGGCTATGAAAACAAAGATGAACTAATAGCCGCAATTCCAGCAGGAACAAACGGAATGCTTGCTCAACTTATAAAGGTTATTTTTAAAAATGCAACAGTTGATGTTGCAATAGAAACAAGCAGTGTTTCAACCATTGTTGGTACTTGCATTGGTAAAATTGTAATGATTGTTATTGCTGCAATATTGGTGTTTGTTGTGCTTAAACTTGCAGTTTTCTTATTAACAAAATTGTTAAATAAAATAACAAGCAATGCCGTTTTTGGCACATTAAACAAAATTTTTGGAGCAATTTTTGGAGCATTAAAAGCCGCCGTTATTATTTTGTCTTTTAACTTTATTTTGGTTATGCTATCTTTACTGCCTTTTGTAAACAAAACAATAAAACCGCTTGTGCAAGAAAATACAGTTATTGAACGCGTTATTTATAATGGAACCGACAAATTAGTTGAAAAATATATTATTGATGGAGATTTAATTAAAGGCTGGGTTTCAACTGCTTGGGGAAAAAGATAAATTAAATTTAATGCAAAATTTAAATAAAAAATTCTAAAAAATTAATAAAAAATAATTAAAAATTCTAAAAAATTAATAAAAAATAATTAAAAATTCAAAAAATTAATAAAAAATTACAAAAAAATTAATAAAAAAATTGAAAAATTAAAAAATATTTATAAAAATTTAAAAAATAAAAAGGATTATTATGGGATTATTTGAAACTTTAAAAGAACGAAATTTGCTTTATCAAACAACCGATGAAGACGGATTAAAAAAATTGTTAGCAAAAAAACAAATAACAATATATTCTGGCACCGACCCAACTGCCGACAGCATGCATATTGGTCATTGTGTGCCATGTGCAATTTTAAGGCGTTTTCAACAGGCAGGGCATAAAGTTATTGTGCTTGTTGGCGGAGCTACTGCTGCAATTGGTGACCCATCTGGCAAAACCGACTTACGCCCAATGTTAAGTCAACAACAACTTGAAAAAAACATTGAAGGAATAAAACGTGGTTATTCTAAATTTTTGCGTTTTGACGGAGATAATCCTGCCATTATTGTTAATAATGCCGATTGGTATAAAGGCTATGATTATGTAAATTTTATGCGTGATGTAGGAGTGCATTTTAATGTAAATAAAATGATAACTAATGAAATTTATTCAAAGCGGCTAGAAGAAGGCGGATTAACCTTTTTTGAAATGGGTTATATGTTAATGCAGGCTTACGATTTTTTATATTTAAACAAAAATTATAATTGTACTCTTCAATATGGCGGAGCGGACCAATGGGGAAACATTGTTGCAGGTGTAGAACTTGGCAGAAAAATGAATTTTTTAGATAACAAAAATCGCATAATGATAGGTGCAACCAACCCACTTTTGCTTACCCCAGAGGGCAAAAAAATGGGCAAAACCGAAAAAGGTGCAATTTGGATTGACAATGACAAAATTTCTGCTTACGATTTTTATCAGGGAGTGTATCAAACGCCTGACGCTTGTGTTGAAATGATGTTTGCTTTGTTTACCGACATTCCAATGCAAGACATTCGCAGCATGATAGCGAAAGATATTGTAGTTAGCAAAAAGCGTTTAGCTTACGAAATAACAAAATTTATACGAGGCGAAGCAGACGCAAAACAAGCGGAAGAAATGAGCAACAATTTATTTGGCAACACTACGGACAAAACCAATGCTCCAACGGTTGAATTACAAATTGAAACTAACCAAATTGGAGTGCTAGACCTGTTGTTAACAGCAAAATTTGTTGCATCAAAAGGCGAAGCGCGTAGGCTTATAGAGCAAAATGGATTATCTATGGACGGCAAAACCATAACTGATGCAACTATGTTAATAAACAAAAAATCGTTAAAAGACGGAATATTGTTTAAAAAAGGCAAAAAAAATTATCTTTTAATAAAAGTTAAATAACTTATTAATGCTAAAAAAAAATAAGCCAAAAAGCTTATTTTTTTTCTATTTCGGTTTTGTTTAAATTGTTAAACGACAATTGACAATGCTGCAAAATTTCTTCAAATAATTTATCAGGGTCCTCTTTTATCAAATATAAATTTACCTTTGTTTGAATTTCGTCATTTAAATATAGCGTTACCGTATATGTTTTTTTACCAAAAAGCTTATCTAATATGCCGGTTTTAAACTTTATGTTTTTTATAAGTTGATATTCTACTATTGAACTATCATATAAAATTGAATCTAAATAAATACAATTTTCATAAAGAGCATAGCCAAATTGCTTAACTCCTTTTAAATATGTTACTATACTTTTAACCAAGCAAAAGGTAACTAACACAATGTCAAGAACCCAAACATACCAAACATTTAGCATTACCGCCATACTTACCGCACAAACAAACAAAAACAAATTAAACAAAATTAAAAGTATCGCCAAAATTCTTAAATGTATTTTGGCATCTATTTGTATATTTCTAATTTTTTTACCTTTGTTAAAAATTTGTTTTTTCTTTTTCATAATTATCAAATTTTAATAAATTATTATTAATCATTTTTTATAATTTTGTTTAAACATTATGTTAATTTAAGCATTTTTAACATTTTTCTATGTTATGTTAATTTTGTCTTTTTGTTAAAAAAATATTAAATTTTGCAATTTGTACTATTTTATTATGTCGTTTAAACATTAAATTTAAATACTATTATATCGCCGTCTTGAACAACATAATCTTTGCCTGCACTTATAATTTTGCCCTTTTCTTTACAAGCGTTGTAATCTCCAAGCGATATTAAATCGTCATATTTAACAACTTCTGCTCTAATAAAACCACGTTCAAAATCAGTGTGAATTTTGCCTGCCGCCTGTGGAGCAAGTGTGCCTTTTTTAATTGTCCACGCATGCACTTCTTTTTCGCCGGCGGTAATGTAACTAATTAAACCTAACAAGTGATAACTTGCAACAATAAGTTTATCTAGCCCTGAACTATCAATGCCTAACTCTTGCATAAACATTTGTCTATCTTCGGCTGGCATGTTAATTAATTCCTCTTCCGTTTTTGCACATAGCGAAATAACTTCGGCATTTTCTGTTGACGCAATTTGCTTTATTTTCTCTATGTTTTCCAATTGAAAATTGTCTAGTTCATCACTTGTGTTAGCAACATAAATAATTGGCTTTGATGTTATTAAAAAGAAGCCATCAACAATTTTTTTATCTTCGGCGCTAACTTGCAACAATCTTGCAGGTTTTTCTTGCTTTAAAAGTTCCAAAATTTTGTTTAAAAGTTCATATTCCTTTTGAGTATTTATATCAGCCGCTCCGCCATGAACTTGTTTTTTCACTTTATCTATTCGCTTTGTAACACTTTCTATGTCCGCTAAAATTAACTCCAAATTTATAGTTTGAATATCTCTAATGGGGTCAACACTGCCATCGACATGAATGATTTTATCATTTTTAAAAACTCGCACCACATGAACAATAGCATCAACTTCTTTAATATGGCTTAAAAATTTGTTGCCAAGCCCTGCACCTTCGCTTGCACCTTTAACAAGACCTGCTATATCCACAAACTCAATTTGAGCAGGAATAATTTTATTGGTATTATAAAGTTTTGCAAGTTTATTTAGCCTTTCATCTGCCACATCAACTACGCCAACATTTGGCTCTATTGTGCAGAAAGGATAATTTGCACTTTCTGCCCCTGCCTTTGTTATAGCATTAAACAAAGTGCTTTTGCCAACATTTGGCAAGCCTACAACTCCTAGTTTCATAATTTTCCTTTTAAATACTTAAACATTATATATTAAATTTTAAAAAATTTCAACTATTTAGCAATAAATTAAATTATCGACAGCTAATTTCATTATTTAAATTTTAATTAAAAATTTTGCTTTTTTATATTTTTTTTTAATAATTTTAAAAAGAAAAAATATAATATATTGTGAATATTTTAAAATACATTTTTATTGGTTTTATTCAAGGCATAACTGAGTTTTTGCCAATTTCGTCAAGTGGACATATTGTGTTGTTTGGCTCATTTTTTGAGTTGGACAACCTGCTCTTACTAAGTGTGGTGGCACACATTGGCACACTTTTTGCGGTTATTTTTTGTTTTAGGAGACAATTAAAAGAATTGTTTTGCCAATTTGGGCATGACATAAATTCAATTTTAAAGCGAAGAAAACCGCAAAAAAATAGCAACACCACACTTTACACAAATTTAATTATAGCCACCATTCCAACCATAATATTAGTTTTGTTATTTAACAAATTTTTTGAACAAAGTTTTTCTACTAAAACATTAATTTGGGGCTTTTTAATTTCCGCCGTTTTGCTTGTAATTGCCGATTTTAAGTCTAGCGGCAAAAAGTCAATTAATAAAAAAACTGCTATTGGCATGGGGTTGGCTCAAGGGCTTGCCTTACTACCTGGAATTTCACGCAGCGGCTCAACTTTAGTTTGCGGCTTGCTTATGGGGGTAGAAAAACAGCAAGCGGTTGATTTTAGTTTTTTAATGAGCATACCAATTATACTCGCCAGTGCCGTTTATGAAAGTTTTAAATTGTTTTCCGCTCAAATAACAATAAACTGGATAGGCATTTTTACTGTTATGTTAACATCGTTTGTTTTTGGCATTTTGTCTATAAAAATTATGCTTAAACTGTTAAACAAAAATAAATTGTTTTATTTTTCAATATATTTAATAATCTTAAGCCTTGCTATTTTAATTTTCTTTTAAAAAAATTAATTTATAAACGCAAATAAATTTTTTAATATATCTAATAATGAAGTATGTTTATTAAATAAAAACAATGCTTTAAAAAATTTGTTTTATTAACATTAACAATTTATAAATAGTAAATGTCGATATTTGTCAAATATTGTCAACGAGAATTTTGCGTAAAACAATTTATATATGAATTTAATTCGTAAAATAAAAATATGGAAATAGGTAAAAGAATTAAAGAATTGAGAAAGGACAAAGGTTTAACTCAAAGCCAACTTGCAAAAATAATATCTTCAACGCAGGACACAATTTCGCTTTGGGAACTTGGCAAAAGTTACCCTGATATAATAAATTTGGTTAAAATGGCAAAATATTTTTCCGTTTCAACCGATTATTTATTAGGTTTACAAGATATTTAAATAACCTAAATTTAGGTTTTTATTGTTTTAAGTTTTTAAGTTTTAAAATTGATTTTTTAAGTTTAATTATTTAGTTAATTTTTATTTGTTTTAGTTTAAAATTTTTAACTATTTCATACTAATTTAAAATTTTAAGGTTAATAAAAAAACTTCTGCAATGCAGAAGTTTTTTTATTCCATTGTAGTAGGGTCATTTCCGCCGGTTATTGTTTTAGGGTCAGAATCTTGCACTGTTAAATCGGATGTTGTCCAATATGAAGAATTATCATTACCTTGAGCAACATAGCAAGTTTCAATTGTTCCGCTTTCTAAGGTTACGTGAGCACCATTTTGTTGGTCATATTCTACCCACATAGCGGTAATTTCAGCATTCCCTTTTATTGTTAAATTTGTTTCACCAGTGCTATACTCATTTGCATTTACAAAAACATTGCTTACAGTTCCGCCGTTAATTATTGCTGTAGCTTGCGAGCCAATCCACATATCAGCAGAATAAGTCAAATTTTGATTTTCGCCATCTAAATAACTATTTTCTGATATTTCACAATTATTAAAGTTTGCAGTTGAATAGCCAGTAAGGAATACTCCACCTGAACGATAATTGTCGTTTCTTAATCCATTAGTAACTTTAACATCTGTTAAATTTATGGTTGCATCAAAAGAAGAAATTGCTCTAGCAACATTGCCACCTTTTAATTCCAAATTGTTAATTGTTAAAGTTGCACCTTGTTTAACATAGAAAATTGTAGCCAATTCTTTATCATTTAAAGTTTCTTTTGTAAAAGCGGAATTTGCTTTAACAACAAGGTTTTCAGTTTTAGAAGAAATTGTTAATTCTTTGCCTTCAACAATTATTGCTTTGCTAACAGTGGCATTTGCTATAATTTCTATTGATGTTACGCCATCAATACCTGCTAATTTTTCTAATTTATCATAAACAACTGTTTCATCTTCTTTTGTGTAAAAGGCGTTAGCACCGCCAACATAGTTACCTTTTACCGGATTATTTATTATTGCAGGTTCTACATTTGTGCTATCTTGTGCAATTGCCAATTTATTTATTGCTCCATCTACAAATTCAAGCACTGCACCAAAATATTCGCCTTGTTCATTTTTGTCATATTCAAGCCATAACCTATCAATTGTTCCACTTGTTAAAGTTAATTTGCCTGGGTTGTTTGCAGAAAATTTATTTGCGTTTACCCAAACACCGCCAATTGTGCTAGATTCAACATTAACAAAGGCATTAGCACCAACCCATAAGTCAGATATATATTCTGCATCATAAGGGTTAGCTTCATATTTTTCAGTTTCAGTTTGTTCGTTATATTCAACATTAGTGTTTATTGTGCAATTGTTTAAATTTAATTTTGCATCGCTAGTAATAAACGCACCGCCACTCCATGAGCTATCATTATCTTTGCCGTTTTGAATTGTAACACTGTTTAAATTAAATTGACCTTTATAAGCAGATATGCCTCGTGCAATTCCGTTGCCGTCTAAAGTAAGATTATTTAAAGTTATAGTTATATTTTTGTAATTTTCTCCATAAGGTATCATGAACAAAGACCTATTTGGTAATTGTTGATGTTCACCGCCTTCGTATGTTCCTTCGGTAACTGCGGCAAATTCACCATTCTCGCCTGTAACTGCCTTAATAATATGGTCTGCACCATCAATAATAGTGTTAAATTTAATTACAGTTGTTGCTGAAAATTGCAAATTAGCAAGCAATGTTATTTTCATAGCCTCTAAAAATTCAGGCGTATCTTGTGAACTAATATCTGCACTTCCAAAATATAGGTTAAGTGTTTCCATGTTTAAATATAAGGTTTGCAAGTTTTTCTTATCCTTTTCTGGAACTTCAAAACCTTCTTTTACAACTGCTTTAACTTCGGCTACAATGCCGCCTGTATAATTATTAATTGCAGGATTTTCAACTGTAAAATATGTTTTATTTTCTATTTCATCTTGTTCGTAAGCCAATGATAAATGAAGATTTTTTAAGCCGCTATCTTGAATGTTAGTTTCGGTTGAACTATGTGTGTATTGTAAAGTTGCTGCATAAGGTTTGCCATTATCCCAGTAATATTCAAGATAAGCATTCTCTACAATTGCACTATCTTTAATTTCAACCGTGCGTTCTGGCAATTGTTTGCTGTTTGCATTTACCCAAACATTTTCTACATATCCGCCGCTTATTGTTGCATTAACTTGGCTGCCTAGCCATAAATCTTTTGCAAATTTATAATAATTATCTTCGCCAAACATAGCGCCGTTGTTAACCGCATTGCTATTATCGGCAATTGTGCCGCCTTCCATTAAGAAAGTAGAAGTTCCGGTTACATAAACTCCGCCATTTAATTTTTGAGGGTTGTCAATTTCTTCAAAGGAACTATCGCCTAAATTTACAATTGTAATGCCATTTGTTATGCTAGTGCCTGATTTTAATGTTAATTTTGCATTATCAACATAAACGCATGCGGCTTTGTTATTGCCATCAATCGTAACATCTTGTAAGGTAATTTCTACGCCGGAAACATTTTTAACTTTTAAAATTGTGTCGCCTACAAAATCGTTTGCTGCCGTAATCGAATATAATTTATCTTCAACCGATTTAATTGTAAATTTTTTGTTAGCTGGAACATTAATTTGTTCTTTAACTTCAATGTTATTGTAAAGGGTTATAATTGCATTATCTTGTGCGTTATCAATAGCGGTTTGCAAATCTCTATAAACAACATCATTAATAGTAATTGATTTTAAACCAACTCCGCCATAATATTCTCCTTTAACAGCCTGATTATTAGAATATGTAATGTAATTTTCGGCAGTATCACCATTGCCAATTTTAACAATAATGTTTTGAATTAAATTATTGTTTTCAACTACTAATTTAGCTTGATTGTTTGTATCAAATTCCACATAAGCATTTGTAATTTCTGCACCGCCCTTAACAATTGTTTGCGCATCTTCAAATTTGCTAGAATTTGAATTTATAAACATATTGCCAATTTTGCCTGCTTCAATTGTAGCACTAGCTTGAGAACCAATCCACAAATCGCTTGCATATTGTAAATAATTATTGGTTAATTGTTCTTCGGCGTTTGAATTGCCAGAAATTTCTCCGCCTTTCATTTCTAATTGTGAAGTTCCGGTTATGTAAACTCCACCAACCAATTTATCAACTTCTCTTACTGTTTCTAGACCTACAACACATCTTTTGCCATTGGTTATTTTAGCTTTGTCTGCAAGAATAAGTTTACCATTGCTCATTTTTATACATGTTACTTTGTTGCCACCGTCTATAACAATGTTTTGTAAAGTTAATGTTATGTCAAATTTGTTTAAGAAAATATATCGGCTGTCCGTGTCATCTGCAAAAGTAGGCTCATATTCATTAGAAACTGTTATTTTATGACCATTACCTATTATTTTTATGCTGTGTTCAAACTCAATTACATCATCAACTTCAACATCTGCATTTAATTGAATAACATCGTTATCTTCGGCATTATTAATTGCTTCTTTTAAAGTGTGATAATAGGTTTCTTTACCATTATGAGTCATAAGCACATTATCTATTAATTTTAAATTTGCGGTTTCGTATCCGTTTTCAGTTGAAAATTCATAGTTGTTAACGCCATCGCCATCAATGCCAACTAATTCAATTTTATATTCTTCATTGGCTAAGTTTTCCAATTCTTCTTTTTTAGTTGGTAATTTTAAATTACCATCTTTGTTGCTATGAATGTTGTAAGTAGGAACAATATGGTCCCTTGCAATTGAATTATCATTATAAGAAATTACAGCATGTTCATCAAAATCGTTATTTACGTTAAAAGTATAATTTGATGATGAATATTTAAAATCATAAAGCCTTTTTGTTATAGAAAAGCTTACAGGGGTTTCCGAAACATAAGCTTCATAGCCGTCTGCAGACAATTTATAATAAATTTCATAATCACCAGCATCTACCAAACCTAAATTTGCGGCAGAAACAAATGTTCCATTTCTGGCTTGAGAATATGTAACTGTTAAATCCTTTACATCTTTATAAGAAACGGTAAAAATATGCGAATTTCCATCATATTCTACCTGAGAAACTGAGCCTACACTAATTTTGGCTTCGTCAAATTCTTTTTTGCCTCCACCACAAGCAGCGAACATTATACCGCTGCATAATACTAACAAAGCACATAAAGCAATTTTTAAATTTTTCATATTTCCTCCTTAAAATTAAAAAACCCATAACTTTATTGTGTGCAAATAAAAAAAATACAATTCAGTTTTTTATTTTTTGTTATTTAAAGTTTAAAATAATTAAATTTATTAATCAAGCAATTTTTAAAAAATTTTTAATAATTATTGTAATTTATTTTTATTTATTTTTTAGCGAATAATTTATGCTATCTAATTTCTTCAAAATAATATAATTTTAAATAATTTTTTCGTATTTTTCGTATTTTTTATTAATTTTTATTTATTTTTATTAAAATTAATTTTATTGTTAAAATAATTCAATAATAATCATATAAAACCTAATAATATATATTTATTGATATAAGTATAAATCTGTTAAAATAATAATTATATATTCAATAACATTTAAAATAATAATTATATTAACATTATTTATTAAAATTACATATATCTGCATAGGAAATTAAACAATGTGCTAGTTGACAAATTTTTTTTATTATGCTAGAATATATAATGATAGGTTTAAACCTATTATTGCGAAGGTGCAGTATCCTAGTCAACTAGGCTATACGAGGATGCCGAAATAAGCATCGCTGGCAAAACTATGAAGTTCGTGGTGCT
>CANQWK010000006.1 GCA_947627545.1 uncultured Clostridia bacterium | reverse complement strand
GGTGGGCCTTCACGGACTTGAACCGCGGACCGACCGGTTATGAGCCGGTTGCTCTAACCAACTGAGCTAAAGGCCCCCACTGGTCGGGGTGAAGGGACTCGAACCCCCGGCCCCATGATCCCAAATCACGTGCGCTACCAACTGCGCTACACCCCGACAATGTTTAAACAGTACTTCTAGATTTTACAATAAAGTTAAATAAATGTCAATAATTTTTAGCAAATTTTTGAAAAATTTTTATATTATTTATTTTTAACTTAAATTTATTACATACTATGAAGATTTAAATAAATATGACAAACTAATTTTAAGGTGCTTACTAAGATTAATAAGTTATTACTTTATTATTTTAAATTTTATTATTTTTATTACTAACTTTATTTTATTTAATTACAACCAAGTTGGCACAATTTCAAAAGTTTGGTTGTTTAAGTATTTAAGTGGGCTTGTTTTTGCAAATTTAAATGCTAGAAAATTTGCAGTTAAATGTAATGTCTTATCTTTACTTGTTCCATATTTGCTATCCCCCACAATTGGAAAGCCATAATATGCAATATGTGCACGAATTTGATGTGTTTTGCCTGTAATCAATGTGGCTTCCATTAAGGTTTTATCTCCTAAATATTCAACAATATCAAATTGTGTTATTATTGGCTCATAACCGCTTGTTTTAACTTCACTAATCCAAACTTTTGCTAAATTTTGAACTTTTTTTAAATAAACGGTGCGCTTTATTTTAGAAATATCTACCCTACCTTCAACCAATAATGCATATTTTTTTATAATTTCCTTTCGGTTTTTAAAGGCTGAAAGCAATGTTTTTTCGGCAATTTCATTAAGCGCAAAAATTGTAAGGCCTTCAGTGTTCCTATCTAACCTATGCACCGCCTTAATTTGCGGATAAGTTTGCTTTAAAATAGATAGTAAATCACGTTCAGTTTCGCTAACAACTTCAATGCCTGCAAATTTATTTACAATTAAAACATTATCGTCAACATATACAATGCTATACCACTCTTTACTTTCTTTTGGCTGATAAAAAACAGTAACATTGTCCCCAGCCAATATAATTTTGTTTTCTTTTACACGAGCATTGTTTATTTTAACATCTTTATTGTCTAAAATTTTTTTAACATCAAAACGAGAAAGAAACGGCAATTTATCTATTATTGCCTTAGTTAAATCTATTTCTTTGTCCGCTTTAAATTCTAATTTTTGCATAATTTTATTTAAATTTTAAAGTTCAAATTTTGTTTAAATTAATTATTTAATATGTTTTATTTAACAAATAAATCATGCATATATTTTGCACCTTGTTCTTGGCTGTCTAGCGCTTCGCTTATAACCCATGGTTCAATGTTCATTTCTTTTAGTACTGCAACAAAATCATCTAAATTTGGCATTCCTGGTCTGCCATCTGGCATATTACAACCATGCATTAAATGTTTAATTTCGCCTTTATTTCCGTAATCAATTGTATAAGCGTGAAAATGAATATATTTAAATTTGTCAGGAATTGCATTTTTGATTTGCATTAATTTTTGTTTTAAAATTTCCTTTGATGTTAAACTGCCTATTTCTCGTGCATGCAAATGCGCAATATCAATGCATGGGTAACAATATTTACACCTTGAACATATTTCTATAATTTCGTCAAGGCTGCCCAAGTTAGCCGTTTTTCCGCCAATTTCTGGGTAAATACGAACATCTCCCATATCAAGTTCGGCAGTAAATTCGTTAATCGCTGCAATAAGTTGATTTATTGCATTATCTCTGCCCTGCGGCGTGTTTTCATGCCCACCGCCAGGGTGAAAAATTATGCGGTTTATATTTAAAGATTTTGCAAGTTCTATGCCTTGTTTCATGTTGCCTTTGCTTCTAGCAACAACTTGGCTATTTAAACTACCTAAATTTATATAATAAGGTGCGTGAATGCTAAACTTAAATTCGCCGTTTAATTTTTTTATAATTTCTTGCCTATCTTCACTTATTTTAAAACCATAAGTACATTGAATTTCAAAACCATTTAAACCCATAGATTTTAGCCAAGGAAAAACTCCTTCAAACTTACCTTTATAATTTGTAGGCACACCTGCCACACCAAAAACCATAAATTTCTCCTTTTAAAAGAAAAACCAAGCATGAAAGTAAAAACTAACAATGTTTATTACACAAAATTTTTAAAAAAGCGTTCCCTTACAAGCATATATTTAGCATCTGCAATTTTATAACTATTTTCCACTCCCTGTTGAAAGGTTTTGTTAAAATGCTTAATTGCTTTTTCATCTTCAATAACAACCACATTTTGAAGACTGTTGGCAATGTGTTCTCTATCTAAAATATATGAGCCAAAAAGCACATAAGTATCGTCTATTGTTATTGCATTAAAACGTATGTAACCATCGTAAAGATAAACATTTGCTCCCATTAAAGCAAGTTCTTTTGCATACGCCCTATAAGCATAATATTTGCTATTTGTTGTTTTAAGCGGAACCATTAAATCAACTTTTATATTTGAATTAATTGCAAATTTTAAAAGCGACATTATGCTTTCGGTTGGAATAAACTCGCTTAGTTGCAACTGTATGGAAATTTTAGCTTTACTTATTGCTTTTATTAAAAGAAGTTCAATATTATTATTAATTTCATTGGAAATGTACTGAATTTTACATGGATTTGAATAAACCTCTTGCACAGGCGCATTATATTCAATAAATTTTCCGCTTGCAAAAATAGCATCTTGATGAATTGCTATGTCAATATCTTGCACAACATCGCCTTTAAATTTTACAAACGTGTTTAAGCACTCATGCTTGCCATTAAGTTCACAATTTTTTACATTCATATTGCCTAAAAAACACACTCTGCCATCAATTGATATACAATTTCTTATGTTAGAATAAACTTTACCTAATGTGTTATGTTTGCTAAATCTATAAACTTTAATTCCCTGCTGTTTCATTTCTTTTAACAACTTTAAATTGTTAACCCTATCATAAACAAATTTTACAGCAACTCCGCTATTAGCTTTTGCTATTAAAAGGTCCTTAATAGAATTAAAATCTTTTGCATTTATTTTTGTAATTTCTAAAAAAATATAACTTTTGGCAGAATTAATCTCTTTTATTAAATTTTCTTTAAATTTTGCGTAATCATCAAAAATATCAAAATTGTTGTTTGTTGTTAAATTTGCATTAAATGCCATTTTGTTAAATTCATAAAAGTCGTCTTTTATTTTTACATTATTTTTAAAAATTTCATTTGAAATAAGGTCAATATACACGGCATCTTCTCTATCTTTCACCAACAAAGATTTGCGTTTTAAATAAAAAACCACTCTAAACAGACAATAAATTAAACCGCCTATTAGCGAAGTTAACAAAAAAACAACACACCAAAAAATCATATTTCTTGGCTTATCTCGTTCCAAAATTATCATTATTGAAAGCATGACAATATAAGAAATTAACAAAAATATTGTTGCCACAACTTTTAACGCTATCATATTTTGAAATTGTAGCAAAAAAGAAAAATAAAATCAACTAAATATCAACCTGTTAAAAAATTTAAATTTAAGAATATGATTAAAAATTTACTTTTTAAATAAAAACTGACGAATAAAAAAATAAATTAAAAAATATAAAACAAAGAAAAATTATATAAATTTTTTACTTTTTGGCTAATTCGTAGCTTTTAGATAAAAGTTCCAAAATTGTGCTAGATTTTACACTGTTATCTAAACAAATTGTTAGCCAATGTTTTTTATTCATGTGATAACCTTCAAAAATGCTTATATTATCTATAAGTTGTTTGCTTTTTTCAGGCTCAATACGAATGTCTATTATGTTTATAATTTCATCACTTTTAACACCTAATTTATTTTTAGGCATATCAAAAATAACTGCGTACCATTTTTTGCTATCTTGCCTTCTTAACACTGCAATATTAGGTGATTTTTCCCACAAAAATTCAAGTTTATCGCCATAATTTTTATTTGCATAGGCAATAATTTCCTTTGCTTGTTTGCTTTTAAAAACATCATCTTCAAAACAATTTTTGCATATATCTAACAAAACTTTTTCATATTCTGTTTTAACTTTTCCAACAAAACTGCCAGTTGAATCTTCAAACAAATGTAAAACATATTCTTCATTTAACTTGTTATCAATTAATTTTGTTTTTACTTTACTTTGTTTGTCCACATAAATTGTAAATGTAAATTCGTTTAAAAATGGAACGTTAAAAACATAAACTCCATTTTTAACCTTAAAACCATATTTTAGCAATTTATTGAAATTTGCCGCTTTATATTTAAAAATTTCTTCAACCATTCAAATTATATATTTAAATATAAACATTTTTAATTTGCAAAATTATTAACCTCAATTTTTTATATTTTATTTTGAAACTTTGATATATCTTTTATAAATTTGCGACATCAATTTGATTTCGCAAAAATAAAATTTATCGTTTATTTTTTAAAGTGTTCTTTATTGCTTGTAACATCTCTGCATGAACAAGCCCATTGCTAATTACAGCACCATTTATACTTTCATCATATCTTTGCTCATTTCCAAAAAAATCAGTAACCATTCCCCCAGCTTCTTCAACAATAACCTTGACTGCTGCAATGTCACAATTTTTATGTTTTGTTCCTGGATAAATCGCCAAATTGAAATCGCCATTAGCTATACAACAGCAAGCTCTTATAACACTACCTATACTAACAAAATAAGTTTTTTTACCTATTTCCTTAATTGCATCGTATATATTATATTCTGCTTCTGGCCACATATCAAAATTTGAAACGCTTTTCATGTCATCCAATGCAATTTGATTTACATGAATTCTTTGATTGTTTCTATATGCTCCCTTGCCTTTAATTGCAAAATATATATTATCAGTCCACGGATCATAAATAACGCCAACTGTCGGTTTTCCATTTATAACCAATGCCAAAGAAAAAACCGCAACAGGAATATGTTTTGCATACATTGAAGTTCCGTCAACAGGATCGCAAACCCATACATATTCACTTTTACCAAATTGTTTTTCTTCGCCATCAACAGAGTGTGTTGGAAATTTTTTTTTAACCTTACTAATTAAATAATCATTAATTTCTTTGTCTGCTTTAGTTACAATTGTGTTATCTAATTTGTATTCTTCGCCGTTATTATTAAAATATTTTTTCATAATTTTTCCGGCTTTTAAAGCGATTTCTTTTGCAAATTTTAAATATTCGTTTTCCATTAAAACCTCCTACAAAAGACAAATTATTTACTTTATTTGGAGCTACTGGGCGGGCTCGAACCGCCGACCTGCTGATTACGAATCAGCTGCTCTACCTGCTGAGCCACAGTAGCATATTAGTGTTGCAAATTTATTATAATTTCCAACTTGAATAATTACTTTTATTGTTCTTGATTATAACATACAATTTTTAAATTTGCAACGAAATTAGAATTAAAAATTACAAAACTATATTTAATATTTTATTCAATAACGAATTCTTCTATAAAAGTTATGGTTGGGTCTTGCAAACATGTAATTTTTAACTTTATTATGCCTGTTTTTAGTGCATTTATATAAATTGTTGGCTGCATTATTTTAAAAATTTCTACATATTCCTTATTTTCTAAAACTTCAACGCTTATTTCTTGAAATTCACTTATCTTATCATTTTCATAAATACAAAAATTTAAAGCATTTTGACCTAATTTTAAAGTGCGATTAAAAAATTTTATACTATATTGCGGTTTGGTTTCATCTTCTTCATTCTCATTATCTTTGTTTTCGTCTTGCTCATTCTCTGTGTCGTGGTCTTTATTTCCAGCATCATCATCTTTGTCTGTGTTATCTTCTTCTTTTTCGGTATCATCGCCTTTGTTATCATTACCTGAGCCGCTGTTGTCTTCGTCTTTTTCATTGTCAGTCGAGCCTGAATTTGGGTCTTTATCATCCTCTATTGGAGGGTTTGGTTTTTCTGGGTCGGTAGGATTTTCTTGTTGATTGCCGTTTTGATTTTCATCCGATTTGTCTTCTGTATTATTATTTTCGTTTTGGTTGTCATTTGAGTTATTTTCATCTTTTGGATTATTATTACCTTGATTGTCGCTACCATTTAGATTTGTTGTGTCTCCTTTTTCAGTGTTGGTTATGTTAATTGGAAATACTAGCGAATAACTTATATAACTTCTATCCACTTTTACAATTATATTAGTGCTACCAATTTTATTACAACTTAAAATGCCATTATTAATGCTTAATATAGAATTGTCTTCTGTTGAAAATGAATATGAAAACAAGCTGTTAGTTTCAAAAATTTCAGTTATTGAAAGAGTTTGTCCCACTTTAAAATTATCATTAATTTGTTTTATATCAAAAAATTCGTCAGGCGATTGGACTGTAATTTTAAGGGTTTGGCTAATATATAATTTATTAGATTTTTTAACAACAAAAGATATATAATATGACCCAATTTTTGAAGCAAAAAATGTTTTGTTCTCAAAATTGAAATTATAATAATTTTCATTAGATTTTGCCGTATATGTGGAATATTCCATACCCATGTTATAATTGGAAGGACTGATTTTAAATATGTTTTCATTTAAAGTTATTTGTGTGTTTACTCTAATGTTTATGTCTTTTGGAGAAGTTAATTCAAAGCTAGACGCATAATTTGACGATGAAGAGTTAGGATTTGCAAAAACTTTTACCACCAAAAAGGAAATCAGTAATAAAATTACTGAACAACTAAAAATAGAAAAAAGAATTTTTCTTTTCTTATCTGTTTTCACATAGTGAATTATATCAAATTTACCATATTTTGGCAAATGAAATGTCGAAATTTGTAAAATATTTTGTATGGAAAGCAACAAAAAAGTACAAAATATAATATTTTGCCTTTGTTTTTAACAAATCTAGTTGTTTATTAAGATTCTTTTTTCTTGTTAGTTAAAATGTTAATTTTATGTGAATTTCTATTTAGATAAGAAATTTCACCTTTTACCCTACTATTTAATTTATATAAATGATGAGTTGCAACATTTGCTCTATCGCTATTTTCCTTTGTTATGGCCATTGCAGTTATGCCATTGTCTAATTTTATAACCGCACCAACAGGCAAAATTTTAACAACCACACCTTCAACAACATCTCCTAAATTCAAATTTGAAAAGATGTCATCTAACGGATTTCTCATTGTTTGTTTTAATCCTACACTTATTCTAGAAAAATCGGTGTTGGCATCTAAAACTTTAAAATTATAAACTCCGTTAAGTTTTACAACTGATGATATTTTATCAATATGTTCGTAAGAGGCATCGCTTATGGACAATTTTGCCTTATCTCCATTTTGCAAAAGGACTATTGCATATTTATCTTCAAGTTTTATTACTGTGCCAGATATTATTTCGCCTATATCAACCGGAACTGTTTGATTTGATTTTAATAATTTTGTGCTACATACAATTGATTTTTTTAAATTGTTTAATTCAATTACAATAGCATCAAGTTCTCTGTTTTTTAAATTATCTTTATTAACATAATCTTCAGTTGCACATTGAGAAAAAGGCAAAAAAACTCTGTAGCCCATAAAATCGCCCAGCAAACCAAATGAATTAATTTCGTCCACTTTAAAACTTAAAGTGCTGCCAACTTTTAGGTTTTTTAATTTCTCTTTATCTTCAAGTGCTTTATTTACGCCCGAATGTGTAACTTTTATGCAACCTTTATCGTCTATTTCGCCTAAAATCATAACTAAAATGGCATCGCCTACTTTAAAAACTCCGTCTAATTCTTCCTTAGGAAAAACGCCCTCTTTTAAGCCGCCAATTGCAACAACAACTTCGGTTTCTCCAATCATAACAATTGTGCCTGTTATAATATCACCTTTATTATACTGCGTCATGCTTATGTTAAAATCTTCCATTTTCATAATAATGTTCCTTTTATAAATTTTGTTTACTATTCTATTAATTGTTATTAAAATTAGTTATTTTTATTTTCAATTTCTAACTTTCCTTTTCTTTCTACTAATTCATTCATTTTTAAAATAATTAAATTAGCAAATTCGTCTAAATAATCTTTATCTTTTTTACGTTCAGCATCAGGATAAATTGGTTCGCCTATATAAAGTGTGGTTCTATGAAATATTTTTAATTTTCTATCAAACATCATAGGAATAACCGGCGTGCCTGTACGAATGGCAAATAATGCAACCCCTTCTTTTGCACTTTCACCCTCAATTTTTACAGTTTTTGCTCTTGTGCCTTGTGGAAAAATTAAAACATTTTGTTTTTTATTTAAAGCGTGCAAAATTTGTTTTACTGCATAAGTGTCAGCCGCTTGCCTATCAACCTTAATAGCACCTAAACTATTTAAACATGCCGAACAAAATTTATTTTTATATAGTTCCTTTTTGGCTAAAATGCGATGTTTTTTATTAAGTGTAATTTCCAACATAACAGGGTCCATATTAGACATATGGTTGCACGCAATTATATAATTTTGCTTAGATTTTCTTAATTTTTTGTAATGTTGCTTGCCTACTTTTTTTATTGGAAAAAGCAAAGTGCAAGGTATCATTAAAATAAATATAGCAATATAAAATAACATAAATATCCTTTTAAAAATTTTCAATACTTAATAATTTAATTTAAAATAGCATTTGGTAATTTAATTTATAAATAATTTAAACGCTATTTCCGGCTAAATATCCGGTTGACCAAGCAATTTGAAGATTGTATCCGCCTGTAAAAGCATCAACATTTAATACTTCACCCACAAAATAAAGATTAGGCACAAGTTTGCTCATACAAGTTTTTGAATTAATCTGTTTTACATCTACTCCGCCAGAAGTTACAATTCCAACATTGATATTATCTAAACATTTAACAGAAATGTCAAATTTTTTTAAACAATTTATTAAAATTGTCCGTTCTTGCTTGGTTATTTCCGCCAATTTTTTATTTTTTAGTTGACTTTTTTCCGTAAAATATGAAACTAATCTTACAGGTAAAAGTGAATTTAAGTAGTTTTTTAAGTCTTTATTGGAATATAAATTAAAATCTCGCAAAAATTTATCATTTAGTTTTTCTTTTGTTAAAGCGGGCTTAAAGTCAATAGAAGCGGTTGCTTTGCTTAAATTAAATCTGTTTATCAAACTTGAAAGTTTTAAAGCAATTGGTCCTGTTAATGAATTATACGTAAATAACATTTCGCCAAATTCACTATAAATTTTATTGTTTACTTTAATAGATAAATTGACATTTTTTAATGATAATCCATTAAGTTGCGATATATCATCTTTAACTACAATTGGGCATAGCGCAGGCGCAGGTTCAATTACATTATGCCCAAATTGTTTGGCTATTTCATATCCAAAAGGCGAAGCACCTGTGCCTGAATAAGAAACACCACCCGTTGCAATAATTACACTATTACAAGTGTATTCTACAGAGTTAATACACTTTATTTTGAAAATATCATTTTGTTTTTCAACGGTTTTTATTTCGCAATTTAATGCTATTTGAACACCATAATTTTGCATTAATTTTGTTAAAGTTTTTATTACATCACTAGATTTATCGCTAGCAGGGAAAACTCTATTTCCTTGTTCTGTTTTTAATTTTAAGCCAGCGTTTTCAAAAAATTCAATTGTGCTTTGTGGAGAAAAAGCATTTAACGCTGAGTACATAAATTTGCCGTTATTAACAATATGATTTAAATGATTTTCTATACTGCTATTATTTGTTAAATTGCAACGTCCTTTGCCTGTGATATATAATTTTTTGCCTAATTTTTCGTTATGTTCCAAAACAAGTGTTTTCTTTCCGTGTCGAGCAGAAAATATTGAGCTAATCATTCCTGCCGCCCCACCACCTATTACAATTACATCATAAAATTCACTCATATTTGTTATTATAACAAAAAAAGGATAAATTTCAAATTAATTTATAAAAAAACTAGCAAATGCTAGTTAGATTTTAATTTCGAAATATATTTAAGTTCTTTGCTTGAAAGTTTGGCATATTCTCCGCGAGACAATCCGCCTAAACGAATTTCTCCTATTTGCACCCTTTTTAACAAAATTATAATTTTGTTTATTGTTTCAAACATTCTTCTTATTTGCCTATTTTTTCCTTCCGTTATTACAACTTGCAACCTTGTTGAATTTTCTTTTTTGTTTAAAACAGTTATACTACAAGGTTTTGTTGTAACATCGCCTATATCTACTCCGCTAGAAAGTTGTTTTATTTCGTCAACAGTTATATCTCCTTCAATTACAACGATATATGTTTTTTCTACTTTACTGCTAGGCTTTGTTAATTTATTTGCAAGTTCTCCGTCATTTGTAAATAATAATAGGCCTTCACTATCATAATCTAGCCTGCCAATTGGAAAAATTCTTGTACGAACACCACGCATTAATTCCATTACCGTTTTACGATTTTTGTCATCTCCAACCGTGCTTACATATCCCTTAGGTTTGTTTAATTTGTAATATACAAAATTATCGTTTACATGCATGGTTTTATTTTCACATACAACAATATCTGTTTCTTTAACATCTGTTGCTAAATCTCGTACAATTTTGCCATTTAGTTTTACTTTGCCTGCGGTTATAAATTCTTCCGCCTTTCTTCTACTAGCTAAACCCGCTTGCGCTAAAAATTTGTTAATTCTCATTTATTTTTTCTTCCCACAACACTTCGCTAATTGATAAAGTTTTACTATCAATTAATTTATCAATTTTATTCATTGTAAACAATTTTAATTTTTTTAGCAAGTGTTCTTGAAAGAAAATTTGAATTTCTCCAACTTCATCGCCCTTTTCGGCGTTATCTAATTTAACATTACAAAGCAATTTTAAATCTTTATATTCGTTTTTCGTTAACGGATAATAAAAATCTTCATCAGTATAAAGATATAAACGACCTTCTTTTTCATCTATAATATATTCATTATATATTTCTTGATTTTTATCAATTATTTTTACATTTTTATAATTATAATTACTTTCATTTAATAAAGCTGAACTTTCTTCAAACATTGGGCCACAATTTAAAACAACGCAAACTACTGTCATGTTGTTTCGTTCAGTTGCACTTACCAAACATCGCCCTGCTTTGCTTGTAAAACCTGTTTTAACACCACAACAGCCTTCCAAACTTGAAAGTAATCTATTTTTGTTTGTTAGATATCTTTTTTCTGAAACATTTGTTTGAGGGATTGTATATTTTTTAGTTGATACAATTTCTTTAAATATAGGATTATTTAACGCATACGATGTTATTAATGCTAAATCATACGCCGTTGTGTAATGCTCTGGGTTATCTAATCCGTGCGGATTTGCAAAATGTGAATTTATTGCACCAATATTACTTGCCAAATTATTCATCATATTAGCAAAACCTTTAACACTTCCACCTATATGGCAAGCCAAAGCTGTTGCCGCATCATTTCCACTACGCAACATTAAGCCATAAAGCAAATCTCTAACTTTTATTGTTTCACCTTTTCTTAAATAAATTGATGTACCTTCAACTCCAACTGCTTCATCATCTACTTGAATATATTCATCTAAATTTTGACAATTGTTTATTGCTGTTATTGCAGTAACAACCTTAGTTGTAGAAGCCATTGGCAATTTTTCATTTTCATTTTTAGAAAATAAAATACGCTTACTATCTTTTTCTAACACACACATAGCCTTTGCCGATGATGAAACAGCATTAACTACATTTATGCTTTTTGCATTTTTTATTAGTGGAACAGATAAGGCAGAAAAACATAAAATTAATGTTAAAAAAAGAAACAAAATCTTTTTTATTTTCATTTTTGTTTCTCCACAAGTTTTTTTAACACATCGGTAGCATTTTTTATTAACCCCATATATGCGGTTGATTTATCTGCATGAATTATTTTAAATTTATCTTTTTCTAGCACAAAAAATCCAATAGGAGAGACTGTAAAACCTCCGCCTGTTCCACCTGCCATAGGGAAGTCTGCTGAATTACGTTTTGCGTTTAAATCGTTATATTCGCCACCTCCAGCAACAAAACCTACACTTACTTTTGAAATAGGAATAATTGAACTGCCATCTGGCATTGAAATTGCATTGCCTATTACGCAATTTACATCTATAAGTGTGCGAATTTTATCTAATGATACATCAATAAGAGATTCTATTTTGTTTTTACCATTTAAATTAACTTTTTCCATATTTTTCATAATTTCTCCATGTATAAAATGCAGTATATATCAATGCGTAAATAGCATCAAACATTGAAACTCTAATTGTGTTTGTTATTCTAGCATTAAATATATCTTGATTATATTGTGGCTCAACTGAAACAAAAATATGTGAACTTTTTTTATTGTTTTTTAATTTTGTTAATAGCGATTTAGAAACAACATCTATATAACCGCAACCTACTGCTGTTGTGCAGGCATCTAATTTATAGCCAAAATTCGATTTTACATCAAATGTTAAAAATTGTTCTCTAAAATAAAGTTGATTAATTAAATTTAAAATAAAAACAAAATTTATGTTTTTCTTACTAATTTTTTCTCGTCTTTCTCTTGCTTTATGATTAATATAAATATAACCATTCTTTATTCTTATTTTAAATTCAATGTTTATTTTGTTAAACAAAACAAGCCTTATTGTACCTTTAAGTTTAATAATGTTAAATTTAATATCAAACTTAACTAAAAAAGGATAAATAAGACCTAAAATATTCATTATTATAGAAAATAAAAATAAAAGATGCCACATATTTGTAGTATCTTTTAAAATTTAATATTTATTCAATAAATGCCTTGCTGGTTTTTATGCTTTTATTTAAATAATAAGAATATTAAATATAAATTTAAAATTTAACTTTTCTCACATAAAATAAAATATTAGGCAGTTTGAGGCTTTTCTGTTTCATTTTCTTTGCTATTTTTGATTGCATTTTCTAAATTTTGTACGGAACTTTTGCCACTTTCTTTTTCATAATTGCCAGAATTCGAGTTTAATTCCTGATTTGTATCTTTACTTTCTCTCTCGTTATTTTGTTGAGTTGAATTGTTTACTGAAATTAAACTATCTTGAGAATTTGGGTCTGGTGCAGTAAATTCTCTATATAGAGAATCTCCTCCGCTATGTATAACCCTTATTCTATCCAAAAGTTGCTCATAATCTGGCAAACTTTCAATTGAAGAAAGTTCAAATCGTTTTAAAAAATTATCTGTTGTGCCAAACAAAAGTGGCTTGCCCACTGCATCTTTTCTTCCTACAACTTCAATAAGGTTATTTGAAAGTAGCAACTGAATAGCATAATCGCTATTTGCCCCTCTAATACTTTCAATTTCAACACGTGTTATTGGCTGTTTGTATGCAATAATTGCCACAGTTTCCAATGCCGTTTTTGTTAAACTTCGCTCTCTTATAGGATTTAATATGTCCGAAATGCTATCTGCTAGTTGAGGATTTGAACAAAACTGAATTTTATTTTTATATCTAATTATATTAATTCCGCTATTTTCATTATATTTCTCTGTTAATATATCTACGCATTTATTGAATTCTCTATCATTCATTTCAAATTTAGATTTAAATGCGTCTATATCTACACCCTCTCCTGAAACAAACAAAACTCCTTCAATAATTTTTGCAATTTCGTTAAGTTCCACTCTCTTCCTCCTTTCGTTTTATTATAAAATCAGCATATATATTAGATTGTTCAACTTCTATTTTTTGCAATTTTAACATTTCTAAAATTGCCAAAAAAACTGTTATTACTTCCGCTTTTGAATATGTATCGTCAAATAAATTAAAGAAATTTATTTGTTTGTTATCTTCTAACACTTTTGTTACAAAAGCCATTTTGTCAGCAACTGTCCACCTATCTCTAACAATTTTCTTTTCACTTGGATTTTCTTTATCTTTTGTTCGCATTAAAATAAAAGCAAACGAATCTAATAATTTTTCCAAGTTAAATTGGTTAAACACAATTTTTACATCGCCAGCAGATTTATCTGGTTGTTTATAAAACCTATCAACATTTTCGATTTCATGAAGTTGATTGCCAGCCTGTTTAAACAAATCATATTCCATTAATTGCAATTTTAACTGAGTTTCTGGGTCTATTTGCTCTTCTTCATCTTCAACCTGTTCAACCGGCAACAACTTAAATGATTTAATTTCAAGCAATCTACTTGCCATGCTTAAAAATGCAGTGGCGTCTTCCATATCTAATTCTGTTAAATTTGAAATATAACTCATATATTGGTCAGTTATTTCTGAAATTTTAACCTCCATAATAGATATGTTTTTAGCTTTAATCATATCAAGCAAAACATCCATTGGCCCTTCAAAACCTTCTACCGAACATGTAAATTTAGATAATATTTCCTCTTCATTTTCAATTTCTGCCACTTTACACCCCCAATAATGATATTGGCACAAAAATGTAATTATAGAATAACGAAAATATCCAATCAAGCAAATCAAAACCAAAGAAAAGTTCTATAAACAAGCAAGATAAAAGAATCATAAACAAAATTCTAAATCCATTTTGAACACCATATCGAATAAATTTGTTGTCAGGCTTCATAAAAGAAGTTATAAAATTAAACCCATCTAGCGGATAAATTGGCAACAAATTAAAGATAGCTAAATAACTATTAACCAACATGAAATATTCCAAAATTAAGAAAACATATTCCATAGCAACCGAACTAATGCCAACAGTTGCAAGAAGGATTGCATAAATTATAGCAGCAAACAATCCTAAAAGGAAGTTAGATAAAACTCCAGCAATAGAAACTAATCTTGTTCCTGTTCTATATTTTTTAAAATTAAGCGGATTGATTGGAACAGGGTTAGCCCAACCTATACCAAAGAGAACAAAGCACAAAAAACCACTTCCGTTTAAGTGTTTAAAAGGATTGAGAGTTAATCTTCCTCTTTCTTTTGGAGTTGGGTCACCCATTTTATAAGCGACAAACGAATGTGCAAATTCATGTATTGTTAAAGAAATCATAAAAACAAACAACGTAATTAAAATGTAAATTACCGCTTCTTTAAATGTTATGTTTTGATTGAATAAAATAAAATATATCACTTAAACCCACCAATTGTATTATATCAAATTATCTCCCATAGAGCAAATAATTTAACAAATAATTTAAATTTTTTAATAAAAATTTTATAGTTGATTAGTAAAAATTTGTTAAAAATATAGTGTAATTAATAAATGAACTACACTATATATAGATTTTTAATTATTTGAAACTTTTAATGTAGATAAGCGATTGTAAAAAGAACTAGAGTTTAATGGAGTTTTAATTTCTGTTAATTCTGTAATGCAACTATCATTTTCATTTACTATAATAAATTTAAGTTCTTTAAAAACTTGCATACAAACAAAAAATTGCAAATAATTATAATCATCTTTATTTTTTATTTTTGTTAAAATGTTTTTATAAAAATGATAACAATAATACCCTGTTATTTTATTTTCACACGCGAATTGCATTAACCTAAAATATTTACCAAAAGTTTCCCTTGATAAATCTAACCTATTCATAATTGACATAGAAGTTTCAGGCATGTGAGGAAGATATATTGTAGATTTTGTTTCTTTTTGCAAAGCAGACAAATACCCCATGTTTAAAATTGGGTCTAAAAATATAATTCTACTAAAAGTGTTAAAACATTTAAAATTTGTTGGTGCTAACACAATTGTATTTAACCCTGTTTCATCGTTAATTTCAAAAACACGATTTCTAAAAATGTTATTGCTATCATAAATAGCTTTAAAATTTAAATAAGTGTTATAATCATTGGCTACAATTAATGTGCCATACACATTATTGTCCATATCAACTAGCATTCTAATAAGTTGGTCTCTGTTATAATTGTTAAATTGATAACCATTTTCTAATGGATAAATTAATTGTTTTACATATTCTGCAATTAAAATGTCGGCATCTACAGGTCTATATATATCTTCATAATCTATCGATTTAACAATGCCAGAAATCTTTTTTGTATTTCTAAATGTATCTACGCTCATATCTGCCAAAATTATGCTAGAAGTGTTGCCTGAAAGAACAAAATACATATCACTGCTGTTAAAGGCAAGCAAATTAAAATTGTGATAATTTAACATTAAATGTTGTGGATGACGCGGCAACCCACTTATTGTTGCATTTTTTAATGTGAATTTAAATATTGGTCTAGGGTTTAAATGCCCACAAGGCTCTAACCTATCTAAATCTTCCACCAATTTCAAATTTATTTCATTAGAATCCATTTCAAAATCATAAGATTTAGTTGGCAAAAATGCAGTTTTGTTTAAATTTTGTGCAACATATTCGTTTGTTAATCGCACAAATTCATCATACTTATCTACTTTTAAAGTTAATCCTGCCGCCATTGGATGACCACCAAATTTTGTTAAAAGTTCGGGCATACTGCTCAATAGTGTATGAACATTAACTCCATTAACACTTCGGCAAGAACCCACTAATTCATCTCCAACCTGACTAAATAAAAATGTTGGTCTATGATACTCATCTGCAATTCTAGCTGCAACTATTCCTAAAATTCCACTATCCCACTCGTTACTAGACATTGTTATGGCACTAATTTTAAATATATCTTTATTTTTTAATTCTAATTTTACATCATTGTAAACTTTATCACATAGTTGTTGACGTTCAGTGTTAAAGTTAAGCACTTGCTTTACAAGTTTTTTTATTTTTATAGGGTCAGTTTCCATATAAAGTTCTAAACTTGTTTCTGCCGAGCCCATTCGCCCACTTGCATTTATTTTAGGTGCAATTTTAAATGCAATATCACTAGCCTTACAATCGACTAACACTCCGCATTCGTGCATTAATCTTAAAATTCCAGCAGGAGCATTTGCCAAATTTTGCAAACCTAAACTAACAATTGCTCTATTTTCATCTAGTAAATCTACAATATCTGCAATTGTTGCAATTGCACAAATAGGCAAATAGTTTTTTGCAACATCTAACCCAGCCATTGCCTGAACTAATTTAAACGCCACGCCTGCACCACACAAACAATTAAAAGGATATGTTTGACTTACTTTAGGATTAATAATTAAACAATTTGGTAATTCTTCCCCTCTTTCATGATGGTCGGTAACAATTATATCTATGCCCTGTTCAATTAAAAATTTTGTTTCCTCAACCGCTGTAATTCCGCAATCTACAGTAATTATTAAATCAGGTTTATTTTGGTCTATTATTCTAGTTAATGTTTCCTTAGTTAAGCCGTAGCCGTCTTTATATCGGTTTGGCATAAAGTTATACACTTGTGCATTAATTGATTTGAAATATTTTATTAAAATTGCACTTGCAGTAATTCCATCTACATCGTAATCTCCAAATATCAATATTTTGCTGTTATTCTTTAAATGAGCGTTTATTTTATCTACCACTTTTTGCATATCTTCAAACAAAAATGGATTGTAAAAATCTAAAATACTAGGATTTAAGAATTTATGTAAACTTTCTTTATTATCAATGCCGCGAGAATATAAAAGTCTAACGAGATGTTTATCTAAATTATATAAATTAGACATCTCGTTCACGAACTCTTCATTAACATTATTATCTAAACTGCAAAAATATTTCATATTTGTTATTTTAAAAAGCCTTTCGTGAAGAAAGGCATTTTTTAATTAATGATTATTCCTCTGTTGATTGATTTTTATTTGTTTGAGATTTAATTTTAAACCTTTTAATATTTATGTGAGTTATAAACATACTCCAAAAGAAAGGCATAACGTACCATACAGCAAACAACATATCTACCGACATAAACAAAATGTTAATTGCTATAAATTTTATACTTGTTGAAGCAATTAAAACGAATGCTAATCCTATAACCATCAAACCTATAGTTGCAAACAAAATTCTTGTGCGAGTATCTTTTAAAGCGTTTGATAGTGCGGCTGAATATTCTTTTGATTGCAACCAACTTGTTTCTCTTATATTTTCAAAAATTTGGAAATTACAATAAATAATTAGTAAATTCAACATAACTAGCATTGCAAAATAACTCATTCCAATTGTTAAACGGAAAATTGTTGCAAAGCTTAAAAATGCCAAATTGCCTATCAAACACGCTAAGAATGTGCTTATTGCACTTGCACCATCGTATCTAAAATATGCAAATATAGTTGAAACAACCAATATTATTAAAATTGTTGCAACAGTATAAATATAATCTGAATTTTTAACTATAGCTGAAACATGAACATGTGCGGAAATATATTCAGGTATTTTTTCTTCTTCAACATTTAATATTTTTGCTATTTCTTTATTAATTTCATTTTGCTTATCAGTTTTTAAATTAGTTTGGTAATTTATTACAAGTTTTGTGTTATCGCCTTCGCCTTCAATAGAAATAGTTTTAACATCTCCGCCCTGCTTATTAACAATTGTTTCAATTTTATTTTCATATTTAGATATTTCTGTTTTACTTGCATTTTCCACTAAAACTGAAAATTCATTGTAACCTTTAAATTCAAAGTTTCCGTTAAAACCAAATGCTATGCCGCAAATTAAACCTAAAACTAAAATTAAACAAACTATAATTATAGGCAATTTATTTTTTTTAATATATTCTTTGTTAGACTTAGAAAAATCTCTATTATTAAGCATTTTTACCTCCTTTGTGGAAATTGCATTTTTTGCCGTCAAAACTGTTCAAAGAAAGGTACATTTTAATAAACAACCTCATTAACACAAGGGAAGTGAAAAGCGTTACAAAAGGAAGAACTAACATTGCCCAGCCAAACGATTGAATTGCCATGTTCGGCATAAATATTGAAACTAAGCCTACAAAAATTAACAAGCCGTTTTGAATGAAAATTTTAACCAAACTTTCCTTTTGAGCGGTTTTAAATGCAATGTGTAATTTTGTATCTGCATTATAATATTTTTTAGCTTTTTCTATAATTGTCATTAAACTATCGGCAGAAAACATTAAGCACAAAATTAAACCAACCATTCCTGCAAAATTGAAATGTGCAATAGGAATAGATTGCAATAAGAACAAGCCAATGCAAACAAAGAACAATAAGTTAAAACAAGCCAACCAGCCCATTTGTTTATATTTTACAATTAAGAAAACAAAGCCTATAAGCATAATTACGCCTAAAGCAATCCAAATTAAAAGTCCGCTTAAAGCACCAAAAATTTTGCGATTATTGAAATTTGTAACCGAGCCATAACTACCCTCTACAATTTCCGAACTAAGTTGTGTTAATTTTAAATCTAGCATGCCGGTTTTAATTCGATTTACATAAGAGTTTGCAGTTGCATGGTCAACAAACGCTTCGCTAGAAATTAAAATGTAGCCGTCAGTAATTCCTTCACCTAGCGACATACTTGTAAATTGTGTATCTCCAAAGAAAATGTATAAAGTACCACCATCTTTAGTAGCCTCAGCAATTTTATCTTTATCTTTAAATCTAATCATTACATAATAAGTTGTTGCGTGTGTTGTGCTATCTGGATAATCGTAAGCGGAAACATTTGAAATATCTTTTGCCCCAGCAAAAGCCGCAGACGCATCATTAGACATTGAAAAACTTATTCTTGCAGGGTTTGCAATTAAAGATTCAACATTACTAGCATCGTCTTTTGTTATTAAATTGCCTACTTTTACAACAATTTTGTCATTATCATAATTTGTTACGGTTGTATCTTTAAAACCTTCCCCTTGCAAAATAGATTGCAAAGCATTTGCGGTTGATGTTCTTAAATTTTCATAATTAGTTTTTTGCTCATATTCATCTTCAATTTCTGCCCTATAAACATATTTTACCGAAGTTGAAATATCTTCCCCAAGCCTAACATTACTTATAAAACTAGAATAAGAATAATAATTTCCATTTATAGCAAGCGGATAAGTAAAATTAAAGAATGTTGCAATTAAACATAAAACTAAAATTATGGCAAACACAACAAATAAGCATTTAGAACGAGTTTTAGTCATAAATTCTCCTAATTTAACTATAATTATAACCTAACTTTTAAATATTGTCAATCAAATATAGGCAAATTTTTGTTTTGTTAGATAATTAACTAAAAGATTATTGACTAAAAGGCTCGTTTTTAATATAAATTTTTAAACTTAAGCTTTTTTGCTAAGCACATTAACAATAATTGAAGCCACAATAGCAACAATTAAAGCAAAAACAAGGTCGCAAACAACTGTTAAATTAAACGAAAATGAGCCGTTTAAAATAGAAAAAATAATTAAACTTAAAACTGCGTAAACAATGCCGCCTAAAGCAGATTTTAAAAGTAGTTTTTCATTGCTACCCTTTTTTAAAAATAGCACCATAACAAAAATTGATATTCCTTTTATAACATCGTTAATGTAGCCAATTGCGTTTGACGGAACATCTACAAATTTTAGAACAACGGCAAATGCCACAATGCCTGCCAAAGTGAAAATAATGCCAATTAAACAGCATTTAATAATGGAAATTAATCCTGAAAAATTTAAAGATTTTATTTTTTGCATAATTTTGCCTCCTAAAATAGTTTATTAATTAGAACTTAGCACATAACAAAAAATTTTTAATCTATTTAAATTATTATTTGACATTTTGTTGTGTTTTGTAGAATTTGTAAAAAGCATTTTATAAATTAAAATAACTTTATATTAAATTTGATGTAATATAAAATTGACAGATATATTTTTTATAATAAACATTAATTTATAAGTAATGCACTAAAAAACGATAAACTTATATTTAAATTAAAGCACTGAATTATAAGAAAAAGAACATAAAAATAAACTACAAATAAAAAAATGGCAAAAATTTGCCATTTAATTTAAAATTTATTCTATTTTTTCTTGTTCTTATTCTTTTTAGATTTTACTACTTCTCCGTCAATTTTTGTTTCATGTGAAATTGAATTATCTACTTCGTTTGGCTTGATATTCTCAGTTACATTGTCAGTTTTGGTTAATTCGGTTTGTAAATTAGCTTGTGTTGTTTGATTTTTGTTTTGTTCGGTGGCATTTTCTTGGTTTTCATTTTTGTTTTCTGCGTTTGAATTTTTATGTTCTTTTTTTACATTTGCCATGTTTTGTTTCTTTTCCTCTTCCCTGCCAAAAACATAATAAATTGCATTAGCATGTACAGCAAAATAACCAACATTGTTTCCTCTGCCAGACTTTAAAACAAAATATTTATAATCATCTTCTACATAACTATCAACAACTTCGCCAACCACGCCTGTATCGGTCATAACCTTATCGCCAATTTTTAATTCTTCACGCATTTGACCAAGTTCAGCAGTGTATTTTTTCTTTCTAACATAACTAACCACAAACAAAGCAATAACCATTACCAACAAAACTATTAAAATTGCATATTGTGCCATAAATTTCTCCTTATTTTTATAAATTATTTAATCATAATAATAAATTTATTTTAGATTGTCAATTTATTTGCACTAAAAAATTTTAAGAATTAAACAAAAAAACAAAGAAATTTGACAAATTTTCAAAAATCTTTTGTTTTTTGTTGATTTTCTTAGGTTTTATATTATTTATATGATTGATAAATTTTGTTAAATATAAAAAATCTTAAAATTTAAAAATCTTAATTTTTGTATTGGTAAGTAAAAATTTTATTCCTTAATGCCATATTTTGCATAAAATTCTTTTTTAAATTCTAAAAAACGGTCATTGTTTATTGCATCACGAATGTTTTGCATCATATTTAATGTAAAACGAATGTTATGAAGGCTTAATAGCCTTGCACCTAAAATTTCATTACACATAACAAGATGATGCAAATATGCTTTAGTGTGATGAGTGCAACAATAACAATCGCATTCAGGGTCTAGCGGCGAAAAATCTTCTTTATATTGTGCCTGTTTTAGCACCACTTTACCACGGCTTGTAAGTGCCATTCCATTTCTTGCAACTCGTGTTTGAAACACACAATCAAACATATCAATTCCACGCTGCACGCTTTCAAAAATATAATCAGGAGTGCCTACGCCCATCATATATCGTGGCATTTTTTCAGGATAATGAGGTTGCATAACATCAAGCATTTTTAACATTACATCTTTTGGCTCGCCAACCGAAAGACCGCCTATTGCAATTCCGCATTTGCAATATTTTTTTGTTTCTTCTAGGCTTTTTAAACGCAAATCTTCATAAAAATTGCCCTGCACAATAGGAAAAAGCATTTGCTTTGCATTTTTGTGATGTTTGTAGCATCTATCAAGCCAATCTAGCGTGCGTGTCATTGCTTTTTCAGCATCTTTGTGCGAAATTCCATAATCACTGCACACATCAAAAGCCATAATTATGTCTGCACCTAAATTATTTTCAATGTCTATTGCCTTTTCTGGCGTAAAAAACATTTTTGCACCTGATAAATGATTTCTAAATTCTACGCCATCATCAGTAATTTTTCTTATGTCGGCAAGCGAAAAAACTTGGAAACCGCCCGAATCTGTTAGCATTGGTCGATTAAAATTCATAAATTTATGCACTCCACCCGCCTTTTTTACAAGTTCGTCCCCTGGGCGAATATGTAAATGATAGGTGTTTGCCAAAATAATTTGTGCACCAACATCGTATAAATCATCGCTTGTAAGTGATTTAACCGTTGCAAGAGTGCCAACTGGCATATAGATAGGCGTGTAAATATCGCCGTGCGGCGTGTGCAACACTCCTGTTCTTGCCCCACTGTTTTTATCTATATGCAAAACCTCATAACTAAAATTCTTTTTCATTTTTTAACCTAAAATTTTTTATTTTTCCATTTGATATTTTATAAATTTTGCCGTAATATAAATAAGAATAATTTCTCACACAATAAACATACTGTCGCCAAAACTGAAAAAGCGGTAGTGATTGTCAACTGCGTGTTTGTAAAGGTTCATTGTGTTTTCATAGCCTGCAAACGCACTAACAAGCATAATTAATGTGCTTTTTGGCAAATGAAAGTTGGTTATAAGCGCGTCAACCACTTTAAATTTGTATGGAGGATAAATAAAAATACTGGTTTCGTCATCGTCTGCTTTAAGTGGTAAACCTTTACTAGCAACTGCTTCAAGCGTGCGGACACTTGTTGTGCCAACTGCAATAACTCGCCTGCCTTCCGCTTTGGCTTTGTTTATAGTGTCTGCAACATCTTGTGAAAGATGATAATGTTCGCTGTGCATAATATGTTTTGTTATGTCCTCTTCTTTGCATGGGCGAAAAGTTCCAAGCCCAACATCTAGTGTAAGTTCAACAATTAGCACTCCTAAATCTTTAATTTTTTGCAATAATTCGTTTGTAAAATGAAGGCCTGCGGTTGGTGCTGCTGCACTGCCTTCAACTTTATTATACACTGTTTGATAGCGTTCTTTATCTTTCAATTTTTCGTGAATATAGTGAGGCAAAGGCATGCTGCCTACACGATTTAAAATGTCTTCAAACACGCCATTAAATTCAAATTTTATTTTGCGTTTTCCGTCAATCAAAGTTTCTAACAAAGTGCAACTTAGTTCGTTGTTTATAACAAGTGTTTGCCCAATTTTAACCTTTTTTGCAGGCTTTAAAAGAACTTCCCACTCGGTTAAATTAAAGCGTTTTAAAAGCAAAATTTCAATTTCTGCACCAGTGTCTTTATGCGCAAGCAAGCGTGCAGGCAAAACTCTTGTGTTGTTAATTACAAGCACATCGCCCTTTTTTAAATAATTGGTTATATTTTTAAAATGATTATCTTCAATTTGCTTGGTTTGACGGTTAAAAACCAAAAGCCTACTTTCATCTCGTTTTTCTAACGGAATTTGAGCAATTAATTCTTCTGGCAAATTGTAGTCATAGGTGGAAAGAAGTTTATAATTTATCATCTTCGTCCCCTGATTCTAACAAATTTTTTGGCACAGGCAAATTGAAATGTTGATATGCTAGGCGAGTAACCATTCTGCCCCTGTTTGTGCGGACAATAAAACCTAGTTGCAACAAATATGGCTCAACCACATCTTCAATTGTTGAAACTTCTTCATTTGTGGTTGCCGATAAAGTTTCCAATCCAACAGGACCGCCACCAAACTTTTCAATCATTGCCATTATAATGCGCTTATCTACAAAATCTAGCCCTAATTCGTCAATATCCATTAAAGACAAGGCTTTTTTAGCGTCTTCAAGCGAAATAATGTCTTTATCTTCAACCTGAACAAAATCTCGCACACGTTTTAACAAGCGGTTTGCAACCCGTGGCGTACCTCGGCTACGTTTTGCTATTTCTGTTTCAGCGTCCTTGTCAATTTTAACGCCCAAAATGTTTGCAGAACGAGAAATGATTTTGCCAATTTCTTCAACTGTGTACATATCTAGGCGGCATAAAACTCCAAACCTATCTCGCAACGGGCTTGACAAATTGCCTGCTTTTGTGGTTGCTCCAATTAGTGTAAAAGGTTGAATTTTTAAACGCATACTTCTAGCACTTGGACCTTTACCTACAATAAAATCTAGTGCGTAATCTTCCATTGCTGGATATAAAATTTCTTCAACAGATTTAGAAATGCGATGAATTTCATCAATAAATAGCACATCATTTGTGCCTAAATTTGTTAATATTGCTGCAAGGTCGGCGGCATTTTCTATGCTTGGACCACTGGTTATTTTAATTTGGCTGCCCATTTCATTGGCAATAATATGGCTTAAAGTGGTTTTGCCTAGCCCTGGCGGACCATAAAGTAAAACGTGGTCTAGTGCTTCTTTCCTTTTCTTTGCCGCATTAATGTACACTTTAAGATTAGATTTAATTTTTTCCTGCCCCACATATTCGTCAAAAGACATAGGTCGAAGTTTGTTTTCGACCTCGACATCACTCATATTTTTTGTGCTTGAAATAAATCTATCTTTTTCTTCCATAATGTTCCCTTTTTTATTTGTTTTTATATTTATTAATTAAATTTTCTAATTTTTTGCTCGTTTGTATGCTTCTTTTAAAAATTGTTTAGAATGCTCTTAACTATATTGATTTTCGCTGTACATCTTTTTGCCAAAATAAAATGTTCGCAATTTATCTAGCCCTAAATCTGTTTGCTTAAATTTAAAACCATAACTGTTTAATTCTTCAATTAAAAGTTGACGCTGCTTTTTTAGTGGATATTTATAATAATTGCTATTATCATAATAAGCCAATAAGCCGATATCTTTTATGTCTTGCAGTTGAATGCGTGAATTCATGCCTTCTTTGCAATAATGAAAATCAAACTTAATAGTGTCAAAAACTTTTGTATACCCTTGTTTTACAAGTTCCTGCACTTGTTTTAACATTTTTTGATTGTTTCCAAGTGGTTTTGTGTTTATTCCGCCGTTTGACATACGCAACCTAACGCACGCATCTTTTATTTGTTTTTCGGTTAAGCCATCAAAATTTGTGTTTTTTGCGTAATATAAATCATGCGTTATGCAAGCAAAAACAAGTTCCAAACCGTGTTTTTGCAACATATCGTGATAATAAATTAAATTCTTTTTAAGCGGCATTCCCACTTCAACAATACATTTTGGCATAAGCTCCTTTTACCCACCCATATTGTGCAAGGCTTTGGCTACAATTTGTTCGGCGGTGTCGCCATCGGCAAATACTTCTTTAGCTAGGCGAGTTGCCTCATTTTTGCCAACTCCAAGGCTGGTTAGCACAACAACTGCATCGTCAATGCTTGCATTTTTAACATTAACTGCGGTGTTTGTTTCGTTTGGTAGAATATAATCAAATGGCTTAATTTTGTCTTTTAGTTCAACAATAATGCGTTCGGCTGTTTTTTTGCCAATGCCTTTGCAATTTGCTATTATTGACGCATCTTCATTTATTATGCTAGAAATTAATGCAGTCATTCGCTCAGCAGATAAAATTTGAATGGCAGTTTTGCTGCCCACTCCACTTACTGAAATAAGTTGCAAGAAAAAGCGTTTTTCTTCTGGGCTGGCAAAACCAAATAGGCTAATTTCGTCTTCCTTTACCTGCATATAGGTGTAAATTTTAACCTCTTCATCAATATTTGGCAAATTTGCCATGCAACTATTTGTTACGCTAATTAAAAAACCAACACCACCAACTTCAACAGTGATGTTGCCCATATCTTTATCTCTTAAAATGCCTTTAATAAAACCTATCATAAATATCCTTTAAAAAATAAAATTTCTTTTATTTTACTTTTCTTATAAGAAAAGCAAAGCAAAAGAATTTACATGCTATTATCGCTCATAACGCTGCTAGTTTGAATATGGCAAATGGCAACTGCAAGTGCATCGGCGGCATCATCTGGTTTTGGCACAGCGTTTAAGCCTAAAATGTTTTTAACCATAAACTGAACTTGTTTTTTTTCTGCCCTGCCGTTACCTGTTAGTGCTTGTTTTATTTGAAGCGGAGTATATTCAAAAAGTTTGTTTATATATTGCTTGCAAGCAACAATTAATGCACCTCTTGCTTCCGCCACTGCAATGCCTGTTGTTGTGTTGGTGTTAAAAAACAATTCTTCAAAAGCAACTTCTTCTGGTTTAAAAGTTTCCATAAGTTCACAGCACGCCTGAAAAATGGTGTTTAAACGGGTGCTTATGTTCATTGTTTTGGGTGTTGTTATTACCCCATAATCCACCACTTTAAAACCATTTGTTTCTATAATTCCATAACCTATTATGTTATAGCCTGGGTCAATGCCTAAAATTTTCATTTTTAACCTATGCTGTTTCTTTTAATTTTGAAATTAAAGAATTAACGCTTTCATATAATTGCTTGAAATTTTCGCTGTCTAATTCAACTTTATTTCTTTTTACATTATAATCGGCAATTAATGCTTCAATTTTATCTAATATTGCACGAATAATTTTTACTTGTTGTTTATATCCTTTTACAACCAAAAAAGGAACATCTTTATTTTCATTTACCAAAGATTTAAATTCTTTGCAAAGTTCACTTACTGCGTGTTTATATTCCGTTTTTAGTGAGCCGCAATCTTGAAGAGCAATTTTATAGTTTGAACAAGAATTTTCAAAATTTGCGTTTGCCTCGTTTGCATCTTTATCTAGTTTTATAATTTTTGATTTATTCTTTTTTAATGCGGCTTGCCTTTCTTCCTTTTTAGTGTTTGCTAATGTAGTAGAAAGTGTGCTTAAATCATTTTTAAAATCTATCATTTGTTCGTAATAGTTCATTAAATTTGAGCGGCTATCTTCTGCCATAATTAAAGAGGAATTATACAAAGAAAATAAGGCAGAAAGTTTGCTTCTGTTATCGTTTAATTCCTTTAAAATTTGGTTTAATCTTTCGTTATTCTCCATCTTGCTCCTCTAAATTATGTATTACATCTATAACATCGTCATTTTCGTTTAATTTATCTAACATTTTGTTAAAGGTTTCTCGCTGATGCTCATCTAAATTGACATAATTTTGCGGAATCATTTCCACTCCGCTAGACAAAATTGTGTAACCGGCGTTTTCAAATGCTGAAACAAAATCGTTTACTGTTGACGCGTTTGGCTCGGTATATATTGTGAACACTTCTTCATCTTCGCAATCCAATGCGTTTTTATCTATCGCCGTAGCAAAAGCATCGTCTGAATTAAATTTATCATTTTTTTCTAGCACTATAACGCCTTTGTTATCAAACATATAAGAAACGCAGCCGCTTGAACCTAAACTACCGCCAAATTTATCAAAAGCATAGCGAATATCACTGCTAGTGCGGTTTTTGTTATCGGTAAAACATTTAACAACTACTGCAACGCCGCCTACGCCGTAACCTTCATAGGTCTGTTCAATAAAGCTGGAATTATCTACTTCGCTATTCTTTTTTATAATACTGTTAATTCTATCATTTGGCATATTATATTGGCGAGCTTTTGCAATTGCCATTTTTAATTTGCTGTTTGCATCTACGTTTGCTCCGCCCTCTTTAACCGCAACCATAATTTCCCTACCAACTTTGGTAAAAATTTTGCTGCGTTCTGCATCACTTTTTTCTTTTCTTCCTTTAATGTTATTCCATTTGCTATGACCTGACATTTTTCACCTCACTTATTTTTTGCATTATTATGCTACCTGCAACGCCAGCGTTAAGGCTTTCCACCTTGCTTGACATTGGAATTGAAATTTTTGTGTTAGCAATTGACATGAATTGTTCGCTAACTCCATTGCCTTCATTGCCTATTATAACAGCAATTTTGTTTTTTGGCAAACAAATTTTAGCCAAAGGTTCACCAAACATATCTGCAACTAAAAAATTTTTCGCTATTTTTTGCTTGTTAGAATTAAATTGTTCAAAATTTAGCACATGCAATCGCGCTGAAAGCACTGTGCCTGCCGAAGAACGAATGACCTTCTCGCTATAAACATCGGCACAATTAATTAGATAAACATCTTCAAAACCAAAAGCCATTGCCGAGCGAATTAATGTTCCAACATTGCCTGGGTCTTGCAAAGTGTCTAACACTAGTGAATTACCAACTGAACTAATTTCATAATCCTTAATTTTGCACACACAAATAATGTTTTGATTAGTTTTTGTTGTTGCAAGGCCAGATAAAGTTTGCTCTGTAACAACACAAATGTTTGGATAACCTTTAAGTTCCTTGTTTGTGGTTAAAGTAAGCAAAATTTCATGGTTTAACCTAACAAGGTCGGCACAAAATTTCTCGCCCTCAACAAAAAACAATTTGTTTTGCCGCCTAAACTTTTTATCTTTTAAATTTTTTATGTTTTGTTTGGTTAACTGCATACTTTAATTATATAAAATGTTTAATTTTTAGTCAATTAAAATAATGTTTAATAACAATTTTTTTATATTAATTTTACATTTAAAATCAGTTGACAAAACTAAAATTTTATGTTAACCTATCAAACGGAGTTTTTATGAAAGATAACAAGCAAAATTTTGAATTAAGCGTTAGTAATATTGAAAAAATTATAAATAGAGAACTTTGCCAAAAATATCCTGATTTTAATTTTGATGTAAGCCAAAATGAAAATAATAGCGATGTTTATGTTACAATAACAAGGGAAGATGTAAGCAAAACCATTCGTTTAACTAGCAATGAAAATGATATAAAAAAGTTTTGTTATGTTTCTTCTCACACAAAACCATCTAAAATAGTTAAATTAATTGAAGATGTAGTAAAAAGAATAGCAGACAATCACTTAGCAACAATTTTAGACAATTTATATTCTGTTATGTATTAAATTGCAAGTTAAATTACGAATATGTAATTTGTTATGTATCAACTGAACACAAAGTCTTTTTTTAATTTTTTAATTTTGATTTTGCGATCATTTTGATTTTATATTTTTTTACAAATAAAAATGTATGAATATGAGTCATCAATTAAAACTTCATCTGGGTACGAATATAAATATGAATTCATCACTATGGCCTGTTTTGAATATTTATATTTATTTAATAATTTTTTATTGTAAGATTCTGCTCTTTCATGCCTTAAATTATGAAAATTTGAAACAATCCTATTGCACAATGATTGACCCAAAATTTGCTTTGTTTCAAAGCCAAAATCAGATACCAATTTTAAAATTTGTTCTTTGCTAAAAACATGTTTATGATATTTGTAAATTATATTTCCAAATTCATCTAATTGTTCATATTTTGGATTTGGCACTGATAATATTAAATAACCATCCTTTTTTACAATATTTTTTAGCGACTTAATAAAATTTTCGGTGTTTTCAATATGTTCAATTGTTTCAAAACTTACAACAATATCATATTTTTTATCTTTTAAAAGTTGTTTATTAAAATCTATTTCATAAAAATTTGCATTTTTAATTTTTCGCTTTTCAGCCAATTTTAAATACTCTTTTCGCAAATCGTAACCATCTATTTGCTCACAAACATTTGCTAAAAGTTTTGTTCCATATCCTGTTGCGCAAGAAATGTCTGCCACTTTGCCATTTTTAACATTTTCACATATAAAATTCTTTGCAAATTCATATCTTCCTGCGTGTTCAAGCTTCATCCAATAATCATATTTTTTACCATCAAATGGGTCACAATATTCAACCTCTTCCATCTATACTCCTTTTTATCTTTTTCAGTGTAAATGTATCAACTAAACAGAAAAATTATTTTGATTTTACCACATATTATATAAATAATCAAGCAATTATTTTTGATTTTTGTTTTGATATATTGATTTCGCAAAATAGTTTTGCGATGATTTGATTTTTGATTTTTTTATCAAAATTTTGCTAGAAATCAAAAGTTTAGCAAATGAAAAATAAGACTTTTTATTGCAAGTCTTATTTTTGGTTTATTGATATAATCTAAATGTTGCGGTTATATTCTTAAATATGCCTGCTTATTCTCTTGTTTTCACACTGGTAAAATAAAACACTTTGTTCAGTGTGTATGTATATTTTTAATAATTTTTTGCATAAAAAAACTACCGCTTGGGTAGTTTTTTATTATTTTGCTTTTTTTGCAGTTTCTACAAGTTTTGCAAATGCTGGTTTATCTGTAGCAGCTAGTTCAGCAAGAACTTTGCGGTTTAAATCTACCCCAGCCTTTTTTAAACCATTTACAAACACGCTGTAAGAAATTCCATTTTCACGGCATCCTGCGTTTATACGAGTAATCCATAAAGAACGCATATCACGTTTTTTAAGTTTTCTCCCAACATAAGCATATTGGCCAGATTTCATAACTGCTTGGCGAGCAACACGATATAATTTAGATTTTGCTCCGCGATAGCCTTTTGCTTGTTTTAAAATAGCACGGCGTTTTTTTACTGCATTAACTCCTCTTTTTACTCTCATAATTGCCCTCCTACATCATTTCCTTATAATTCTTTTCAAATTGTTTTGAAACATAACCGGTTTTTCTTAATCTACGTTTTCTGTTTCTAGATTTTTTGGTAAGAATATGACCTTTACCATCGTGCATCATTTTAATTTTGCCGTTGCTTGTTTCTTTAAAACGTTTTGCAACTGCTTTTCTTGTTTTCATTTTTGGCATAATTTTCTCCTTTAATTTAAATTTAGCTTGATGCTAATTGTAAAATTTGAATACACAGTTCTGTTATTTCTTTTGAGTTAGTGGTGCTAAAAACATAAAGATATTTCGTCCATTAATTTGAGGCGCCTTTTCTATTTGACCAACCTCTTTGCACATATCTGCAAATTTGTTCATAATGTCAATTCCAAGTTGAGGGCGAGCTTGAATTCTACCTTTCATTAAGATGTTAACCTTAACTTTGCTTCCATCAACTAAAAATTTGCACACTTGTTTTGCTTTAAATTCTAAATCATGGTCGCTAATTGTCATTGACAAACTCATTTCCTTAACCTTTTGAACTTTTTGGTTCTTTTTTTGGTCTTTAAGTTTTTTTAGTTCATCAAACCTATATTTGCCATAGTCCATAATTCTGCAAACCGGTGGCTTGCTATCTGGAGCTATAAGCACCAAATCTAAGTTATTTGACCTAGCAATTTCTAACGCTTGGCTGCTAGACATTAAACCAAGTTGTTCAGAATTCGCACCTATTAAGCGAACTTCTGGCAAAACAATTTGTTCATTTTTTAGTGATTCTTTCAATTTCCCTCCTGTGAACGAATTACCTTAACCTCAATAAAAAATGAGGCTGTGCAGCAGCCCCACTTATACACAAATAAACATGCCTTACGGCTTAAATTTTGCATACAACCATTGTCGCAAAAGCTTCAAGGTGAGAAGTGGTACTCCTACTTTTACGTTTTCATTTTAGCATATAAAGTTTTATTTGTCAACCATTTTTACAAAAATATTTTAAAATTTATATTGGTTAAATTGGAATTTTTAAAATAATTTCAAATTGTAAATATTATAAATCAGTTTTCTTCCCTTGCGAAATATTAAAAAGTTTTTCTAATTTTTCTATTTGTTTATGTTTATTTTTTTCACATTCTAGTAGTTTATCTTGAATGCAATCATTGGCGTAATCTGGAAAAAGTTCTGCCATATATTTTAAATATCTTTCTGTATAACCATTTAATTCAGGCTTCATAAATTGATAATTTTCCTCAACATACCTTATTTTATATTCTGCAATTGATATCTTAATAACATTTAATTCATCATTACTAACATCTATTAACAAACTATTACCCTCTTCGCAAGGCAAAATTCTTATACTTGAAAGTGTATAATTTTCATTGTCGGTAAAATCAAAAAGATTTCTAATAAAAGAATCTAAAACTCTTTCATTCCTTAAAAGTTTAAAAAGTTGTGCAATATAATCCATGATATTTCTCCTTTGTTTTGTGCTTTGAATTTTAGCATGAAAAAAATAATATGTCAACTAAAAAAATTGAATTTACGTTTTGTCTATTATATTTCTAATTATTAATTCAAATTTCTAACAATTAAAGGAATTGTACTAATTATAATGTAATAATTTAAAAAGATGAAACATTGTTTAACACTTTAATTTTGTTTAGAATGCAATATAGAATGTGCAAGCAAAATTTCTGCAGGATAATAAGTTAACAAACAAAGAATATCTATAATTTTTGGCAAACCGCCAAACACATTTAAAAGCAACATTAAATCTGAAAAGAAAAACAAACCACTACCTATTAAAATTAAAATGTTTAAAACCGATTTTTTATTAACAAAATTTGAAATTGATTTGCCAACCATTAATGAAATTATAAGTGCATAAACAATGCAAATAATTTCCATTAAAATACCATTAAAATCAAAAATTGGCACTAATGTTATTATTAATAACGAAGGAATAAAAATTGCTAAACCATAAATTAAATTTTGCCATTTAAATTTTTGCAAAAAGCAATATGAAACAAAAAAGAAAATATGTCCAACCGCAAAAAATATTGCACCTGTAATAAAATGTATGTTTAGTAAAATATCTCCAAGCATTGCAAAAAACAATCCCGCTAAAAGCCACGAACAAAATTTAATGTTCCCTTTAAACAAAATTGCAAAATATAAATTAATTGTACCCAACAAAACAAATAAAGCACTTGTTAAACCTTTAAGCCATGTTCCGCCAAATGTTATATAACAAATATCTCCAACCATAATTAAAATTATAAAAATTATGTTTAAGATGTATGAAATTTTTTTCTCTTTTCTTTCCATATAAATATTTTAAATTATTAACAATTTATTTGCAAGCAAATTATTTTTAAAAGAATGAATTTTTATAAAAAAATTTTAAAAATTAAAAAAATAAGGGCTAATTTTTTATTTTTTTAATTTTTTACCCTTATTTTTTTACTTTTTAAAAAATTTTATTGATATTTTTATATTTAAAAAATTTATATATTTAAAATTATTTTAAAAACATTCTTATTATAAATTGTTTAAATTTACTTGTAGGTTGATATCTTAATGGAAGTTCTAACATAGGTTTTTTAACAATGCTTTTATAATGAGTGAATGTATCAAAGCCAACCTTACCATGATACTCTCCTATTCCACTTTGTTTTAAACCACCAAAACCTAAGTTACTGTTTGCTATGTGCATAATTGTATCATTAACACAACCACCGCCAAATTCACAATTATTTAAAATTTTATTTTGATTAAATTTACTGTTTGAAAATATGTAAAGTGCAAGCGGTTTAAAATGACTATTTACATACGAAATAACTTCATCTAAATTTTCAAAAGTTACAATTGGAAGAATTGGACCAAAAATTTCATTTTGCATACATTCGTCATTAAAATTTGCGTTTAAAATTGTTGGCTCAATTTTTAAAGTTTTTTCGTTGTAGTTTCCACCAAAAATTACTTTATCTTTTTCTATTAATTTTACCATAGCATCAAATTGTTTTTTATTTATCATTTTAGGATAATTTACATTTGATAATGGTTTGGTTGAATATTGCAAAATAATTTGTCTTGTTAATTCATAAATTAATTTTTCTTTAACTGACTTATGGCAATAAATATAATCAGGAGCAACGCACGTTTGACCAGCATTTAATAATTTGCCCCAAATTATTCGTTTTGCCGCTATTGAAATGTTCGCAGTTTCGTCTATAATACAAGGGCTTTTTCCACCCATTTCCAAAGTTACAGGAATAAAGTGCTCTGCACATTTTTTTGATATTAATTTGCCAACATTTGTGCTGCCTGTATAGAACACATAATCTACCATATCATTATCAATTAAATAGTTGCTTTCTTCATGTTCATAAATAATTTTAACATGTTCTGGATTAAATGTTTTTTCTATTAATTTACCTAAAACTTTGCATGTGCTAACTGCTGTAATGCTTGGTTTTAAAATAACTGAATTTCCAGCCGCTATAGCATCAACTAAAGGTTCTAGTGATAACATAAAAGGATAGTTCCATGGACTTATTATAAGCACAATTCCATAAGGTGATGGTAATCTATAACTTTTAGCAGGAAAATTATTTAACGGAGTATGAACTTTTTTAGGTTTAGAAAATCTTTTTACATGACCAATCATATAACTAATTTCACTTAAAGTAATGCCAATTTCCGTCATATAACTTTCTGCTGCACTTTTGTTTAAATCTTCTTTTAAAGCCTGATAAATTTCATCTTGCATTATTTTAATGTTTTTATATAAACGCTTTAAACATTTAATTCTATTTTTTACTTGTTGCATTGAATTTTCTGCTAAAAATTTACGCATACATTTTACAGTTTCATCTAAACTAGTCTTTTCCATTTTTAACCTCGTTGTAAACTTCTTCTAACTGATTAGCGGTAAATAAAACAGGAACAGGATAAAGCGGATTTGCTTCCTTTTCTGCTGTTCGAGCTAAACTAGGTATATCCTCAATTTGAATTTCATCTATTTTTGTTCCAATACCCATGTTTTCATTCATTGCTTCTATTTTTTCTATAAATAATTTTGCACCCATTTCATGAGAAACTGATTTATCAAATAAACCTGCATAAACGCCCAATTCCCACAATTTTTTGTAAACTGCTTTATCATATTTTCTTAACATATAAGGTAAAATTATTGCATTTGCTAATCCGTGTGCAACATTATATTTTCCACCTAATGAATGAGCAATTGCATGCACATAGCCTACATAAGATTTTGTAAACGCAACGCCAGCAAGATATGCCGCCGACAACATTTCACCACGCGCTTTAAAATTAGAACCATTGTTGTATGCTACCTCTAAATTGTCAAAAATTAGTTTGGTTGCACGCAAAGCACAATCACGTGTTTGCTTAGTTGTGCTTCTGCCAATGTAAGCCTCAATTGCATGCGTTAATGCGTCCATGCCGGTTGTTGCGGTTATATTTTTAGGCAAACCTAGTGTAAGGTTAGGGTCTAAAAGTGCGTAAGCAGGAATTAGCGGAAAACTATTTATTGCATATTTATGACGAGTTTTACTATCGGTTATAACCGCTGCAAGTGTAGTTTCGCTGCCTGTACCTGCCGTGGTTGGAATTGCAATTAACAATGGCAATTTTTTGCGTACTTTTAAAATACCTTTCATTTGATTTAATGTTTTGTTTGGATACGCCACCCTTGCACCAACTGCTTTTGCACAATCCATTGCCGAACCACCGCCAAATGCTATAATACAATCGCAATTATTTTGATTGTACATTTCAAGAGCCTCGGCAACATTGTCCGTTGTAGGATTTGCAACGGTTTTATCATAAATAAATAAACCTAAATTTTCTTTTAAAATTTGTTGTTCTAAAACATTGGTTAAACCTAAACTTTTAATGCTTTTATCTGTAACCAACAAAACATTCTTTTTGTTTTTGTAAATTAAAAGTTGAACTAAATTTTCATAGTCCTTTAAAAGTTTTGGCTCTCTATATGGCAAAAAAGGTAAAGCCAATTTGAACACTGTTTGATAAATTCTGCAATAAAGTTTTTTAAAAAAATTCATAAACACTCCTTAAGAAATTTAAATATTAAACCCCTAATTAATACAAAAATTTACTTTTAAATTATAGCATTAAAATTAAAAATTTTCAATAAAAAAGCAGCTGAAACAACAATCAACCGCTTTAATTTTGTAAATTTTTAACAAAAAGATAAAATTTTGTTGAATTTAAAATTAATTATCTTTTACAATTTATTGTTTATTGTGTTTAAAATTTCTTGTTCAAATTGTGAGTATGACATAGAAACAGTGTTTTTGCTGCCTCTAACACGAACGGCAACGCTGTTTTCCACCATTTCTTTATCTCCAAGCACTAAAATGTAAGGAGATTTTTCTAGCACCGCCTTGCGAATTTTTTTGCCAACACTTTCATTTGAAATGTCCGCAGTTACTCTAATTCTATTTAAATGCAATTTGCTTTCTATTTGTTTTGCATATTCAATATTCTTTTCACTTACCGTTAAAATTTTAACTTGAACAGGATTTAACCATACAGGGAGATTGCCCTTTGTTTCTTCAATTAAAAAGGCTGCAAATCTATCTAACGAGCCTAAAATTGCTCGATGTATAACAACCGGACGAACTCGATTATCTTGCTCGTCAACATATTCTAGTTCAAATCTTTCTGGAAGTTGATAGTCTAACTGCACAGTTGACAATGTAACTTCGTGACCTATTGCAGATTTAACCTGAACATCAATTTTAGGACCATAGAAAGCAGCTTCGCCTTCTGCCTCATAATAGTCTGCTCCACTATTCTTTAAAATTTCACGCAAGGCAGTTTCGCTTTTCTCCCACAATTCATCATTGCCAAAATATTTTTCTGTATTGTTTTTATCTCGCAAAGACAAGCGGAATGTGTAATTTTTAAAGCCAAAATCTTTATACACATCTAAAATTAAGTTTATAACACCTTTAATTTCGTCTTTAATTTGGTCTGGGCGGCAAAAAATATGAGCGTCATTTTGAGTGAATGCTCGGGTGCGTTCTATTCCGCATAAATTACCACTGCCTTCAAACCTAAAATCGTTGGCAATTTCTGCTATGCGAATTGGCAAATCTTTGTACGAGTGCATGAAAGATTTATAAATCATCATGTGATGCGGACAATTCATTGGACGCAAAACATAAGTTTCGCTATCTCGCTCCATTGCTGGAAACATATCTTCTTTATAATGTTCCCAATGCCCAGAAGTTTTGTATAAATTAATTGACCCCAAAGATGGCGTCATAACATGCTGATAACCAAGAGCAATTTCTTTGTCCATAATATAATCACTTAACGCTCTACGCAACAAAAAACCATTTGGCAACCAAATTGGCAAACCTTTGCCTACTAAATCGCTCATCATAAATATGTTAAGTTCTTTGCCTAGTTTGCGATGGTCTCGCTGTTTAGCCTCTTCTTCTAAACGAATGCACTCTTTTAAATCGTCCTTATTTAAAAAGCCATAAACATAAACACGAGTTAGCATTTTATTCTTTTCGCTTCCTCGCCAATATGCACCACTAACTCTATTAATTTTAAAACTAAAACCACGCAAAAATTTTGTGTTCTCTACATGTGGACCACGGCACAAATCACAAAAATCACTGCCTGTGTAATAAATAGAAATAACTGCGTCTTTTGGAAGGTCATTTATTATTTCCGTTTTATAAGGCTCATTGGCAAAAAGTTTTAAGGCTTCGGCTTTGCTAACCTCTTTGCGAGTAAAATCTTCATTTTTATTGATAATTTCATGCATTTTATCTTCAATTTTAGCAAAATCTTCTTGATTTATGTTTAAATTGTCAAAATCATAATAAAAACCATTGTCAATAGCAGGGCCTATTGCCACTTTTACTTGTGGATATAATGATTTAATTGCCTTAGCAAGCACATGGCTCATGCTATGGCGATACATTTGTTGTTTTTCTAATTCTTCTTTTTCCATAGTTTCTCCTTTTTAACATTAAATATGCTTTAATAAATCTTTAAATTCTCTGTATCCAGACGCAGTATTAAAATGTCCTGCATTTTCGACAACAATTTCTTTTGCATTAAGACTTTTTGCGAATTCTTTAAGTTTTTCCAATTTTACATAAGGGTCATTATTTGAATAATAACATATAATTTCATTGCATAAATTTTTAAATTGTTTAATTTGAGTTGTGTACATTGTGCAATTTACATCATCAAAATTTTCATCTATTCCAAAATAATGATTAAAACCAGAAACAAAAACTGCTTTGCCAATTTTTAAGTTATTCCTTATACAATATTTAATTAAAAAAATGCACGAAATTGAATGACAAAAGAAAACTGTTTCTTCATTTATAAACCTTTTTTGCGAGTTAAGAACCATCTCCCAATTATGATAATTTTGATTATTTTCTCCAATTGGAAAATCTAAGTTTTCAACTTTGCCACCAATTGCCTCAATTTTATATTCCAACCAAGGAAACCAATTTTCTTGACTTGAACCAAAACTGCCATGAATAATAAAATAATTTTTCATAATCTCTCCTTAAAAGAAAAAACCTTGCAAAAAAATTGTTGCAAGGGACGATTTATAACCGTGGTTCCACCCTATTTGATGCTTTGCACCCACTTATTTTTTCTGGATTCACCAGCCTTGACCTAGTTGGTGGTTTCAGTTTATATTGTGTTGTGCCAATCTCAGCCGGCAGGCACTCTCTGTAAACCTTGATATAAACATACTTGTCCAACCAAAAATCTATTTAACTATTTTTAGTTTAACACATTGATTTTAATTTGTCAACAAGAATAATTAAAATTTTCAAAAATGCAAGTTTTTTAAAGTAAATTTTTTATAATCATAATTTAAAATAATTTTTTCAAAAATGCAGATATTTTTAATATTTTTTTTTAAAATAGGTCATTTTAAGTAAATTTTTTAACTAAACAAAAAATTAATTTATGTTTTCATAATTATTTTTAGGCGGTTAGAAAAAACATTGCTTAAAAAACTAACGGCTTCGTTGCTCTCTTGGTTGCCAATATACACATCTATATAACTTGGGCAAGAATTAAGCACATTAGTTATAAGTTCTAGTGAATCGTGGCATTCGGCAATCTTTTTTATATGCGCATTTTTATTTTTTATGTTGTAAACGCTATAATTTTCGCCTTCGCACACGACTTTTACCTTATAAACTAGGCTATCCATTGTGTTAATTAAAAAGCGTATAACATCTAAAAATGTGCCAGAATTAAATAGGGTTATATTGTCACTAGAAAGTTCGGCTAGGTTGTCCCAATGATGTTTTAGTGGCGTTAAGCGAAATTCTAAAAAACTATCTATAAAAAATGTTTGGTTAAATAAAATTATTTTTGCAAGAGCGGATTCATCTGTAGTTTTGTCAAAAATTGAAAGTACTTTAACATAAGCATTAAAAGCAAGTGTGTTGTTAAGCGGATTTTTTATTTTATGTTTAATATAATCCACTTTATAAACACTTTCAATGTAATCTATAATTATTTCACGTAAAATAGTTTCGCAAGGTTGTATGTAACCTTCATCGCAGGCAAACAAAAGATAAATAAAATTATTGTCGCTATAACTTGTTATAATATTTTTGCAAAAATCTATTTTAGATGAGATGTTTGCGTGCAAAAAATCTATAATTTTTTTGTTTGCCACTTTGGTTGCCAAGGCAATCTCTCTCATAAATACCTCTAATGTATAATATGCACTAAATTATATTTTACTCTAAAATATTTTGGCAAATTTTGGGGACGAAAGTTCAATTCACTTCACAAAAAATACCTCACTTCCATAAACTGAAATGAGGTATATTATGTATTATTTCTTTTTTAGAACGGGCTGTTGCGATTGTGTAAACATTTCAAATTTAAGCCAAATTGCATTTAGCGGAAATATATACTGCAACTTTGTGCCAGCAAATTGTTGTTGCCACACATTTTGCAACCCTAATTGCAACAATAATAACCCTTTTGCATTTAATAATAACTTTATTAATTTTAACAATTTTGAAGGTTAACCATTTTTAGTGCTATCTTTTAGTTTTAAAGCCCTTTCTTTTGTTTCTTTTAATTGTTTAATTAATTTTTTATAATTTTCTTCTTGAATTTTAATTAATTCTAACAATGCTTTATTATCTGGTGCTTTATTGTATAATTCTTTTAATTTAGCAGTTTGTTCATTAAACTTTTCAGACCTTTTAATTAAATCTTCAATTGTTTGCAAAATTCTAATATACTCGTTTCTACACTCCAAATTCATCTGTTACTCCTTTTTCCCAAAGCACATATTGGCTTTCCGAACTATCGCCTTCGTATGTTTGATTGTAAATGCCATATTCCCCATAATTTAATGCTTGTAATAATTTTTCAGATTCTTTGTCTTTGCTAATAATAAGTTCTTCTAAGTCATTATTGTTCATTCCTACATTTATTTGTTGCAAAGGAATGTCTGGATATTTACTGTTATATTTTTCAGCAAATAATTTAATTGCTTCTTTTATTTTATCATAAATTTTTTGCTTATCTTCGTCTGGAACGTCTTCGTCTATTTCAACATTATTGCAAACCCCATAACCTTGTTTTCTATTAACAAACAAAGTAGATTTTGCTATTATTTTACCAGTTTTATCTCTTATAACCAAATTTTGTACATCTGGATGAACTATACTTGCATGCATAATTCCGTAACCTGCACCAGCCAAATGGGCACAACACGAACACAGTTTGCCAAGAATTAAATTTGTAGGGTCATTTTTCGCAAGCCATTCAAAAGTAAATTCTTTAACCGCAATATCTATTAAATTTGAAAGTAAATCTTTTAGCGAACTTTCCACTTCTTTTATATATTCATCAATTGAATCAAAATTTCCATCTTCTATTTGCGGTTCTGCTATTATATTGTTAGGCGTTTTTAATTCCTCTTTTTCCTTCATTATGCTAACAGCATTGTCAAAATCTTCTTGTTCATCAAAATATGGAGAAATTGTTTCTGCAATAGGAAGATTATCTTCGGTGATGCCTGAAAATTTATTTTTCATAAAAAAGTGTATAAATTTTTTAACTGTTGGTTTTAATTGGTGCTGACTGCCTTTGTTTGAAGTATTTGTTGCCTGAATTTCTTCAAAACAATTATAACATTTAATTATAAAGCCATGTTCTAACATTTCTTGTTGCATCATTTCAGCAAAGTTGTTTTTATCTAACAAAAATTTGGTAAATTCAGGCTTAAAACCTTGCAATTTCATTTTTTCTAATCTCGAACTATTTATTAATTGCATTATTGTGCGATTTAACATTTTTTCTTTTAACCATTCGCCAACTATTTGAGCATAATTAACTTCTTTATTTATTATGTTGCCACTTTTACTAACTCTTTCCTCTACTATTGTAGGCTGAAATAAACCAAGATTATAGAAAAAAATGGATAAATCCTCGTTATTATAGCCATCTGTAAATCCTATAGATTTTAAATCTAATTTTTCAAAAAATTTGGAATTTTTTGTTAAAACAAAATTTTCAAATTGTTCCTTAGACATAAGTTTATAAAGAGCAGAGTAAAGACTAACATATTCTTCTCTTTTATTGCTTTTAAAAATATCACTTCTAATTTGTTTTGAAACTTCTAAATTATCTAAAGTATTCATTAAAAATGGTAAAAAATCCACATTTTCGTTCTGAAATGAAAAATCAGCATTTTCTATTTCTTTATCAGTTAAAATATATCCATCTTGAACCCTTTTAATGTAAATTTTGCCTTTGATATTCGTTTGTTTCATCAATTTTAAACTATATGGTATTTTTATGGTATGTAAGGAATCAAAAAAATCAAAAGCCAAATCGAAATAATTTAGTTCAACTAACGATTTGGGAAAGTTTATTTCTTGTAAATTTGGAAGTTCTTCTAACGCAGAAAATGAAAATTCAGTTAAACCTTCTCCTAAATCTATTTTTGTTAAATTAGGACAATTACGAATATTAAAAAAATTCAATACTTTTAAACTACCAGGAATTTTTACATATTTTAAATCTGGACAATCAGTAATTGCGCTTTCTTTTATTTCCGTAATACCTTCGGGCAATTCCAAATATTCTAGCCCTGGAATTTCATAAAATGCATAGCTAGATATAGAGGAAATGCCTTTAGGAATTTCCACCCTTCCATTTACTACATCTTCTGGCTCAACCCCTATTAAAAATTCATATAAAATTTTCATTAAAATCTCCAATTGATATAATTATATCAAAAAATAATTAATTTTTCAAACAAAATAAAACTATAAACAAAAAAATAGGCAATACGCTTATTTTTTTATTGATTTTAAAATGTAATATCCCTTATCTCGTGCTATTATTTCGCAATTATCAAATAGTTCAATTAAGTGTTTTTTTAGGCTTTCCATTCCATGATTTTTGCGAATAACTAAAATTAAAGGTGCATTTTGTTTTAAATGATTAAATGCTCCTTCCATAAGGTCAAATAATAAAACTTTTCCTGTTTTTATAGGTGGATTTGTAACAATAAAATCATAATTATTATTTATGTTTTTAAATCCATCGCTATAATATGCAATTGCACTGTGTTGCACATTATTTTTTATTAAATTTTGTTTTGTTAAGTTAACTGCCGTGTTATTTATATCTATCATTTCCATTTTTACGCCGAAATGTTTAATTAAAGATATTCCTATAACTCCTAATCCACAGCCTAAATCTAAGCCAAAGCCTGCTAATTCTTCATTTTTAGCAATAGCATTTAATAAGGCTCGTGAACCGTCATCTATTTTATGATTTGAAAAAATGCTATCGCAACTGCGAAAGCATAATTCATAACCAAGAACCGTGTCAGAAAACTCAAAAAAATCAGTTTCTGCATGAGGTTTATCAATAAAATAATGTTGCATATTAAACGCCAGGATATAAAGTTGCACTTATAGGCAAAACCATAACAATCATGCCAGCAATAACTAAACCAGCACCAATAATTATTAAAGCCATATAGAATGAATCATTTTTGCTAATTTCGTCTTGTTTTCTTTTTGCCATTGTTATTCTTTTTGCACTGCACAAAATTGCCACGCCAATTATTGCTAAAATTACACCTATAATAACTGTATAACGAAGCAAAAATTCTAGTGGATTAACAAAAGATAATAAATTGTTCATATTTCATCTCCTTAAACTATTGTACCACACAACTTAAAGTTTGTCAATACCCTTTTTTATTTTTTACGTTTATTTTTTGAATTTGTGCCAATTCTGCGGAAAAGGTAATAAAATTTATAAATTACTGAAACTGCCGATGTTAATAATAAGGCAAATAAACCTATGTTGGTAATTAAAGTGTAATAAGCGGTAAAGGTAAAGGCCGCCAAAGTAAAGCATTCAAACAACATATAGCAAAAATCAACTGCATCAACAAATTCTGGCATTAAATTATTGAATAAAATTGGCAATAAAAGGTTCATTAAAACAACAAGAATTATAACTGAAATGCCTAAAGGTAATGCTATATAATCTGTTGTTAAATAAAAAATAATTAAAGTTGAAAACACTGCAACGCTGCCAAGGCTATCTATAATTGTATGAATTCTATTATTTTTATCTTTAAATAACTCTAACCACACCTTTGAAAGCAATATGCCTGCAATAAACAAGCCAATTGTCCATTTAGGCATAAACATATTTGCAAAAAACACCATTGGTAATAATGCTAACTCTATTGCAAACAACACTTTAAAAAAATTATCATTTTTAGACATAACTTCTCCATTTAAATATAACTTATAATTAATATTTTAACAAAAAACAAATAAAATTACAACTATTTTTAGGCAAAATTTAAATTTTTGAGGTAATTTATCACAAAAACGTTTATCGTTCATAGTATGCAATATGGAAGTGTTAAACCACATAGCACTTTCTAAAAGGAGAACGAATGAAAAAAATTTCTATTTTATTAGTAATTTTTATGGGTGTATTTGCCATTCTTCTTTCCGCTTGCGGAAATTCTAATAGCAATAAAATTAGAATTAGTGAAGTAACACACTCAATCTTCTATGCTCCACTTTATGTAGCCATAAACAACGGTTATTTTGAAGATGAAGGCTTAGAAATTGACCTAACAAATGCTGGTGGAAGCGACACCGTGTTAAGCTCATTAACATCGAATTCTGCCGACATAGGTTTAATGGGTCCAGAAAGCACAATATTTGTGCGAAATAATGGTATGAAAAACGCACCTGTAATTATTGCACAGCTAACTGCGTGTGACGGTTCATTCTTAATGGGCAGACCAGGCGAAAACGACAATTTTAGTTGGCAAAATCTTAAAGGAAAGCATGTTATAGCTGGCAGACGAGGTGGTATGCCTGCAATGACTTTACAATATATTCTTGAAAGGAATTACAACTTAAAGTTAGGCGATGAACTTGGCGATGATGTAGATGTTAAATTTGACTTTTCTGTTCCGTTTGACATGACAGTTCCAACATTTTTAAGTGGCACGGGCGATTATGTAACAATGTTTGACCCTTCGGCCAGTGAAAACGATGCCTTAGGAAAAGCGGTTATAGTTGCAGCACTTGGCGAAGAAGTTAGCGATGTTCCATACACATGCTTTGTTGCAAACCCTAAATATATAACCAAAAATAGCGATAAAATTGATAAATTTATGCGAGCATTAAAAAGAGGTTATGATTATTTAGTGGACACAAACCGAACAGATGCTGAAATAGTGGCTTCATTAAAGCCATCATTCTCCACAACAAGCGACAATTTGATTGTGTCATCGGTAAAAAATTATATTCGCATAGGAGCTTATGCAAGCAGCTTTGTTCTTAAAGAAAGTTCTTGGAATGTTTTGCAAGACATAATGGATAACGCTGGCGAGTTGACCAGCCGAGTTGCCTGGAACGATGCTGTAAACACAAGTTTTGCTTTAAAAGTAGCTTAAATGAGCATTGTTGAAGTTGAAAATTTAAGTTTAAACTATCAAAGCATAAAAGATGAAACATCTGCAATAAATAATGTCAATTTTAAAATTGAACAGCAAGAATTTGTTTCAATTGTAGGGCCATCTGGTTGCGGCAAAACAACAATACTATCGCTAATTGCGGGTTTAATTAAGCCCACAACAGGGAAAGTTGTTGTTGCCAATAAAAAACCTAGCCCTAAAGAAAATCTGTGCGGATACATGTTTCAACGAGACAATTTATTACCTTGGCGAAACATAGAAAAAAACATTTTTCTTGGTTTAGAAATAAAGAAACAACTTACCAAAGAGAAAAAAGAATACGCAATAAAATTAGCAGAAAAATATGGAATAAAGGATTTCTTAAAGAAATATCCAAATGAACTAAGCGGTGGCATGCGGCAGCGAGTTGCTTTAATAAGAACGCTTGCATTAAAGCCTGAATTGCTATTACTTGACGAGCCTTTTAGTGCATTAGACTATCAAACACGGCTTAATTTGTGCGATGATATATTTAACATAATAAAAGGCGAAAACAAAACGGCAATTTTGGTAACGCATGATATTCAAGAAGCAATAAGCATGTCGGATAAAATAATAGTTTTAACAAAGCGTCCAGCAGAAATAAAATCGGTTCATAATTTGGATTTTGACAAAACCCTTACCCCATTTGAGCGAAGAAATTCAAGCAAAGCTAAAAAGTTATTTAGCACTATATGGCAGGAAATTCAAGATGAAAAATCAAAAATTTAGCAAAGCTCATTATGACTATTTAAAAAAGCATAGAACAATAAAAGCACTAGTGCTAATAACTCAAATTGCAATGCTAGTAGTGTTCTTGTTAGGATGGGAACTTCTATCAAAACACGAAATTATAAGTTCATTCTTCTTTTCAAGTCCTTCACGCATTGCAAAAACAATTGGCGAACTATATAAAAGTGGAGAATTATTTTATCACACAAAAATAACTTTAAACGAAACACTTATTGGATTTGCAATAGCAACAGGCGTAGGCTTTTTGGTGGCGTATGTGTTGTGGTATAGCAACTTTTTAAGGCGAGTAAGCGAGCCGTATTTAGTTGTGTTAAATTCGCTGCCAAAAATTGCCTTAGGGCCAATAATCATAATATGGTTTGGTGCGGGCGATAAAGCTATAATATTTATGTGTATATTAATAGTTATAATAGTAACAATATTAAACACATTAAATTCATTTACAAGCTGCGACAATCAACTGATATCGCTAGGCAGAAGCCTAGGGGCTAGCAAAAATCAAATATTTTTCAAACTAGTTTTGCCACATTCGTTAAAAGATATAATATCGACACTAAAAGTGAACGTTGGGCTAAGTTTTATAGGCTCAATAATGGGCGAAATGTTAGTAAGCAAGGCTGGTTTAGGGTATTTATTGACTTATGGAAAACAAGTAGCAAACATGCACTTAGTAATGACAGCGACGGTAATATTGTGCGTGTTGGCGGCATTGATGTATTTTGCAGTTGCATTGTTCGAAAAAATTATGAAAAAGCATTTGAAATAATTTTTTACTCGAAGTGAAACGAGAGTAAATTTTATGAAAAGTGAAATAAATTACTCGAAGTGAAACGAGAGTAAATTTTATGAAAAGTGAAATAAATTACTCGAAGTGAAACGAGAGTAAATTTTATGAAAAAGCATTTGAAATAACAAAAAACTTAAAGGTTTTTAATATAAAAAATGGAAGGTTTGCCCTTCCATTTTTTGTTATTTTGTTTTATTTACTAGATTTTTTGGCAGTTTTTTTTGAATTTGTTGTATTTGTGTTAGTGTTTGCCTTTGTGTTGGTTGTTGCCTTTTTGTTAGCAGCTGTTGTTTTTTTGCTGTTACTTACTTGCTTTGTGCTGGTTTTTGTTGCACTAGCATTGTTTTTATCAGTTTTATTTGTAGGCAATTTAGCACTTTGCTTTGCTGCCGATGTTTTAGGTTTTGCATTTGTTTTTGCTTTAACAACTGTGTTTGTGCTGTCCGCTTTACCCTTTACTTGTTTTGTATTTGCAGTTTTAGGTTTTAAAATTGCCGTGCCGTTCTCTAATGCAGTAGTTTTATTTTCAAGTTTAGATTTTTGGCTAATATCTCTCAACATTTTGTTATAGCGTTTTTCTTCTTCTTGAATTTTTGCTTTTTCTTCCATATAAAATTTTGCAATTTTCTTAGGGTCAACATTATCTTTAAACATTTGTTCACACTGGCGGTTTACATCACGCAATTTTTGCATTGGCCTTAAAATTATGCTTTTTCTTAAATAATATTTGCGAATATTCTGTGGTCGATTGTCGGTTTTCCACAACAAATTGATATATTCAAGTTTTTTATCTTCAGGTGCCTGAGCAAGCACTTTATATTTGGTTTTGGTGCTCATTCTATAACCAATTTCATTTTTAACACAAATTTCATCGGTAAGTTTGCGTTTTTCTTCAACAACATCATTTTCCAAAAATGCCAATTGAACATTTCTAAATGAGTTTAATAGCAAAGATATAATTAAAATAATTACAGGCACAGACAAAGCAACAAGCATGCCAAAAGGAGTTGAAACAACATTTAATACAGATGCAATAGTTTTAGCGGTTTTGCTGTTGTTGTAAATGCCAATAACTAAGTCTTCTTGAACAAGGTTTGTATCAAAAATAATGTTATCGTCCTCAACCTCCCCTTGCTTATCTTTTAGGTTAGACGAGCCATAAGTTTTAAAATATCTTTTGCCTGAGGCGTCTTGATAAACTTCTCTAATATGATGGAACACTAACATTTGGTTACGGCTTGCAACCGTTTTAACTTTTTTAGACTGAATGCCAAAAAACTTTTTTAAAGTTAGCGAATATTTAGTTTTAGGAATGTCGTTAGATGAAACTTTTGTAAGGTTATAATCAATGCCGTTAATGTAAGTGCTATCGCTATAAAAAGCAATAATGTCGCCCTCTTTAAGAGTTTTAACATCTACCGAACGAACAATAACGCCATCGCCCTTATCAAAGCCACTGTTTACCATGCTGCCAGAACTAACCCGCATGCAGAAATAGCCAGCAATGGAAGGTGGCATGTTTTGCACACGATTATACACCGCACTAAAGCAGAACAATAAGCAGAAGCAAAAAACAATAATGCTTAGAGTGTTTAAAATGTATGAAACAACCCTTCTTAAAGGAGATTTTGGCTTTAAGAACAATTCATTTATGTTACGTTTTTTGTTGTATTTTTTAGAAAGTTTAGCCGCTACTTTCATGTAGTGGTTTACACTATCATTTTCAACAACATTTATGTTAACTCCATTGCTGTTCACTTTTCACCTTACATAATTTCTATTGTGAAAGAAATAACGCCTTTACAATTAGCAGTTGAAATATCATAATCTTTAACTTTAATAACAATAGAAAATTCAAAATCTTTATTATGTGCCAACCTTAAAATATTGCTTTCAGGGAACACTTCTTCTTCATCGGTTAAATTTGTAAAATAGGTAACTTCACAGTTAAAAATTTCTAGTTTAGTTAAATCTATAACATAAGAATATGTAATTTCACTTAAATTATGAATTTTGTAATCTAGGCGGAAATATACGCCAACATCTAAATTAAATGGAGGATATTCTATGTTTTGTACTCCATCGGTTTCGGTGCCACGCTCGTAGCGATATTTTTTTGTATTACCCAGTTGCTCGGCGTGGCCGTTTTCCACCCCATAAGAAGAAACGGACATATCAAGAGCCAATTCTTTTTCTACCTTTGTGCAACTTGTTAAAGATAAAGCAAGAATAATAACTAGAACTAATAACAAAATTAACATAAGCAAAACAATACGCAATATTATACGCTTGCGTTTTCTTTTCCTTAAGTTATCTTCTAAACCCTCTTTATACGCCTTTTCAGTGTCTTGAATGGAAGGTGTTACCTTTTTAGTTTTTGACATATTACCCCTGAATTTTAATAATGCGTTAACTAAATGTTAACAAATAAAATGGCTAAACCTTTAATTTCCAACTGAAATTTGCTGAAAAATTAGCATCTATGCTATCGTCAATAATAGCGGCTTTTATGTACACAAAGTATTTTCTACCCTGCGGAATGTTTGCCGATACAGTAAAATTAGTAGGGTCGGACACAGTTGAAGTAATAGAGCCGTAATTAGTGGTGTGAGAAGCACTGTTTAAAGTTGTAACTTTAATGTTATCTGCAATGCCATAGAATTCCATAGTAGCAGTGTAACCACCTTGCATAATGGTGCTGCAATCAAATTCATATTCAAAAACAACAAAAGTGTTAGGTTTTTGCAAACTAAACTCTTGAGTAGGCTTTAAAATTAAACTTGTAAATTGGTCCTTTTTAAAAGTTAGAACTTTTTTACCACTAGTTGTGCCATCGCTAGTAAAACTGCTGCCCTTAGTGTCGGAGCCACCTAAATAAATTTTAGCCGATACTGCACCGTCAACGCCTTGAGCATCAAACGAAACTTTAATAGCACTAGAAAAATCATGCTGTGAAGCCGCGTAAATAACAATAACAGAAATTGCTAAAACGCATATAACAGCAATAACCGAAATTATTGAAACAATAATTTTCTTTTTCTTAGTCATTAAATTAAATTTCTCCGTTTAAAACCCAATTAAAGTTGCCAGAAAATGAAGCACCCTCATTTGGTTTGCTAATAGAAACTTTAACATACACATAGCATGTTGAATTTTTATTAACTTCAACATTATGTGCAAAAGTAGAAGAATTTGGTTGTGCTTCGGTTACAATAGCATCAAAATTAGAAATTTGTGAGTGTTTGTTAGGAACAATAATTGTAACATTATTAGCCTCGCCCACAAAAGACAAATTGGCTGTGTAATTAACATCTGCCAAATTTGTAAAAATAAATTCAATAACAACAAATCGTTCGCCATTAACATCAATGTCCTTAATAGGAGCAAGAGTTAATTCTGCTTCAGGCTTAAATTGTTCAGAATTAAAGTTTATAGTTTCGCTACCAGAAGAAGAAAGCATGGCAAAACTGTTAGTTTCGTCTCCAACATAATAATTGGCTTTAACACTACCATCAACATTATTACATTCAAAATTAACAATAATGTTACTGCTAAAATCTTGAGCAGTAGCAGCAAAAACCGCCACAACAGCCACAACCGAAATTATAGCAAGCAAACAAATGGTTGTAATTGAAAGTGTTAATTTAGTTTTAGTTGTCATAATTATTCTCCGAAAGAATATTTTTTTTAAATAAGGATGAGATTCTTCGACTACACTCAGAATGACATAATAGGTTGAGATTCCCTGTCATACCGACTTACCCCGTCATACCGACCGAGTGCGTAAGCACGAGTGGAGTGTATCTCCATTACGTTGTCATACCGACCGAGTGCGTAAGCACGAGTGGAGTGTATCTCTAAAAAGCATTAATTAAAATTAAAACTCCATACGATTTTGATACCTAAAATAATATGGAGTTTTAAAATAATTAATTTTTAATACTAAGCTTTAGCGTCAGCAGTTAATGTCCAAGCAAAAGTACCAGAGAATGTAGCATCTTTAGCTTTGCTTGTTAAGTGTAATTTAACATAAACATAAGTTACACCAGTGTTAGCAGCAACTGCAACATTAGCAATTGTGAATGTAGCACTAGGACTTTGAGAAGTAGGGCTTACATCATCTGTAATTGTAGAATGTCCACTAGAAACTGTAATTGGTGTAGTAGGTTGAGTTTTAGAAGTAATAGTTACATTTTCAATAGTTCCAGTGAAAACAACTGTTGCTTTGTAGCTACGAGAACCACTGTTAGTGAATTTATATTCAAAAATAACATCTTGGTGGCTAGCATCAAAAGTGATGTCTTTAGCTGGAGATAATGTTCCACTTTGAGAAGATAAATCTGAATCAGCATCAAAATTTAGAACTGTTTCGCCATCTACTTCAGAACCATTGTTATCCATGTTTTCACCTGCTAATTCAGCGTCTTCTGCGCCGCCGTACCATTTAGCAGAGGCAGTACCAACAACGTCTGTAGCAGTATAACTAACATTAACAGCAGAGTTAATTTTTGCTGTAGTAGCAGCAAAAACTGCAATTACTGTAACGATTGCAATTACTGCAACTAAGCATAGAGCGGTAATAGCAATAGTCATTTTTTGTTTTGCGGTCATATTTTTTAATTCCTCCTATATTTTTTTAAAAATTAACCTTCCATATTAGTTGAGGTATCTTCAACTAACATTCCCCCGACCTAACATTTATAGTTTGTTCAAACTTTTTAAATGTATACCTGCCCATTGCATTTATACATTTTTATTTTATAAATTAAAAAAAAATTAGTCAAGCGATTTTTAAAGATTTTTAAATTTTTTTGTAGAATTTTTTGCAAATTTATTTTTTAGGTTGAGATACGCTCGATAATTTGAGATACACTCCACTCGCTAACGCTCGGTCGGTATGACATTTGAGGGTTGGTTTGTTATAAATGAGATACACTCGACTCGTTGCACTCGCTCGGTATGACATGTTAAGGTATGACATATTATCCTTGTCATTCCGACTGAGTGCGTAAGCACGAATGGAGTGAATCTATTGAGATACACTCGATTAATTATGAGATACACTCCACTCGCTAACGCTCGGTCGGTATGACATATTGGAGATACACTCCACTCGCTAACGCTCGGTCGGTATGACATATTGGAGATACGCTCGACTCGTTTTACTCGCTCGGTATGACATGACGGGGCTCAGTATGACAGGTTAATGTATGACATAAAAAAAGCAACAATTAAAAATTGTTGCTTAAATCTTGCCAAGTTGGGTTATTTAATGATATTAATCGATTTTTCTTTTCTCTTGACCATAATTTTAATTTTTTCTCTCTTTCTATTGCACTTTCAATATCATTGGTTATTTCAAAATAAACTAATTTATGTATATTATATCTTTTTGTAAAGCCTTCTACTACTCCGTTTTTATGCTCTTCTACCCGCCTTATAAGATTATTAGTTACTCCAACATATAATGTGGAATTGGTTTTGTTTGTTAAAATATATACATAATAATCTTTCATTGGTTTCCTTTTAAGATGAGATGAGATACGAGATACACTCCACTCACTACGCTCGGTCGGTATGACATGTTGGAGATACACTCGACTACGCTCGGTATGACAAATATGATTATTTCCTTAGTTTGCGCAAGAATGGTGGTAAATCGTCATCGTCTATTATTGGGCGGTTGGCTGATAGAGATATATCTTCAACTTTGTCCTTTGGCTCAGGTTGAGGGTTGGTTTGTGCTGTGGTTTGTGATTGGTTGGCTGGCTGTGGTTGTTGTTCTTCTATTGGATGATAATTTACAAATGGTTTATAGTTGGCTCGGTTATCGCTAAAATTGGCGGTTTCTTCCACTTTTTTAGAGTCCTTATCAAAGCCGGTGGCTATTACGGTGATTTCAGTTTCGCCGTTAGTGTCATTATTTATTTTTGCACCAAAAATGATATTGCAGTTTTTGTCTGCTACATCTCTAACTAAATCAACTGCCTCATAAACTTCGCTTAAAGTTAAATCTCTTCCGCCAGTTATGTTAATTAAAATGCCCGTTGCACCTTCTATGCTGGTTTCTAGCAATTGGCTGGTTACGGCTTGGCGAACTGCCTCTATTGTTTTGTTTGCACCTCTGCCCTTGCCTATGCCCATGTGTGCTATGCCTTTATCTCGCATTATGGTAGATACATCGGCAAAATCTAGGTTAATAAGGCCAGGAACAGAAATTAGTTCGCTTAGGCCTTGAATGGCTTGATGCAAAACATCATCGGCATATCTAAACGCATCTACAAAAGAAACCTCTTTGTTAAAGATGGTGTATAGTTTTTCATTAGGAATAACCACAAGGGAATCTACATACTGTTTCATTTCCCTTATGCCCTGTTCGGCGTTGGCAGCACGTTTAGGGCCTTCAAATTTAAAGGGTTTGGTTACTACGCCTATGGTTAAAATGCCCATCTCTTTGGCTAGTTTGGCTATTACAGGGGCTGCGCCGTTGCCTGTGCCGCCGCCTAAGCCGGTGGTTATGAACAATAAGTCGGTGTTTTGAAGCATTTTGGTTAATTCTTCTTTACTTTCTTCCGCTGCGGCTTTGCCTATTTCAGGGTTAGAGCCTGCACCTAAACCGCGCGTAAGTTTTGCGCCTATTTGAATAACCTCATCGGCGTTAGACATTTTTAAGTCCTGCATATCGGTGTTTACAGCCACGAAATATGCACCTTTAACACCTGAGGCTACCATGCGGTTGATTGCGTTGTTTCCGCCACCACCCACGCCAACAACTTTAATGTTGCAGATATTTGAAGATAAGTCATAATTATTCATAAATCCTCCTATAAATTCTCCTTTAAATTTTCTTTTAGGTTTTAATTTTTCTTTTAGATTTTTCTTGAATTTTTTTATTTTTATTTGAATTTTTCTTTACGTTATTCTTTTGATTTTTCTTTATATAATAATGTCATTATAAATAATAAGGTTTTTATATTGCTAATTTAAGTTTTTTAGTGCCGCTTTTACACAACTATTTCCGCCAGTGTGGTTAGACCTATTTTTGATGTTTGATAGCGGCCTTTTGAATTGTCAAACGGAATTGAAAACTCTATTACGTCTAGCCCTGTTACATTCTTTATAATGTTTTTCACTCCTTTAAAGTGTGATATTCCGTCGCCTGTTAAATATATGGTTATATCTTTAAACGCTTGGTCTATTGATAAAATTTCGCCTATAACTTTTGCTATTATTTCTATTCGGCTTTTTACTATTTGGTTTGTCATGTTAATTGGCGCTTTAATTAAATTACCTTTTGAGCAAACCTCGTAACTTTCATTTTTGCTGCTTTCCACCGTTAAAATTACTTTGCGTTTTATTAGTTCGGCGTCTTTAAAATTTAGGTTTAAAATTTGCATTAAATCGTTTGAAATATGTCCGCCGCCCATTGAAAACGAACTTAACAGTGCTAGCCCTTCCCCTTTTAGCACGCACACGCTTGTTGATATATGGCCTACATCTACAACGGCAAAGGGCTTTACTTTTTCCTTGGCTTGTTCGCAACTTAAGGCTTGGCCTAGTGCGGTGCATATAAAATCTATTTCAAATATGTTAAGTTTGGCAAATTCTTCTAAAAATAAGTTTATAAATGTTCGTTTTGCCAATATGTAACTTGCGTCTAGCACCAAATTTGACGAACGCATGCCTATTGGTGTTAAGGTTTTTACATCGTCATCTAAAACAAACTGCATTGGGCTGTAATTTATTACCGAATAGGTTTGGCTATCTCCAAAACTTTTGTTGGTTTCAAACAAATCTTTAACGTCAAAATCCGTTATTTTGTGAGAAACATTAAACTTGCGTGATATTCGTTTGCAAACGCACACGCAAAACTCACTTGGCACGCCAACCACAACCGCTTTTATTGGTTTCCGCATTTTGTTGGACATTTTGTTTATTAATTCATCTAAATTGGCTGTTAGGTTTTCGGCAGATAAAAATTCGCCGTCCATATAACCGTCATACAAAACCTCTTCTTCCGCCACTATTTGATTTCTGCCCATGAACTTTGATACCGCCAGCAAGCGTAAGCAGGAAGAGCCAACATCTAAAATGTACTTTATGTTTAGCACAAAAATTCTCCCCTATTAATTGCAATAATTATAGAAAAATTTTTTAAACTTGTCAAACAAATTTAACCGCTTTTAATTTAATTTTAAATTTTTGTGTAACACCACAAGATGTTGTATATTTTATGTTGCAATTACCGCTTATATTTTTGTGGGGTAGTGCTTGAAATTTTGGCGTTTTATTTAGATTTTAACCTTTTATAAATTGATTTATTAGACAGTTTGATTGTTAAAGATATATGACATTTCAATTTCGCCGTTTTCGTCATAGCCGTACATTATTGTTCCCTTGCGAGAAAAGTCCTCTTCACTCATCTGGTTAATTGACGAAAAGCATATATTTACTTTGGTTAATAAATCTTCTTCTGGTTTGCCTATATCAATTTTTATTCCGCAGTTGGTGGCTAAAACTATGCGTTGATAGTTGCCTTCTAGTGTGTTGCCAATTTTAAAGGTTATGTTGGTTATTATTGTTGATATTTCTTGCCGTGTTGCGTAGTGTGTTGTTTCGGCTTCTTCAAACCTTAAATTACCTTGTTCGTTTAGCAAAACCGAGCGATACATTGATACATATAGGCTGCTTATTATTTGGCTGAAATTTCCGTTTGTTAAAAAATCTCCCACTTTTGTTTGATTTGTTACCTTTAAAATATTGGTTGTTTCCGCTGTTCCGTTGTTTTTAAACGAGGTTGGATTTATTTGCGGCAAGTTTGGTTGAATTTGAGTTATATTTAAAACCTTTAAATCTTCATCTAAAACATAAAAACTAGAAGATTGGTCTAATTTATAATAAAACATTTCGTAGCGGCAAGTTAGGCGAATTTTTATTGTTGAAACGCCTGTGGTTGAAATTTGTATAACCTTAACGTACGGATAGGCTTGTTCAATTTTTGTTGCAGCCTTTGTTTTGTTTATAAGCAAAGTTGATGAGCCTTTTTTTATTCCAGCAGCAGATAAAATATCTTCTTTTGTTAAAGGAACTTTTTGTTTGCCTTCATTTTCCGTTTCTGCCGTTTGAACATATTTAAACAATCCATCTTCGCCAACAATTTCCACCATTTGATGCCTTAGGCGAAAAACTAGTCCAAATAAAATTATGTTTAGCAGCAAAATTACCGCTAAAACCGATGCTATTGAAATTATTACTATCTTTTTTTTGTTCATTTTCGTTTAATGTCCGCTCCTAAACTTGATAACATTTTTTCTAAATGGTCGTAGCCTCTGTCTATGTAAAACACATTTTTTATTATTGATGCGCCTTTACTAGCCAATGCTGCAAGCACTAAACTTGCCCCACCCCTTAAATCTAACGCACTAATTTCGCAGCCTGACAAGTTTTGCGTGCCATTTATTTCTACGCTGTTGTTTGATATTTGATGAATGTTGGCACCTAATTTTTTTAGTTCGTTTAAAATTAAAAACCGATTTTCAAAAACATTTTCTTGCACAATGGTTTTTCCGTTTGTTGTGCATGCTAGTGCCACAATTAACGATTGCAAATCGGTTGCAAAACTTGGATAATAGCCTGTTGATATTTTGCCTATTGGAGCAAGGTTGCCCTGTTTAGATATTTCTATTATACCATTTTTTGAATTTATTTTACAACCTATTAACGATAAAATTTCAATTAATTTTTCATTTTGATGTTTAAATGCGTTTGTTAATGTTACCTTTCCGCCTAAAATTGCAACGGCTATCATTATTGTTCCTGCAACAATTCTATCTGAAATTGGTGTATATTCTGTGCCTTTTAATTCGTTTACTCCGTATATGGTAATTCTAGATGTGCCGCCACCTAAAATTTTCGCTCCCATTAAATTTAAAAAATTGCACAAATCTGCTATTTCTGGCTCTTTTGCCGCGTTGTCTATTATAGTTTTTCCTTTCAATTTACATGCAAATTGCAAAATATTCTCGGTTGCTCCTACGCTAGGAATTTTTAATTTTATGTAACCGCTTTTGGCTTTTGTTGCATCGAAATATAGCATTTCGCCCACTTCTTTTACCTTAACATTCAATTTTTTTAGTGCAAAAATATGCAAATCTATTGGTCGTTTGCCTATTTTACATCCGCCAGGCATTGTTATTGTTGTGGTTTTAAATTTTGAAAGTGTTGAACCTAACAAAAAAATTGAAGAACGCATACTTTTTGCTAATTCTTCATCTATTTCTGCGTTTGCCGCTTTTGATGAATTTAATATGTAACTGTTGCCCTGCTTTTCAACCCTTACATTCATCTTTTTTAATATGGATATCATGTTATGCAAGTCGGTTATGTTTGGGCAATCATTTATTTTTACATCTCCTTCCGCTAAAAGACTTGCCGACATTATTGGCAATGTAGCATTCTTGCTTGTTTGAATTTTAATTGTTCCATTTAATTGGTTTCCACCACGCACAACAAAAACATCATTAAGGTTTAATTTCATATAATTATATATGAATTACTAATATTTAATGATAAATTGTATATTAAATGGTTTTAAATGAAGGCTTTAAAGATTTTGTGTGAGTGGCTTTTTTGTTTTAAGTATAATTTTTTTAAAGTTGTGTGAAAATGTTTTAATTTTATTAAATTTTTTAATTTTGTTTTTTAATGAGTTTTAATATAAATTGAACTTTCTTTAAGTGTTTGTTTGTTTACATTTAAAACTACACCTATTGCCGACATAAACACAAAAAGTGAGGTGCTTCCTGCACTTATTAAAGGCAAAGGTAAACCTGTAGGCGGAATTGAGCCTGTTACTACGGCTATGTTAAGCAAAACTTGAATACTTATTATTGACGCTATCCCAAAGCATAAAAAAGACGAAAATTTATTGTTTGCGCGCATGCCAATTTTTAAAATTGAAATAATTAAAAGCATAAACACCACGCATAAAATAACGCAGCCGGCAAAACCGAGTTCTTCTGCTATAATAGAAAATATAAAATCCGATTCACTAAATGGCAAAAATAATTCAGCTTGTCGGCTTTTAAATAAACCTACTCCCCATAAACCGCCGCTGCCTATTGCATATAACGATTGAATTAATTGATAACCTTCATCTAATGGATTTTCCCACGGATTTAAAAATGCAACAATTCGGCTTAGCCTATAAGGTTCTATTAAAATTAACACAACAACCAAGGCTATTGCAGGAATTGTTAAAAATCCAAAAACTTTTAGGCGTAACCCACCAATGAACATCATGAAAATTAAAGTGAAAGCTACGCACATAGTTATTGACATATTAGGCTCTAACATAATTAGCAAGCAATACACTCCGCCCAAACAAAGCGTTATTAAAATATGTTTTATTTTTGAAAGTTTATCTCCATCACTTAAATAGCCTGCCAAAAAGAATACAAGGCAAAATTTAGAAATTTCACTAGGCTGCAAAGTAAAATTTCCTATTCCTATCCAGCGAGTTGCACCATAACTTGTTCTACTTAAACCCGGAATGAAAACTAAAAGTAAAAACACTAGCCCAACAAAATAAAATATCCAATAAAACTTTCTATAAATTTTATGATTTACAAATGAACATATCACTAAACCTATAAAACCTATTACAACACCTATTATTTGTTTTTTTAAATAGAAAAAACTATCAGCATAACTTTGAGATGCTGAATATTTACTTGCACTGTAAACCATTACGCAACCAAAAATAGCAAGAATTAAAGTCGAAAAAATTAAAACTAAACTATCTTTGTTTTGTTTTAGTTTCATATTCCCTCACCAATTCATTAAATTTTTTGCCCCTTTCTATGTAATTAGAAAATTGGTCATAACTTGCAGTTGCCGGAGAAAGCAAAATGTTATCACCGCTAATAGCCACTTTTGTTGCATTTTCAAAGGCCTCTGTTAAATCACGGCATTTTTTTAATTTAAATTTGTTATTATTTGCAGTTTCTAAATCATTTGAAATTTCGCCATAAACAAAAATATAATTAACGCGAGAAGATAAATTTGAAAACAATTCGTTATAATTTAAAAATTTGTTTGAACCGCCAAGCAAAAGAATAATTGGTCCTTTAACTGTTTCTACACTAGCCAATGTTGAAGAGATGTTTGTTGATTTGCTATCATTATAAAAATTAATATTATTAATTGTTGCTACATGTTGAATTCTATAATCATCGGCATAAAAATTTTTTAAAACTAATTGCATATCATTTGGCTTAACTTTTAAAATATAAGCAAAACAAATTGCACACATCACATTGTAAATATTGTGCTTACCTTTAATATTTAGTTCGTTTTTGTTTATAATTTTATTATTGTGTAAAAAAATTGCTCCATTTTTTAAATATACGTCAGCCGAACGAGTTTGAGAATATGTAACTAACATTGTTTGTTGCTTAGGACGAATTTCATTGTCTAAATTAATTACTGCGTAATCATTAGCTGTTAAATTGTTAAAAATGTTGTATTTTAATTTAGCATATTCTTCCATTGATTTATGCCTAATTAAATGGTCAGGCTGAATGTTTAAAATTGTAGCAATATGAGGATGAAAAGAAACAGCATTTTCCAACATAAAACTGCTTACTTCTATAACCTTAATTTGTTTTTTATTTTCCAAAACCGCTTTTGAAAGTGGATAACCAATATTTCCGCAAGCAATTGCTTTTTGCTTTTTATTTAATAAGGCAGTTAGCAATTGAACCGTTGTTGTTTTTCCATTAGTACCCGTTATTGCTACATAATTTTTTGCAAATAAACTAGCAAATTCTAATTCACTAAAAATTCTTATTCCTAACTGTTTTGCAATTATTACATTTTCATTATCTGGCTCTATAGAAGGTGATAATATAATGTAATCAAATTGAGAAATAAAATTTTCATTTAGCGATTGAACTAAATAACAATTTTTAAAATGTTTTGTTTTTAACTTTTCTAAATTGTCATCAAACAAAAAAACGCTTGCTTTAAGTTTTAACAAAAGTTTTGCTGCCCACTCTCCTGAACTAGATAACCCATAAACTAAAACATTTTTATTTTTAAAATTCATACATCACCCATTTAAATTTATTTTTTATTTTAAATTTATATTACAAACTGAATTATTTTTGTAATTTAAAAAATATTAAAAACATAAAAATTTTTAAAATTTTTAAAAAATAGCATTAAAATTTACAAATTTTATAAAAAACATATTATTTTTTTAACTTTTAAAAATTTTTTATTAAATTAAATATAAAATTACACATATCAATCCAATGCAAATTGTTACGGAAGAATATATTAAAACAATTTTCGGTTCGCTTAAACCAGACATCTGTAAATGATGATGAAATGGTGCCATTTTAAAAATTCGTTTATGTTTTAACTTAAAAAATGCAACTTGCAAAATTACTGATACTGCACTAAACACAAAACAAAAACCTAAAATTAAAATTAAAAATTCAAAACCTAAAACACATGCGGAAGCACCAATGTATCCGCCAAGGCACAGCGAACCAACATCCCCCATAAATATGCTGGCTTTATTTGTGTTAAAAATTAAAAATCCTAAAATTGAACCAGCAAACAACATAGATAAAATATTTATATTTTTAATTGTTTCAATAAGTTGCCCTGTTTCACCTAGCTGATAAATTTTATTTGCATATATGTTTGCAATTATTGTAAAAAACACCAAATATATTAAGCTAACACTACCCGCTAAGCCATCTAAACCATCAGTTAAATTAACACTATTTGTTGTTGCCAACAAAACAATAATAACAAGCGGAATTACAATCCATTTCAAATTAATAACTATATTAGAAAATGGAATTATTATATTACCTGCTTGTCCGCTAAAAAAGTAAACAAACATTGCAAAAATTACAGATATTCCAACTTGTCCTATTATTTTTTGATATGGACGAAGTCCTAAATTTTGTTTAAATTTAACCTTAATAAAATCATCCATAAATCCAAGCACACCAAAAAACACACTTACAAGCAAAACCATAAACCATATTGAATTATATTTTAAAAAGAAAAATACCAAAGAAAGCGTTGTAATTATAAATACAACTCCGCCCATTGTAAGCGTTCCGTTTTTTGATTTATGTTCTTCAACATATCCTAATATGGTTTGTCCAGCACTCTGTTTTTTTAAAATTTTAATAATTAACGGCATTAAAATAAGCGAAAGAACAAAACTTATTAGAAATGATAAAATTAATTTAATCATGCTTTTAATTCGTCCTTCGATTTATATTTAAAATATTCATCAACTACTGCATAATCGCTAAATGGCAATTTTATTCCTTTTACCTCTTGATAATTTTCCGCTCCTTTGCCTAAAATTGCTACAACATCTCCCCTTTTTGCAATTGAAAGCGCATATTCTATAGCAGATTTTCTATCTAAAATTCTAACTATATTTTCTTTATCATTGTTTCTTAAAATATCATCTATTATCATTTCAGGATTTTCATCTCGTGGATTGTCAGTTGTAACAACAACATAATCACTTAGCTCTGACGCAATTTGTCCCATTTCTGCACGCTTTGTTTTATCTCTATTTCCACCGCAGCCAAACACGGTAATTAATCGCGAAATTGAAAGTTTTTTTATTGTGGAAAGTACATTTTTTATTCCGTCTGGAGTGTGTGCATAATCTACAATTACATTAAAATTAGCATCTATATTTAATACATTAAATCTTCCTGGCACTATAATAATATTATTTTTTACAACATTTATAATTTCAGTTATTTTAAAACCCATTTTTGCAACACAAATAATTGCTAACAAAACGTTGTGTACATTATATTCGCCTAGCAAATTTGTATGGACTGAATATTGTTTATTATTAAAACTTATTTTAAAATTAGTACCCCTTAAAGTTTGTATTATTTCTTCAATTTTAACTTCGCCATCTTTGCCTATTGTTGTTATTTCACAATTAGATTTTTTTGCTATATCTTTTAATTGTTTTGTGTCGGCATTTATTACTCCTAATTTTGTATGTTTAACATTAAATAAACTTGCTTTGCATTTAATATAATTTTCCATTGAGAGAAAAAAATCTAAATGGTCCTTTGTTATATTTGTTAAGCCTGCAACATCGAAATTTATGTTATCAATTTTATTTAAAGCTATTGAATGTGCACTTACTTCCATAACACAATATTCACATCCATTACTTTCCATTTCGTAAATAATTTTGTGCAACATAATTGGGTCAGGAGTTGTTAAACTAGAAGGCAATAATAAATTATTTATATAAACTCCCTCCGTTCCTATTAATCCTACTTTCTTGCCAAGATTTGTTAAAATTTCTCTAATTACATACGATGTTGTTGTTTTTCCATTTGTGCCGGTTATTCCTATAAATTTCATTTTAGATTTATATGTTTGATAAAATATTGAACTTATATAAGACATTGCAATTCTAGAATTTTCAACCAAAATTTGAGTTATAGGAATATCTAAATATTTTTCAACAACTAAGCAAACTGCTCCATTTTTTACGCTTTCCAAAGCAAATTTATGACCATCTTGCGATAGGCCTTTTATGCAAAAATAAATTCCATTTGAAACTCTTTCTTTACTAGAACAGGTAAGTGCATTAATTTCTATATCTTGATAATGTTTTATGCCTATAAATTTTAAATTGGAAATTATATCATACAACTTCATAACATCTCCTATTGCTAATTTATCATGTAAAATTACAAATTTAACTAAGCAGCCAAAATAAGACAAAATGATTAAATTTATGATAAAATTTTTAAAAAAGTTAAAATTTTATTGGTTTTTTGCTATATTTTTTGTTTTTTATACTGTTTTTTAAAAATTTTTTATTTTTTGTTATTAAATTTTTTTTATTTTTGAATTTTTTTTATTTTTTTTAATTTGTAATTAAGAAAACAATTTCGGCAAAATATAATTTTGTTCCTTGTGGTGGAAGTTGTGCAATTACATATTCTCCTTCGCCATCAAAAATACAATCTAGACCTAACTGTTTTAATGTTGCAACTGCTTCTGCCAAACTCATGCCTACTACATTTGGCATTTCAATATTTGGAGTGTTATTAAGTTGGCTTTCATCAGTTGGTTGAATTGCTTTTGTTTCAAAAATTTTGCTAAAAACTTTTTCTCCAATCGGCTTTGCAACAACTCCACCATAATATGCTCCATTACTAGGTTCATTTACTGTTGCAATAAAAATATATTTAGGATTTTGAGCTGGATATGTGGTTATGCAACTTGAAATATATTTACCTGTTGCAATTTTTCCATTTTCATCATATTTTTGTGCCGTGCCTGTTTTGCCACCCACATCATAACCAGCAATAAAAGTGAACTTTCCTTCGCTGTTAACATTATTTGCAAGCATTGAATTTATTGTTTGAATTGTATTTTGCGATAATTTAACTTTTGTTTTTGGAGAACTTATTTGATATAAAATTTTATCATCTACCGAAATTTTATCTAAAAGGTGGGGTGTAATTTGATTTCCTGTTGTTATTTTTGCGTAAACATTTGCCATTTGAAGTTGAGTTACTGCAATTGCATGTCCAAAGCCTATTCTAGCTAAATCCACTCTTCTAACATTTTCTTTTGGCATTATAATTCCACTACTTTCACTTGCAATATCTACCCCTGTTTTTTTGCCAATGCCAAAATAATTTAAATATTCATAAAATTTATCTAGTCCTACTCGCAACGCCAAATTAACAAAAACGCAGTTGCAACTAGCCTTAAACGCTTCCATTAAAGTTAAATTTCCATGACCCGTTGTTTTCCAACATTTAATTGTTTCGCCGTCAACAGTTGTTCTTCCACCACAAAAGAAATGTTCATTTATATCTGTTAGTCCTTCATTTAATGCTGCGGCTAACGTTATTAATTTAAATGTACTTCCTGGCTCATAAACATCTACAACGCATGAGTTTTTTGTACGGTTTTGAAGCATGTTTATGTCATCTCGCGGAACGTTATTTAAATCAAAACTTGGAAGATTACTCATCGCCTTTATTCCGCCAGTTTCAGCATCTAAAATTATTCCGCTTACACTTGTTGCCTTATGTTCTTCATAAGCAGTTTGCAATTCTTTTTCTAAAATTGATTGCATTTGAACATCAATTGTTGTATATAAATCTGCACCAGGCACGCTAGGAATATAATAGCCTAGTGAATTTTCAATTTCCTTGCCTTGTGCGTTGGTTTGAGTTAAACTTTTACCATCAATTCCTTTTAAATATTTATCATAATACAACTCCAAACCTGCCTGACCAATGTTGTCAATTGTGCAATAACCTAAAACCTGCGTTAACAAGTTTGAATAGGGATAAACTCGTGCGACATTTTGAGATAAATATACTCCGCTAAACTGCGTTAAATTTAAGGCAATATGTTCATCTACTTGCATTTTTATTAAAACTTCGCTTATATTTTTATTTATTATTTTTTTATATACATTTGAATAATCTAAATTCAATTCGTTAGATAAAGCATTTGCTAAATCTATAGCGTTTTCCACATTTCTTGCCCTAACATAAACGTCATAAGTAGTTATTGTTGTTGCCAGACTAACGCCGTTGGCATCATAAATTTCGCCACGTTTGCTACTTAAAGGTAAATCTCTAAGCCATTCGTCAGCAGCCATAGTTTGAAGCTGTTTTCCGTTTACAATTTGCAAATAAAAAACTCTGCCTAAAAGTGCAATAAAAAGAGTTGCAACAATTAAAATTATTGCAACAAATCTTCTTTCTATATTATAAAAATTATAAAAGGTTTTAAATCCGCTCATAAAACATTTTATTTTTTATAAGCGTATTTTAGAATTTTAACCAAAAAGATTTCTAAATAAAATTGTTAATTTATCAAAAAAGGTTAGTTCTTTGGTATCATCGCTATAATCTCTTGGCTCGTTAAGTTTAACTTGAAATGTTCCACTTGCTTCTTGTTCTTCTTGAGAAGAATTTATTTCATACGCTTGAACAATTTCCGAACGGCTTTGAATTGTATCTGTGTTAGAATTTATTTTTTTTGATAGCACTGCCATTGTAATTGCGTTTCCAAACACAAACGCAAACAACAAGCCTACAACCGCAACATATACAGATGTTAAAACTTTAACTCGTTTTTTTACATAAGCTTTTTTTTCATCTTTTTTTAACGTAAAAGGCTTATCTTCTTTTTGCGAATTATTGTTAACTGTTGTTAAACCTTGAAAATTTTGTGAAGGTTTAATTTCTTTTTCACTACGCAATAAATCTTCAATGCGTGGCAAATCTGCTAAACCTTCCAACCCTACTTTAGTTTCTTTTTCTGTTTCAGTTATTGTTTGAGTTGTTGATTGAGTTTCTTTTTCTGGCTGTAAGGTTTGGTTAAAATTTTCTTCCATAATTAAACCCTCCTTAGTAAACAATATTGTAACACATAATTTTTAAAAAAGTTAAAAATTTCGTCAATTTTTTTAAAATTTAAGCAAAATTTTAACAAAATTTTAAAAATTATGGTTATTTTTTACATTTTTTGTAAATTTTTATATTATTTTTCATTTTTATAAAATTTTTAGTATTTTATCTTTTTAGAATATTTTTGTCAATTTCTTTTATTAATTTTATAATTTTTCTGCAATTCTCAATTTTGCCGAGGTTGAGCGAGAATTTGATTGTAACTCTTCATTAGACGGAACAATTGGATGCTTGGTTATAAGTTTTATATCGGCTTTATGACCACACACACATTTAGGTATTCTTGGCGGACAAATGCAATCAGTAGAATGAAGTTTAAATTTAGTTTTTACAATTCTATCTTCTAACGGATGAAAAGTTATTACACACAATCTGCCGTTTTTATTTAACTTTTGCAACATAGTTTCAATTGCGTTAGGCAAATCGTTAAGTTCGTTGTTAACCTCTATTCTTATTGCTTGAAACACCTTGTTTGGCAAACTAGTTTTATTTTTAAATTTTGGCGGATAACTATCTATAACAATATCTCGCAATTCAAAAGTTGTTTCAATTGGTTTTATTTGCCTTAATTTTAAAATTTTGCGTGCTATCTGGCGTGAATTTTTTTCTTCGCCATATTCAAACATAATGCGTGCAAGTTCACTTTCGCTGTAACTATTTATAACTTCATACGCAGAAAGTTTTTGAGATTTATTCATTCGCATATCTAATTTTGCGTTACGCATAAAACTAAAACCTCGCTCTGCTTCGTCTAGCTGATAACTGCTAACTCCTAAATCTGCTAAAATTCCGTCAACCTTTGCTATGTTTAAACTGTTTAAAATTTCTTCTAAATTTGCAAAATTATCATTAACAAAAATTATTTTATTAAGATGTTCTTTTAAAACTTGCTTTGCTTTTTTTAAAGCATCGATATCTTTATCTATACAAATTAATTTGCCTGTTGTTAATTGTTTTGCAATTTCAAGTGAATGCCCACCGCCACCCGTAGTGCAGTCCACATAAAAACCATCAGGGCGAATGTTTAGCCCTTCAATGCTCTCTTTTTTTAAAACTGAAATGTGATTAAATTCCATCTTATACCTTTAAATTTAAATTTTATTATAAACTATGCTTATATTTAATAATTTTATTTATAAATTTTGATTATTTTTAATTATTTAATTTATAAATTATTTATAAATTTCAATATAATTAATCAATTTGAATTAATGAATTTTTTAATGCATCGCAGCTGGTTAAATAATAAGATATGCCATTTATTTCATTATAAAGCATTTTAGGATTTATATATCCATGCAAATGTGCAAATACAACTTTATAAACACCATATTGTTCAATTAATTGGGTATATTGGCTAGGTTCAATTTTGTTATTAAATGGCGGATAATGTGTTATAAAAATTATTTTTTCGTTGTTCGTTTGCAATTTTTGTGCGGCTTTAAGTGAAAGTTCTAATCTTATAACCTCTCGTGCATAAAGTTTTTTATTTTCCTCAGTATCGAATTTGCCTTGCGGAATTAACCAACCTCGGTTACCGCAAAAAATATAATTTCCAATTTTTATTGCGTCATTTTGAAGTGCATAAGTTTTTGGCGGCAATTTTTCTCGCACTCGAGCAATGCTGCTCCACCAGTAATCATGATTGCCTCTAATTATAATTTTCGTGCCAGGCAAATCTACTAAAAACTGAAAATCTGGCACAACATCTTCCAATTTCATTGCCCAAGAATAATCTCCTGCCAAAATTACAATATCATCATCTGTTACTTTGCTTTTCCAATCTTCTACAATTTTGGCTGTATGTCCATGCCAAACAGGGCCAAATATATCCATTGGCTTAGTATTGTTTATATCTAAATGTAAATCGCTAATTGAAAAAATTTTCATTTTATATTATTTAACCCTTTTAATAACATTTTTCTATTTACTAATTTATTTGCTATTTATATCTTATAAACTTAAAATGTATTTTACCTTTTAAAAATTTTAATTTTTAATATTTTTAACAATTTAATTACTTATTTTTTATTTTATCACTTTTTTTATAATTAGTCAACAAAACATTGATTATTAAATTGTGGCATAATTCACAAAAAAATGGTGTGATGAATATTAAATAGTAGTTATAGGAGGAAAAAATGTCATTTTATACTGACGCAAGACCAGGCATTTTCCCTGGCCAAACAAACAACGCTTTAAATGGGCTTTGTGAAAGAATTTGCATTCAAACCACAAAAGTTTTTGATGCTTGCATGAACCAATCTCAAATTGAAGATTATCAACTATCATTAACTAATTTTAACCCTGCAAACCCTGCTCTTCCACTTAATTTTGTAAGCGGAAATTCGGTTGGAGGCAATGCAACTGTTTCAAATTTAGTTGTTACAAGGTTTGAAGATAGACCAAATTTTGCTCGTGTTCAAGCAAATGTGAACATTCCTGTTGTTGTTACATACACCGATGCTAATAACGTTGCAGGTACCGCAACTGGCACAATAACTCTTGTTCAAGATGTTATTTTATATGTACCTCAGCCATCGCTAACGCCTATTGATGTAATTGCTTTTGGCAGTGCAGTTATTTCGTCTGGCTCGTTTAACCCAACCACAGGCGGCTTTTCTATTAATGCTTGCGTTACATCTATTTTAAAGGTTGTAGCAGTGGTAGATGTGCTTGTACCAAGTTATGGATATTGCCCAATTCCGCCATGCACACCTTATGCTAATAACGATGTATGCCCAGGAGTGTTTGATTTGCCACTATATCCAACCGCAGTTAGCCCACAATCCACCAATTCAAGATAAACATTTTTAGTAGCCAATAAAATTTTAAAAAGAAAGTTTATTACAAAACTAACTAAGTTACAAAATTATTTAAATTAAACTGCTTAGATTAAAAAACTGCCAAAAGGCAGTTTTTTATTTTATAAATTCATCTAAAATTGCTGCAATTTGCTCCACCCCTTGCTTTTTGCTTGCACTGGTTGCAATTATGCGGTTTTTGTTAAAGCGAAGTTGTTTTGAAATTTTATCAATTGCTAAGTTGAGTTCACTTCGGCTAATTTTGTCCGCTTTGGTTAAAATTATTACCACTGGAATTTCTAACCCAGCAAGATAATCTAACATTTGCAAATCCAATTGTGTTGGCATTAGGCGACAATCTAAAAGCAAAAAAGTTAGTTTGAGTTGTGGGTTATTTACAAAATAGTCATTCATAATGCTATCCCAAGCCGAAGTTGTGTTTTTACTTGCCTTGGCAAAGCCGTAACCTGGCAAATCTACCAAATAAAATTGATTGTTTATATTGAAATAATTAACTAAACGTGTTCTGCCTGGCGTGGAACTGGTTTTTGCCATTTTGCTGTTGTTTGTTAGCAAATTTATTAGGCTAGATTTGCCCACATTGCTGCGCCCAACAATTGAAATTTGAGGGAGTTCATCTTGAATAAACTCCGCCTTTTTGCTAGCACTTTTAATAAATTTTGCATTAATAAATCTCATAACATTTCCTTATAAAATATCTTCATATTTTGATGTTACTTTTCTAAAATATCATTATGTGTCATATTTTCTTTTTCTGTTTTGATTTTTGACTTCTTTTGTTTATCATCATTAGTTGGTTTTTCTTGTTCAACTTTTGCTGTTAATTTACGTTTCCAGCCTTTTCCATCTTTTTCAAATTGAGAAAGAAACAATTTTTTTAATTTTATATCATTTTCAATAAAAACTCCTCCGCCAATTGTTTGCAAATTGCCAAAATCTGTTATTTGTGAATATCCAGCACCTCCAAAATAAGCACTTCTTTCTATTGTTTGCAAGTTGCCTAAACTTGTTATTTTTGAATTTTGAAAATTTGCATCTCCACCTATTGTTTGCAATTTGCCTAAACTTGTTATTTGTGAATCACAAAACCAAGCATCTCCACCTATTGTTTGCAAGTTGCCTAAACTTGTTATTTGTGAATTTTCAAAATATGCATTTTCACCTATTGTTTGCAATTTGCCTAAACTTGTTATTTGTGAATCTCTAAACCAAGCATATCCGCCTATCAATTGTAAATTGCCTAAATTTGTTATTTTTGAATTTTCAAAATATGCATTTCCACCTATTGTTTGCAATTTGCCTAAACTTGTTATTTGTGAATTTTCAAAATTTGCATCTTCACCTATTGTTTGCAATTTGCCTAAACTTGTTATTTGAGAATTTTCAAAATATGCACGACCACCTATTGTTTGCAATTTGCCTAAACTTGTTATTTGTGAATTTTCAAAATATGCATTTCCACCTATTGTTTGCAATTTGCCTAAACTTGTTATTTGTGAATTTTCAAAATTGGCATTGCCACCTATCAATTGCAATTTGCCTAAATCTGTTATTTGAGAATCTATAAAATTTGCATACCCACCTATCATTTGCAAATTGCCTAAACTTGTTATTTGTGAATTTTCAAAATTTGCATTTCCACCTATTGTTTGCAATTTGCCTAAATTTGTAATTTGTGAATCCTCAAAATCAACATTTCTCAAAACAATCACATAAGGTTGTTTGCATTTTCCTTTAAAATCTGCTCCGTAATCAATTTCTTCTGGCTTGCATTTAAGGTGCTTTGCAAGTTGTGGACGAAGTTTTGACAAAATTTCTGTATTAAAATATCGATGATATGCAAAGGTTTCATAATAATCAGCCATGAGAGAACCAATATCTATTTCATCCGTTTTCCCACTTTCAATTTGTTTTTTATATTCAATTAAACGAGCTTCCAACTCTTCTATTTTAAGCCATTTATCGCTATCTTTGGCATTTGGATTTTTTGTTAAAAATTCTATTACAACATCAAGATATTTTTCTGCTAGGTTTACTGTGAAGAAACTTCCTTTTATGCCATACACCCTTTTAACTGTGTTGCCAATTATATAAACCGCTATATGAGGTTTGCCTTCGTTATCCATAAAAATATAATAATCCCCTTTTCTTAATTCAAAGACATCATTTTCCACCAAAGCTTTAAGTTCTTGGGCATTTTTTTTATATTTATCTATATCAAACTTCATCCACCTGCCTTTGCCAAAGGTATCAACTCCTGCTAAGCTGATTGTATTTTTGCCTGAAACGGACAAATTTAGATTTGCCACTTTTTCGTGTTCATCTACAAGGCGTGAAACAAGTGGAGCATGGCTTTTTACCCTACCAAATTCTTGTAACTGCTGTTGTTTTAAATATAATTCTTCTTTTGAAGTGGTTTTTCTTTCCATAGTTACCTCCTTTTAAATTTATAAAACTATGTGTTGTATAAATTATACTTAAAATAACGTAAAAGTCAAGTACAAGTAAAGGAAAAAAATATAAGTTTTTTTCTAAGAGTTTTAGTGTTATATATAATTTAATTGATTAATTATAAAAATAAATTGAAAAATAAACTAAAATATGATAAAATGCGTAAATAAAAAGTTAATTTTATAGGAGTTTGAAGGAAAATGAGAAAAAGCAAAGAATTACAATTAAAATTATTGCAAAATTATTTTAAAATTGAAGGCAAAGTTGCAACGCTAAACCTTGTTTATGATAGTTTTAGTGAGCTTGTCAACCCTAATTTTGGCGATGACAAAACTGAAAAATTAAACGATAAATTATTTTGCGACATTAAAGATGCTGTTATGTTATTGCCCAGAAGTTATAAATTAAATTTGCACATCGTTATAAAAGATTTTGGCAATTACACAAACGAGGAATGCGAAAAAATTATAAGGCAAAATGTTTATTTAATGGGTTACAAAATAATTAAAGACAACAACAAAAAGCGAGCAACAGGTTGGTCGTTAATTGTTGTTGGTGCAATAATTTTGTTGCTAAGTTATTTGCTTCGTAATTTCAATTTATGGTTTGATTTAATTAACATTAGCGGAACATTATTTGTGTGGGAAGGCGTATATTCCGCATTTATAGAACGAAATCAAGAAAATAAAGAAGCCATAGCCGTTGCAAAATCTATTAAAAACATTACAATTGAAGGAATTAACTTTGAAAAAGAAAATAACCTAAAAATTAAAAAAAACTTAACCTTTAAAGAAAAAAATATATTTGAAAAAGAAAATGGTTTTAAAGAAAAAAATTACTTTAAAGAAGAGAAAAAAGAAGATTTATTGAAAAACAACAAAGGAGTAAAAAATGATTAAACAAGGCTTAACTAGTTTTTTTAAAAATTTAAAATATTGCTTTACTCCGCTTGGCACATTATTTTTAGGTTTGTTGTTTGGAGTATGTTTTTTGTTTTCTGGGTTTAAAATTCAAGTTAATCAAGCCACGGCAGATATAAAAGCCATAACTGAACAAGCGGACATTGGCTTTGACGATTTAAAAAAATGTGTTATTGATAGCGTAGCTGAAATAAATTGGAATAATCCTATTAATGCCGTTAAAACAATAACATCAAAAGAATGGATTGATGGAACTTTAAAAATAAATTTAGAAAACACTATTGATAATTATAAACAATATGCACATGATATTGAAAATTCGGTTTCATCTGCAATTAAAGGCTATGTTAAATATGTAGTAGCATTTGTTTGTTGTACAATTTTAGGTTTAATTGCTGGTTTATTTTTAACTAGATTTATAATTAAACGCGATATTTCTAAACAAAATGCACTAAAACTTATTTTAACAACCTTTTTTGATAGCATTTTTACCCTAGGCTTAACTGCACTAACCTTTTATTTGGCTTTTTTGTGGACGCCTAACATCATTTTAGCTAGCATAATTGGTATTTTAATTTATGGCGTTATTTCGCTGTTTGAAGCCTATCTTGTTTATGGACTCAAAAAACTACCTTTAAAGCAAATTGTAAACTTTAAAAATTTGTTAAATTTATCTATTTGTAATTTATTAATATATTTAATTTCGTTTGCTATTTCTGGTTTGGCAGTGGCAATAACAAATGTTTTTGTTGGCGTGTTTATTGCTTTACCTTTGCTGATTATTGCAATTATTGTTATTTCATTAAACGCGGAAACATACATAAAACAACAAATTAATATTTATTAGAATAATCAAAATATGCCAAAGGTTGTCAATTGAAATTTACGTTTTTTAATAGATACAATTAAAGATTTTTACTATTTAAAAAAATATGATATAATAAAATTATGAAAAGATTAGATGTTTTTTTATTTGAGCAAAAGCTTACAAAATCTAGGTCGGAAAGTAAAGAACTTATCAATGCAAATCAAGTTTTAGTTAATGGAAAACATTGCAAATGCAGTGATTTGGTTGATGAAAGTTTTGATATACAAATTTTAAATAAGTGTCCTTATGTTTCGCGAGCAGGATTAAAGCTTGAAGGTGCCAAGCAATGTTTTAATTTAGATTTTAAAAATAAAGTGGTTTTAGACATTGGAGCATCAACAGGTGGATTTACACATTTTTGCATTTTAAACGGAGCAAAAAAAGTTTATGCCGTTGATGTTGGAGAAAATCAGTTGGATAAAAACTTGTTAAAATATAATGTTGTAAATTTAGAAAAAACAGATATACGAAAATTAAATAAATCCCTTGTGCCAGATGTTAACATGGCAGTTTGTGATGTTTCGTTTATTTCACTTACAAAAATATCTAGTTATGTTTATAATTTGCTTAACCTAGGAAATGAATTTATTTGCCTAATAAAGCCACAATTTGAAGTTGGCAAAGAATATGCAAAAAAACATAAAGGTATTGTAAAAGATGAAAAAATGCGTGAAAAAGTTGTAAAAAATGTTATACAAAACTTACAAGATACAGGATTTACATTTATTGGCTGTGAAAAAAGCATAATTTTAGGCGGAGACGGAAACGTTGAATATGTAGCCTATTTAAAAAAATAAATATCGTTACATTTTAGATAATTTAATGTTGTAAAGGTTAAATAAAAAAATATAAATAGTTTTGAAATGTAAAAAATTTGTTTTATAATATTAATGTTATGAACAAAAAGGAAACTCAAATGAACTTTGATCTTATTGAAAATAAATACAAAACACTTATAGATATCGCTAAAGAGAAAATGTTGCACTCTCAAGATTATGAACACAATTTTGAACATATCAAAGATGTTGTTTGTTATGTCAAAAAACTTTTGTCAATTTTAAAAGTAAACGCTGATGCGGAAGTTTGCATTCTCGCTGCATATTGGCATGACATAGGGCGATTGAAAACTGCAAACAACCATGAAAAAATTTCAGCGGAAATGCTTAAAAAGGAACTAAAAAAACAAAAATTTGAAAAATCATTTATTGACAATTGCTATGCTGCAATTGAAAATCATAAATATAACATGACACCTCTTACTATTGAGGGAAAAATTTTAAAAGATGCCGATAAATTGGCCTGGCTGGGGATTAGAAGATGGAAAAGTTGTCTCAAAAACGGACAAAAATTAGATTCTATAATCAATCTCCTTCCAAAATTAAGAAATGAAATTTTATTTTTTGACGAATCAAAAAAATTTTACGATAAAGAAATTGTCAAACTTACACAATTTCTCTATAAGACAATAAGCAATTTCGCCCTTTGACACCTTAGAAAAAATCCACCAAAACCTCTATAAAATAGGGGGTTTTTGATGGATTTTTGTGTGGGAGTTACCGCCAAAAAGTCGACCTTTGATTTTTTTCATTTGATTTTGCGATAACTCATTTTTTGATTAAAAATCAAAATAAATCAAAAATAATCAAATTTTGATAATGCAACGAGTCGAACTTCGATGTGCTTGCACAAATCAGCAAGTGAGCGAGGCAGCATTATACCTCATATTTCGCGACAGCCGTTTGATTTTGCGAAAATCAAACTAGATTTTCATATTTTTCAAAATCTCACTTTCTGATTTATCTATATTTTGAATTCCTACAGACATATTTTCTGGCTTTCCGTTAAAATTGCTTCCGCCTGTTACGATTAATTTATTTTTTTTACAGAAATCTAATAGGAATTTAATATCTTCTTTGCTGTGTGATGGATGATAAACCTCGATACCATCAACATCATTTTTTAAAGCATCATTAAGTAAAAATTCCAAATTTGTTTTATTTTTACTTTTGCATGGTTGGGCAAGAACAACAAATCCTCCAACGGAGTGAATAAAATTCACAACTTTCTTAACTGAGGGGAAAATCTTATTCATGCTAACATATAATGGGAAATCTTTTTGTTTAGTACTTGCATTATAGAAATCACCCAAATTTTCAATATTATATTTATTAAATAATGCTTGGTTTTCTTTGTACTTCAACATATTTTCATACACATATTTGTGTCCAAAATCTACTTTGCCATTAAACTTTGCTTTCTTGTCAACCTTGATATGCTTTTTCTCTGCAACATCAATTAACAGATCTTTTATCTTTGTTTGTCGCATTTCCAAAGTGCCATATGTTTCATAAGACCAAGACAAAGTTTTAATCGGATCAAAATTGTATGCAAGAAGTTCAAATGTAAGGCCATTTTCACAAACATCACATTCCATTCCAGTTATAATTTGTCCCTTAAACAATGATGATGTGTCCACAATTTTATTAATAACATGGAAAATGCATGTATCAAAGTCTGTTATTGCAAGTCTTTGAATTCCTTCATCTTGACATTTCTTTAAAACTCTTTCCCAATTCCAATCTCTTGAAGCACTCGCCGAAAAATTTGTTCTTACATGCAAATCATTTTTCATAATTTCCCTCCTAATAATGATTTATTAAGACTTTTTACTCGTTTTATATGGAGCTACTGGTGGGAATCGGACCCACGACACACCCCACCTTACCAAGACAAAAACAACATAACAAAGGGTTGTGTTCTATGCTTATAAATATACCATAATTAAAACGATTTGGCAATCAATTTGAAAAAGTGTTGTCAAAAATTTGGAAATATTGACAACAGTTGACAACAATTATGCCATTTTGAGTGAACTAAAACGATGTTGAACTGCCTAAAACTATGTAATTCTTTTTAGATTTTACATATAAACATTTCTTTTCTCATTTTAGAAAAATTTAGAAATTTCGATACAAATTTTGCTTGTTTATGCTATCATATAAGCATAGGAGAACATGAGATGGCGAATATTAAAGTTTTTGAGAACAAACAAATACGCACACAATGGAACGAGATGGAAGAAGATTGGTATTTCTCTGTTGTTGATGTGTGTGCAGTTTTTAGTGATAGCAAAACGCCAAGAAACTATTGGAGCGATTTGAAAAGGAAATTAAAAAAAGAAGGAAGTGAGTTGCACGAAAATCTCGTGCAACTGAAAATGCCTTCAAGCGATGGAAAAACATACAAGACCGATATGCTTAATACCAAATGGCTTCTTAGGCTCGTTCAATCTATTCCAAGTCCAAAGGCTGAGCCATTCAAAGTTTGGCTTGCACAAGTTGGAAGCGAAAGGCTTGATGAGATTGCCGACCCACAAAAAGCAATAGACAGAGCCATTGCGACATATCGCGAGAAAGGCTATCCAGAAGAATGGATTACGCAGCGCATGATGACAATCAAAATGCGAAAAGAACTGACAGCGGAATGGCAACAACGAGGGATAACACAAGAAAAAGATTATGCCATTCTCACAAACGAAATGACAAAAGCATGGTCTGGCCTAAGTGTTAAAGAATACAAGAAACTTAAAGGCTTGAAAAAAGAAAACTTGCGTGACAACATGACAAATATTGAATTGGTGCTAAATATGCTTGCAGAAGTCACCACAACTGAACTCTCACAAAAAGAAAAGCCAGAAACATTCAATCAAAACAAGGAAATTGCAAAGCGTGGCGGCAAGTTTGCAGGCGAAACAAGACAAAGATATGAGAAAGAACTGGGCAGAAAAATCATTTCCCCTACAAATGCCAGCAACAAAAAGCTTCTTGAAGTGAAAAACAAAAAAGATTGAAAATATAATTTTTTTGCAAAAAGTATTGATTTTTGCGCTATAATGAGAATGATAATAACATGAGTTATTATGAAGTTTGTGATTACGGAACTTGATGATTAGGCATTTTTTCAAAAAAGTGTTGACATTTTGGGCTAA